>NZ_CP095413.1:3365000-3981250 GCF_023016285.1 Muricauda sp. SCSIO 64092
CAGCTTTACCATTGATATAGGCCTCACCGGAGGTTGCCCCATATAAGGTCACATTTCCCGTTATAATATTTTCCTCTGGAACTAAAGTGGCTTTCTCCGGAACTTTTATGATTAATTTGGCTCCGGAAAGTCCCTTGCCCAAATAGTCGTTCGTGTTTCCATTGACGATCATGGTCAAACCTTTGGTCGCAAAGGCTCCAAAGCTTTGCCCTGCTGAACCCGTAAAGTTCAATCTCAATGTATTTTGGGGCAGCCCATCCGCACCATAGATTTTTGAAATTTCGTTACTAATAATGGCCCCAACAGCTCTATCCGTGTTCTTTATTGGAAAATCCAATGTGGTCCGCTCCTTTCTAAATAAAGCGGGATGTGCCTTGGCAATGATCCCAAATTCAATGGATTGCTCTATATCGTGAATTTGGCTTTCTGTATTGTGCAATTTGGTACCCTCCCCAACTTCAATTTGGTACAGTATTGGTGATAGGTCAATACCTGCGGCCTTATAATGCTCAATGGCTTTTTTTCTATCCAATTTCTGGACCTGGCCCACCATTTCATTTACCGTTCTAAACCCAAGCTGTGCCATTATTTCCCGTAGCTCCTGGGCTACGAAATACATATAATTCACAACATGTTCGGGCTTGCCTTTAAACTTTTTGCGGAGTTCTGGATTTTGGGTGGCAATACCCACGGGACAGGTGTTCAAATGGCATACGCGCATCATGATGCAACCGGAAGCTACAAGGGGCGCGGTTGCGAAACCAAACTCTTCAGCTCCTAAAAGGCATGCAACGGCAACATCCCGCCCTGTTTTCAATTGACCATCGCATTCCAATACCACACGGTTTCGTAAATCGTTCAGCACTAAGGTCTGTTGGGCTTCCGCAATACCCAATTCCCACGGCAGTCCTGCATGTTTTAAAGAGGTTAATGGGGAAGCACCCGTACCTCCATCGTAGCCAGAAATAAGAATGACATCGGCTTTGGCTTTTGAAACTCCAGCCGCAATGGTACCTACCCCTACTTCGGAAACCAGTTTTACATTGATTCTGGCCTCCCTATTGGCCGATTTTAAATCGTAAATCAGTTGCGATAAATCCTCTATGGAGTAAATATCGTGGTGAGGGGGAGGAGAGATCAATCCCACATAGGGAGTGGAGTTTCGGGTTTTGGCAATAGCTGGATTTACTTTTGGTCCCGGAAGTTGGCCACCTTCCCCAGGTTTGGCCCCTTGGGCCATCTTGATCTGTATTTCCTGTGCGTTGGTCAGATAGTTGGAAGTAACCCCAAACCTACCAGACGCCACCTGTTTTATGGCACTATTTTTCCAATCACCGGTCTGGTTCTTATAAAAGCGGGCCGAATCTTCACCACCTTCCCCAGAATTGCTTTTTCCCCCGATTCGGTTCATGGCAATAGCAAGGTTTTCATGGGCCTCTTTACTAATGCTTCCATACGACATGGCACCTGTTTTGAATCGTTTTACGATTTCGGTCCATGGTTCCACTTCCTCAATGGGAATGGGGTCGTAATTGGAGAATTCAAAAAGCCCCCTAATGGTCAGTAATGATTTTGATTGTTCATTGACCAGTTTGGAATACTCCTTGTAGGTCTTTGGTTCATTGCTTCGTACCGCTTTTTGAAGTTTGGCAATGGTCAATGGATTGAACATATGTTTTTCCCCATCCCGTCTCCAACGATATTCACCACCGATTTCCAATTCAAGGTTAGCGGCAACTTCTTCTTCGTTAAAGGCTTTATGGTGCCTCTTTGTGATTTCCTTTTCAATCTCGTACAATCCAATACCCTGAATTCGCGTGGGGGTATTTGGAAAATACTTTTCCACCACTTTGGTGTTGATTCCGATACATTCGAATAATTGGGAACCCCGATAAGAATTTAAGGTGCTGATTCCAATTTTGTTCATCACCTTCAAAATTCCTTTTCCCACGGCTTTGTTATAGTTGTCTATGGCCTCCTGGAACGTAAATTCAGTGATGTCATTTTCTTTGATCTGTTGGCCAATGATTTCATTGACCAAATACGGATTAATGGCACTTGCGCCAAAACCGAACAATAGCGCGAAGTGATGTACTTCCCTTGGTTCCGCAGATTCAACAATAATGCTTAATCGAGAGCGTTTGCCCAATTTTCGTAGCCCACTATTGACCATGGAACAAGAGAGTAAGGCCGGTATTGGAGCCATTTCCTTACTGACCATCCTATCGGATAGTATGATAATATTGGTGCCTTGATCAACAGCATCGGAAGCTTGTTTTAAGATGTCCTCCAATGCTTCTTCCAGACCATTATGGCCTTTTGAGATTTCATATAGCGTAGAAATGGAAACCACTTTGTAATCCGGACTGCGGTCGTGGTTTTTGATCTTGTCCAAATCCTCCTTGGAAATAACAGGATTTTGAATTTTCAGTTTACGACAATGGAGCTCATTGATTTCAAAGATGTTTTGATCACTTCCCAAGGTAAGGCTAATGTCGCATATGAGTTCTTCACGGATACCGTCCAAAGGTGGATTGGTCACCTGCGCAAATAGCTGTTTGAAATAGTTGTAAATAAGTTGTGGCCTTTCTGACAATACGGCGATTGGCGTATCCGATCCCATAGATCCAATGGGTTCTTTTCCGGCTTTCGCCATGGGCATGATAATGGTGTTGATGTCCTCTTGGGTGTAACCAAAGGTATTGGTCCTTGTTTTCAATGGGAATTCACCCAGGAAAATAGGGCAATCGTTGTACGGGATGTCCTTTAAGTAGATTAGGTTTTTTTTGAGCCATTTTTCATAAGGGTGTCTTTTGGCAATTTTTTCCTTGATTTCTTCATCATTCACGATCCTACCTTCTTCCATATTGACCAGAAACATTTTACCGGGCTCCAATCTTCCATGGTATTCAATATTTTCGGGTTCCAAATCCACAACCCCAGTTTCGGAGGACATCACCACATAACCGTTTTTGGTAACGGAATAACGTGAGGGACGAAGACCGTTCCTGTCCAATACGGCCCCTATATAGCTGCCGTCCGTAAAGGGAATGGAAGCGGGTCCGTCCCAAGGTTCCATAACACAGGAGTTGTATTCATAAAAGGCCCTTTTGGTCTTGGACATCTCCTCATTCTTTTCCCAAGCCTCTGGGACCAGCATCATCATTACTTCCGGAAGTGAACGGCCGGTCATTAACAAGAGCTCAACCACCATATCCAAACTGGCGGAATCGGATTTTGCGGGAAGCACAATGGGCAGAATATTTTTGATTTCATCACCAAACCATTCACTTTTTAGCAATTCTTCCCGGGAATGCATACGTGCTATGTTGCCACGAAGGGTGTTTATTTCACCATTATGGCACATATACCTGAAGGGTTGGGCCAAATCCCAGGTAGGGAAGGTGTTCGTTGAAAAACGTTGATGGACAAGGGCCAGTCGGGTTACCACCCTGGGGTCAAGTAAATCCTCATAGTACCTGCTTATGTCCTGCGGCATCAACAACCCCTTGAAAATGATGATTTTTTGGGAAAGGCTGGGGACATAAAAGAAATGATGCTGTGAGAGTTTGGACGCATTTATTTCATGTTCGGTAACTTTTCTGGCAATAAAAAGTTTTAGGTCAAACTGAAACTTATCCATGGCCTCACCTTTGGCCACAAAAATCTGTTTTACAAAAGGCTCGGTTTCTGTCGCAATCCTACCTGGAACGGATTTATTAACGGGCACGTTACGCCATCCAAGAAGTTCCAATCCCTGTTTCCTGATGTTCTTTTCAAATGTCTTTTCGCAGAATTCCCTCTGATTTTCCTTTTTTGGTAGGAATACATTGCCGGTGGCATAGTCCCCCGCATTGGGAAGTTCAAAAGAACAGGTGCTTTTGAAAAAATCATGGGGGATATCAATAAGAATCCCTGCACCATCCCCCGTTTTACCATCGGCACTTACCGCTCCCCTATGTTCCAGTTTATCCAAAATCTCCAGCGCCTTGTGGATGATATCATTGGATTTCTTTCCCTGTAGGCTACAGATAAAACCAGCACCACAATTATCATGCTCAAATTCCGGTAAGTAAAGTCCTTGTCTCTCCAATCCCATATTACGACATTTTCTCAAAAATATCATAATGATCACATTATTTTCAAGGCTTATAGTTAAAGAAAGAAATAATTACAGTCTTTATAAAAAATCATTACAAAATTATCAGTGTTAAAAAAATGAAAACACTTTTTTGATAATCCTTAAAATATTGGGCTGAAAAAGACAGGTATGTATAATGCTTTGGGGTATTGTCCATTAATCTTCAATTTAAGAACAATGGACCCCTATAAAAATGGGGGTGTTTGTAAAAAGAAAAGAAATTCTTTTGGGATTTATGGAACTAAGGCCCCCTTTTAGTCCTTGAGAATACTTCTGGAAATCACGATTTTTTGAATTTCGGAAGTACCCTCATAGATTTGGGTGATTTTGGCGTCCCGCATCAATCGTTCTACATGGTAGTCTTTTACAAAGCCATTGCCGCCATGGATTTGAACGGCCTCCACGGTCACTTCCATGGCAGTTTCCGCTGCATATAACTTGGCCATGGCACCGGAAAGGTCATAGTTATCCCCGTTATCTTTATCACAGGCTGCTTGGTATACCAAATTTCTGGCTGCTTGTATCTTGGTATGCATATCGGCCAGTTTAAAGGCAATGGCCTGGTGGTTTGCTATTTCCGTCCCAAAAGCCTTGCGTTCCTTGGAATATTTTAAGGCCAGTTCATAAGCTCCAGCAGCAATGCCCAAGGCTTGGGCAGCGATTCCAATACGTCCCCCCGCCAGGGTTTTCATGGCAAACTTAAATCCAAAACCGTCTTCGCCTATCCTATTTTCCTTGGGGACTTTTACATCATTGAAAATAAGGGAATGGGTATCACTTCCGCGGATTCCCAGTTTGTTTTCCTTGGGACCAATTTCAAATCCTTCCATGTCCTTCTCCACAATCAATGCATTGATCCCCCTATGGCCTTTTTCCACATCCGTCTGTGCAATGACCAAATAGACCGCTGCGGAATTCCCGTTGGTTATCCAGTTTTTGGTTCCATTCAAGACATAGTGATCCCCCATGTCTTTGGCCGTTGTCTTTTGTGATGTGGCGTCACTGCCCGCTTCCGGCTCGGAAAGACAAAATGCACCGATAATTTCACCAGTGGCCAATCGGGTTAGATACTTTGCCTTCTGTTCCTCGGTTCCGTAGGTTTCCAATCCCCAACATACCAAAGAATTGTTTACCGAAACGATGACGGAGGAGGAAGCGTCAATTTTGGAAAGTTCTTCCATGACCAATACATAGGAAAGGGTATCCAATCCACTTCCACCATATTTCTCGTTCACCATCATGCCCATAAAACCTAATTCACCCATTTTTGAAACCTGTTCCTTTGGGAATTCCTGGGCATCATCTCTTTCGATAACACCAGGTAACAATTCGTTTTGGGCAAAATCTCTTGCAGCTTGTTGAATCATTAACTGCTCTTCTGAAAGGGAAAAATTCATGTGTATTGAGAAATAGTTAAAAAAACACTGCAAAGATAAGCTTTGAATAGGGATTTTTCAATAGAATTGGGTTGATGCAAACAAATAATCAATCTAAAAAAAGTTAATGGCATTTGGGAGATTCTAAGGGCAATCCTTATATTTAACTGGATTGATTGTAGGCTCAAAAACTACGGACAAATCAGATTTAATAACTGCACCTAAACCAAACTTCAAATAATGGAAACTATCATTATTATTGTTTTTCTGGCCGGTTATCTGGCGATTACCTTAGAACATAACCTGAAAATTGATAAGCTTATTCCGGCTTTGGCCATGATGGCCATCCTTTGGGCCTTGGTGGCTTTGGGAATAGATGGGTTTGGTTCCTGGTTCGATTCTACCAAACATGCCCTTGTGGATGGGTTTGCAGATTTGATCCATGAGGATAAAATGCACCTTGTTGAGGAAACGTTGCTACATCACTTGGGTAAAACTGCCGAAATATTGGTGTTTCTATTAGGTGCCATGACCATTGTGGAAATCATAGATTACTTTAATGGGTTTGCCACTATAAAAGGTTTTATCAAAACAAAGAGCAAACGAAAACTATTATGGCTATTTTCCATTTTGGCGTTTGTACTATCTGCAATCATAGACAATTTAACCGCCACTATAGTTTTGGTAACCATTCTACAAAAGGTGATCAAGGATAGACAGACCAAGTTGTGGTTTGCCGGTCTGATCGTTATTAACGCAAATGCGGGAGGGGCATGGTCACCTATAGGGGATGTTACCACTACAATGTTGTGGATTGCCAATAAAGTAAGTGCCTATGAACTGGTTCTCCATGTATTGTTGCCCTCCATAATCTGTACCATTGTGCCTACCTTCATTGCCAGTAGGTTTAAGGTGTTTACCGGCGAAGTGGAAGATACCCAGGTGGAAGAACAGGAATCTACATCCAGATATGGCGCTACTATGTTGTATTTGGGACTGGGGTCCATTGTTTTTGTTCCTTTTTTCAAAACGGTGACGCATTTACCACCGTATGTGGGTATGATGCTATCCCTGGCTGTGGTGGCCACTTTTGCCGAAATCTATAGTAATGCCAAATTTGCCATTAGTTCTGCCGTTGATGAAGAGCATCATGAATCATCACACCATAGTCCTGTCCATTCTGCACTTACAAAAATTGAATTGCCCAGTATATTGTTCTTTTTGGGAATTTTATTGGCTGTGGCCGCGTTGGAATCCCTGGGAATCCTTTTTAATTATGCCGAAGTTTTAAAAACAGCCATTCCCAATACGGATATTGTAGTGCTCTTGTTGGGCATTGGCTCTGCAATTATAGACAATGTGCCCTTGGTAGCAGCCAGTATGGGGATGTTTTCGGAGCCTACGGACAGTCCGCTTTGGCATTTTATTGCCTACTCGGCAGGTACGGGTGGAAGTATGTTGATCATTGGTTCCGCAGCTGGGGTGGTGGCCATGGGTATGGAAAAGATTGACTTTTTCTGGTACTTAAAAAAGATTGCCTGGTTGGCCTTTGTAGGGTTTATTTCCGGAGGATTGACTTTTATCTTACTGCGTGATTTTGTACTGAACGTATAATTTTTATTCAAATTCCCCGTTATATTGCAATAAAATTGGGGACACCTATGACTATACTTCAGGAACAAGTAGCCTCTGAGGAATTGGCGACAGAGCTATCAGAGGAAAAAACGCTTTCCGTTATTGACTTGATTATCAATGGAGGTGCGGCCAGCACCATTATTGTTACCGTACTCTTTGTGCTGTTATTTGTGGCATTATACATTTATTTTGAACGCACTTTTGCCATTACTGCGGCATCCAAAATCGATAAAAACTTCATGAACCAAATTCGTGACCATGTCATGAACGGAAAAATTGAAGCCGCCAGGTTACTTTGTGCGCAAACGGATTCCCCCGTAGCACGATTGACGGAAAAAGGGGTGGCCCGAATTGGAAAACCCTTGGACGACATCAATACCGCAATCGAAAATGCGGGCACCCTTGAAGTCTATAAATTGGAAAAAAATGTCAATATCCTGGCTACGGTAGCAGGTTCGGCACCCATGATCGGCTTCCTTGGAACCGTTATTGGAATGATTCTTGCTTTCCATGAAATGGCCAGTAGTGGTGGACAAGCGGAAATGGGATCCCTGGCTTCTGGGATATACACGGCAATGACAACCACGGTGGCAGGTCTTATTGTAGGCATCATCGCCTATATTGGGTATAACCATTTGGTGAACAGAACGGACAAGGTGGTCCATAAAATGGAAGCCAATGCTGTGGAATTTTTGGATTTGTTGAATGAACCCGCGTAGCAAAAATGAAATTAAAAGGTAGAAATAAAGTAAGCCCAGAGTTTAGCATGTCCTCCATGACGGACATTGTCTTTCTATTGTTGGTCTTTTTTATGCTTACCTCCAATGCCCCGAACGCATTGGATCTACTATTGCCAAAGGCAAAAGGAAAATCGACGAACACACAAAATGTTTCGGTGACCATAGACAAAAACCTAAGGTATTTTGTGAACAACGAGCAGATTAACGGAGAATACATTGAAATTGAATTAAAAAAAGCACTTGAAGGTCAAGAAAAGCCTACCATTATCCTTAGGGCGGAAGAAAGTGTTGCCATACGGGAGGCAGTTAACGTCATGGATATTGCCAACAGGAACAACTACAAGGTAATTTTGGCCGTGCGACCAAAGTAGATGTCATTTTTAGACACGAGACACAAAAAGAAATCGTTTACCCTGACCACTGTACTGTTAAGTTTATTGGTTCTGGTACTTTTCTATATTGGGTTAACCTATCTGGACCCTCCTGAAGAAAAAGGGATTGCCATCAATTTTGGGACAATGGATTTTGGTTCCGGGAATCGGCAACCCCTACAAAAGATAAAATCGGAACCCAGGGATATTCCAAAACCACCCAATGAACCCCAAAAAGAAGTGATTGAGGAAAAGGAGGCCGTTGCCGAAAAAAGCGAACCAAAGGAAGAAGTAAAAAAGGAAGAACCCACGGAAAAGGTAATTACACAGGACAGTGAGGAAACCATAAGGCTCAAACAAGAACGCGAAGCCAAACGCAAGGCGGAGGAAGCGGCTAAAAAAGCCAAGGCGGAAGCCGAAAGAAAAGAACGCGAAAGGGCGGAAGCTGAAGCTAGAAAAAGGGAGGAGGAAGACGCGAAGAAAAGGAAATTGGATGCCCTAATGGGAGGGATTGGCAAATCTGAAGGTACTGAGACCGGTAGTGAAGGCGATGATGACAGGGCCGGGGATAAAGGTAGACCGGAGGGTAATCCCTATGCGACCTCATATTATGGGGCTCCCGGGGCCGGCACTGGGGGTTATGGGCTCAATGGCAGGTCCCTGGTTAGCAAGGGCAAAGTACAGCAGGAATGCAACGAGGATGGTAGGGTTGTTGTCCGTATTGTGGTGGATAGGAACGGAAAAGTCATAAAGGCCACACCAGGCGTAAAAGGAACTACAAATAATGCGCCTTGTCTTTTGGAACCCGCAAAAAAAACAGCATTTCTCCATCAATGGAATTTGGATTCCAATGCCCCCTCACAACAAGTAGGTTTTGTAGTGGTCAACTTTAAACTGGGGCAATAGTGACCTATCAGGAAACCTTGGATTGGCTTTTTGCCCAATTGCCGATATATCAGATAAAAGGAGTAGGTGCATTTAAAGGGAAGCTGGACAATATCCTGGCTTTTTCCGAGCATTTGGACCATCCCGAAAAAAAAATCAAGACCATTCATGTGGCGGGCACCAATGGAAAAGGTTCTTCCTGTCATATGTTGGCTTCCATTCTTCAGGAGGCGGGTCATAAAACTGGGCTTTATACCTCACCCCATTTAAAGGATTTTAGGGAACGGATAAAGATCAATGGGGAGATGGTCGGAAAGGATTTTGTAAAGGGATTCATAGGGGAACACCAATCTTTTTTGGAATATCATCAGCTTTCCTTTTTTGAAATGACCGTGGGAATGGCTTTTCAGTATTTCGCAAAAGAACAAGTGGACATCGCTGTTATTGAAGTAGGACTGGGCGGACGACTGGACTCAACGAATATTATTAGGCCAGAGGTAAGTCTGATTACCAATATTGGATATGACCATATGTCCATTTTAGGGAATACCCTGGAAAAGATTGCCATGGAAAAGGCGGGAATCATCAAAAGAAACATTCCGGCAGTGATAAGTGAGCGACAGCCCGAAACGGAAATGATCTTTACATTGATTGCAAATCAGAGAAAAGCGGAAATCATCTTTGCAGATGATTTGGATATTCCATCATACCGAACGGATTTGCTGGGGGACTATCAAGACAAAAACAGTAGAGGGGTGGTCGCTTGTTTAAGGACAATAAGGGATTTCAATATCACCAAAGAACATATAGAAAAGGGTTTGCAAAGTGTTGTTCGGAATACAGGTTTATTGGGAAGATGGCAGGTACTGGAAAAAAAGCCAATGGTAGTTTGTGATACGGCACATAACAAAGAGGGTTTGGAACTGGTTTTTGAGCAAGTGTCACGGCAAGAATTTAAGGAGCTTCATATGGTCGTTGGTTTTGTTAATGATAAGAATGTCAAAGACCTATTGCGATTGTTTCCCAAAGAAGCCCATTATTATTTTGTGAAACCCAATGTACCAAGGGGGATGGATGCAAAGGAGGTGCTGGATCTGGCCAATACCATTGGACTGAAAGGGAAAAAATATGCTACTGTTCAAAAAGGGTTGGACAAAGCAATGGCAAAAGCCGGAACTAATGACCTCATCTATATTGGTGGCAGTACTTTTGTTGTTGCTGAGGTGGTTTAAAATATTTCATTTTTCGTTAGGGAAACAGAAAATTCATGCTATATTTGCACTCCGTTTTGAGAATGGGGGCGCGTAGCTCAGTTGGTTCAGAGCACCTGGTTTACACCCAGGGGGTCAGGGGTTCGAATCCCTTCGCGCCCACAATGAAATCCTAAAGCATAGCTTTGGGATTTTTTTTGAAGTTATTCAGTGTGAAATACTCCGTTTACATTCTCTATTCCGCTACATTGGATGCCTATTATGTGGGTTGTTCGGGAGATGTTCCCAAGCGACTTGAAAAGCACCTGTACAATCATAAGGGATTTACAGGTAGGGCGAAAGATTGGGAACTGAAGTATACGGAAGAATTTGATTTAAGGGCGGACGCCCTAAAACGGGAATTGCAAATAAAGAAATGGAAAAGCAGGGCAATGCTAGAAAAGTTGATCAAAAGTGACTTGTACTAATGGTGGGGAGCATCCCGATTTTACATCGGGAGGGTCAGGGGTTCGAATCCCTTCGCGCCCACTTTTTTAGGATAAACAAAGCCTTGCAAATCCTTTTGATTTGCAAGGCTTTGGTGTTTTAGGGCTATTTTTTTTACTCTACTAATTTTATAACGGTTCGGCCTTTTAACTTTCCATCTAAGATTAAGGCTATTTTTTCTTCGATTCCTTCAAGTGTGACCTCACTATACGCTAGTGCTTCTTGATTTATTTTCCATTCTTCTGAGAGCATCTCCCAAACTTTTTTTCTGTATTTCATTGGATAATTTTGGGAATCAATACCAATGAGGGTAACGCCTCTCAAAATAAATGGGAAAACGGTCAATTCCAGTTTTGGTGATGCCACATTACCACAACAAGTAACAACACCCAAGACAGCCGTCGATTTAATGATGTTTTCGAGAATCACTCCACCAACGGTATCAATTGCACCGGCAAATAAAGGTTTTAATAGTGGCCTGTTCTTAAAGTCTTCAATTTCACTACGCAATAAAATTTCGGTGGCCCCAATGCTCTTCAGGTATTCGGTTTCCGATTCTTTTCCTGTAATACCAACTACCGAATATCCTAATTTGCCCAATATGGAAACTGCTATTGAACCGACCCCACCAGTAGCTCCGGAAACCGCTATTTTTCCATTTTCCGGCTTAATTAACTCCGTGAGTCTTAAAACAGACATTCCCGCGGTCAATCCAGCTGTGCCGATCAACATGGCTTCTTTCATGGTCATTTTTTCGGGTAATCTTACCGCCCAATCCGAAGGAACTTTGATATACTCACCAAACCCACCATCGGTATTCATGCCCAAATCATAACTGGTAACAATTACTTTTTCACCAACCGCAAAATTTTCACTTTGCGATTGTGCGATAATCCCAACTGCATCAATACCGGGAGTATGTGGGTATTCCCTTGTAACTCCCTTATTTCCAGTGGCAGACAATGCATCTTTATAGTTGAGCGAACTATAGTGCACCCTAATTAGAAGTTCTTCTTTTTCCAGGGGAGCTAATTCCAATTCTTGTATGGAGCAAATAAATTTTCCCTCCTTTTCTTCTACTCTAAAGGCTTTATACTTTTTGTTTAATTCGTTCATTGTATTCCATTTTCAAATAAAGCACAACACTCGGCGGATAGATGGTTGTCGGCTGGTGTTTGCCCCAATGGGAGAGGGGCTTGCCGGCTATCAAACTATCGCTCCTTGTAGGGGGTTGGCTTTTGTGTTTTTAAGAAATTTGATTTAACCTATCCCTTTCTATCATCGTAATCAATGATATCAATTTTTTTTGATCTTTTTTTGTTAATTGATTAAATAATTTATTGCCCTCCACCAGCATTTCAAGGCCAAGTTCAAGCCCCTTGATTTGGCTCAATGAATAGGATTTTTCTTTTTTTCTCATTACAGAAATCAAAAACTCAATAGTCTCTATAATTTTATGTATCAAGGCTTTATCATGTAGCGTTTGAAATAAGGACTGGGAAGTTTCGATGAAATCTTCTATTTCTTGGCGAGGTAATAAGTTGACAAGCCTATTGATTTTTGATAAATCATAAGGGGCTTCCATATTATTTTTTATCGCTTCCTCAACAAAAATATTTTCAAATTTTGCAGCTGCACGAAACGACTTCATCGCTTTTAGTCCGGTATTCAAAATTTTAGGCAGATGTCTCCCATAATTGAAGATGAGCTTGGAAGCATCCAATACTACTTGTATTAATTTTTGAGGTTGCTTTATGTATTCATCCAAACTTTGGAAAGCTTTGTCCAATTCCCTCCGCTTTTCAAAATCAGGGTAGATATGGTTCAAAAAATAATTTCTGAGAAGAATAACGGTCTCCTCATTTATTGTTTCAGGAATTTCATAGTGACGTTTGATATTTTGGTATTGATATCTTTGACGGATGGTAGCTCGATATCCATCAATGATATCTTGTAAAACTTTCTCCCTAGTCATCTATTCATAGTTCATTTCGGGTTGAATTTTAAACAGGGTTCCATTTGTATACCCTTATCCTTTGATGATCTCAAAGCTTTTCCTTGAGCGTCCTATAAATGAATTCCTGATGGATTCAGCTTTCTCAGCGCTTATCGAATTTTCATATTCCTCTAAGGAAATTCCGGTAGTTTTATTCAACATTTCTAGGTAAAAAATTATAATTTCATTTTTTCTGTCCTCACTGGCCAAGCCAACAAAACGCGACATCATAAATTCATCTTCCAGGACATAACCCTTACCTTCCAAGAAAGCTCTGGTTTTAGCACCTTCCTCGTTTGGATTTTCCTGGGCCAATTTTTTACTGTCATAGAACCAGGTATTGTGACGATATCTATTTCCGCCAATGGAGTCTGCGGTACTAAAATTATAGTTATATATGAAATCGTTTTCAGGTAAAAATCCTTCAAACTGAACTATAAAGAGCTTGTCTACCGAACGATTTTCATTCACTTGGGCAAAAATATATCGTTCACCCGCTGCTACCGCTTTCCCTTGCATGTCCTCAGGGTATTCATCTGAAGATGCCAGTATTTCAAAATCAAATTGACCCATAAAACGAAACTCATTCTCCACCTTAATTTCAATTTTGGGCAGTTCGTTGGAAGTTAAAACATTGGCCTCAACCAATCTTTTTAATCCCTTTTCAGGCAAAACACTTTGGACATCATCTTTAACTTCTTTCTTTTTGGTTTGGCAACTTAACAGAAAGACTGCAAGGGTTATTAAAATATAGCGCTTGTTCATTAGGTATTTTTTAGGTTCAAATGGCGTACAATGGCCTCGGTTACGATTACAGCCCACACCGCGTGTTACCTTCGGGTGGGTCGTTTTTGTTTCCGGATGGTCCTGATAACTATCGGGACGAGAGGAAGACACAAAACGGAAAATGTCCGCCCATGACTAAAGATAATTGATTGCGGGAATTAATTACACCCCGTGTTGGCAATTGTTTTTAATGCCTCTCTACAAGTACCAAGGTATTTGGTTTTTTGTAGAATTCTGCCTTTTGTATTAATCCTCCAGGATTTTCACTCTCCAACTTTTAATCAGCAGCCAAAACATAAAGATTAACTCTCCAAAATAGGTAATCATTACATAATCCATTGCAACGGATGGGAAAAAGAAGGTTCTCATGGTTTCCACTAAATATCCCAGCCCCGCTATAATCAAAACAACTCCAAAAAATTTAGGGATGTACATGGATTTATAAACCAAAATTCCGAGCAAAATGAGGTATAAACTAAAAAAGGTAAAAGCAAAGCTCCATTGGAGATTGAAGTTTTTAATGGCAAGTAAGACTTTGGCATAAAGCGCATGGTCAAATACACTTAAGTAATCCGAGTTTATGGTCAGGTTGAGTACACTTACTAGATTTAGAAGAGCGGCCAGGGTGATTAGCGCAAATGCAATGCGGAATAAAGCAACGAGTAGGGAAAAATCCTTATTCGTTGGTCTAAGAAAGATGTATAAGGACCATGCGACTACCAAATCGCAAATCAAGGTAATCAAGTGTAGAAATATGCCTACTGTGAATAATTTGCGATTTTCGTTTATAGTATGGAAAGTAATCTCGGCATTTTTATAATCTATGAGTTCAGGGAAAATAACAAATTCTGCTATGGGTACGGTAAGTACCATGATAAAAATTCCAATTCCCGAGATTAATCCTGCCTTTTGAATTTGACCATTCATAAGTATATTTTTTAATATACTCTATATTCTAATAGACGAAAAACCAGCTAACAAGGTTGCCCTTACGTAATTATAATTTGGCAATCCACAATGGGACATTTCTGCCGAACAAGTTGCAACGCAATTGTCCCTATTATTGAACACGCACTATTTATTTTGAGATAAGAATTCTCCGGGGCTCTCCTTGGGGGTAATATACAGATAATCCAATAACATAGGAAACCCCTGGGTTTGGAATCAGAAGTTAAGATAAGGCAAGTCTCGTTTCTTGGGGCATAGCGGTCTTGACTCTGATAGCTCGATGGCGCTGCAGGGGGTAGTTGATTGCGTATCTCAACACGCGCCATCAGGTAAACTCTTATCGGGAAAAACTCAAAGGCCATTATTTATTGATAGTTTAATGTAACAATCCAAAACATCAATCAAATGAAACGGCTTTTTAAGAAAATTATCGGATATCACGCAATCGATGACCAATCAAAAACTTTAGTGCATACCGGTCATCAAAAGTACAAAAAGTCCGGATTGACCCGGGAACAAGCGTTCAAAATCAAAAACAGGATTGAAGATGCCCTGGTGAAGGACAAATTGTACAGAAACAATGAACTGGGGTTGGGAGAACTTTCTGAATATATCCAACAAGATCGCTATAAGGTATCCGAAGTTATAAATACCTATTACTGCAAGAACTTTTATGCGCTTCTGAACAGTTGTAGGATTAAGGAAGCGAAATTCCTTTTAATGACCAACCCCATGCTTAGTGTAAAAGCGATAATGTATGAAGTAGGATTCAACAGCAAGAACAGCTTTTACCTTGCTTTTAAAAAAGATACGGGTTTAAGCCCAAACGAATTTAGACATACATCGTTGTATAGCTATTCCTCTCAGCAGATGGTGCCTTCTTAAATTCGTAAATCCTTATTTTTTCAGCAACTAAATTTTATTTATCAATACTTATGGATTATGGTCCTTCTGCCCTTAATGGTGAAGGACCTTTTTGGTACACTCTTGTATGACCTATACATTTCTTAATATTTTCTAAATCGATGCATTCAATTTAAAATGTATTTATGTTAAAAAGCGTACTTGCCCATGGGCAAGTACGCTTTTTGAAGTTCTTGCCGTTGTAAAAGTACTCGCTCCTTTCTGCTTATAGATTGCTTTGTTGTGCAATTGTAAAGGTAGGGTGGTGAGAGACCTTACTTCTAAAAAACAAAGATTCCATTTAAGTTTTGTTTACTTCCTAGAAGTATTATTTGAATTAGCTATTACATACTCTTTGCCACCCGCCTTTCTCAGTTGCACTAACTCATTTTAATCACTAACAAAACTTTAACTCGTATGAATGTAAAGAAATTGTTTGGGGCTTTTGTTGTTTTGCTTTGCACAACGGCATTTTTACAGGCCCAGGAAAAAACGGTCACTGGTAACGTGGTGGACCAAGCCGGTTTTCCGTTACCGGGGGTAAACATTATTGTTGAGGGCACTACCATTGGTACCCAAACCGATTTTGATGGAAATTATGCAATTAATGTTGCGGAGGGACAGGCCCTCCTATTTACCTATATAGGACAAAAAACGGAGCGAAGGGTAGTTGGGGCTGCCAATACCATAAATGTTCAAATGGAAGAGGATGCCCAGGCCCTGGATGAGGTGATTGTAACCGCCTATGGTACTACTACAAAAGAAGCCTTTACGGGTTCTGCCAGCGTTGTGGGTGCTGAGGACTTGGCCATAAGGAACGTTACGTCCCCTATAGCGGCCATAGAAGGTCGGGCAACAGGTGTTCAGTTTACATCCACAAATGGACAACCTGGTTCAACACCAAGTATCGTAATACGGGGTGTGGGAACACTGAACGGTGATACCGATCCCCTATTCATAGTTGATGGTATTCAATTCGAAGGTAATTTGAACACCATCAACCAGGAAGACATAGAATCCTTTACTATATTGAAAGATGCCGCTTCTACAGCCCTGTACGGTTCCAGAGCGGCAAACGGAGTGGTGATGATCACCACAAAAAGTGGTAATAGGGAAGGGGTGCAGGTAAATGCCTCCATGCAATATGGTCTGGTAACCAGAGCGGTACCCCCATTTGATCGGATTGGTCCCCAACAGTATTATGAAATCATGTGGGAAGCTTTAAAGAATTCCTCGGCAGGGGGTGGGGATCCCGCATTTGCCTCCGCGAACATATACAATCAGTTGGGATACAACCCATTTAATGTGCCCAATGACCAGATTGTGGGAACGGACGGTCGAATAAACCCGAACGCCCAGGTAATCTACCAGAGTTTGGATTGGTTTGATGTACTGGAGCAAACCGGGGTTAGGCAGAACTACAATGTCAATATCTCCGCGGGAGGAGAGAACCATAAAGTATTTTTCTCCGCATCTTATCTGGATGAAGAAGGATTTGCGGTTACATCGAGTTTCGACAGGTTAACGACTCGGTTAAATGCCGAATTCGATGTCAATGAACGTATTACCATGGGAGGTAGTGCCAATATTACCATTACAGAGGCCGTAGGCCCCAGTTCTGCGGGATTGAACAGTATTGTAAATCCTTTTGGCTTTGCCAATAATGTTGGTGCGGTTTATCCTGTTTATGTGAACGATCTACAGGGTAACCTTGTAAGGGATGAATTCGGCGACCTTGTATTTGACAATGGTGAAGGTTTTGCTGAGTTCAATATTGGTTCAAGACCCATTAACCAAGGTCGTCATGCACTGCAAGAACTTCTTTTGAACGACGAGCGTGATAGGGACAACACCTATGGGTTCCGATTTTTTGCGGATATAGAAATCCTGGATGGCCTTAACCTTAGGGTGAATTATGGTAGGGATATCAATGAAGAACTTGAAAAGGAATACGAAAATGCGATTATCGGGGATGCCCAGCCCGATGGACGCTATGGTGAGGAACGGGGCAGAAGAACGGTAGAGAATTTCAACCAAATCCTGACCTATATCAAGAGCTTTGGTGACCACAACATAGACATCACCGCAGGTCACGAAAGTTTTGAAAGAATAGAGTCAAGTAATGAAGGTTTGGCCACTGTACAGGCGTCCAATGGAATTTTTGAATTTGCCAACTTCTCAAATATTGTGGATTTGGACGGATTGACCACCGAAAAAGGCCTTGAGGGATACTTTTTGAGGACCAACTATAACTATGACAATAGGTACTATCTAAGCGCCTCGGTCAGACGGGACGGTTCATCGGTCTTTGACCGGGATACAAGATGGGGTACTTTCTACTCCGTGGGTGCTTCCTGGAGAATAGACCAGGAAAAGTTTATGGAAAATGTATCTTGGGTCAATCAATTAAAACTAAGGGGTTCTTATGGTGAAGTTGGAAATGATGCTTTGGGTAGCATTAATACGGCTGGGGAATTTATAGATGATTTTTTCATATCCCAACCTAGATTCACCATAACGTCCAATGCCGCAGTCCCAGCTGCCATATTTACGGATTTAGGTAATCCGGATTTAGTATGGGAAACGCTTGAGAACTATGATGTTGCATTGGAGTTTGCACTGTTTGATAACTTCCTGGAAGGATCGGTGGAATACTATAAGCGGAACTCTTCCGATCTACTTATTAATCTGCCCATAGCGCCAAGTAATGGAATAAACGAATTTCCTACAAACGCGGGCGACATGTTCAATTCCGGTTGGGAAATAGGGTTGACCACACATCTGGTTGATACAGGTGACTTTAGATGGGATCTTACCTTACAGGGTTCCACATTTAAAAACGAAATTACCAGTATCCCAACTCCTTTCATCGAAGACGAAGCGAGATGGGCAGAAGGACGGTCCCGATTTGATTTCTTTTTGTGGAGAACGGCCGGTGTGGATCCAGCTAATGGAGATCAATTGTTCCTAATGTATGAACTTGATGAAAATGGGGAGAGCGTTCCCGTGTTGGATGGCAATGGAGAGCAAATGACCACCAATAACTGGCAAGAAACGGAAAGGGCCTACACAGGAGATACTTCCGTACCGGACCTTTTAGGCTCGGTTGCCAACAGCCTTACCTACAAAGGGTTTTCATTGGATGTCTTGATCACCTATGGTATTGGGGGAAAAGTCCTGGATAGGGGATATTTTGATATTATGCACAGTGGAGCTTATGGAAGCGCACTTCACCCGGACATCATGAACGCTTGGCGACAACCAGGGGACATTACCAATGTACCTAGAATGGAAAATGGAAATCCTAACCTGGTAAGGGAATTGTCCGACAGATTTTTAACGGATGCTTCATTTTGGTCCTTGAGAAATGTTAACCTTGGGTATACGTTCAACAATAAAATTTCAGAACAATTAGGACTCAATAGCTTGAGGGTTACACTAACAGGGGAAAATTTGTATCTTAAGAGTAAAAGAACCGGATTGGATCCCCAGTTTGAATTTGCAGGTGCACCTCAGGGTAATGACTTTAGCCCGGCAAGAATTATTTCCTTAGGTCTAAACGTATCATTCTAATTCATAAATAAAAACTATAATCGTTATGTCAAGCAAAATAAAATTCTTGTTATTCGCAATCCTTGCGATTACCATGACATCTTGTGATGAGGATTTTCTGGAAAGAACACCCACAGATGCCATATCTGCTTCTGAAGCACTTGCCAACGAAAACAATATGCAGCTTATTATTAACGGATTGCACCGTAGCCTGTACTCCCAATCCCAAACCATTTTCAGTGGGGGTAGTACACAGCGGGCGGGTAACCATTATTGGGTACCCTTGGGCGATCTCTTGAGTGGTGGTATCATCCATTCGGCAAATGCGAACAATTTGGGATGGCGAACTGAAATGCAATGGAATTCCCACACCCTCCCCACCTCTTTGACAAGCAGGATTTTATGGCACCATCGCTATAATACCATATTGGGGGCCAATGTACTCATCAATAGAATTACGGAAGGGACCGCAGACGGGAGTTTGTTGGAAACCTCAACACTGAGCGGGATTTTGGGCCAGGCCTATACCTATAGGGCCTATGCCTACCTTTCATTGGTACAGCACTATGCCAGGGGCTATTTGATTGGAAACCCTTCCACAGATCCCGGTGTACCCTTGTTGTTTTCCTCTGAATTGCCGTTTACCAGTGAACCAAGATCTACGGTACAGGAAATCTATGATCAAATTGAGGCTGATTTGAATTTAGCAATCAGTACGTTTGCGAATAATGGATTAACAGGAGGAAGAGGAGGATCACAATTGACTATAGATGTTGCCTATGGTCTTTTGGCCCGGATGCACTTATCCAAAGGTGAGTGGCAAGCCGCTGCGGATGCTGCGGTGCTGGCACGCGAAGGTTATCCTTTGATGAGTGAAGCTGACTGGAAGTCCGGGTTCAATTCTATTGGGCTCCCCGAGGTCATTTGGGGGAGTAGGGTGATTGCTCCGGAGACCACATTTTTCCGTTCCTATTTTTACCTAATGAGCAATACATTCAATGGTAGTCAAGTAAGGAACAACCCTAAAATTGCCGATCGTAGAATAGTCGATGCCATTCCCGATACGGATTATAGAAAGGATGTATTTATCATCAATGCGCCCAATACCAATACTTCGGCGGCCAATAACCAGGGAGGTTTTGGCAACGATCCAAACTTTACGGATGAGGATGAGTTCAATGCTGCGGTGGATTCACTGAATGCGGTATATGGCATTACTACAGCATTTAACCTACACCCTTATATGCACTTTAAGATGAAGAATGCAAACCCCGGCTCTATCGATCCCGATGATATCATTTATATGCGTTCCTCGGAAATGTATCTGATTGAGGCAGAAGCAATGGCCATGATGGGGAATATCCCCGGTGCACAGGCAGCGTTACGACCTTTGGGCGAGGAACGTGATAGCGCATATGACGTTACCGTCTTTAATACACAAGAGTCCCTGATGGACCATATAAAGTTTCAACGACGCGTAGAGCTATGGGGTGAAGGTTTTGGATATACCGATCACATACGATGGGATGAAGGAATCGATCATGAAGCAGATGGTGGTTCCGGAGCTTCTGCAGTACTCTATCAAGAGGCGTATCAAATAGAAAGGCCTTCTGTGAACGATGATTGGATTTTTAAAATTCCACAACAGGAAATTGATGCCAATCCAAATTTGACCCCAGCAGATCAGAACTAATTGTAAGGATAGTGTACTATATTTCTTAAAACCCTCCAATCGGAGGGTTTTTTGATAGGATTAACTTCATAAAAGGATAAAGCCCGGTTAAAGACGTTTTGGTTCTGGAGCCTGTTTAGGATTCCCAATTGGAATCACGGGGCTAATACAAAAAGCGCTGTCCCTGCATGAGGTAATCGGTTTTTGAAGTGTTTTGATAAAGAAACCCGGCATTCCGAATGGCTTGTACTCCCAATAAACCAAAGTGGAAAGAACCGTACTTCACTCCATGCCGACCTATAGACCACCGTCTACATGGCAAACGAAGGTATTCCAAATGATTAGATGAATCCTTCTGAATGCTATTTAACGTTAGTTCGACGTAACAATTTATTTTTAGTTTTGATTTTCAACAGTTTATATAGGTTTGTCGGGTCGAGCTCAGTCGAGACCTCATCAAAGTACGGGATTTTTAGGCTTCTCGACTGCCTGTCCGAAATGTCATTCGGACGGGTAGCCGAAGTGACAGCACACATATCTATTGACATCTATACTTCTCATATCGAGATGTTAAGATTACATGCAGTCCAAAATTCTTTATATCTACCTTTTTGAAAAGAAAACCCTGTTTCAGGGTTTTCCTTTATCCATTTTGATGAACTGCAAATAATCAGAGTTTTTGGCGACCACAATGTGTTCTTGGCCCCGTATGGACATTTTTTCCATGTCCTTTACGTCGCCAGGGGCATAAAAACCACTTTCCTTGGCAAGAACCGGGGAGAAATTCCCCTTTCCATCACCGAGAAGAAGAAGACCATTACCTGCATCATTTCTTGGGGTTTCTACTTCCGAGGCGTACAAATTTCCCGCAATAAGTGCGTCCAGATGTCCGTCCTCGTTAAAATCTTCCACAATAATCTGATTGATAGCGGACAATTGGGCATGAATGGGAAGTTGATGCCGTACAAATTTCCCATCCTTGTTTTCCAAGAAAACGCTTGCAAATGATTTTACCTGATAGTGAAGGGAATTTTCCAGGGTTTTTTCGGTATACACGTCCTCCAGCGTTGCCCGGGAAAAAGATTCGTAATCCTTGAATTTATCCTTTATGCCAGGCATTTGCTGGGAAGAACATTCCCTGCCCCGCAAGGGAAATTTTTCCCCTTCATTGTAATAGCTAAGTACAATATCCCCCGTATTGTTGTTATCAAAATCATTGAAGTAAATATCAAAGGTTTCTTCCTCCGTAGCCTTGTATTTATAATTGAGGCCCAAATTCCCCACCATGAAATCCAAATCCCCATCCCCATCAAAATCCCCCGGCTTAATACTGAACCACCATCCCCTGGAATCTTCAAGTCCCATTTTTTCGGTGACATCGGAAAAGTAACCGTTGTCATTTTTAAGAATGGTGATAGGCATCCATTCCCCGGTCAAGACCAGGTCTGTCCAGCCATCCTGGTCAATATCTGTCCAACTGGCATCGGTAACCATCCCAATTCCCTCAAGAAAAGGGGCAATTTTTGGAGTGGCATTCAGGAACTTCACATTACCGTCACCACTAACATTCTCGAGCAAATAGCTATTTGCCGGAACTGGGTAATTTCCTGGGACAAGCCGTCCGGAAACAAATAAATCCAAATCGCCATCCTTATCAAAATCGTGACTATGTACCCTGGAACTACTGGTCAGCATTGTGGGCAAAGCTTCCGTACTTTTGGTAAAATTCCCCTTTCCATCATTAAGGTACAATCGATCTTGTAGTTCTTTGGCGTTGGTTTCATATTCATTACCCCCACTGGCAATATAGATATCGTTATCGCCATCACCTTCGGCATCAAAAATATGAATGCCCATATCTTCGGATATTTTGTCCATTTCAAAGGGTTGGGGTTCTTTCAGTACAAAACCTTCATGGGTTTGCATATAAACAGAGGTGGTAAAACCATAGGCGCCCCCTACCACTAAATCTTCGAGGCCGTTATTGTCCAAGTCCCCTACAGCAATATTGGGACCGAACATCGAGGTTTGGTGGGGCAGTAAAATCTCCTCAATAAAATCATTGTAGTTGTTGTCCCTATAGAAATGTTCTACAACGGTTTTGGTGTCTTTTTGGGTTTCGAACAATTTGGGAATTGTTTGGTTTTCAGTGTTCTTGGGATTCTCTGCCTCCTTGTGGTCCAGGGTTAGGGTGGTATTCGCTTTAATACTGGTTACCAGTTGTTGTCTTTGGTCCGGCCAGATAATTTGGAGGGAATCTGCCATGGCAACATCGCCCAATCCAAAGTGTAGTTGTGGGGCAACAGAGGATTGAAAACCTCTGGTCAGTGTCAATTCTTGGTACTGTAGTTCCCCATTGTTGAATAACATTACCTTGGCGCCAAGGCCATTTTTATTCTGCTCCGGCCCTTTCAATTTTACAGTGAGGTGGTTGTTTTTGTCAGAACTGGTATTTTCAAAAATGGAGGCAACATCATCAATATTATTGGTCACAATTTCCAAATCGCCGTCATTGTCCAGGTCCACATATACGGAACCGTTGGAGAACCCTTTATGTTCAATGCCCCATTCCTTGTTCACTCTTTTAAAGGTGAGGTCACGATTATTTTTTAGGGCATAATTGTCTATTTTTTCGGAAGGAATTTCCAAAGCCTTTTTGAGGGTGCTATCTTTTGGAATACCTTTTTTTTCTATTTCCAAAAAGAAATCACGATTGTTTATTTCCCGCCGTGTCCCATTGGAAATAAAAATATCCTTCCATCCGTCATTGTCCAAATCGGCAAATAATGGTCCCCAACTCCAATCTGTGGACGATACCCCTGCAATTCGCGATATATTGCTAAAGTCGGGTAGGGTATCCAATAAATTACCGTTGTTCAACTGGAGGCTGTTCTGCATGTATTGGTAATGGAACCCTGCATTTACGGTACTCCAAAACAGGTCTGGATTCATACTGGCCATATTGGCTTTTGCACGGCGGTTAATTTGTGCGGTCATATCCACTTGAAGGATATCCGGTAATGCATCATTATTAAAATCTGCAATATCGACCCCCATGCCATAAAATGAAATGTTCTTTGTGGTTTGCTTTAACACATCAGAGAAGGAACCATCCTTATTGTTGATGAACATATAGTCCGGTGTGCTAAAATCATTGGAAACATAAAGATCGGGCCATCCATCTTTGTTTATATCTGCAACGGTTGCACTTAAGGACAGACCAAAAGTCTTTAGCCCGGCTTCTTCGGTAACATCCACAAATGTTTCCCCCTCTTTTTTGAACAAACGATCGGTTTCCAGGGGTTTGGGACTGTATTGCTTAAAACGATAGAAATAATTGGGGGCATTAAAAGGCGTTGGCGGGTAGTTGGCCACATATAGATCTAAATCCCCGTCCAAATCGTAGTCAAAAAAAGTGGCTTGGACACTATTGCTGGGGTCATCTATACCATAGGCGTTGGCCTGTTCGGAAAAGGTGTTGTCCCCATTATTGATAAACAATTGGTTTTCCTTTGGGCCAAATTTACCACCAACGGAGCAATAAATGTCCAGGAAACCATCATTGTTGATATCGACCATTGTGGTTCCCGTATACCATCTGTTATCTCCTGAAACGCCTGCTGTTTCACTAATATCCTCAAACTGCAGGTTTCCCTTGTTCAGATATAGCTTGTTGGGCACCATATTGCCCGTAAAATACAGATCGATCAATCCGTCATTATTGATGTCCCCAGTAGAAATTCCCCCTCCCATATAAATATAGGCATAGGTAAAGTAGTTGAGGGAATCATTTTCGGTTAGATTGTTTGAAAATGTAACCCCGGTTTGTGACGGGGTCAATTTCGTAAAGATGGCAGTCTCTTTGGAACTACTTTTTTCCGTGCTGCAGCTACCTATAAAAACAATGCATATGAGGAGAAGGGCACTTCTCCAAAAAAAGTTGACCATAATTGAAAATTGGATAAAATAAAGGTAAGGACTGTAGTATTTTAAAACAAAAACAGGGCATTGAAAATGCCCTGTCCATTAGCTAAACTTAAACTAAAAACTCAACTAAACTTAAACTTATAATCGAAATTTCGATTGTTTATTAAACAAGACCTTATAATCACATGACTAATTTAGGGTCTTTAGAAATTTAATTTTTGTTCACCTGAATTGAATTTGAGAGGGCAAAACAACCGCTCAATTCATTTGCACTATTGAAAACAGAAAGTCCTAGAAGACTGTCTTCATAGCTCATGTGCCAAATCAAGCATTCCGAACCAACATTGATATTTTCAAAATTGATGGCCTCGAGTTCTGCAAGGGTTGCAGGCAACGCCAAAATGATGCCAGCATTGTCCGTAACTACCCAAGAAGTATTGGTGCCAACCAGATTTTCATCATCTAACTCAATATCCGAAACAAAATCGGGCATGCCATCATCTGTAAAGTTGAATGGCCCTCCTGAAATTGTGCCTGCGTTATTTGGTTCGGCGGTAATCGTTCGTTGTATCTCAATTGAATCTGAAAGGGCAAAACAGCCAACAAGATCACCCGCACTTGCGCCCACTTCCAAACCTACAAGGCCATCTTCATAACGAATGTTCCAAATTAAACGGGTACCTCCACTTTCGGTGCTATCAAAGTCTATGGCTTCAATCTCAGCAATGGAAGCTGGTAGTTGGAGTATAGCTCCCCCAGCGTCAGTTAGAATCCAAGCACTGTTTGTGCCAACGGCTTCACTTTCATCAATGTCCAGCCCATTAACATTGTCAGCAGTACCATCCATACAGAAAGAATAAGGACCACCCAAAATTGTAGCGGCACTTACTTCAGACACGTTTCTCGTGACCGTAATGGGGTTTGACAAACTAAAACAACCGCTTAAATCATTTGCGTTGGTAACGGTCAGTTTAAGCGACCCCTCAACCTCAGGATCGAAGTCAGGATTTGCAACATCATCTTCATATTGTAAGTTCCAAATAGAGAGATTACCGGGATCTCCTTCGTTAAAGTCAAATTCCTCAACATCGGCCAAAGTATTAGGGGTTGCCAATATGAGGCCGTCACCATCGGTGATTACCCAAGTTGCGTTGGTTCCAGATCCTTCTTCATCAACCGTAATTCCGCCTACATTGTCTTCATTGCCGTCAATGCAAAAAGTAAAAGGCCCTCCTGAAAGTACTGCCGCGACAGTGGCATTTCTATTCACTTTTACAGCCGTTTTGGAAAGGTCAAAATCACCTCCTAAATTGACTATGTCCTGACCTACCTCAAGGTTGGTAACCGCGGCATTGGCTGATAGATACCAAATTAAACGTATGCCTGGTTCTCCAACATCAAAATTGATGGCTTCCAGTTCAGAAATACTGGAAGGAAGGCTTAAGATTATATTGTCATTATCCGTTACGATCCAAGTACTATTTGAACCTGTACTTGAACCTTCGCCAAGGGCAATGTCACTTACATTGTCTGCCACGCCATCATTCACGCAGAATGTGAATGGGCCTCCCGTGATGCTTCCATTGAAGACAAGGGAGGTGTCACCATTGTCATCATCATCACAGCCTAGAAGTAAAAGGGCAATAATTATCGTTTTTATAAAATTGTTTTTCATTCTAAAGTTTTTATGTGTTTGCAATAAATCGGTGATTTGAATAAGATGAATTTTGCCAATATGTGTAATTGTTTCGTCATTACCAAGTACTCTCCATACAACTGGGAAAATGGCCATATGTTTTTCATCTTATTAAATTTCACAACTAATAACCTATATTTTGCGTTAAAACCCCATTGCTCAAATCAATTGATGTTAGGGGTATGGGCAACAGATCAAAGTGTGGTTGGTATGCCCCTACTTTACTGCCGAAATTGCCTATGGTGCGAGCTTCATTGGCATAGTACTCCGTTAAGGTTGCTTGGGCAATGCCCCATCGTCTTAAATCAAAGAGGCGGTGCCCTTCCATGGCTAATTCCACACGTCGCTCAAAGCGAACGGCATCCCTTGCAAAACCAGCGTCTGGGAAGACAGCGTATAAGCCCACTTGATAATTGGCGGCTGGCCCACTTTCATCAATAGCTTGCACTACCGAGGTATTGGCCGCTCGATTCCTTACCTGGTTCACATAATTTAAGGCAGTGCCTAAATCGCCGGTTTCCACTGCCGCTTCGGCAGCCATCAATAACACATCGGCATAGCGTATAATATTATAATTGATGCCGGAGTGTACTTGTCCCCAAGCACCGCTACCCGTATCTTCACTAAATTCCGCTGCTTGGTAGACATTCTTTTTTGGGAGGTATGGACCCGATATATCATTAAAATTCGCTCGAATCCAGTCCTTTCCAATATGCTCTCCAAAACCATTGAAATCGATACCTCTTCGTCCTACCGTATAATCCAATCTAGGGTCCACTGGAGTAATAACATCTGGAATAAATACTTCATCACTATTAATACCATAATCGTTCAGGAAATCAGTATCGTTGTAGGAATCAAAAAGGGGTAATCCGTTGGCATCAACCCTAAAGGCATTGGCCAAATCTATGGTGGGCTGATAAAATCCACAACAGGTAAAAGCTCCTCCCGCTGGGAAGTTTAATGTACCTCCTCTGTTCCCATTAAACGATTGCCCGCCATCTTCGGCAAATTGTATGGCAAATACGGACTCCGGACCATTTTCCCCAGCTACATTAAAATTGTCCAAATATTCCGGGTTTAAAGAAAACTCATTGCTAGTGATAACGGCATTAAATTCGGCCAAGGCAGCTGCCCAGTCGGATTGGTATAAATGCGCTTTTCCCATATAGGCCCTTGCCACTACTTGTGTGGGGCGCCCGGGATCGGGTTGATCAGCTCTAGTGGCTGGAAGGTTATCTATGGCAAATTGGAAATCTGCTTCAATCTGTTCCCAAGCTGGTCCAGGATTGGGCTGGTTGAATTCCTGTAACTCATAGTTCTCAACCGTTATAATTGCGACATTTCCATAAATTTTAGTGAGTTCAAAATAATAGTGTCCCCTTAAGAAATGGGCCTCTGCTTCTTGTCCGACCAGTGCCTCAAGTTCGTTAGGTAAAAGCGCCTCCCTGTCGATACCCCTAATAACGGATAGGGCAGCATTGGCCCTATTTACCCCGGCATACAGTGCAGTAAATTTGCCCCTAAAATAATCGTTGGCCGTTTGCCAGTCATTGGTTTCAATTTGAAAGAGTTCTATTTGATCCCCATCTGTACTGCCTTTATGGGCATCATCTGCAATCACATCAAACCACCAGTTATCACCACCAACGGAAAATTGATTTCCTTTGTTGTTGTCACGCCAGCCATCCAACATGGAATAGGCTCCGGTCAATAATAAATCCACCCCTTGGGTATTGGCCAAGGATTCTTCGCTCAATGCACCTACAGCAGGTGTAGTTGCAAATTCGTCCCCACAGGAAATGGCTCCGAAGAGAATAGCAAACAAATAAACAAACTTCTTTTTCATCTTTTTACAATTTTAAATTTACGCCCAACAAGAATATTTGCGGAACTGGAAATGTACTTTCATCTACGCCAATGGTCAGTGCAGTATTGGCGGGCGCACCGTCCGGATTAATTGGCTGAATTTCTGGGTCTATCCCGTCATAACCGGTAATAGTGAACAAGTTGCTCGCATTTGCATAAAAACGCAAGCTTGCAATGCCCCATTTGTCCGTAAGTTGGCTGGGCAAGGTATAGCCAACCACCAGGTTCTTTAGACGAACAAAGGAGCCATCTTCCACCAAAAAGGAATTTGTATTGGTTTCACCGTTTAATATGGTGAAGCTCAACCCGGGTTGTGAACCGTTTGGATTTGTGGATGGGTTAAAGGCATCCAATACCCGTGTGCTTCTATTTCCACTAGGGAAAGTGGGGAAGTCAGTAAAGATTTTATCATAGTTGTAAATGTCGTTACCAACCACGCCGCTAAAGAAGACACTGAAGTCCCAGTTTTTATAATTGGCATTAAAGTTTAAACCAAAAGTGAAATCGGGGTGTGGATTGCCAATGAAGGTTCGGTCATCGTCGTTGATGACACCATCACCATTCAAATCCCTGTACCTTAACCTACCGACCCCTGCGGCATTGGAGGCAAAACCCTGATCGGGCCCTACGGCAACTTCTGCCTCACTTCTGTAGATGCCATCGACTACCCTACCAAAGAAAGAGGATAAAGGCTGCCCTTCTTCTGTACGGGTAATGGGACCACCCCTAAATGTATCACCTAAGAGAAAACCATCCAATTCAGTAACCTCGTTTTCAAAAGTAGATAGGTTAAGATCAATGCCATAAGTAAAGTCTCCACCGGAACGATTTTGATAAGATATATTTAAATCAAAACCGGTATTTTGGACATTGCCCGTATTTACAAAAGGGGCCCTGGCATCAATGGCCGTGTCACTGATAATCGTTTCATTTTCAACGATGAGGTCTTCCGTCGTATTTCTGAAGTATTCCAAGGAGATGCCCAAAGCATTGTCGAACAATCCCACTTCTGCCCCAACATTAAAGCTCTCCGTAATTTCCCAGGTCAAATCTGGATTTCCCACGTTACTTAACAACGCGCCTGTTCTTAGGTTTGTTCCCCCGTTAAATGCATAATCGGCGAATTCGATGTTCAAGTTTGATATATTGATGGTTGGGTTGGATGCAGGTAATTCCTGATTCCCCAATTGTCCCCAAGATGCCTTGAATTTTAAACGATTTAGGAGTCCATCCTGTGGGAAAAAGTCCTCATTGCTTATGACCCATCCACCACTGAACGCTGGGAAAAAACCACTTTGGTTGTCGCCAAAGAATCTTGAGGATTGGTCCCTACGTACCGTGGCACTAAAAAGATATCTATCGGCATACGAATAATTCACCGTACCAAAGACCGAAGACAAGGTATTTTCAAAATCGAAGGTATCTGCGGGATCGACTATCGGAGTTCCTGAAGCGTTGTCCAAGAGATAGAAATCCGGGGTTTCAAACAGGAAACCGTTGGCCAATACCTCTAGGGACTTCCCGGTATTTTCTACAGCCTCATACCCTAAGACGGCATTCACGGAATGGTCACCAAAAGTTTTGGCGTAGTTCAAGGTATTGGTCCATACCCAACTATAGGTCTGCTGGTTCCTTTCGGTCAAGGTGTTGGTAGATCTTGGTTCTGCAGATTCTGGGTCCAAGGCGCGAAAATCCCTGGAACTCAATATGCTGATATCCCCCCCAAAACTTGTTTTAAAGGAAAGGCCGTCCATGAGTTCATAGCTGGCATAAATATCACCCAGGATTCGCGTTTGCTTAAAGAAATCATCGCCATCCCTGGTCAAATTTGCAACGGGGTTGGTGGCGTTGGAGAGGCCATTGGGATTGGCATATGCGCCAGCAAAACGCCCTAAATTGTCCCTAACTGGGACCAAAGGGCTTAAACGCATGGCAAATTGTACTTGATCGCCAAAATTGTTGTTTTGGGAGTTGCTGAAAGAAACATTAAGGTGTTCCCCAATGGTCAAGCGTTTGCCAATTTTGAATTCTGAATTCAAACGTACCTGCCCTCTTTTGAAGCCTGTAAACGATAGAATCCCTTCCCTGTTCAAGTATCCAAAAGTGGCAGAATACTTTGAGGTTTCATTACCATTGGAAAATGTGGCTGTGATGTTTTGGGTTGGAGCGGTTCTAAAAATCTCATCCAACCAATTGGTGCCCCCTGGTTTTACCGGGGCAATTACTTCTTCTTGCGTGCCCGAAAGGCGCACTCCCAAAAGCTGGGAAGGAACCTGTGGGGAACCGCCAGTTGGAAAATATTGTGGATGAATAACAATTTCTTCTGGATCTCCCCCAGTCCTTATGGCATCGTTGGTCAAACTTTCAAAAAACACTTCGCCCAATTCGCGGGCATTTGTCATGTCGGGCAATCTATTGGCCCTACTGAAACCTGTGGAAATATCAACAGTCACCGAAAGTTTATCTTGATTGTAGCTACCACTTTTAGTGGTGACAATAATCACACCATTGGATGCCCGTGCTCCATATATAGCGGCGGCACCATCCTTTAGGACGTTGATTTGTGCGATATCCTGAGGGTTGATGGTATTTAAAATATCGGGGTCTTGAGTTTGTGCCCCATCAATGATATATAATGGATTGTTATTGTTAGGAGTGCCCAAACCACGGATACGCACAACAGGTGCTGCACCGGGGGCCCCATTATTGGTTATACTGACACCGGTGGCACGGCCTTCAAGTGCCTCAGCAACATTGACCAAAGGTTGTTTTGTTGCTTCTGAAACGTCAATGGAAGCTACCGATCCAGTTAAATCACCTCTTGTCTGCGCTTGGTAACCTATTATCACGACTTCATCCAATTTGTTGGCGTCCTCCAACAATTGCACATCAATAGTGCTTTGTCCGTTGATAGGTATCTCCTGGGTGGCAAAGCCAATATAGCTGAACACTAAAACCGCATCCGAATCCGTAGTGATGGTATAGTTTCCGTCAAAATCGGTCTGTGTGCCATTGGTGGTTCCTTTGACAATGACGTTTGCCCCAGGCAAGGGAGCCCCATTTGAATCCGTAACCATACCTGAAACGGTGGTTTGCAATGGCAATAGACCATTACTGTTCGTTTTTGTTTTGGCTTGTAGCCCCTGAACCCCAAAAACCATTAGCATTGCCAAAACCCCTTTCAGGAGCAACTTTGGCAATGTTCTGGTCTTTTTCTTCAAGCTGAAAAAGCCAAGTTCAATGGATTGTTTCATAATCATGTAGTTTAATTAAGTTATGTTAATTCTTGTGGTGGTCGTTGCAATGAAATGCAATCCCGTTAGAGTAAGTGATAAAATTATACATTGTTGTAACACTCAACATATACTATTTTGTCATTTTATTGTATTATTATTATTTCTTTAACATTTGGTAAATTGTAACATTTGAATTACCCGAATTTTGTAATTGCGCAATAAAAATGTTAAAAAAATAGGTAAGCTTCCGGTGAAGTTCAATTAAAAATTGATTCAATAATGTAGATCTGGTTGAATCAATCGGTTTTCTTTGAAATTGAAAATATGTAAGAAATTATAGTATTGATAAAAAAGTATAATATTGCAAAAAGTTCTTTTCTTGGAACAGAATCTAAAATACCAACGTGAAATCACCTCCTTGTCCGACCAAGATAGTTTCTTGGTGATGAACAGGGTCCGTGATGCTTTTGATTATCCCATACATTTTCATCCCGAAATGGAATTGAATTTCATTGTCAATGGAAAGGGAATGCGGCGTAATGTGGGCTATTCCAGTGATGAAATTGATAACTACGAATTGGTTTTGGTAGGACCCAATGTGTTTCATGGTTGGGATATGTTCAAGTGCGACCATGCGGTTCATGAGGTCACCATTCAATTCCATAACGATCTTTTTAGTTCAAGTTTGTTACGGAGGAGTTTAATGCGCCCCTTAAAGGAAATGTTCCAGAGATCGGTGCATGGAATCCTTTTCAAAAAGCAGGAGGTCAAAAAAATTGCCCCTAGATTATTGAAGGTTTCCGAGTTGGACGGAATCGATTATTTTCTGGAATTGTTTTCCATTCTCTATGACCTCTCCAAAACTCCGGGCCAGAAACTACTCTCGGCCGCAGAACGTCCTGCGGATGATTTTGAAAATAGTGATAAGACCAAGTTGTTGTACAACTATATCCAACAGAATTATCCTAAAAAGATAACCTTGGATGAGGTGGCCCAGTTGCTCAATATGAGCAAAGTCTCCTTTAATAGGTTTATGAAAAAAACGACCAACCATACATTTATCGAATATTTGAACGAAGTACGGATCGATAACGCAGCCAGATTGTTGGCAGGCATGGATTACAGCATATCTGAGATTGCCTATATGTGTGGATTTAATAACATAGCCAACTTCAACAGGATCTTTAAGAAGATAAAAAAGTTGACCCCGAGCTCTTACAGAAAAAAGTTCTACAACTTTAAGCATGTGGAATGATCCCAATTCAGTCAACCGAATCCATCCCCTAAAATTGGGATTGTGGAGCCAGGTTGTGGGGGAAATACCCCAAAGTACGGAGAACCCTAACGGTATTCCCAAAGGGGATACCAACGGAAGCGTCTTGACTTAGTTCATAATCTTTTAAAATAGAGCAGCCTAAAGTCTATTGATGAATTTCCCGGGATGGAAACGGCCTTTAATGCCAGTTGTCCCTTGCCTTTTTTTAAGGTCATTTCCCCCATTTTTGTGGATTTAAAATCCTTTACATAGGACTCTATCCTAGGAGATCGGTCCTTGTCCGCACCTACCAATGGAGGGTTATGTGCTTCAGTAATGGTCTTTGTTATCCTTTCCTTTTTCAGGGTCAGCTGAAGTTCGGTCCCAATATCTTCGGGTTTGCACGTATAATGGAGATAGATTTCAAATTGGCCGTCGTTCAAAACATCCACGTCCCAAGTAATCGAGTCGTTTTCTTGTGTCCAATTGGTGTAAAAGGAATCATTGGGATAACGATTGCTCCTTTTGATCTTTCCATACGCAGTACCATCCCTTGCAGGTAATTGGGCAAAACCGTAGGTGCTATCGCCGATGGGAAACAATCTTTTCTGTGTAGGTCTCTCCAGTGCGTTCACTTCTTTTTCCCATTGCTTTTTTAAAGTGGCCAAAGAATCCCTAATGGCGGGAAATCTTTCTGAAACATCCATGGTCTGGCCATTATCCGCAGTGATATCATACAATCTGTTTTCATGGTCCAACCGATAATTCCGGATCCGAACGCTGGTTTTTTGGTTCCAATGGTTGTAGACTGCCCTATTGATCGTGCTTTGACCCTTGTTCAATAGCGCTTGGCTCAAATCCATTCCATCCAGTTTCAGGGAATTGGGTAAGGGGATGTTCGCCAAACTTGCCAGGGTAGGCAAAAGATCCACTGATCCCATCAGTTGTTTTGATGTTGTTCCAGCGGTAATTTTGTTGGGCCATTTGATAAAGAATGGGGATTTTACGCCCCCTTCATCCGTACTTCCCTTTTTGCCGCGCATGTTCCCGTTCCATCGCCAACCAGCGGGTCCATTATCGGACATAAACACCACAATGGTATTCCTTTCCAAACCATTTTCTTTAAGATGTTTGGTCAAACGTCCAATGTTCCAATCAATATTTTCAACCATGGCCAAGGCGGCACGGGTAAAAAGTTCATCTTCCACTTCGTTGCCATGGTACTTCATCCCAAGGGTACTTTCCCCAAACTTTTTCCAAAACCCATCCGGTACCTGCATTGGACTATGGGGGGTATTGACCGGAAGGTATAAAAGGAAAGGTTTGCCCCGTTGCTCGGATATGAATTCCATGCCATGGTCAAAAATATCATTGACCAGGAAGCCCTTGCCTTTTACAATTTTCCCATTATGTTCCAGCATTGGGCTAAAATAGTTGCCCCAGTGCCCGGAACAGAATCCATAATAATCATCAAAACCCCTGGAGTTGGGATGGTATGGGGGTTGGGTTCCATTGTGCCATTTCCCGTAGGCCGCGGTGGAATAACCAGCTTCTTTGAACAGTCCGGCCATTGTAGGGGCCTTCAGATCCATCCGTTCCCCACCAGCTGATGTGGAATACACGCCCAGTCTGGGGAAATATTGCCCTGTCAACAACTCCGCGCGGGTAGGGGAACAAACAGGTTGTACATAAAAATTTGAAATTGCAGCGCCTTGCAGCGCAATGGAATCCATATTTGGCGTGGAAAGGTTGGTATTTCCATGATAACTCAAGTCACCCCAGGCCTGGTCATCGGTCAAAATGATAATAATGTTCGGTTTTTTGATGGGTGCAACCGGTTTGGAACAGGAGGTTGTCCACACCGTAATGGGTAACATCAAAACAAACCATCGGGAAAACGTACTTCTATCCATGGCAGGTAAGGTAATTGTCTTTCCCAATGTATTGCTAGTTTTGTAAATAACCAAGTCGTATTTTTAAAAGCCATCATTGGGGGATGTGACCATCTTTTTTGAACTACATTTGCCCATCTTTTCGTAATTGGTCAGCCATGATAGCAACAATATGTAGAAAGGCACATTTTAATGCGGCACATCGTTTGCACAATCCCAACTGGAGCGATCAAAAGAATGTGGAGGTTTTTGGAAAATGTAACAGTCCCCATTACCATGGACATAATTTTGATCTGGAGGTCCGTATTCGGGGTGAAGTGGATCCAAATACGGGCTTTGTAATGGATTTGGCCTTTTTGGGACAATTGATCAAGGAGGAGATAGAAGAACGATTTGATCATAAAAACCTAAACGAAGACTGCCCGGAGTTTAAAGATATTTTTCCGTCCACGGAATATTTTGTAAAAATTATTTACGATATTTTGAAGCCCAAGCTCAAGGAAGGCCAGTTATTGCATATCACCTTGCATGAAACACAAAAGAATTCCGCAGAATATGGGGATTGGTAACATTTTTACGATATTGCAGCACTTTTTGGAGTATTAGCTCAGTTGGTTTAGAGCGCTGCCTTGACAGGGCAGAGGTCACTGGTTCGAATCCAGTATACTCCACGAATAACACCTATGCCCCCTTATAATTCAAGGGGGTTTTATGTTCAAGGGCTAATCTACCTTTTTTAAATCATTCTTCTCCATCTCAAAAATCATCTCGCTTTCGTCAAGTGAAAATCGCATTATGGATTCTTTTCTGGTGGGATAAATTCCCATAATTGAATATCCATCTTCTTCAGTACCTATTTTGATGAGCTGTTCTTGGGAATCGAATTTCCATTTTGCACCTTCAATCATTCTAAGAATCATTTGAAAGGTAGGTGCCTTGGATTCAGTAGTCAAATGAAAATCCCCATTTTCCAAAAAACTAAAAGTTGCATTTCTGAAACCATCCATTACGCCCCTAAGCTCTGGGTTTGGTGACTTTTTGACTATCTTTTTTGCTTTCCAATGACCATATAACTCACTTTGTTGGATTTGTCCATACGAACAAATACTTAAGATAATTGCTGCAATGAGCAATACGATATTTTTCATGTTTTCTGTTTTATGGTTCCAAGCAACCATTTCATACACTCAAGACATCCCTAAGATAACGAATACCTGAAGTAGAAAAAACCCAGAAAACAATGATGTTGCTAAGGTAGTACTAAGGCCATTGGGATAGGACCAAAACCATTTTTCAAAAACTTACCGTACATGCATTGGATTTACCAAACCAGCGCACGCGATTTTTGGAGGCAATAGTGTAAATGGTATCCCTAATAATTTTTGGGATGTAGGCAAGCAAAGCGGCTACCAATCGCCACTTGGGAATTTTTGATACAATTTCCAGAAAACCATCGGAATGGGTATGGGGGCCATTTTCATCAAAAAGGATAACGGTGGTCAGGTCTTCGGTCGGAAAACCGTACTGTTTGAGCAATACCTGTCCCTTTGGGGATTGAAAGGGGACAAATTGAAATATATCATATGGAGCAAATTTTAGCAACCAACCCACAACCCCATTACATAGGTTGCATTCCCCGTCAAAGATGATGATGTTCTTTTCCATACGAATTGGTTTAGTTACGCTTTAGTTCGTTGGAAAGGTGGGACCATTTCAATAAAATCCCACTTTTAGGAAAAGTTTGGCAAATCAGAGAAGGTCAAGAATACGTTCCATGGCCATTCCCCGAGACCCTTTTATTAAGAGTGTGCCCTGCGGTAATGGGTTTTGCAAAAGATATTTTTTCAAATCTTCGAAGGAAGAAAAAGTAAGGGCATTGGTCCTGGTGTCTGCAAAGTGCTCCCCGACCAAAAAGACGTGGTCAAACCCTAGTTTTTCCGCTAGGTCGGTTATGGCCTGGTGTTCTTTGGCTGCAGCCTCACCCAGTTCAAACATATCTCCAAGAAAAAGGACTTTGCGTTTCGCCTTCACCTTGGCAAAGCTTTTTAAGGCAACCTCCATACTACTGGGGTTGGCATTATAGGCATCCAATACAATGTGGTGCCCCCCCTTTTTCAACAATTGCGATCGGTTGTTCCCTGGAATGTAGGCAGCAATGGCTTTCTTGATGTCCTCAAGGGGAACATTAAAATACTTACCGATCACTACCGCCGCACAGCAATTGGGAAAATTATAGGCACCTACCAATTGTGTTTCCACTGTAATGTTCTCGAACTCCAGCTGAACAAAAGGTTCGGCGGTCAGGAGTTTTATGGTGTAATAGTTACCGTCCGTCTGGCTAAAGCCAAACTTTTTTACATAATGTGATAGTTTTTCCTTTTGAATGGGATCGTCGGCGTTTAGGAATACCTGTCCGTTGTTGGCCAGTAAGTAATCATATAATTCACTTTTCCCCTTAATTACACCTTCAACGCCCCCAAAACCTTCCAGATGGGCTTTCCCAAAATTGGTGATATAGCCGAAGTCCGGTCGGGAGAGGTTGGAAAGAAACTCAATTTCCTTTTGGTGGTTGGCCCCCATTTCAATAATGGCCATTTCGGTATCCTCCCTTATACTCAGTAAGGTTAAGGGAACCCCAATGTGATTGTTGAGATTGCCCTGGGTGGCAATGGTGCTGTACTTTTTGGATAGTACGGCATAGATCAGTTCCTTTGTCGTGGTTTTGCCATTGCTTCCGGTCAAGGAAATTACAATCGCCTTGCTCTTGTTCCTGTGATAGGTGCCCAGTTCCTGTAAGGTCTTCAGCACATCATCCACCAAAATGGTTTTATCATCAAGTTGGAATTCAGGTTCGTCAATTATGGCATAGGCGGCCCCTTTTTTTAGTGCTTCCTTCGCAAAGGCATTTCCATTAAAATTCGGTCCTTTCAGGGCAAAGAAAAGGGAGTCTTGTTCAATTTTTCGGGTATCCGTTGATATATTTCCGTACTGTAAAAACAGTTGGTGCAATTGTTCCAAATCCATAAATCGAAGATAAAAAAAGCCCTTGATTCAATATCAAGGGCTTTCAAATGAATATCAAATATTTATTTGGCTTTCTTGTGCCTTATCGTTTTCTTGGTTTTGGATTTAGATCCTACCCGTGACATGGCACATCTAAACCCGATATCGTCCGTAGCCATATATTGTGGTAGGTACCTCCGTTGCGCGGGATCCAACCAGAATGCCCTGTCCCTCCAAGAACCACCTTTATAGACCCTTACTTCATCGTTGATTAGGGAAGTCCTGTAGTTAGAGGTATCATACTGACGTAACAATTTGCCGGTGGAGTCCCTTTCCACTTTGTGTGAAGGGGAATCGTACATTTTTCTATTGTCCTCTTCTTCATCACTAAAACGCTCGAAGAATCTGGAAGACCCGGGGTCACCATCCCGAAATCCTCTATTGTCACTGGTCGAGAAGTTTGTCCTTAAGTAGGTTTCTTCCTCGCCAATGGGTACTTCTTTGATTTCACCTGGTAGGTTCACCGCGACAACTCTGCCGTTTGGAAGGGTGTCATACACTATTTCATCACGTAGGACATCTACTTTGCCGTCCTCACCGATCGCCTTTTTCAAATAGATATTCCCTCGATAGTAATTAAAGTCGCTAATTTCATCATCAACAATTGGTCTGTAGACATCAGCTACCCATTCACTTACGTTACCTGCCATGTCATAAAGGCCAAAATCATTGGGTTTGTAAGACTTAACTTCTGCAGTGATATCGGCTCCATCATCGGACCAACCGGCGATTCCACCGTAATCCCCCTTACCTTGTTTAAAGTTGGCCAATTGGTCACCACGACCTACACGTTGGCCATTTCTTGTATAATCACCTTCCCATGGATATTTCTTTCTACCCCTGTAATTGTTGTATTCCCTGGTCCCGATCAAAGCTTGAGCGGCGTATTCCCATTCGGTTTCGGTAGGTAAGCGGTACTCCGGAGTGATGATACCACTACTGCGCTTGGCAAAAACGTTGATGGAATCCCTTTTCTGTTTTCCTTGAAGTGAATCTATTTCACCGCCATAAACGGATTCGGGGTTATTTAAGTAAGCTTCGGTACTAAAGGTTCCATTGACCTCACCATTGACTACGCCGTACATGGCATCTTCGGACAAGAACCCTTCCCTCACCAACATGATCTCATTGACCCTATCCGTACGCCATTCCGCATACTGTGTGGCTTGAACCCAGTTAACACCAACTACTGGGTACTCTGCATAGGCCGGATGCCTCAAATAGCTATTGGTCATTGTTTCATTAAAACCCAAACGGTTTCTCCATACCAAAGTATCCGGCAAGGCCCCTCTGTAAATGTTTTCATACATTGGATTCTCGGGAGGATATACCGCCTTTAAGTAATCCAGATATTCCAAATACATTACATTGGTCACCTCAGTCTCGTCCATATAAAAGGATTGGACATGCTGCTGCGTTGGTGAATTGTTCCAGTCATGCATGATGTCGTCCTGAACTTTTCCCTTGGTGAAGGTTCCTCCTTCCACAAATACCGTACCTGGAGGAGTTTCTTGTTCTTTAAAATCGGAATTATACTGAAAACCACCTTCCTTGGCATTAATTTTCCAACCTGTGGCCCTTGATATGTTTTTGGAAGAGGAAGATGATGAATTTTTACAGCTAGAAAGGGTTCCCACAACCAGAAAAGAAGAAAGAACAACTTTTGCAACGTATTTTTTCATAAGACTTGAGTTCTGAGCCATTCTCATTATAAATGGCACTTTAGTTTCATTTGATTTAAACCAGTTTTCGGCTTTAAAACGAAAAATTGGGAACAATATTTTACCGTACAAAAATTTTGCGTACAATTAATTATCTGCTCGTATGCTTTACAAACGTAGCTTCCACCACAATAGTATCGGCTTGTACGGAATTAACAGAATTCCGTACTTTAAACTTTTATCGAAAAGTAATAGGTGCGCATAAGAATTTAATAAAAAGCCCGTTTAACCATAATATGTCCAGACACTTTTGATATTTGGTCATAGATAAGAACGTTCGACTACCCAATAAAATGATGAAAATGAAAAAGTTCATTCTTTTAGCTTCCATACTGTTAGTAGCTAAAGTTTCCTCCCAACAAGAACGCGCCATTACCACCGCTGTTCCATTTTTGAACATTGCCGCGGATGCAAGGAGTTCCGGTATGGGGGATATGGGTGTTGCCACTCCCATGGATGCGTTTTCACAGCAATGGAACCCTTCCAAATATGCTTTTGCAAAACAAAAACTGGGTGTAGGGGTAAGTTATACCCCTTATTTGGAGAGTATTGTTACGGATATTGCGCTTTTGAGTGCCAATGTATATAATAAAATCAATGAAGGAAGTGCCTTTGGTTTTGGGATACGGTTTTTTGGCCTGGGTGAAATTGAATTGAGGCAGACTGCAACTGAAGACCCTAGGATTGTTGAGCCCAATGAATTTTCGGTGGAAGGTTCATATTCCCTTAAATTGAGCCCAACCTTTGCGATGTCCGTTGGGGGAAGGTTCATAAGTTCCAATCTAAGGTTTCAGGAAGGGACACAGGATTCCCAGGCTGGAAATGCTTTTGCAGTGGACGTTTCAGGTTTTTATCGTTCCCGGGAAATCGCATACAATTCCTTTAATGGTAGATGGAGGGGAGGCTTTAATATATCCAATGTAGGGGGCAAGATCCAATACGATGGTGGCGGTCAGGAAAACTTCTTGCCGACCAATTTGAAATTTGGTGGCGGTTTCGATTTTATTTTTGATCCGGACAATGTTTTGGGAATTTATACGGAATTCAACAAGCTTTTGGTGCCGACGCCCAGGGATTTTGACGGGGATGGGGACATTGATTCCGAAGATACCAATGAATACGAACAGATAAGCTTTTTCAATGGGATATTTGAGTCCTTTGGAGATGCGCCGGACGGATTTAGTGAAGAACTTCAGGAAGTTACCTGGGCACTGGGAGCAGAGTATCGCTATTTGGAATCCTTTATGCTTAGGGCGGGATATTTCAATGAAAATGAGGAAAAGGGATCGCGCCAGTTTTTTACATTGGGGGCGGGGTTCAAGTTTAAATCCACACAGATAGACCTTTCCTATTTGTTCTCTACGGCGCAAGTTCGCAATCCATTGGAAAACACGTTGCGATTTTCCCTTACCTTTAATTTTGGTGAAGAGATTTATATCGACTAACTACGATAATATTGAAGTATGGACCCTGACAATCGTCGGGGTTTTTTATTGAAGTGATTTAAACTTTTTCCATTTGCTAAAAAATTGTCCTTTTTTGCCCATTTTTCTTCTTTTTTTCCTTCCGTGGCCCTGCCATGCAACTCAAAAAAGCTTTCAAATGGTCAAAAAATGCCTAATTTTCGCCTAAACGCAAAAAGTTTAAATCACTTCATTTTTAGAAATGAACCATAACTAAATGGAAAAAAAACAGATTGGCTTCGAACTTTCAATATTCCATTCGTTGGATGAAATGTCCATGGAAGACATCACCCTGGTGAATGAAGCGGAAAAAGCAAGGCAAAGTTCCCATTCCCCCTATTCCAAATTCAGTGTTGGTGCAGCGCTTCTATTGGAAAATGGAAAGATTGTTTTGGGGAGTAACCAGGAAAATGCTTCCTTTCCTGCCGGAATTTGTGCCGAGGGCGTAGCGGTGTCCAGTGCTGGAACCAATTACCCCAATGTGGTGATCAAGGCCATTGCGATCACTGCTGCCTCCCAATCACATCAACTCACCTCTCCGGCAGCACCCTGTGGTATTTGTAGACAGACCATAGTTGAATACGAAAAAAAGCAGGGAAGCCCCATTAGTATCATCATGAAAGGACAAGCAGGCCCCATCTATAAATGTGGCTCCATTTCCGATTTGTTGCCCCTAGGGTTTGATGACTCTTTTTTATAGGATTCTTAATTCTATTTTTTCACCACATAAGATGTTTGTGTATTTTTGTTTTTCGCTTGAAAAAAGTGAACAACTAACAATTTGCATCAATGAAGAAAATCACAAAAGAGGTTTACCTTAAATGGTATGAAGACATGCTTTTTTGGCGGAAGTTTGAGGATAAGCTCGCGGCCGTTTACATACAACAGAAAGTAAGGGGTTTTCTCCATTTGTACAACGGACAGGAAGCGGTTTTGGCGGGCGCGTTGCACGCCATGGATTTGACCAAGGACCGTATGATAACGGCTTACCGAAACCACGTTCAACCCATAGGGATGGGTGTTGACCCAAAAAAGGTTATGGCGGAGCTTTTTGGAAAGGTTACGGGAACCTCCAAGGGAATGGGCGGTTCCATGCATATTTTTTCCAAGGAATACCGTTTTTATGGGGGGCATGGAATTGTTGGTGGCCAAATACCCCTTGGTGCCGGTCTTGCATTTGCGGATAAATATTTCAAAAGGGATTCAGTTACCCTTTGCTATATGGGCGATGGGGCGGTAAGACAAGGGTCGTTGCATGAAACGTTTAATCTTGCCATGCTATGGCAACTGCCAGTTGTTTTTATCTGTGAAAACAATGGATATGCCATGGGAACATCGGTTGCAAGAACGGCGTATACCACTGATATCTGGAAACTGGGACTGGGCTATGAGATGCCTTGTGCCCCAGTTGATGGGATGGACCCTGCCATTGTCGCCAAAGAAATGGACAAAGCCATTGAAAGGGCAAGAACAGGGGGAGGTCCAACATTTTTGGAGATGAAAACCTATCGCTATCGCGGTCACTCCATGTCGGATGCACAGCATTACCGAACCAAGGATGAGGTTGAGGAATACAAAAAGATTGATCCCATCACCCAGGTCAAGGATGTGATCCTGGAGAAGAAATATGCCACGGAAGAAGAAATAAAGCAAATTGACAAGAGGGTAAAGGTTCTGGTCTCCGAATGTGAAAAGTTTGCCGAAGCGTCCGAATACCCTCCTGTGGAACAATTGTACGATACGGTTTACGAACAAGAAAATTATCCATTCATACCACACAAATTGTAGCTAGATGGCAGAAGTAATCAATATGCCCAGGTTGAGCGATACCATGGAAGAAGGTACGGTCGCCAAATGGTTAAAGAAAGTAGGGGATAAAGTTGAAGAGGGAGACATCCTTGCAGAGATTGAAACCGATAAAGCTACTATGGAATTCGAGTCCTTCCATGAGGGAACGCTTTTGCATATAGGCATTCAAGAAGGGGATGGTGCTCCCGTGGATTCTTTATTGGCGATTATTGGCGAGGAAGGGGAGGATATTTCTGCCCTGCTAAATGGAAGTGGAACCGCAACAACGGAACCTGAAGTGCCTGAACCAAAGGACGAAGGGGCTTCCCCATCCCCAGCTGCTGGGGGAGCAATCCCGGAAGGTGTGGAAATCATTACGATGCCCCGCCTAAGTGACACTATGGAAGAAGGTACGGTGGCATCATGGTTGAAAAAAGTTGGGGATACCATTGAGGAAGGGGATATCCTGGCCGAGATTGAAACGGACAAAGCGACCATGGAGTTTGAATCCTTCTATTCAGGGACCTTATTGCACATAGGAATCCAGGAAGGGGAAGGAGCTCCGGTAGACTCTTTACTGGCCATCATAGGGCCGGAGGGGACCGATGTCAATGCCGTTCTAAGTGCAGGGTCTTCCACTGCCGGTGCCGCGGAAAAAGAGACTGCCTCCGTGGAAGACAATACCGAAACGGCAAAAGATGCAGAAGTTCCCGTGACAGTTTCAAGTACTTCTTCAGGAGAGCGAATTTTTGCTTCACCTTTGGCAAAGAAAATAGCTGCCGATAAGGGAATCGACCTTTCCCAAGTCAATGGTTCGGGAGATAATGGAAGGATTGTCAAGCGCGATGTTGAGAATTACCAACCTTCAACTACTGCTGCGCCTCAGGCCGCCGCCGCTACAACTGCGGCTGATACCGCATCGGTAGCAGCTTCTGTTGCCCCGGTGTCATTGCCGGTTGGTGAAGAGGGTTCGGAAGAAGTGAAGAACTCCACCATGCGAAAGGTCATTGCCAAACGTTTGGGTGAGTCCAAATTCAGTGCACCACATTACTATTTGACCATAGAAGTGGATATGGACAACGCCAAAGCTTCCCGATCGCAGATCAATACCTTACCCGATACCAAAGTATCCTTCAATGATATGGTGTTGAAGGCCTGTGCCATGGCTTTGAAGAAACATCCACAGGTAAATACTTCCTGGAATGGGGATACTACCAGGTACAACCACCATATACATATGGGGGTGGCCGTAGCCGTAGACGATGGATTGGTGGTGCCCGTCCTAAAATTTGCCGATCAAATGAGCCTTACCCAAATTGGGGGGGCGGTAAAGGATTTGGCGGGACGTGCCAGGTCAAAAAAGATAAAGCCGGACGAGATGGAAGGGAGTACGTTCACGGTTTCGAACTTAGGGATGTTCGGTATTTTGGAATTTACTTCCATTATCAATCAACCCAATTCGGCAATATTGTCTGTCGGCGCCATTGTGGAAAAACCCGTTGTTAAAAATGGGGCCATTGTGGCCGGGAGTACCATGAAGGTAACTTTGGCCTGTGATCATAGAACCGTGGACGGTGCCACAGGTGCACAGTTTTTACAAACGCTGAGGGCGTATTTGGAAAATCCCGTCACTATGTTGGCCTAGTTTTTTACTTCAATTATAAGGCATAACGTCAAAAATCAATCAAAGCATCTTTAGGGATGCTTTTTTTATCTTTATCAGGTATTGGAAATACGTAGAAAATGAAACAGCTCTATTTATTGCTTTATGTTCTTTTTTTTATGACCTGTGGTTCCACACAAATTGTGGAAACGGACACTGGATCCCTTCCCAAACCGGCAGGTCCGGAAGGGGTAAAGGCTGAGATGCCTCCAAAAACGGCTGTTGTTGAAGCGGATGAGTTCACTTCCAAGGAAAAAATAGAGGTTCTTATGAATTATTTGGCCTCAGACGAGTTGGAGGGACGGGATTCCGGTTCCAAAGGAATAGAACTGGCAGCGCGGTTCATAGAAAAATATCTTGGGGACCATGGGGTAGCGCCCTATTACAAAACATATCGCGATACATTGTCGAATTTCAGGAAACCGGCCTATAACATTGTAGGTGTCGTGGAGGGCAATGACCCAAATTTGAAAAACGAATATATCATTATTGGTGCACACTATGACCATATAGGTGTCATAAAGCCGGAAAGAGGGGATTATATTGCCAATGGCGCCAATGACAATGCTTCGGGAACAACGACCGTGATGGAGATTGCCCGATATTTTGGTGAGCATACATCCAACAAGCGGAGTTTGATTTTTGCCCTTTTCAGTGCGGAAGAAAAAGGCTTGTTGGGTTCCAAGCATATGGCCCAAAACATGAAGGAGGACGGACTGAACCTGTATACCATGCTCAACTTTGAAATGGTTGGGGTACCGATGAAAGGAAAGGATTATGAGTTGTTTATTACTGGATACGATAAATCGAACCTTGCTGGGATAAGCAATGGATATGGGGGTGAAAATTTTATTGGTTTTTCCCGAACGGCCAAGGAGTACGAATTGTTCCAGCGTTCGGACAATTACTATTTCTACAGGGAGTTTAAGGTGCCCTCACATACCTATTGCGCGTTTGATTTCACCAATTTCTCATACTATCACAAAGTGGGTGACGAGGTCTCCGAAATGGACTTTGAATTTATGGCCCATGTAGTGAACAGAATGATTCCTGTTGTTGAGGGTATCGCCAATGCATCAACCCAAGAGGTAAAGTTAAACAAGTAGAACATTGTTGTTCTTTTGAAGGGAGCATACCAAAAGGGGAATCGCTTCCTATCTTCGATGGAAATATAGAAAACCATGTCCAAAAAAAATATCATCATTACCGGGACCAGTCGTGGGATTGGCTTTGAATTGGCCAAGCTTTTTGCTGATGACGGTCATAAGGTTCTGGCACTTTCGCGTAACCCAAGGCCTATTTTGGATGTCAACCATGCCAATATTGCCACATTTTCCTGTGATCTATGTAGCAAAGAAGATCATGAAAAGGTTAGGGAATTTATTGCGGATTGGGAAGGGGTGGATATTCTTATAAACAATGCAGGGGCATTGCTGAACAAACCTTTTTTGGAAACGACGACGGATGAGTTTGAGGCCATTTACAAAGTAAACGTGTTTGCAGTGGCGGAACTTACCCGATTGGTGGTACCAAAAATGGACAAAGGACATGTGGTTACGATAAGTTCTATGGGAGGTGTGCAGGGAAGTGTGAAATTTCCGGGTTTATCAGCATATAGTTCCAGTAAGGGAGCGGTAATTACGCTTACAGAGCTTTGGGCGGAAGAATTCAAGGAAACGGGACCCTCATTCAATGTTTTGGCCATTGGAGCCGTACAGACCGAGATGTTGGCTGAGGCCTTTCCGGGCTACGAAGCCCCTTTGACTGCCAAACAAATGGCAAACTATATCAAACACTTTGCTTTAACGGGCCATCAGTTTTACAATGGTAAGCTGCTGCAGGTAAGCAGTACCACACCTTAACGCTTTCTTAGGGATTTCGGATTGTAGGGAAGCCATTCGATGAAACAAGATTGGTGAAACCCACCATTGTTTACCTTTTGTTCCAAACCCTTAATAACCCACAAAGTTTTTGTAGCGTCATTTTACCAATTGTGCTTCAAGTTCTTCCAAGGATTTGCCTTTGGTCTCTGGAATGACCCGTATTATAAAAATAAGGCCTGCAAATGCAAACAACCCGTATAAAAGGAAGGTCAGTGCACTGCCAATAGTGGACAACTCCCATGGGAAAATGAATTGAACACCCGCCGATACGGCAGAATTCACAAATCCAACGAAAGAGATGGCAATCCCCCTAATCTTTAAGGGGAAGAGCTCAGAGAACAACACCCACATAACCGGACCCAAGGAAATGGCAAAACAGGCTACAAAGCCAATAATACCAATAAGTATAAGGGATGGATTCATGTCTATGGCGGCCGTAATCAATTCCGACTCGTGTTGTTTGGCCCTTTCGGTTCCCAATACTAATTTGAGCTCGTTCTTATACTGAACATCATTTTTGAACGACTTCCCTACCAGTATAGAGAGTTCCTCCCTAAGTTCCGTGTCCGGCAGTGTGTTGATTTGCTCTTGGGTAAGCCTGTAGGTTGCAGAATTGAAGCCATATGCCAATAACACCATAAATACGCCTATTCCTGCTACCCCAAATGCCAAGAGCGGTTTTCGTCCAAGCCTATCAATGAGTACCATGGCCAGAATGGTGAAGATGAGGTTGGTCACCCCTACGAGTATGGCTTGGATAAAGGAGGCATCCGTTCCTATCCCGGATTGCTCAAAAATCATGGGTGCGTAAAAAAATACTGAATTAATTCCCGTAATCTGTTGTAGAATAGCTACTACTATGCCAATGGTAATCACCAATCGCATGGCGGGTCTGAACAACTCCGCAAGGGAGGCCTTGTTCTTATCATTTTCCAAAGATGCTGTTACGGCCTTTATATCCTTCTCTGCCTGTTCTTCCGAACCGAACTTTCTAAGTACGGTTTTTGCTTCCTTTACCAACTCCTTCATTAGGAGCCACCTAGGGCTTCTGGGCACGGATAGTAGTCCAAAGAAATAAAGAATGGCCGGCAATGCCTCAACTCCCAACATCCAACGCCAGTTGTTTTCTGCAATTCCCAATGCCCGTACCCAATTGGCATCCGAGTCTCCCAATGAAAGAATGAAGTAGTTGCTAAAAAAAGCGACGGTAATACCAAGTACAATATTTAATTGATTGAAAGAAACCAATCTGCCCCTTTGTTCAGGAGGGGAGATTTCAGCAATGTACATGGGTGCCAGAATCAGTGATGCCCCCACACCTACACCGCCGAGCATCCGAAAGATGAGGAAAGACAAAAAATTCGGGGCCAAAGCCGAACCTATGGCCGATACGGTAAAAACCACTGCACAGGATTTGAGTATGATCCTTCTTCCAAAGCGATCACTCAATGGTCCGGAGATCATCATTGCCAAAGCGGCAACGATGGTCAAAGAACTCACGGAGAAACCTAGTTCCAGGTCCGTGAGATTGAAATCTATCTGGACAAATTTGTTCACTCCCGAAATTACTGAGGCGTCAAAACCCATAAGGAAGCCACCCAAAGCAACGATTAGGGCAATGCGAATGGTAAAAAGTGTCTTTTTGTTCATATAAAGTGGTCATTGTATGCCAGGAGAGCCAGTGGAATAGGGTTTTCGTATCGCTTCTTTGAATGTCATCAACCCCTCGGGAAATGAATTTACCCACTAGCTGGCCCCTGTCTTGTTCTTTTTTTAGTTGGTTGCCGGTTGAATTATTTCACGAATGGTTGCCCAACCTGTCGGGCTTTTATCGTACCTAACATAGGTTACCATTGTTCGTCCCATAAATATAAAGGGCTCGCCACCGGTTTTTGGAGTTCCTTTAATGGAGAACTTGGTTTGCTCAATTGCGATATTGTCTTTTACCAAAATGCTTTCCACATCATTCTTAAGGAATTCCAAATTGAAGTTCCTCAATGTTTCTTCCAGTCCGCTTATAACTTCATCCCTTCCTATTTTGAGGTCATTATATCCCAACGCTTTAATGACGTCCGGGTGGTGAAGTGATCTTATTTTTTCGATATCTCCGTCTGAAAAGGCTTTTCGGATGGTTTCCCCGTTTTTCAGGATTTCATTTTTACTATTTTCATTTTGGGGATGTACCGCTAGCGGTAGGGCCACAATACATAAAACTAATAAAACCCAATTGCTGCAAGTTCTTTTTCCTATTTTCATGGTTTTCCCTTTAAATCGTCTAAACACCGGGTTTGTGGTATGGCTAATTTTAATGAAATATAGGAAAATCCATCCAACAAGGTCAGGTTATCGAGGAACGGTCAATGGCAACATAGGAATTGCCTATAGCACACGGGACCATTTTTTCCTAAAAAATGATAATGTTGTTTTTATTGGGAGATATTGGCAGGTAGCTTGTAACTTCGTGTAAATTCAAATGGCAATAGTGAACAGCACTTTACAGAAATATTTGCCGGAACGTGCCGTAGGCCCTTGCTTTGAACTCATTAAAAATAATTCGGTACATCTTAAAATTGTGAACCACCGAGTAACGCGTCATGGGGATTATAGACGGGCGCCCGGGGGTCAACATCAAATCACGGTAAATGCAAGTTTGAACAAATACCGTTTTTTGATCACCTTGGTTCATGAAATAGCCCATTTAGTGGCCTTTGAAACCTACGGGAGAATGATCAAACCCCACGGAAAGGAGTGGAAAAGGACATTTCAGGAATTGATGTTGCCCTTTATTCGCCCTGAAATATTTCCTGCCCAATTACTTCCTTTGGTGGCGGAACATTTTAAAAACCCAAAGGCAAGCAGCAGTACGGATGCACGGTTATCCATAGCTTTAAAGGCATTTGACGAGGCGCAACGATCGGAAAAGTCCTACGTTTTTGAAATACCTTTGGGAAGTACCTTTCGTCTGTACAACGGGAAGCTCTTTAAAAAAGGGAATAAACGCGTTAAACGATATGAATGTATTGAGTTGGAAACGGGTCGATTGTTCCTGTTCCAGCCCAATGCCGAAGTTGAATTAATAACCGATTAAAGAAATCGATGAATAAAAATTATTATGCCGTTTTAATGGCCGGTGGTGTTGGGTCCCGGTTTTGGCCCGTTAGTACCACCAATAATCCCAAACAATTTCATGATATGTTGGGAATTGGTAAAACCTTGATTCAAAAAACCTTTGATCGTTTAAACCGTTTTGTACCTACGGAAAACATTTTGATACTTACGAATGAGCGTTACAATGACTTGGTTTTGGAGCAGTTGCCTTCGGTAAAACAAGAACAGGTGGTCTTGGAACCGGCTATGCGCAATACGGCTCCCTGTATCCTTTATGCGGCCCTGAAAATCCAAAAAATCGACCCAAATGCTGTGATGATCGTGGCGCCAAGCGATCATTGGATTGAGGATGAGCAAGCATTTGAAGATGACGTAAAGTTATGCTTTCAAAAATGTGAAAAGGAAGAAGTACTATGTACCTTAGGGATAAAACCTACCTATCCCAATACGGGTTTTGGCTATATTGAATTTGGAAAAAAGGAAACGACCCAACTTAAAAAAGTGGCCCAGTTCCGGGAAAAACCGGATTTGGAAACGGCCAAGGACTTTTTGGCCCAGGGGAACTTTCTTTGGAATGCCGGTATTTTTATGTGGAGCGTAAAAACCATTGTTAATGCCTTTAAGGTGTACCAACCTGATCAGTACCAACTATTTCAGCAAGGAATTTCCTGTTATAATACTCCTGCCGAAACACCTTTTATTCAAAAGAACTATCCCAAAGCGGAGAACATTTCCATAGATTACGCTATCTTGGAACGGTCCAAAGCCATTTTTACCTTACCCGCCTCGTTTGACTGGAATGATTTGGGCACTTGGGGCGCACTTTATGAAAAATTGGACAAGGACGGTGCCGGTAATGCCGTGGTCAATGCCAAGACACTTTTGACGGACGCCAAGGGCAATATGATCCGGTCACCAAAAAACAAGGTGGTCGTAGTTGAAGGACTTGAGGATTTTATTATTGTGGATAAGGACGATGTGCTGTTGATTTATCCCAAGTCCAAACAGCAGGATATTAAAAAAGTCCGAAGTCAGGTAAGCGATACTTTTGGGGAACATTTCGCATAACGTATGAGTCAAAATCTATTTAATGAGGATGGGCATACTTCGGAGACCAATTCCGAAGAGGTAAAAAAGGACTTTAAAGGACTTCTGGGGAGCGTTCGAAAGTTCACTTTGGAATTACTGGAGATTCGTAGCAACACGGATCAGATTGCCACTAAAGAATCCATTATTGCGGATATCCCCTTTAAGGGACATACCTCCTGGATTCTCATTTGCTCCATATTCATTGCCTCTGTGGGGCTTAATGCCAATTCTACCGCAGTGGTAATAGGCGCCATGCTTATTTCCCCTCTTATGGGACCCATTTTGGGAATGGGGATGTCTTTGGCCATCAATGATGTGGAAACCTTACGTAAATCCATCAAGAATTTTGTGGTCATGGTGGTGCTTAGTGTGATTACCGCATTTTTGTTTTTCTATATTTTTCCTATCCAGGATGAGTCCTCGGAACTTTTGGCACGCACAAAACCGGATATCCGGGATGTATTGATCGCTTTTTTTGGTGGTCTGGCCCTGGTGATAGCCCGGGCCAAAAAAGGAACGATAGCCAGTGTCATTTTTGGGGTAGCCATTGCAACAGCATTGATGCCACCCTTATGCACCGTGGGTTTTGGACTGGCCATTGGAAAATACGGGTATGCCCTGGGTGCGATGTACCTGTTTGTGATCAATACCATTTTTATTGGTTTGGCAACTTTTTTGGTCATTAAATATTTGCGGTTCCCAATGGTGCGTTATGCGAATTCAAAACGAAGGCGCCGAATAGCCAGAATTGCCTCTGCCGTTGGTTTTTTAGTGATGCTTCCGGCGGGGTACACCTTCTATATCGCGTTTAATGAATCGTTGTTCATGAAGCAAGCACAGGAGTTTTTATCGGAGACCATAGAGATTTATGAATTTGCCCAAAATGGAAGGTACCTGGACAATCTTACCAAACTGGAATATGACAGCGACCATGGTTCATTGATTGAAATCGTATGCATGGGTTCTGAAGAGATTCCCGCGAATGTTATCAGCTCATGGAGAAATAAACAAAGTACCTACAGCAGGCTTAAGGAGGCGGAATTCAATATTGTACAGGGCGGAAGGGACGACACCCAGGAAAAGTATACTTATGTGGCCGAACTCTATGAGGCAAAGAAGGCAGAATTGCTTACCAAGGACGAACGTATTCGCGTATTGGAAGAAGAGGTGGCCAGCCTAAGCAAAGCGGCATCCAAAAGTATTCCCTTTCAGGAGGTGATGTCAGAGGCCAAAATAATTTATGGGAACCTGACATCGGTAGGGTTTGCTTATCAAATTCAAACGGACTTTAAAAAAACGGATACCATTCCTGTCTTTGAGGTGAAATGGAAAGATGGTGTTCGTCAATCGCAAAGGGATGCTGACCAACGTAAGCTTTCCTTATGGTTGAAGACCAGACTCCAGGACTCTACCTTGATTGTCAGGACGGCTGAATGATCATTATTCCTTGAACAACATCCCAGACCCTGGAATGTCCTGATTTGCGTTCCAGGGCGGAAACCAAAAATGCGTAGTTGGATTTTCGTCGTCGGTATCATAATCATAGTATCCCAAACCAAAGCGAAGACTGGACCAATCGGCACCCCCCATTTTTTGGATATACTCCAAGGGAAACGCAATTTCCATTGTGACGCCGGTATCGTTCCGTTTTACCTCGGTTTTTACTTCTGTAGGAAGTCTGTTCTCATTATAGACTGGATTTTCTTTCTTGAACGTTCGTAAATAAGCAATCCAATCCCTTCCTCTTCCTTCTCCTTTATTAAAGGCACTGAGGTTGGTCGCGCGGGCATCCAGTCCCAGGACTATTCTGTCTTGATTCCAATGGGAACCTTCTTCCTTTATGTAGAGGTCATTATCGGTTATATTTAGGGCAACATAGAAATAGTCATCGTCATATGCTTTGGCAAATTTGAGGGAGCAATCCGTTGGACCTTTAAAATCAAAGGGAGTTCCATCCATATTTTCAACCGAAATCCAATCTGCATCTTTCCATTCCTTTAAATTTCCATCCAGTTTTATCTTGGCGTTTTTTGGAATCGTATGTTTGGAAAAAGGAAGGTAATTCAGTACCGAGGAAAAACTAACATTAGGTGCTTTTTCCAATTCATAGGTTATTTCTGCCTTGATTTTAAGGGTGGAAAAATCAGCTACCGCGATTTTATCCATATTCTTCAAACTCAAATTAAAGACAGCCACATCATTTGGTTCCACAACAAAAGAAGTCTTATCAAACTGATAGAACAGTTCGTCGTTGGTATAACCCTTTAGCTCCACGTGCATTTTTCCATCACTATCATTTGTGGCCCTAACGGAGGCCGACATGTTCCCTGGATTTGTTTCCTCTAGGTAGATGGGTTCAATGCGAACCGGGAAGGGCCTATTTCGAACAAGATCGACCAACTCCTCGGTTACCACATTTTCGTCCCAGATACCATCCAGGAAAAGATTGGCCAAAATAGGTCCTTCTTCTGTCATGGTGGCCCATACCACATGATCAAATTCACCATAGGCTTTTCCGCGCAAACGACTTCCCCCTCCTGTGGTGGCCAGGGCTATATACTTACCGTTGTTCCTTTTTGTTTTCCAATAGCGATGGTAGTGACCGGCAAAAACGTTGTGATTTCTGTTTTCCAACAGTTTTTCAACATCCTTCCAACGTTTGGTATCTTCCTGGACCCAAAGTGGTTGGTGCAGAAAAACCAAAGTCCATTTTACTTCGGAATTTTCAGCTAAGGTTTTTTTTATATACTCATATTGCTCATCATCAATAGTACCGCGACCGGCACCCCTCAAGTTATCTTCGGAATTCAGGCAGAGAAACAGGACATCTTTATAAACAAAATGGTAGTAGGAGACTCCAAAAAGCTCCATCCACTTTTCTTCCATCACTTCATTGGTGATATCATGGTTTCCAGGGACATAAAAGAACGGAGCTTCCAGGGCATCTATAAAGCCCATGAATTCCTTCCATTCCGCATTTATTTTTAAGGTGTCCCGGGTATATCCGTCTATAAGATCTCCAACACTCATTACAAATTCAGGTTGTAATAGGTTCAGTTTTTTGATGCCGATAGGGAAAACACCAGGGCGGCGACCACCGGTCCTATCCGTAACTATGGCAAATTGAAATTGCTCGGCGGAATCATTCCATTCCGTGTGGTTCCAGGGTTTCCGATCAGTAGGGATATCAATATAAATGGTAGGTTTGTCCTGTGCGGTTCCCATGGAAATCCATACGAATGCTAAGAGTGAAATTAGGATACGGTTCATGTTTGGAATTTTTGGGAAGTTGCTAAAAATTCCGAAAATACCGTATGAGGGCTAAATTAAGATTGGGTTAAATAAAGTGGTTGCCGGTTAATTTCTCTCCTCAATATACATTTGGCGTACTTTTTTGAAAAGCTCGGAGGAGTACACAAAATTCGTTACGGCCTCATTGTCCGTTTTAAAGATTTCTTTGTTTGTGCCTTCCCACTCCTTGAAACCATCCTTAAGAAAAATAATTTTTTCACCAATTTCCATTACGGAATTCATGTCATGGGTGTTGATTACGGTAGTAATGTTGAACTCCCGGGTAATTTCTTGAATCAGGTTATCAATGAGAATGGCCGTTTTTGGGTCCAAACCTGAATTGGGTTCATCACAGAACAAATAGGTCGGGTTCATGACTATGGCCCTGGCAATGGCCACCCTCTTTTTCATCCCTCCCGAAATCTCGGATGGATATTTTTTATGGGCATCCACAAGATTAACCCGTTGTAGCACGGTATCTACACGCTCCTGCATTTCTTGCTTATCTTTTCGGGTAAACATTTCCAGGGGGAAACGTACATTTTCTTCAACAGTCATGGAGTCGAATAGCGCACTTCCCTGGAAGACCATCCCCATGTCCTGTCGTAAGTCCCGACGTTCGTCACGGGTTAAATCGGCATAAACCTTGCCGCTGTAACAGATATTTCCTTCTTCAGGTTCAAAAAGGCCCAGGAGACATTTTAGGAAAACCGTTTTTCCAGAACCACTTTGTCCAATGACCAAGTTGGTTTTACCTTGTTCAAACGACGTACTTATGCCCTTAAGGACGTGGGTTTCACCAAAGGATTTGTGTATGTTTTCGACCTCTATCATTAACCGAGCAATAGTTGTGTAAGTACATAATTCAGGATGATGATGACCACACTGGTCCAAACAAAGGAGGTTGTGGCCGCTTTACCTACCTCTAAAGCCCCTCCTTTCATGTAATAGCCAAAATAGGAAGGCATTGTTGCGATTATAAATGCAAAGACCAAGGTTTTTATAAAAGCGTAGGTGACGTGAAAAGGGATGAAGTCTATTTGCAGCCCCTGTATAAAATCCCCACTTGGGGCATAATTTCCAAAAACAGCCGCAATCCAACCGCCCAATACGCCAATGTACATGGCAATTGCTACGGCAAAGGGATAAAACAGCATGGCGATTATTTTAGGAAAGACCAAGTAATTCAACGAATTTACCCCCATTACCTCCAAAGCATCAATCTGTTCCGTAACCCGCATGGTACCTATGCTGGATGTGATATAGGAACCTACTTTTCCCACCATGATAATAGAGGTGAACGTAGGGGCAAATTCCAGGATTACGGACTGTCTGGTCGCAAAACCAATAAGGCTTTTGGGAATGAATGGATTGGTGAGGTTTAGGGCGGTCTGTATGGTGACCACGCCCCCAATGAAGAAGGAAATAAAAATGATGATTCCCATGGAGCCATAAATCAGCTCATCGATTTCCTTGAAAATTAGGGAGCGCATCATGCTCCATTTTGTGGGCTTTTTAAAAACCTCCCAGACCATAATAAAATACTTGCCTATGGCAGCGATGTACTTCATGGGTTTCCTCTTCGTGCTGGTAAAAATAAGAATATTGAATGCATTTAACCTTGAATTAAATTTTGAAATGGGAATATTAAATAGCTTTGCCCGAATAAAAATCAAGTAATGCAAAGACAAGTACTACTTCCCCTTTTGACCTTGACCTTATTTACGACTTTCATGATAACCGCGCAACGCAGGGGCAAGGACAGGGACAAGAAGAAAGAACCGGTCCCGGTTGAAGTAAAGGCTCCAAAGCTCATAGTAGGCATTGTAGTAGATCAAATGCGGTATGATTACTTGACTCGATTCTGGAACCACTATGGCGAAGGAGGATTTAAAAGGTTGATAAATGAGGGTTTTACTTGTAAGAACCATCATTTCAATTATGCGCCCACCAGTACGGGTCCGGGCCACGCCTCCGTATACACTGGTACCACCCCCGCCGTTCATGGTATCATTGGTAATGATTGGTATGATAAGGAAACTGACACTGAGGTATATGTGGCCTCCGATGATAGCTTTGAATCCGTTGGGACGACCTCAAATGCGGGAAAAATGTCTCCCCATCGGATGCTGACCACGACCATTACCGACCAAAACAGATTGCATACCCAAATGCGTGGAAAAACCATTGCAGTTGCCCTAAAAGATAGGGGGGCCGTATTACCGGGAGGACATACGGCCAATGCAGCATATTGGTTTGAAGGTACGGAAAGTGGCAATTGGATTACCAGCACCTATTACATGGATGCCCTTCCACAGTGGGTAGTGGATTTTAACGCTTCGGATGCCGTGGAAAGCTATAAAAAACCATGGGAGACCTTAAAACCAATTACCGAATATCAAGAAAGTGGCACCGATCAAAACATTTATGAAGGGAGATTCAGGGGGGAGGCCACAACCACATTTCCCCATGATTTACCTTCCCACTGGGGAAAAAATGGAGGTACCAGTATTTTACGTGCTACCGCCTACGGGAACTCCATAACTACGGATTTCGCCTTGGCCGTTTTGGAAAACGAAGATTTGGGTAGGGATAACATCACTGACTTTTTTACCGTCAGTTATTCCAGTACGGACTATGTAGGGCATATGTTTGGTGTCAATTCTGTGGAAGTGCAGGATACGTATTTACGATTGGACCTGGACCTGGCTAAATTGTTAACCACTCTGGACGGTAAGGTTGGCGTGGGAAACTATACCGTTTTTCTCACTGCAGACCACGGGGCCATTCACGTTCCAGCGTTTTTGGTAGACCAAAAAATCCCCGCTGGCTATTTGGATCTGGGTGCTTTGAAGACAAAGTTCAATGAATTCCTAAAATACAAGTACGGCACCACGGATATTGTTAAAACCATCAGCAACTATCAGGTCTTTTTGGATAGAAATGTCATTGATAACCTGGATATGGAACTTGATGCCGTACAGGAGGAAATTGCGTTGGAAATCTTGAACTATGATGACATGGATAAGGTATTTACCGGATTTCAGTTATGGCGGAACAACTACACCCAATCCACGGGAATTCCCTATTTAATTCAGCAGGGTTGGCATCAAAAACGTTCCGGTGATGTGGTTTTTGTACAGAGACCGGGCTTTATTGCCTATCCAAAAACGGGTTCCACACATGGTTCCCCTATGATTTATGATACCCATGTTCCCCTTCTATTTTATGGAAACGGAATAAAGAAGGGCGAAACTTTTGAAAGAACGGAAATACCGGATATTGCACCGACCATTGCCAGTATGTTGGGGATAGCCTTCCCCAATGGCACTACTGGGGAGCCAATTGCCGAAGTTTTAGAATAATTGATCTAGAATCCCTTTCCAGCGAAGTTTCCGGATAAACTTTCCTTCCCCTTTGGTAACAAATCTGGGCAGGTTTTTTATCCATGCTTGTACATAGCCAAGGACCCCTTGAAAATACAGTTTGGGACTTTTGCTGTGCAATGCCATTTTGAAAAGTGCCAACTTGGCCAGAGGCAGGCCATAGTGCATCCTGTACAGCGCTTCCCCTTTAGAACGATAGTTGTGGGTACTGTAACCATGACCCGTGGGCCTAAGGTGTTTTACGATTAAGGAGTCATCCGTCCTTACCTCAAAACCATGGTATTGACAAAGCAAAACATCTACGGTATCCCATCCTACATCTTGCCTAAGCCCCCCTATTTGCTCAAATACCCGCCTAAAATAAAGTTTGATCGGACCACGGACATGGTTTTTGTTGGCAACGCTTTCATACACCCATTTCCCATCTTTTTCTATGTACAGGAGGCCAGAACACATTCCCAATAACCAGTTGGATTTAAAATGGTTTCGCAGCTGTTCAAAATAGTTGGGGGGTAGGATGATATCCGCATCGAACTTACCGATAAGGTCATATTTATTTTTGGTATGATTCAATCCAAAATCAAAAGCCTGGATAACTTTTTTCCCGGGCAGGTGCTTTTTGGAACTTGTATGTTGAATCACGGTTATCCAGGGATGGTCCTGGGCAAACCTTGAAGCTATTTCAAAGGTACCATCGGTGGAATTGTCATCCACTATAATAAGCTCTTCCGGTGGGTCCGTTTGCTGTACGAACGAATGGAGGCAGTCCGCAATGTACTTTTCTTCGTTATGGGCAGGGATGATGATGGTGATGTACATAACTTGTTACGCTGTGCTTCCTGCCCGCCTGATATATTTGTTGTGAAATGGCAGGCAGGGATACGGAACCCTAAAAATACATGGATTCCTGCTTTCGCCGGAATGACAACCAATAAATTCCATTTTTGCCTTTTGTTATGGGGAGTTTGGGTTTTGGAATTTGCTACTCCGTTCCGCATAAACAATATAATATCGATTGGTAAACCATCGTAATAACGGTCGTAGCCCAATTTTTTTTGTAGGATTTGTCCATTTAAGGGAATCCTTTATTTCCCAACCCGCTTTCTCCAGGAGCCAATTGAATTGCCAGTCCTCGAATTCATGGTAGTGTCGGTCCCAAGGATCGGTTTTACTGCGATATGCGGAAGCAAACCACAAACGCATGGGGATGCTCGCCACAAGTTTATTGGCCTTAATGTGGGTCAACACATTATAAGGGGCAACCAAATGTTCAAAGATTTCAAAGGCCGTAACCACATTCACTTTTGAATATTTCTCAAAGGAAAAATCATTGTCCAGGTCTTCACCTTTCGTATTCCGCACATCAAAACCTTCATTCCGCATGATTTTGGAAAATGGGTTGTCCACACCCAAATCCAAAATAGCCTCTTCCGTGGAAATGTGTTTTTTGAGAAACGCTAGGGTAAGACGATAACGTTTATGGGGATATTTGCCTTCATACATGGTTCAAAAATCCAATTCTAAAAGACAATTACCAAATTAAATTACTAAACCTCGTAGACTATGGCATTAATATTCATTCCCGCACCAACGCTTGCAAAGAGCACGATATCCCCTTTTTCAATGGAATGGTCCTGGAGCAAACCTCTTTTGACCCGATCGAACAACGTAGGAATTGTGGCAACGGAACTATTGCCCGTTTCCTGGATAATCATGGGCATAATACCAACAGGAGGTGTTTTTTTGTACAGGCGATAAAATCGTTTGATAATGGCCTCGTCCATTTTTTCATTGGCTTGATGGATAAATATTTTTTTGATACGGTCAATGGCAACTTCACTTTTATCCAAGCATTCCTTCATGGCCTGGGGAACATGGGTACACGCAAATTCATATACCTTTCTGCCGTACATTTTAATATAACGGATATTGGGGCAACTATCCGGATGATAGCTTTTATCAAAAAACAGGTGATAGGCTTCCCCATTGGCGTGGGTCTGACTGGCATGTCCCAGGATCCTTCCTTGACCTTTGGTTTTTTGGATGATGGCAGCGCCAGCACCATCTGCATAAATCATGCTGTCCCGGTCATTGGGATCGATTATTCTGGAAAGGGTTTCGCCGCCAATGACCAAACAGGTATTGCCCATGCCGCTCTGAATGAAGGCCTTGGCCTGTATAACGGCTTCTAGCCAACCGGGACATCCAAAAATCATATCATAAGCTACGCAGGAGCTGTTTTTAATTTGAAGCAAGTGTTTGACGCGTGTTGCCAGACTGGGGAGGGTATCACTTTGGACTTTTCCCTTGGTCAAATCACCAAAATTATGGGCAAAAATGATGTAGTCAATTTGCTCTTTGTCAATCTGTGCATCATCAATTGCCTTTTCTGCCGCCAAAAAGCCTAAATCCGAAGTTTTATGCTCGTCCTCGGCATAACGTCTTTCCACAATCCCTGTGATTGCGGTAAACTTTTCTATAATGGTATCATTCCCATATTGTATCGCCGTACCATCCCTTTCCAAAAAATCATGTTCAAGGAATTCCTCGTTTTTTGTCACAATGGAAGGTAGATAGCTTCCGGTTCCAGTAATTGCAATTTCCATAATACCCAAATTCTGGTTACAAGGTAACGGTTGAACCAACCATTAATATGCATGCATAATAAATTGCCCGATGTCCAACAGCTTTGAATTCGATTCCCAAAGCAATAAAAAACCCATTCTCCAACTGAGTGAATGGGTTTAAAGTAGTGTTTATAAGTGTTTCCTATACTTCGGCATATTCTTCAATTGCAGGACAGGTACAGATTAAATTACGATCGCCAAAAGCCTCATCCGTTCGTCTTACGGAAGGCCAGAACTTGTTTTCGGCAACATAATCCAATGGAAAGGCCGCTTTCTTCCTGGAATACGTAAAGTTCCAATCATCCGAGGTTACCATTGCCAGCGTATGGGGTGCATTTTTGAGCACATTGTTTGGATTGTCAATGGATACTTCATCAATTTCCTTTTTTATACTGATCATGGCGTCACAAAATCGATCAAGTTCGGCCAGCCCTTCACTTTCCGTAGGTTCTATCATCATGGTTCCCGCAACCGGAAATGAAACCGTGGGTGCGTGAAAGCCATAGTCCATTAAGCGTTTTGCAATATCGGTTACTTCAATACCATGTTCTTTAAAGGGACGACAGTCAATGATCATTTCGTGTGCGGCACGCCCATTTTCTCCCGCATAGAGCACTTCGTACGAACCGTGTAACCGTTCTTTAATATAGTTGGCATTAAGAATGGCTATTTTGGTGGCATCCGTCAATCCCCGTGCCCCCAACATTTTTATGTACCCATAGGAAATAAGGCAGGCCAAGGCACTGCCCCAGGGAGCTGCAGAAATGGCCGTTATGGCCTTTTCACCACCCGTTTTGATTATAGGATTGGAAGGGAGGAATGGTTTTAACTGTTCGGCAACACAAATAGGGCCAACCCCTGGGCCACCGCCACCATGTGGAATGGCAAAGGTTTTGTGCAGGTTCAAATGGCAGACATCTGCACCAATGGCAGCTGGATTGGTCAGTCCTACCTGTGCGTTCATATTGGCACCATCCATATACACCTGGCCACCATTATCGTGAATCAATTTCGTGATATAACGTATGGAGGACTCAAAGACGCCATGGGTAGAAGGGTAGGTAACCATTAGAGCGGCCAGATTGTCCGTATACTGATTTACTTTTTCCTCCAAGTCGATAACATCGATATTTCCTTTTTCATCTGTTTTGGTAACCACTACCTGCATTCCTGCCATAACTGCGGAAGCCGGGTTGGTACCGTGGGCCGAAGCCGGGATAATGCAAATATTCCTATGTTCCTCCCCCCGCGATCGATGGTATGCCCTTATGGTCATAAGCCCTGCATATTCACCTTGTGCCCCAGAATTGGGTTGAAGCGAAGTTGCAGCAAAACCAGTGATGATATTTAGTTGTTCTTCAAGTTCTTTGATGACCACATGGTAACCTTCGGCCTGGTCAATTGGCGCATAAGGATGGATATTCCCCCAATTGGCCCAACTCAAAGGAAGCATTTCGGAGGCGGCGTTCAATTTCATGGTACAACTGCCAAGGGAAATCATACTGTGGTTCAAGGCCAAATCCTTGCGCTCCAGTTTTTTGATGTATCGCATCAACTCGGTTTCCGAGTGGTAGGAATTAAAGGTTTCATGTGTTAAAAAAGTACCCTTCCGGACGAGTTCGGCAGGAATGACCTGTCCCTCATGTTCCATGATTCGTACATCGTGGTCCTGGGCCTTCGACTCAGCAAAACAGTCCACCAAGGGATGGATATCCTTTTCAGTAAATGCCTCATTCAATGCTATGGAAATGGTCTCATGGTCAATATAGTTAAAATTGATACCCCTGGATTCCGCAATGGCACGAATGGCATTGAGGTTGTCCACTTTAAATTGTATGGTATCAAAATAAACATCGTTCAATTGTTCAAATCCATAAGCAGAAATACTTTGGGCAATGGTTTTAGTGTACTTGTGGATTCTATGGGCAATGTTCATTAATCCTTTGGGACCATGGTAGACGGCGTACATACCTGCCATAACGGCCAGCAATACTTGTGCCGTACAAATATTGGATGTGGCCTTATCCCTCTTAATGTGCTGTTCCCTGGTCTGTAAAGCCATTCGCAAGGCCGGATTGCCATCCGTATCTCTGGTAAGGCCAATGATACGACCGGGAATATGTCTTTTATAGGCCTCTTTTGTGGCAAAGAAAGCCGCATGCGGACCACCATAACCCAGGGGTATCCCAAAACGTTGTGTGGTACCCACAACAACATCAACACCCCATTCCCCGGGTGGTGTCAACATTACCAAACTCAAGATATCCGCCGCTACGGCCACTTTGATGTCATTGTCCTGTGCTTTTTTTACAAAACCGGAATAGTCATGAACCTGACCGTATTTACCGGGATACTGCAGCAATGCCCCGAAATAGTCCGGAGTAAGATCAAACTCTTGATGGTCTCCAATGACAAGTTCTATATTGAGCGGTGCCGACCGTGTTTCCAACAAACTCAAGGTCTGTGGCAGGACTTCCTCGGAGACAAAAAACTTCAGTACGTTGTGCTTCTTTTGCTGTCTTGACCTTACATCAAAAAGCATGGTCATTGCTTCTGCAGCGGCCGTACTCTCGTCCAGTAAGGAAGCATTGGCAATTTCCATACCTGTCAAATCCGTAACAACGGTTTGAAAATTGAGAAGGGCCTCCAACCGCCCTTGTGCGATTTCTGCTTGGTATGGGGTATATGCCGTATACCAGCCAGGATTCTCCAAAATATTTCGCTTTATGACGGAAGGGGTCATACTTTCGTGATATCCCAAACCAATGTAGGATTTGAATATGCGATTTTTTTTGGACAGGGCCTCAATAAGGTTTAGAAACTCAGGTTCACTCAAGGCTTCTGGAAGATTTAAGTTTTCCTTCAATAAAATATCCGAAGGAATGGCCTGCTCAATCAATTCATCCAATGATTCCACTCCAACGATTTCGAGCATTTTTTTGAGGTCTTCCTCCCTTACGCCTATATGGCGGATTGCAAAAGATTCCGTGTTCATTAGCTATGAAAAATAAAGTGCCCAAAATTAGGGAATAATTCCCTGAAATGGCCCAAATTACAGCGGGTGTTCCATCAAAGTTTTTAACTTAAAGTTAATCTAATGGTGTAGCATATTACATTTGTTGAATGTTGATTTTTAGGAGATTATTCCGATTTTATATCAATGCCAGTATACATGTGGCCTTGGCCGTCATTTCCCTATATGCCCTAAATGCCCAAAACTTAAACATTTCAATCAATGTCCACGTAACGGGTTTTCTTTTTTTTGCCACTATTGTTTGTTATAATTTTGTGAAATACGAGGTGGAAGCGGATAAATACCTCGTTGTTGCAAAACCCTCACATAAACCCATTCAGGTTTTAAGTTTTTTGGCCTTTGGGATTTCCTTATACTTCCTTTTTCTATTGCCCCTACAACTTTGGATCGTTATTGGAATTTTAACGGTTATTTCTGCACTTTACGCCATCCCCTTTCTTCCGAGTTCAAGGAATTTGAGGAGTCTAGGCGGGCTTAAGGTTTTTTTGGTTGCCTTGGTTTGGGTAGGTTTTACCGTGGTGCTTCCGGCGGCTGAACATCAACTTGGGTTTTCTGAACAAGTTTTGTTGCTCGGAATTCAGAATTTTGTATTGATATTAATATTGATTTTGCCTTTTGAAATAAGGGACCTGGAATATGACAAACCGGAATTAAGAACATTGCCCCAACGCTTTGGGGTATCAAATTCAAAATATATTGGATATGTTTTATGTTTGTCTTATTTGGGTCTAAGATTGATAAGTGATGGGTGGGATTCAAAGCGTATGATGTATAGTTTAGCCGTCTTTGGTCTATTGGTTGCCGCGCTATATTTCACCAAAGAAGGCCAATCCAAATACTATACCTCTTTTTGGATTGAGGGGATTCCAATTTTTTTGCTACTGGTTGATAGCACTATGGATAAGTTGATCTAACTGTTCTCCTCGAGCACTTTTTTTAATTGCTCTTTGTCTTTTTCAGAAAGGGTTTGAAGATTGGCATGTTCACATAAAGACGTAAGCTTGGTGTTCTTTGCGGAAAACTGGGCCAGCTCCTTACTAAAGAATAGATACACCTTAAGTTGCAGTATTTCCCACCAAGTGGCTTCTCCATATTGACTTTTGGTGCAAATTTCCTTTGCCTTTTCACGAGATATTTTCATACGTCTAAAACCAATTTTCATTCATACACCCCATAAGGGCAGTCCTTGCTCTGTGTATCATCACCCATAGATTGGACGGATTAATTCCCAATTCATTACAGATGTCTTCAGTACTCATGCCTTGGATGGTTTTCATGCTAAACACGGTAGCCTGTTTTTTGGGCAATTTGGAAAGGCAATCCTGTATGGCCATTCCTAATTCCTCATTTTCGATGGAGTCGTCGCCCCCTTTGCTAAAAGGGTCGGCAACGCGCTCTTCCAACCAATCACCTTCGCCTTCGTCGGAGGAATAATTAATCCTTACTTCCGCCTTTCCTTTTTTTGAATTTATTTTTCGGTAATGGTCAATTACCTTGCGCTTTAAAATAGCAATTAACCATGTTCTTTCGGCAGCATCGCCCTTATAATTCTTGGCCGATTTTAATCCGGCTATGAACGTATCCTGAACCAGATCCTTGGCCAATTCGGAATCACTTACCCTGGCTATTGCGTAGTTAAAGAGGTAATCGGCATAAAGATCGACCCAATTTTCAGGATGTAACTGATGGACTGGCATTGTATTATTTAGAGACATCAAAAGTAGTAGATTTTGGTTAATGATTCTTGTTATATTCCGTACAAATGAGCGAGAAAGAAATCACAAGAAGTTCACGGTCACAAACTTTGGGGATCTATTAACAAACCGACCGCAATCACATTACAATAAAGTTTCAATAGTTTGAAAAAAGTAACGTGCAGAAACAATGCCTATGGACGTTAAAGACAAATCAATAGGTGCAATGCCCTGGATTTCCCGGACAAACCACAACCAAATTGTTGGCTAAATAGTTGGTTCAATCAGCTTTTAACAAACCTGCGCGTTCCAACAAGGCTTCCAATTGCGGTTCCTGCCCCCTAAAACGTTTGTAAAGCGCCATGGGATTTTCCGTACCCCCTTTTGAGAGTACGTGGTCCTTGAACTTTTTAGCGATTTCAGGATTGAAGATACCATGCTCCTTAAAGTAGGCAAAGGCATCGGCATCCAGTACTTCGGCCCATTTGTAGCTGTAATATCCAGACGAATAGCCCCCTTGGAAAATATGGGAAAATGCGGTGCTCATACAGGTCTCTGGAGTATCTGGATACAATTGGGTGCCCTCAAATGCCTTACTTTCAAATTCCTTCACATTTTTGATGTCCGATGGATCCTGACTATGCCATGCCATGTCCAACAACCCAAAACTAAGTTGGCGTAAGGTCTGCATGCCTTCTTGAAAAGTGGCGGACTCCTTTATTTTTTGGACCAGTTCCATAGGGATCGACCCTCCTGTTTCATAATGGTGGGCAAACAGTTCCAAGGCCTCCTTTTCATAACACCAATTTTCCATCACTTGACTGGGCAACTCCACAAAATCCCAATACACCGATGTCCCCGAAAGGCTTGGATATGTGGTATTGGCGAGCATACCGTGAAGGGCATGGCCAAATTCATGGAACAATGTGGTCACCTCACTAAAAGTGAGTAGGGAAGGTTTGCTTTCGGTAGATGGGGTAAAATTGCAAACATTGGACACATGTGGGCGCACATTTTTCCCATTTTTTCGGAATTGTGATTTAAAGGATGTCATCCAAGCCCCACCACGTTTTCCCGGTCTGGGATGAAAGTCCGCATAGAACAATGACACAAAGTTTTGGTCAGCGTCATAGACCTCAAAGGTTTTTACCTCCTCGTGGTACGTATCAATATGGGAAACTTCCTTAAAAGTGAGTCCAAACAGCTTTTCGGCAACTTTAAACACACCGTTGATGACATTTTCCAGTTTAAAATAGGGTTTAAGCCGTTCATCATCCAGGTTGAAAAGCTTTTGTTTCAGCTTTTCCGAATAGTAGGCCCCATCCCATTTTTGAATGTCCTCAATACCGTCCATCTCCTTTGCAAAGGCCCTTAATTTCTGAAACTCTTTTTGTGCTGCCGGCCTCGCTTTTTCCAGAAGTTCGGTAAGAAAGTCCATCACCCTTTTCGGGGAATTGGCCATGCGTTCTTCGAGCACATAGTGCGCATGGGTCTTATATCCAAGTAAATTGGCCCTTTCATGCCGGAGATTGGTAATCTTAAGTACATTTTCCTGATTGTCCAATTCATCACCATGAAACCCCTTACTACCAAAGGCAAGGGACAACTTTTTTCGAAGTTCCCTGTTTTTGGCATACTTCATAAAGGGAATGTAGCTGGGGTATTGCAGTGTAATGATCCATCCATCCTTTTTTTTGCTTTTTGCCAATTGGGAAGCGGCTTCTTTTGCACTTTCAGGAAGCCCTTGAACATCGGTCTCTTTGGTCAAGTGCAGCTCATACGCATTGGTCTCAGCCAGAACGTTTTCTCCAAATTTTAACTTGAGTTTAGCCAATTCCGCGTCTATTTCCCGAAGTCTGGTTTTCTTTTCTGGTGGAAGATTGGCACCATTTCTACTGAAACTTTTATAGCGTTTTTCCAAAAGTGTCCTTTGTTCTTTATCCAGTTTTAGGTTTTCCCTTTCCCCAAAGACGGATTTAACCCTTTGGAACAAACCTTCATTCAGGGTAATGTCATTACTGAACTCTGAAAGTAATGGGGATACCTCTTGGGCGATTTTTTGGATTTCATCGTTGGTTTCGGCAGAATTCAAATTAAAAAACACACTGGAGACCCTATCCAATTGATATCCGGAATAGTCCAGGGCCTCTATGGTGTTTTCAAAAGTTGGAGGTTCGGGATTGTCAACAATGGTATCAATTTCACTCCTTGTCTTTTCAATGGCCTTCAGAAAGGCGGGTTTAAAGTGCGCGTTTTTGATTTTTGAAAAAGGGGCCGTATCAAAGGGTTGAAGTAATGGATTCATTGAAGTTTCTATTGAGTGGGACATAACCTGGGGTTTCGTTTGATGTTAAAGGTTAAAGGTTAAAGGTTAAGGGCTAAGGGCTAAGGGTTAAGGGTTAAGGGCTAAGGGCTAAGGGTTAAGGGCTAAGGGCTAAGGGTTAAGGGCTAAGGGCTAAGGGTTAAGGGTGTCGTCCATTTTAGGTTTATGGCGAAACCTTGTTTCCCATTCGTTATTTTTTGGTTTGCACTTCTTTTGCACCGGCGATCACCTTTTGTTTCAATCCTTCTTTGTACACCTCAACTTTATCTCGGACACATTTGTCCGAACTTCCAATAATCTGAGCTGCTAAAATCCCCGCATTTTTTGCACCGTTAAGGGCTACGGTCGCCACGGGTACGCCACCGGGCATTTGGAGTATGGACAATACGGAGTCCCATCCGTCAATTGAATTGGAGCTTTTTACGGGAACACCAATCACTGGTAAGGGGGAAAGGGAGGCCACCATACCCGGTAAATGTGCTGCGCCACCAGCACCCGCAATAATGACCGAATATCCGTTTTTGTGGGCATTTTTACCAAATTCGAATAACTTTTCAGGGGTGCGGTGGGCCGATACAATATCTACATCCACTTCAATATCAAATCCTTTTAGAATATCTACGGCATCCTGCATGACCGGAAGGTCACTGGTGCTACCCATAATAACGGCTACTTTGCTCATTTACTGATAACTTTTATTTTGTCCTTTACTTGTTGGGCAATCTCCCTGGCACGTTCAATATTTTCGTGAACTATGGTTACATGTCCCATTTTTCGGAAGGGCCTTGTCTGCTTTTTTCCATAAATATGGGGGGTTACCCCCCTTTTGCCAAGTATGTCCTTAATATGTTCATAAACAACATCACCACTATGCCCTTCCGCACCTACCAGATTGACCATGACCCCGGCAACTTTACTGTCCGTTTTACCTAAGGGAAGCCCCAAAATACAGCGTAAATGTTGTTCAAACTGGTTGGTATAGCTGGCTTCTATACTATAATGGCCACTATTATGGGGTCTTGGGGCCACTTCATTGACCAAAATTTCATCCTCATGGGTTTGGAAGAGTTCTACGGCCAAGAGTCCTACATGGTCAAAACTCTCGGATACTTTCAGGGCCACTTCCTGTGCTCTTTTGGCAACGGTTTCATCAATTCGTGCCGGGCAGAGAACATATTCCACCTGGTTCGCCTCTGGATGGAATTCCATTTCCACAACGGGATAGGTTTTGGTTTCCCCCTGGGCATTTCGAGCTACAATAACGGCCAGTTCATTTTTAAAGTTCACGAATTGTTCAGCAATGCATTCCACATTGGGCAAACCTTTCAAATCCTCGATTTCTCGAATGATCTTTACCCCCTGTCCATCATAGCCAAACTGTGCACTTTTCCATACAAAGGGCAATTGCAGTCCGCCATGGGCTATACTCTCCTTAATTTCGGAAGTATAGGCAAATCGGGAAAAATCCGAAGTGGGGATGTCATGGTCGCGATAGCTCAACTTTTGCTTCGCTTTATTCTGTATGGTCCGCAATACCTTGGACTGTGGATAGACCGTAACCCCTTCCGCCTCCAATTTTTCCAGAGCGTCCACATTTACGTTTTCAATCTCGATCGTAAGTACGCCCACATCCTTTCCAAAGTTGAAAACGGCATCTTCATCCAATAGATTTCCCTGTACAAAATCATTACAGGCTATTTTGCAAGGTGCTTCTGGCGAAAGATCCATTACCTTGGTAAAAACGTCCCATTTGCGGGTTTCATAGAGCAACATTTTGCCCAATTGTCCTCCACCCAGTATTCCTAATTTAAAATCCGATGAGAAATAATCCATATCGCAATTGAAATGGGGACAAAAATACGCGGAATTCGTGATTCCATTGGAATTGGACCTGTAAAACACATCCTAAAACACTATCTTAGCGCCCCTCGTTTAAAGGATTTCGGTGATAAAGTTACATGATAAATATTTCGAGCCATTTTTAAATGAAGCTGAAATCAAAGCTGCTGTTAAAAAGATAGCACAGGAGATTGCTGCGGATTACAAGAATGAAGTGCCAATTTTTGTTGGTGTACTCAACGGGGCCTTTATGTTCGTTTCGGATCTCTTAAAAGAATATCCCCATCCTTGTGAGGTAACTTTTGTGAAATTGAGTTCCTACCACGGGTTGACCTCCACCGGCATTGTGGAAACCCTATTGGATGTTTCCGAAGATATTGAAGGGCGCAGTATCATTATCTTGGAAGACATCATTGACACGGGCAGGACATTACAAAAGTTAGTGCATTTGTTTTCGAAAACCCATGTAAAGGAATTTAAGATTGCCTCACTTTTTTATAAGTCCGAAATCTATAATGGGGAATATACCATTGATTATGTAGGGCTTGAAATACCCACTAAATTCATTGTAGGCTACGGACTTGACTATAATGAGCTTGGAAGGAATTTAAAGGAAGTTTATCAATTAAACCAGACCAATATGATTAACCTAGTTCTTTTTGGAAAACCAGGAGCTGGAAAAGGGACCCAGGCGGGATTCCTAAAGGAAAAATACAATTTGAAGCATATTTCCACAGGAGATGTGTTTCGCTACAATATCAAGAATGGCACGGAGCTGGGCAAATTGGCCAAATCCTATATCGATGATGGTGATCTGGTGCCGGATGAGGTGACCATAAAAATGTTGCAGGACGAAGTAGAGAAGAACCAGGATGCGGCAGGGTTTATTTTTGATGGATTCCCACGAACAACGGCCCAGGCCCAGGCCTTGGACAATTTTTTAGAGAGCAAGGACATGCAGGTAAATGCCACTATTGCCTTGGAAGCGGATGATGAGATTTTAATACAGCGGCTGTTGGAAAGAGGAAAGGAAAGCGGCCGCAGTGATGACCAGGACGAAAACAAAATCCGTAACCGTTTTGATGAATACAACGAAAAGACGGCCCCGCTAAAGGACTACTATCAAAATCAGGGCAAGTTCCACTCCGTCAATGGAATTGGTGGTATAGCCGAAATTACCGAGCGATTGGGCAAGGTAATCGATGAATTGTAGGAGTGGCTCGAATCTTTCCATTGGTATTCTGCCTATTTCTTTGTTTTTCCTGTAATCCTGAATTACAGTGGAAAGAGGATATTTTGCAAGAGGTGATTGCGTATGACGGGCAGGCCCAAGAACTCAAAGCGGAATATCCGGTAGATTCAGGTTCATCAACCGCCATTCTAATAAAGCCCTATCGAGAGGGGAATGGACTGCAAAAAACGGTTTTTCGCCACATAAGGGAAGGCTATATTTATTTTGAAAGACATATTTATTTTAAAGGGGAGCGGGTGCTTTACGCCCATTATATCGGAGTTGCCCCCAGAATAGCAAAACAGAACGGGAAAGTCTCCGGGAGTTCGGATTTTTTGTTGTTCAGCAAGCAATACTTCTTTGAACGGGAAGGAATTGGAATCAGACGTAGCCGTCAATTGATTTCCGAGCAATTTAAGCCAAAGGATTCCGTACTTCCCCTATTGAAGGAGGTAATTCCGGAGGAAACAAAAATATACCGGGAGGAGTATCTGGAGATAAACAATTACTTTAGGGAGGTAATGTCATTAGAGGAGCTGAAATGACGGAAGGTAATTTTGTTGATTATGTAAAAATCCATGTGTCCTCGGGAAACGGGGGCAAGGGGTCCACGCACCTGCGCCGCGAAAAGTTTGTGGCCATGGGTGGACCGGATGGTGGCGATGGGGGACGTGGCGGTCACATCGTCATAAAGGGCAACAAGAACCTTTGGACCTTGGTCCATTACAAGTTCAAAAGGCATTTTAAAGCGGGACATGGGGAACATGGGGGCAGACAGCGAAGTACCGGTGCCAATGGACAGGATATTTATTTGGAAGTGCCTTTGGGAACTGTGGTCCGGGATACCGATTCCAACGAGCTTCTTTTTGAAATTACCGAAGATGGCGAAGAAAAGACCGTAGCAAAAGGTGGTCTCGGTGGCCGTGGAAACTGGCATTTCAAAAGTTCGGTAAACCAGACTCCCCGTTACGCACAACCCGGTATTGAGGGACAGGTGAAAAACCTGACCCTGGAGTTGAAGGTTTTGGCCGATGTGGGCCTTGTAGGTTTTCCCAATGCCGGCAAATCCACTTTACTTTCTGTGATGACCTCCGCAAAACCCAAAATTGCAGATTATGAGTTTACTACCCTAAAGCCAAATCTGGGTATCGTGCAATATCGTGATTTTAAGAGTTTTGTCATGGCGGATATTCCCGGAATTATTGAAGGTGCTGCTGAGGGAAAAGGATTGGGCCACTATTTTTTACGGCATATAGAGCGTAATGCTACCCTGCTGTTTTTGATTCCCGCAGACAGTAAGGACATCTCCAAAGAATATGAGATCCTTTTGGACGAGCTCCGCAGGTATAATCCGGAATTATTGGATAAGCAACGGTTGGTGGCCATCTCCAAGAGCGATATGCTCGATGACGAATTGACGGAGGAAATAGATCGTTCCCTGAAGGACGATTTTAAGGATGTGGATTATCTTTTCATTTCTTCCGTATCGCAAAAAGGAATTTTGGAGTTAAAGGATAAACTCTGGATGCTTTTGAACGATTAAGTTGTTATTTTTCGCATTCTGCATTCCAACATTTTATAACTTTAAGAACAATCTTGTGACATGAAGTTTGTTCCTCTCTTATTTGTTTTGCTATTGTTCGCCGGTTGTGCTGCGGTGCAGGTCAACTATGATTATTCCAAAAGAACCGATTTTTCCAATTACGCCACCTATAATTATTTCCTTGATATGGAAACCGGCCTAAGTGAATTGGACGAGCGACGATTACTGCGGGTATTGGACTCAACACTGCAATCCAAAGGTCTTTTGCTTTCGGAAGAACCGGATATTCTTGTAAACATCATTAGTGAGGAATTTCCCGATGTGCCTCAGAATACGTTGGGAGTTGGGATAGGTGGAACCGGTGGTAATGCCGGTGGGGGTATTTCCATGGGTATTCCGGTAAGCAGCAGTTCCCGGTTACGGCGAATGATTCAGTTTGATCTTGTGGATTCCCAAAAGAATGCCCTTTTTTGGCAAGCTATTTCGGAGAGTGGTTTTAAACCCAAAAGTACGCCTTTGGAACGCGAGGAACTGCTAAGAAAAATCGTTGGAAAGGTTTTTTCAAAGTATCCCCCGGAATAGATCCCGTTTTTCCGCTTAGGGGGTCTTAATTGCCGCTCATCATTATTCGTGATTATTGTCGATTTAAGCTTCTTATTTTTGAATTTGTAACAATTTGGTGTATTTGCAAACTAATTCCATACGCTTTAAATTCATTTATAAACACTTCAAATCAAAATTCAATGAAAATGATCAAAAATCGAATCGGCAGTATTTTCCTTCTGTTCCTGGTTGGGTTATGTGCTCATGCCCAGGACATTTCAGGTTCCTGGAAGGGAAACTTATCCATACAGGGTGCGGAGATGCCCTTAATTTTTAACATAAAGAGCGAAGCCGACGCCTTAAGTGCCACCATGGACAGTCCTTCACAAGGTGCCACGGACATTCCCATGGATGAAACCAGCTTTCAAGATGGGAGCCTTACCATTTCTTTCAAGCAAGCCGGAATTAAATATGTTGGTGTTTTGGAAGGGGAAAAAATAACAGGTACCTTTTATCAAGGTGGAATGGAATTGCCCCTGGTCTTGGAGAAAACCGTAAAAACAATCCCCGGGAATCCGGAATTGGTGAGTTCCGATGAGGAATTGAATGCTCTGGGCCGCTTGGCGGAAGGGGATTATAAATACACCGTTGAGGATTATTTTGCCAAACCCAAGGCTTCAACTTTCCGATTCTCCCCGGATGGCAAATACATGTCCTATCGGGAAAAGGACGAGAATGGAAAAAGACACATTTATGTAAAGGATGTGACTTCTGGGGAGACCACCAGGGCCATAGAAGAAAAAGAGGAACTGGTTAGGGGCTATGCCTGGCTCAACAACAATCGGTTGGCCTATATTTCAGATACGGGCGGCGATGAAAATTACCATGTCTTTGCCGTTGACCTGGATGGGAGCAATCTTAAGGATTTAACCCCATTTGATGGGGTTCAGGCCCAATTTTCAAATTTATTGGACGAAGACAAAGAACATATTATTGTCAACCTTAACAAGAACAATCCCCAGGTATTTGAACCTTACAAAGTAAATGTAGTTACCGGGGAATTGACCCAGTTGTACGTAAATGACGACCCTGGCTCACCCATAATTGGATATGATTTTGACAAAAATGGAAATCTTAAGGGCTTTACCAAATTAAAGAATGGGGTTGATCAGGATTATTTCTATAAGGATTCCGAAGGCAATTTCAACGTATTGAAAAGCCTGAACTGGAAAGACACCTTTGTGGTAGTATCCTTTGATTACGCTACGGAATATGAGCATGATGCTTATGTGGTTTCCAATCTTGAAAGCGATAAGGCAAAAATCCTTCGATACGATCTAGGAAAAAATGAACCCCTGGGTGATGTATTTGCAAATGACAAATACGATGTGTCGGATATGTATCTTTCCAAAAACAGGGGGTATGAGTTGGATTATGTTAGTTATGAAGGTGAAAAGGCGGTCATTGTTCCTATTAGCAAAACCTATTCCAAGCTACATGACAGGATAACAAAAACCTTCCCGGCAAAGCAATACTCCATTGCAGATGCCACCGATGCGGAAGACAAACTTTTGATTTTTCTTCAAAGTGATAAGCTGTATGGGGAGTACCATTCCTATGATGTGGCAAAGGACGAATTTACTTTTCTGTACAACCTTATGCCCCAATTGAAGGAGGAAGATATGGCCGAAATGCGGCCAATCACCTTTACCAGTAGGGATGGTTTGACCATTCATGGATATATTACATTGCCGAAGGAAGCCCTACAAGGGGAAAAAGTACCGGTTATTGTAAATCCCCATGGAGGTCCCCAAGGTATTCGGGATTCATGGGGTTTTAATCCAGAGGCCCAATTATTTGCCAGTAGGGGGTACGCCACACTTCAAGTCAATTTTAGGATCTCCGGGGGTTACGGAAGGGAATTCTTGGAATCCGGATTTAAGCAAATTGGGAGAAAAGCCATGGATGATGTGGAGGATGGATTGAAATACGTGGTGGAACAAGGTTGGGTCGATAAGGAAAAGGCCGCAATTTATGGCGGTAGCCATGGAGGTTACGCCGTACTCAGGGGACTTACCAAAACCCCGGATCTTTACGCCTGTGGTGTTGATTACGTTGGCGTTTCCAACCTCTTCACCTTTATGGATTCCTTTCCGGAGTATTGGAAGCCCTATTTGGAAATCGTGAGGGAAATTTGGTATGATGAGACCATCCCGGAAGAAAAGGTAATTATGGAGGAAGTCTCCCCGGTATACCAGATTGGGAAGATAAAGAAACCCCTCTTTGTGGTACAGGGCGCAAATGACCCTAGGGTAAACATCAATGAATCCGATCAAATTGTGGAGGCTTTGAGGGCCAAGGGACAAGATGTACCCTATATGGTCAAATATGATGAGGGCCATGGTTTTGGTAAGGAGGAGAATTCCATAGCCTTGTACCGGGCTATGATGGGATTCTTTGCGAAGCACCTAAAGGACAAGGAGATTCCAACACCTGTGAAAGGATAGTTCAGAACAGGATTTTGAATTTCAAAAGGGGGCTTTTTGCCCCCTTTTTTTATCAAATTCCCAGTTGGTCCAAAATCAACTACCGTTCAGTCAAGTGGGTTTACCATTCGTCATAATTTTATTTCTGGCCCAATGTGACACCTATATATTTGTTGCATAATTAAAGGCGGACAGCATGATAACTATTGTAAAACTGGTAATAAGCTTGATATTGAGTGTCTTGCTTTGACCTCGAATCAATTCAATCAAAAAATGGACATTAGAAATTTGGATAGTACAAAAAGGACGGTTTTGGTCATTGGCGGTGTGGCCATCCTGGTAGGTGTAATCGGCCTATTTGGATTACAGCCCGTAATGGAACAGTTTTTTCCATTGTACATTGGACTTACCTTAACAGGTGCCGTTTTATTTCACAAAGACATGCCAGTTGAACAAAAGAAACCCCTATCAAAATCAGGTATACGGAAATGATAAAAGGGTAGAACTGGCAAGTCCCTTGTTAGGAATGTCCCATTCCCGTGCTATTTGTACTATCCAAAAAATAAAAAGTAACACAAGAAAATACTATGAAAACCAGAAATGCATTGTATTTGGCCGGAGCCATTTTGGTTGTGGCCACTTTGGTATCCATGTTCCAAAAGGCAGATCTTATTTGGGGCACATTAATGGTCATTAGCGCGGTTCTTATACTCTTTTTTGGATACCAAAAGGACAAACAATTGGTAAAAAAATGTATGACCAACCCACTTACCAAAAAGAAGGTTGCCCTGGTTACCTTGAGTTTAACGACCCTATTTTTTGGATTGGGATTTGCAGTGGGCAAACTTATCTACCTTTGGTCCCTGTAAAGAATCATTTTTCTAAATCTTAATGAATATTACGGACAAGAACAGGAACAGGATTTTTTGGATACTCCAGTTTGCCGGATGGGGCTTTTTAAGTTTGACCTCCATCTTCTTTTTGGACAAATTAGGGTCGTCTTTTGTGATTTTTAATGTAATCGCAGGAACACTGATTGGGGTGGTGTCTACAACAGCTTTACGCTACTATATAAAGAACATCGTTCTTGAAAATTTTAATCTCGAAAAGCTTTTAAAGATTGCCATTGGCACCGTATCGGCAGCTATACTGTATGGGATTTTGAATTACGGTATTGGCTATGCCTATGCCAAGTTAGGTCCTGATATCACGGAAGCCCAAAAACAGGTGTTAAAAGCTTTTGACAATGTTTGGCTCTTGGTATTTCAGTCGGTGTTTATAGTCGGTTCCTGGGTGGTGTGCTATCTGGTCATTAAACTCATCCTAAAAGCGAACAAAAATCGGGTGGAACGATTGGAACTCAACACGACCTTAAAACAAGCACAGTTGAATACGTTAAAAAGTCAGATCAATCCCCACTTTATGTTCAATAGTTTGAATAATATTAGGGGGTTAATGTTGGAAGATGTGGAGAAATCAAGGGAAATGCTGACGAAATTATCCGCAATGCTAAGGTATTCGTTGACCCAGAACAGTGTGGACGGTATAGCTTTGGAAGAGGAATTGGAAATGGTAGATAATTATATCGCCCTATCAAAAATTCAGTTTGAAGATCGACTGGAGTTTGATAAAAAAATTGATAGCGAAACTCGAAACATACACATTCCACCAATGCTTATTCAATTATTGGTCGAAAATGCAGCAAAGCACGGTATTGCCAACTTAAAACAGGGGGGCAAGATTTCACTATCCACCCAAAAAAATGGGGAATACCTAAGAATACAGGTTAAGAATACGGGAAGACTGCGTATAGCAAAGGATTCAACACAACTCGGTCTTAAGAACATTAAGCAACGTTTAAAACTATTGTATGGCGACAATGCTTCGTTTGAACTTGGTGAAGCTGAAAATGAAGTCGTAGCGGACATTAAAATACCCTTGTCATGAACATTAAAGCTGTAATCGTCGAAGATTCCAGATTGGCGCGAAATGAGCTGAAGGAACTGCTCAAACCCCATATCAACATTGAATTGGTAGGTGAAGCGGAGAATGTGGACATGGGCTTTGAGTTGATTCAAAATACGCGACCGGATCTGCTGTTTTTGGATATCAATATGCCCGAGAAAGATGGGTTTGAGTTATTGGAACTATTGGATGAGGTACCCATTACCATTTTTACAACCGCCTTTGATGAATATGCCATTAAGTCCTTCGAATACAATGCCCTGGATTATCTGTTAAAACCCATAAACCAAAAACGTTTTGATCTGGCAATTGAAAAAGCAAGAGATCAATTGGAGGGTAAGGGCAATGAGCCCCAAACCCAAAGGTTAACGGCTTCCAGTCAGATTTTCATTAAAGATGGGGAAAAATGCTGGCTGGTAAAAATCGGTGAGATTTCACATTTTGAAATTGTGGGGAATTACTCCAGGGTCTTTTTTAATGATGAAAAGCCAATGCTGTACAAATCGTTGAACCAAATTGAGGAGAAACTCCCGGACACCAATTTTTTTAGGGTCAATCGACAACAAATCGTAAATACCAATTTTATCAAAAATGTGGTACCATGGTTTAACGGAAAACTGAAATTGACCATGCAGAACGGCGATGAAGTGGAGGTGTCCCGTAGGCAATCCTATCTGTTTAAGGATAAGATGAGTTTTTGATTGTATTGACCAGGTATATAGCTTTGATTTTCAATAGCCAAGCTCCGATGGGAATAAAAAAAGCCCTTGTTTGAACAAGGACTTTTATTACTAAAAGCAATAATGTTTTAAGCCCTAAGGATATCCTTATATCGGTCTTTATATCCAATTAAGGTCAAAACGTTAAAAATTAAAAGACCCAAAGCCGGTCCAATACCTTCGGGAGCCAGGGTAGCATGGAATAAAACCGCACAAACCGACACGCTCATAAGAATAAGGGCCATCAATGCACCAAACTTATTCAGGAGCAAGGCCAGCCCAGCAAGAACTTCCACTAAGGCCACCAAAGTTATGGTCTTTGAACTGACCAATGCACCAAAGTACGCCCCGGCATCACCCGTTACTTCCGGTGCAGGAAGAAAGTTGAGGAATTTGTTGAGTCCAAAGACCAATACAAACAATCCTAACAGGATTCGGATTACCATAAAAACTTTTGAATTCATACGTGGGATTTTTATTGGTTAGACTGTCAAGATACTTAAAAATAACTGGATATCAATTATTTAAAAACGTCAGAGGATAAAATAGACGATAAAATAGGTCATGGTAAGGTTGAAAAAGGCATGGGATAAAACAGCTCCAAGAATTGACCCCGACCGCTGTTTGACAAAAAAGAAAATTCTTGAGGCAACAAACATAAGAATTACCCATAATAGGGCTGGAAGGGGACGAAATACCCAACCTTCACTGGTATACAATACTCCAAAGTGTGCCAAATGGGTTAGGGCAAATGCCCCACTATCAATGTAGGACGCTCCAGTTGATCCAAATTTCTCGGTAAAGCATCGATGTATAAAACCCCGGTACATCAGTTCTTCCCCAATCGGGCTAAAGATCATGCTGGTCAAACCAAAAATGAGGAAGTACGTAAATCGGTGTTCGTACAGATTGGCCGAATTTGGAATAGTCTAGGACTTGGAAATATAGACAAGCCAATTCATAATTGAATTTCCATAAAGCAAATCGCCAATAAACCATACCAGGCCACAGAAAAGGATTCCCAGAAGGACTCCGATCAATAATCCCTTACCACTATGTGGTTTTCGGATGCCTATTTCTTTTCTTCCCAATCTGTTCAATAGTAAAAAGGGCAAAAGCCACATGATTACAAATATGATGGAAGTAAAACGATAGTCCCCTGTTTTATTGGCTTGCAATACGGTAATGAACCTGGGAACGCCCAATAGAAAGATTAGAAATAGGCCAAGCTGCCAATTGAATTTTAATATTCCGTTTAAATAGGACCTAAAGAAATCCATCAAAGGGACTTTAATAATCCGCCATCAATGGGGATATTGGTGCCGTTAATATAAGCGGCTTTGTCCGAAGCTAAAAACGTAACCAAATACCCATATTCTTCGGGCTTGCCAATTCGTTGTGCCGGAACACTGTTTTCCATGGCTTTTCGTACCTCGGCCCTGCCAATCCCCATTTTTTCTGCCTTTTTGGCGTTCAATTGGGCAATACGTTCCGTATCAAAATAACCGGTCAAGATATTATTGACAGTGATACCGTCTTTGGCAACATCAATGGCCAAGCTTTTGGCCCAGGTAACCACTGCCGCCCGAATGGAATTGGACAGGGCCAGATAATTCAATGGTTCCTTGACCGATATTGAAGCTACGTTGATGATGCGTCCCCATCCCTGTTTTTGCATGTGTGTTAGGGCCATTTGGGTGGTAAGGACAACGGATTTGAACAGCAGATCAAAAGCGTTTTGATAATCCGCTACCTTTTTTTCCAATGCACCCCCAGCTTCCGGGCCTTGGGTATTATTGACCAGGATATCCACCGTGTTTTCCTTAAAAAAACGGGAAATAATGGCTTCATAAGCCTGATATTTGGTAAAATCCACTATAAGATAGTGATGCTCCTGACCTTCGTCCGTGGGTAGATTTTTTATAAGGGATTCCATTTTGTCCCCACTTCTCGCCATTAGGGTAACACTGGCACCACTTTCGGCCAGTTGAACAGCGATGGCCTTTCCTATACCCTGACTGCTGCCGCCCACGAGAGCTCTTTTTCCTTTTAAATCTATGACCAAAACAATACTTTTCTACTAACTCCTAACTCCTAACTCCTAACTCCTAACTCCTAACTCCTAACTCCTAACTACTAACCATCAACCATCAACCATCAACCATCAACCATCAACCATCAACCATCAACTATTTATACTCCTCCCTTACCGGACAAAAAATGTCCATAAGCTTACATGGGGTCAAGGCTTTTCCACCATGGGGTGAATTCGAGGGTATTACGACGACATCTCCAGGTCTGTAAATAGCGGTTTCCCCATCTACAGTAAATTCAAATTCACCTTCCACCACGTGCATTATTTGTTCGTGATGGTGGTGGTGCTCGGGAACTTCGGCACCCTTATCAACGGTCCAAAACGCCCAACTCATGGTATCTCCGTGCACCAGTTTCCCATGGTAACCGGGCATAATTTCTTTTGATTGTATTTCCGAAAGGTTCATGCAAACAAATTTTCACTAAAGGTAAAGCATTACTCCCAGCTTATAATGGTGAATTCGCAACGCCTGTTCCATTCATGATCCTCTTCCGTACAGGCTTCTTCACTCCCACATTTTACAATAGGTTGTGATTCACCATATCCTTTTGCAATGATTCTTTGTTCTGCGATGCCATTCTCTACCAGAAAGTCTTTGACGGCATCCGCCCTTTTTGGCGATAGGTCTTTATTGTACTTACTGTTACCCCGTATGTCTGTATGTGAACCTATTTCCACAACCATTTTTGGGTATTTATCCATAGTGGCTAACACTATCTTAAGACGTTCTCTTGTTTCCCTTCTCAAATACCAAAGACTATAATCGAAATGGATTTCTTCCGTCTTTATATAGGTAACATCTTTGTCTTTTACAATGACATCCTCTGTTTGAATGGCACTCTCAATTTTTTTTGCTCTTTCTTCTTTTTGTTTTGCTATCAATTTTTTCTTTTGCTCTTCCTCAAGTCGTTTTTGGAGCTTTGCCTTTTCAAGGGCCTCTTTCTCCAGGCGAAGTTTCTCTTCTTTTTCCCGTTTGAACCTGGCGATTTCTTCTTCTTTTTGCCTTTCTAATTCAAGTTGGTGTTGCCTTTCCTTCTCTTTCTTGGAAAGCAAACTCAAATCTCCATTTTTGATGGCAGCACGTTCTCTATCCGTGCGGATGGATTTGGAACCATTTTCATATCCCGTTTTTGTTCCAAGAACCTGATAAAGTGTTTCACATTCTACCGTGAATGTGTAGGAGCCATCTTTTTCCGTTATACTGTTCTTTACCAATTTATTTGCAGCATTGAAGAGTTCAACCCGCGCATTGGGGATGGGCTTTTGTGTTGTGATGTCCGTAACGATCCCTTTTATGTATTGCTTACAATTTTCGATGACCAACGGCTTGGTTTCCTCAAAAGAATAAATATCATCACTGCCTTGGCCCGTAGGGCGATTTGAAGTAAAATACCCAGTACTACCGTTCTTATTCATAAAGTATGAAAAATCATCATAACCGCTATTGAGGGGTAGGCCCAGATTGTCAGGGGTGTTGAATTTCCCTTTTTGGTACCTGGCAATAAAAATATCCAACGACCCAAATCCTGGATGACCATTTGAAGCGAAATAAAGGTTGTTACTGGAGTCCAAAAATGGAAACTGTTCCTTTTTATCTGTGTTGATGGTCCCACCGAGATTGATAGGGTTTCCGAAAGAACCATCTTTGTGTATAATTACGGAGTACAGATCAAAAGAACCATGCCCGCCAGGCATGTCAGAGGCAAAATACAGCTTTGTACCATCCCTATTTAGGGCCGGGTGTTCACAAGAATAATCATCATTGTTGAAAGGTAAGGCGATAATATTTTCCCACTCACCATTCTTTAAGGTAGCCTTGTATATTTTGAGATTTGAAATCTTGTCTTTGTTTGCCCTTCGTTTTCCATTTGTAGTATTGTTTCTTGTGAAATAGAGCGTCTGTCCATCTTTTGAAAATGCAAAAGTGCCTTCGTGCATATTTGTGTTGATGTTCTTTGGGAAAGATGTGCTCAAACTGTCCGCATACTGCAATTCAGTTAGCTTATGGACATAAAGATCAAGGTAATTCTGATTGTTCCACTTAAATACTTTATTTATGGCCTGTGTTTTTTTTCTTGCAGCCGTATATACCAATAGTGAGTCTTTGACCATTGCGCCAAACTCTGATGTTTCGGTATTTAAGGGGAGGTTTTCAATATGGTACCGATTACCTATGGCCTTTACGTTGTCAAGATATTGTTGCTCTGCATCAAGTTTTTTAAGGGTCAAAGAATCTTTGTTCTTTTCATAAAACCCATGCAATACTTCATAGGCCTTGCCAAAATCCCCGCTTGCCTTAAGCGCTTGACTCCATTTAAAATAATGCGCTCCACTTACTTTTTCACTATGGTTCGAAATCAAATATGCGTACCATCTTGCGGCCGCTTTCATATTAAAAGTATGGTAATAACTATCGGCCAAATTGTTGATTACAACATAGCCCCTGTCTTTTGGGATAAGAGCTTCATAAAGGGGTATGGCATCTGTATAATAAGCTTTTTCAAAATAGTCGTTGGCCCGCTCAATTGTAGTCTGTGACGTGGTAATCCGTACTGAGCTAAGAAGTATGATGCTAAAAAATAGGAGTCTTTTCATGATCATCTAATAAAACCTTGGAGATTTATCATACCCTTTCCCAAGCCTAAGCAGATCTAGGTCAAAAAGTGTGAAAATCTCATGTGAACCTGATTCAAAGGCCCCTAGATTTGATAACACATAATCATAGGCATAGCCAATACGTAAAAATGGAGTTACGGATATATTGAACATGGCACTGACCGAATCTTCAAATCGATAAGAAATTCCACCTTCAAATGTATTGTTGAACAGTAGATTTAAGGAGGCGTCCAAGGTCAACGGGGCACCACTGACCATTTTTGCCATAACCGATGGTTTTACCTTTAGGGTTGAATTGATTTGATAAACATAACCAGACGTCAGAAATATATGTGTGGACTCTCCTCCAACCCGATTGATTCCATTTCTGTTTTCGAGGTGTTTTGATGTGAGTAGATTAGGAGCCGAAACACCGACATAGAAGTTCTCCCTGAAATAAAAGGCGCCAATTCCAACATTGGGAAAAACGCTGTTCAAATTTTCATTGAATGCTGGATCGTCTTGAAATTCGGGCAGTCGAAAACCGTTAAAATTGGTATCAAAATTGGTGATGCCTCCTTTTATGCCGAGCGAGAGCTTATCCTTTTCACTTAGCCTTAGCACGTAGGCAAAGTCTGCATAAATGTTGTTTTCTTTTAAGGCCCCATCGCCAATATCATCTGAAATAACCGATATGCCTGTTTCCACTTTTTCTCCTAGGGAAGTATGTGCAAAGAATGAAAATGTAGTGGGGGCGCCTATTGCGTTGAGCCATTGTGAACGATAGAGCGCACCAAATCTGATCATACCGGGCGCATCAGTGGCATACGCAGGGTTCACCACACTCATGTTATACATATATTGTGTGTATTGGGGATCTTGCTGTCCGTGTAAGACATGAACCAAAAGAATGATTATAATGAGATGGCAACTATTGTTTTTCACGTTTTCTTTGGTATGGACAATGGTTAGTTGTTTAGGTAGAGGCGACCTTGTTTCGGTTCAAAACCTTCCTTATTGAATTCGATGATATAGAAATAGACACCGCTAGGTGCCAATGTAGATCCGTTTTTGCCACCCCAAGCTGGGTTACGGGCATCTCCCCTAAAGAGAGTGGTACCATATCGGTTTACTATTTCCAGGGTAAAGTCAGGGAAAATGACTTCGATATTTGGAATAAAAAATGTGTCATTTCTACCATCTCCGTTCGGTGAAAACCCATCGGGAACAAAAAAGTCGTACTCTTCAGGTACACAGTCGCTTAAAGTGACCGTAACAGCAATCCTTTCTAGGCTTCTACAATCAAATGTTGTATCATAGCCTTCTGCGTAATAGATTCTTTCTTCCAATACGGTTTCATCTGGTAGGGGGTCCGTTGAATCGATATCATCGTACCAAAAAACGTTATTATTGTTTTGATTTTCCAATTCCCTTAAGTTAAAAATGGTTGGGGTGTCCAATCCACAAGCCATAAAGGAATCACTTTGAAACGACGGGATATTTGGTGAAATAATGGATGGAACTATCTCCATTCTCGTGGTCCCGATACATAACGAGGGGTTTTTGGTAGCAGCAAAATAGCTCGTGTTGTCTATAAGTGGGGTGGTACCATCCAAAAGATTACCCGCCACAAGTGCATCAAACCAGACCACATTATGATTTTCCGGTACATTAAGTTCAATGTCATCCAAGGTTGGGTTCTCCGTGGAACAAAACCTAGGATTGGAGTCTGAAACGTTAGGTGGGGCCGGGTCTGAAATGAGTATAGTGATGGCAATACGGTCGGAGCCTTCGCAGTTGTTTTCTGGATCGGTGTTCGAAACATAATAGTCCTCACCATCGATAAGGGCAGTTGATAGGGGTAAAATATCCATATCACCGGCCGTGGCGTAAAACAATAACAGCCCATCTGCAGAAACTTCAATATCCGCTAAACTGGGAGAGACCATATTGAAATCACTTAGGCAGAATTCCTGGATTGGTTCTGCAGTAGGAAGTCCTGGAATTCCGCCTCGAGCGAAATTTTCAGTAAGTTCAAAATCAAAAACTGTTCTGCATGGTGTGGAGTCAGTTTGGGTGCTTAATACTCTCGCTGTATAATTGCCTTCGGGCAATGAGGCCACATCAATCTGATAATTTGCGGAACCTCCATTAAAGTTTATTGTATTTGTGGTAAGAACGGTATTTGTAGTTAACTCTGTGACATCATAGGTTATTGTGTATGTACCATCACTCAAAATAGGGGCATCTACCAAAACATCGATTACTGTAGCATCGCAGCTATCGTCTATTTGCAGGTCAAGGTCAATGGCACTAGGTGTTGGGGTGACCACAAAGCTGCTTTCCAGGTTGCAACTTAGGGGTAGTGCATTTGTAATTGATACCACAATATTGTAGTCGCCACCTTCATCCAAATTCGCTGCCTCAATTTCAAAAGAGGCATTTCCATTGTTAAAAGTAATATTGGTAGGTCCAAAATTTGAGTTGGTCACAGAGGGACCGGTCAAAGTATAGTTCAAGTCAAAATCTCCATTGGCAGGACTGCTACTTGTATCCAAAATATTGGTCAAAGTAACTGTTGTTGGAGTCCCTTGGCAACTATTGTTAGCACTGGCTTGTGCTTTAGAAACCAAAAAAGTGGTATTGGGAACAATTACCGTTGGGCAAACATCACGTAAAGGTGTCACCCCAATTAAACGGGTTAAGGCCAACGTCACGTTGGTGTTAAGTGGGACCAGGTCAGGGTCAACCATAAAGTTTCCACCACCATTTGCAAGTACTGCACTTGCAATACCGGGATTGCCATTTATTAGGTATTCAATTTCGAAACTACCATCAAATAGTATCGTATCGTCGTAAGATAGATTGATGCTGTAATCTTCTCCAGAACAAAAATTAGCTGCGGTCATGGTGCCATCAAGCACAGGAAGAATATCAATATTTACGATTGCTGACATTTCCTCACAAACGGGATGGCCGGGAAAAACGGTATATACGAAGGAATAAGTGCCATACCCAAAATTCGCGTTTATTTCCTCTAGGTCAATTACAGAATCATTTAGATCGCTTAATTGGTTTGTGCGACTTTCAGACCAGGTGCCATTGGGATCTTCACCTACCAATTGGTTGTTCAAATCAAAATTGGTAAATGCTGAAAAGTCGTCATTTGTGCAAATCACAAAACTTGTGGCCAACCCTGGATTTGCTGCAGGATGCACTTCCAAAATAACCCTGGACTGCCTACTTGGGCATGAATCAACCATATCAACTGTATATGTGAATTCATAAATCCCTGGTCCCGCAGCCCGAGCGTCAAAAATATTGTCTTCAAGTTGACCGGTAAACGTTAAAGGATCTTCTTCCCATAACCCATTGAAATCTTGTACTTTTCCATCAATTTCACTTCCTAAAAAGCTGTGTAGGTTTACATTGGGGTCATCCCCACAGGCATTTGCACTTCCATCAATGTTGTTTTCACCGGGGTAACCGCCTAAACGAATGGTTACGGTTGCAGATTCGTTACATATAGGATTGGTATATGTAAATTGATGTTCTCCAAAATTATTGATTCGCCATAGGTCAACAACTCCTGTAGATTGGTCCAACGCAAAAAAGTTGGCAGGGTCACTGGTCTGCCATGTTCCACCGTTAGATGGGGAGCCACCCAGCTTATCAAAAAGGGCATACGTTCTTGTGGATACATCATTGTCCTTCTCGCAAACGGTCACTGAGCTATCAGAACCGGCACATTGTGAATATAATCTGGAAATTGAAATACAACAAAGCATCAATAGCGACAACGAACAACGCAGAATTTTCCCAATAGTGGAAAATGAACTTGAATGGAAATCTTGCATTTATATAATCTTGGTCTTCAGGAGCGTTTTGATGAAAATATCAATGAAGATACTTGTAAGATTAATACAAATGAAAATAAAGTTGTAAATGATGGGAAAAGTAAAGTGATTCCTGTTAAACGTATTAAATAGTGCCTAATGCACAGTTAAAGTTCTACACTCGTTACGCTCCATTCATGGTTTAATCACCTAGTTAAACATTTTCCATTTTTTATCTTTGGGCGGAAATTTTTACCGAATGCATATTCATTTTATTGCCATTGGTGGCAGTGCCATGCACAATCTGGCTTTGGCCCTTGAACACAAAGGCTATCGGGTAACCGGTAGCGATGATGTTATTTTTGAACCTTCCAAAAGCCGATTGGATGAAAAAGGCCTGTTGCCCAGGGAATTCGGATGGTTTCCAGAGAAAATTACAGCAGATTTGGATGCCGTAATTCTGGGAATGCATGCGAAACCCGATAATCCAGAATTGAATCGGGCACAGCAAATGGGGGTAAAGATATATTCCTATCCGGAGTTCCTTTATGAGCTGTCCAAGAATAAGACCAGGGTCGTTATTGGGGGAAGCCATGGCAAGACCACGATTACTTCAATGATCCTTCATGTGCTACATTATAATGGCATTGAAGTGGACTATATGGTGGGTGCACAATTGGAGGGTTTTGAGCGAATGGTACATCTCACCGAAGAAAATGATTTTATCGTCCTGGAAGGGGACGAGTATTTAAGTTCACCGATTGACCGTAGGCCTAAATTCCATTTATATCACGCCAATATTGCACTCTTGAGTGGAATTGCCTGGGATCATATCAATGTTTTTCCTACCTACGAGAATTATTTGGAACAGTTTCAGGTTTTTGTGGATGGTATTATAAAGGGAGGGAGCATCACTTATAATGCAGAGGACCCAGAAGTAAAAAAAGTAGTTGAAGCTTCGCAAAACACCATTCGCAAGTTACCTTATGAAACCCCGGAGTATGCAGTGGACAATGGAATTACCTTTTTGGAAACTGAAGATGGACCAATGCCTTTGGAGATCTTTGGGAGACACAACCTCAGTAATCTCATGGGGGCCAAATGGATTTGTCAGCAAATGGGGGTGGACGAGGCGGATTTTTACGAGGCCATAGGAACCTTTAAAGGGGCTAGTAAGCGTATGGAGAAGATTGCCGAGGGACCAACATCCGTTGCCTTTAAGGATTTTGCACATGCACCGAGCAAGGTAAAGGCTACTGCACAGGCGGTAAAGGAGCAGTTCCCTAACAAAAAACTATTGGCCTGTTTGGAGTTGCATACGTACAGCAGCCTAAATGCCGAATTCTTGAAGTATTACAAGGGGGCTTTGGACGCCGCAGATGATGCGGTGGTCTTTTATTCCCCCAAAGCCGTTGAAATCAAAAAATTGGATACCGTATCCGAGCAACAGATTGCAGACGCTTTTCAGCGTGATGACCTGATTATATTTACCGAACCGCGATTGTTTCAGGAATTTTTGTTCGGTCAGGATTTTACAAACACCGTTTTACTTCTTATGAGTTCCGGTAACTATGGAGGATTGGATTTTAATAAGGTCGCCGAACATTTTTAGTTTGTATCCGGAATATTTGTCAGGGAATTCTTTTTGGGAACGGCTTTTGAACTATATCAGCCATGCGCATTAGTACGGCAATCAAACTTATGAAAATGGTCAGAAGCGTTGTCTCCATGGCCTTAATGGCCATTATGATAGGTGTTTCCAATGTAATTATGGAGGAAGACCGCAGCGTTAATGATACCCGGGCAAGGATGGAACAACAGGTAATCGAAAATGATGAAGAAGGATAGTCCTTCAGACTACACCCCAAACTGTCTAAAATGGTGGTCTAAGTGCTTATATTGCATTTGTCCCCATTGGTCATAGGTAAAATGCCCAAAAGCGGGATGGGGGTCCCTATCCTTTAGTGTTCTGGTTTCGTGGAAATCCGTTAATAAACGGGTTAAGGTCGATTTTTCCTTGTCAAAGTCCCTTTTGTCCTCTACTCGGAACTGTTTTGGTGTAGGCATGTTCTTTTTCCAAAGCTTGTCATCATACATTCCTTTTTTAAAGGATTTCATCAGTAATCCCATAAAAAAATTGGGTTTGGGCAAGGTGGTCCTCCCCAATGCAATTTCCAACGGGAGTTGGCAATGGCGCATCATCTGTCCGGCATTCATTTTTCCCCAGGCGGGTTGGGTGTCCGCGGTAATTTTGCGCAATCTATCCAAAACCTCTTGGTGGGCATCTGTGTCAAAAAGGGATTTCATGGAATACGGTTTTTCTTGTCCCAAAGTACAAAGTTCCATGCCAAGTAACAAGTAGGCTTTTGAATACAAAAATCAGTACCCTTAACTCGGCAATGATGCCAAAACTAAGTGATGGTTTTACTTTTGCCCCTCCCTCAATAACTTGACCTCTTCTTTAAGCTTTTGAATCTCCTTCTGTTGCGCAATGGTATAGAGCATCAGTTCCTCAATCTTTTGGAGCAGTTTGGCATTCATTTCCCCAAGTTTGATACCGTTTTCTGCTACCTTTTGGGCACTAGGGATGTCCTGTAGATGTCCTTTTTCTTTTATATGGGTTTCTACATCTTCTAAAGTAGGCAACTCATAATCCTTATCAAACACGTAATCCGGCCAGCCCACTAGGTCCACTTTGACCTCTTTGGCATGGATGTCACCGTTGACCGCTAGTCTGGCATCGGGTGTGAGGGTGCCAATACCAACATTGCCATAATCACCGTCCAATACCATAATTGTTTTGTCATATGTACTTCCGGAATTCAACCATTTTTGAAAACGTAATTGATTTGTTAGTTCGTAAAACTCAATGACCCCAGCATCTCCGTCATTGTCGGTTAAAACAAACTTTGGTCTTGTTGACTGGATTGAAAGCATCTGTTTTGGATCGGTTGTTCCAATCCCTACTCTTCCCCCTCTGGCAAACGTTACCACTTTACCAATGTTATAGTCATTAAAATAAACGGCATCCGTGTTTGGGTCATAATCGAAACCTCTGTCTTCCGAGAACCTTATTTTGTTGCCCATTGCCCATATCGTGCCCAATGAGCTCAAGGTTCCATTATTGGTAATGCTCCCGCCTATGCCAAAGGTTATTACCCTACCATTGTTAAAGTCATTAAAATACACAGCATCTTTGTTTGGGTCATAATCGAAACCTCTGTCTTCCGAAAATCTTATTTTGTTGCCTATTGCCCATATTGTGCCCAACGAGCTCAAAGTACCGTTGTTGTAGATGTTTCCTCCAACACCAAAAGTTATTACCTTACCATTGTTAAAGTCATTAAAATACACGGCGTCCGTATTTGGGTCATAATCGAACCCCCTATCCTCAGAAAATCGAATTGAGTTTTCGGGTACTAAAAGTTGCGCATTTAAAAAGCTTAGGAAGCATAACGAAAAAGCTAGAATGATTGTTTTCATCTTGATTGTATCTGGTTGAGTTGATTTTGTAATTCTTGATTTCGCGCTTTAACGGAGTTCATTTCCTTAACGAGATTTTGAATCTCCTTCTGTTGCGCAATGGTATAGAGCATCAGTTCCTCAATCTTTTGGAGCAGTTTGGCGTTCATTTCCCCGAGCATGATGCCATCTTCGACTACCTCTTGGGCACTGGGGATATCTTGTAAGTGTCCTTTTTCCTTAATATAATTTTCCACTTCTTTCAAAGAAGGCAACTCATAGTCCTTATCGAAAACATAATCCGGCCAGCCCACCATATCCACTTTGACCTCTTTGGTATGGATGTTACCATTGACCGCAAGTTTGGCATCGGGAGTTTCGGTCCCGATACCTACATCTCCGTTGTTTTTGACAATCAAACCTTGGCCTTTTGCAAAAATTCTTAAATCATAGCCGTTGCGATTCGTAAAAAAACCAAGGTACTTTCTATTGTTGCTACCCTCTCCCAGCCACCATACTTCATCCCCACTTTTGTCATAACCTCCCAACCATCCATAAAAAGAATCATCAGTATCCTCCTTACTAGTGTTTTGAAGCTTGATGACAGCCCCATTTCCTGATATATGAAGTTTTGAAGTTGGAGAAGACGTTCCTATTCCAACACCACTTCCGTCACCTTTAATGGTCATCAATCTTGAATTCCCGTTATTGCTGTTGAAAAGGATATCCTGGGAATTTCTTGTCTCAATTTCCAATTCTAAACCGTAACTCCTAATCTCATTGGTGCCACCGAGAATATTTCTAAAAAGGAGAAAATTATTGGAATCCCCCAGTCGAAGTCCTTCAGAAGCTCCATAAACATCCAGGGCATAAGCCGGAGATCCTGTTCCAATTCCCACATTATACGAGGTGGTAATAGTATTTCCGCCATCGGGCCCTGTCCATTGTTGGGGATACAAGAATATCGCTATTGAAAAGGTAAAAAGGGTTAAGGTTGCTTTTTTCATCTTGATCGTATTTGGTTAAGTTGCTTTTGTAAATCTTGATTCTGTGCTTTAAGCGTTTGGATTTCCTTCTGTTGCTTGATGGTATAGAGCATCAGTTCCTCAATCTTTTGAAGCAGTTTGGCATCCATTTCCCCAAGTTGGATACCGTTTTCCATCACCTCTTGGGCACTGGGGATATCCTGTAAGTGTCCTTTTTCCACAATATGGGCTTCCACTTCTTCCAAAGAAGGCAACTCATAGTTCTTATCAAACACATAATCCGGCCAGCCCACCAGGTCCACTTTGACCTCTTTGGCATGGATGTCGCCATTTACTGCTAGTTTGGCATCAGGGGCAGTAGTGCCTATCCCTACATTACCGCTTCTATTAATTCGCATGGCCTCAAAATTGGAATCTACAAAGGCGCCACTGGATTTTACCCGAAATGCCAATCCCTGAATATCATCGTCTGTGGCCTCTTGGATTGCTTGGATTTCAGGACCATTTTGCTTACCCAACATCACCGAGGATAGGATATTGCCAGAACCTACATTGCTGCCAAAAATATGTAGTTTGGTACCTGGGGAAGAGGTCCCAATACCAACATTCCCATTGGAATCAAAAACTATTGAATTTGTCCCCAGTTGATAATTGTATAGACTAAACTTACCGGTATGGGGATAATTGGAGAGCAGTCCCCAGGTCCTCTGTCCTTGATCTAAAAATCTAATGATGGACTGATCACCGTCCGAACCGGCATTGATGTGTATTTCAGCGTCATTTCCCGTAATCGATTTGATTTCAAGCTCCGATGATGGCGTTGTCGTTCCGATGCCAACCTTATCCGTTGTGGTGATGCTACTTCCATTATCCGTCCACTGGGCGCTCAGGCCGGTTTGGACAACCATTAGGGTAATAAAAAATGCTTTTTTCATTGTAGTAAATTTCTCTACTAAAATTAAGAAATGTACAGTTATTTTATTCGTTTTTTTGGTTAAATCAAGGGGGAATTGAGTGGTAAATAGGCTAACCGTACAACGCAAAATGGTGATATGGACAACGTCCAATTTCGGGTTTATCGCAATGGTGAAAAAGTTCCGTTTTGGAGTGCTTTTAAGAGTGACCTACATGAAATTAAACTCCTATCTTTAAAGCATGCAAGAAAAGCAAAACTCACTTTCCATTAAGAATTGGGCGGATGATGACAAACCCCGTGAGAAAATGTTGCAAAAAGGCCGTTTGGCACTTTCCGATGCGGAGCTTATCGCCATTCTTATAGGCTCTGGGAGCAAAAAGGAAAGTGCTGTTGAACTCAGTAAGCGAATTCTTTCTTCAGCAGGAAACAACCTAAATGAATTGGGTAGGCTGTCCATTAAACAGTTAATGGGATTTAAGGGCATTGGGGAGGCCAAAGCCATAACCATTGCGGCTGCCTTGGAATTTGGAAGGAGACGAAGGGGGGAAGAGGTTCAAAAAGTAACTAAAATCACCAGTAGTAAAGATGCCTTTGAGCTATTACAGCCCCTAATGGGAGAATTGCCCCATGAAGAATTTTGGATCCTATACTTGAATAATTCCAATAAGGTGTTGCACAGGGAACAACTGAGCAAGGGCGGTATGACCGGAACCTTGGTCGATGTGCGTTTGGTAATGAAACATGCCTTGGAACATAGTGCCGTTGGCTTGATTTTGGCGCATAACCATCCTTCCGGTACACTAAAACCAAGTCGTTCTGACAAAGAGATCACCAAAAAACTGAAAACCGCGTCCGGAGCATTGGATATTAAAACGTTGGACCATCTCATTATTGCCCAAAACAGCTATTTTAGTTTTGCCGATGAAGGAATCTTATGAAACTTCAAAATGGATAGGCCGATCTTTTGGATTTGCTAGTGAACTCATTTAAACTTTTTCAAATGGCTAAAAAATTGTCCATCTGCACCCATTTTTCGTCTTTTTTTCCTTCCGTAGCCCAGCTATGCAACTCAAAAAAGCTTTCAACTGGGCACAAAATCCCTAATTTTCGCCTAATTCAAAAAAGTTTAAATGAGTTCAATTATAAATTTTGTGTTGAATAGGCATGTTGCTCATTTATACCCATAAAATCACCAATCGCTTCAGTTATACCATGAAGCACATATTTGTACAATTATTGGGTATTGAAATTGGGTTTACCACCAAGGTAGAGGATTTTATAAAACACCAGGGCCCCAAAATCACCTACACCAAGCAACCCCTTCAGAATGAATTTTTTATTCGTTCAAATGATCTGCTTTTTGAACAGGGAATCAATGACATTCAAATAAGGGTTCAAGACTGGGAGGGAATTCCCTGTTTTTTTGCTACCGATGAACGGAGCAATATTCCTTTTGACATCTTTTCCGCCAGTTTTTATCTATTGAGCAGGTATGAGGAATATCTACCACACGTAAAGGATGAATTGGGCAGGTTTCCACCCGAAACCAGTGTGGCCTACGAACATGGGTTTTTGGATACCCCCGTGGTGGACCTATGGTCCCATAAGTTCCTTAAGATTCTTATGGCGCGTTTTTCGGATATTATGGTAAAACCTAAAAAGTATCGGTTTACTTCCATAGTCAATGTGACCACTTCACATTGTTTTGCCTTACGCGGATTTGGTCGCAGCGCGGCCGGGTTTTTTTATGATCTTTCGGGCTTGAAACTCTCGCGCATGGTAAAACGCATTGTGGTTTGGTTCAATCCCAAAAAAGATCCCTATGACAACTTTTCAAGGCTCGTGGAAATTCACAAAAAATTTAGGGCCAAGACCATGTTCTTTTTTCAGTTTGCGGCTTACTCTGCCCATGACAAGAACATTTCGATCCACAAAAACCGTTTTCGGTATTTGATCAAATCGGTGGCTGATTACAGTATAGTATCTTTAAGTGCATCCATGGCGGCAGGTGCGGATGTGGACACCTTAAAAAAGGAGAAAATGCAGTTGTCAAATCTCATTAACAGACCGATCAAGTATTCACGAATGCGCTATAACAAAGTCTTTGTGCCCCATACGTACAGGGATTTGGTTGAAGCCGAATTTACGGATGACTATTCCTTGGGCTATACCCACTATTTGGGGTTTCGGGCGGGTACTTCGGTCCCCTTTCCGTTTTATGACATTAATTTGGAGGTACAACAGCCAATTAAGATCCATCCCTTTGCCGTTTGTGATTATGCCTTGAGAAAGCATGGGAATAAAGAGGGGATTTTTGCCCAATTGGACCAAATGTACCGAAAGGTAAAACTGGTTAAGGGGGATTTTATCTTGGTGTTCTCCAATGAACTCCTTGGCGAAAAACATAAAATTAACTGGTTGGAGCTATACGAATCCCTTTTAAAACGCTATTATGTTTAAGGGGGTCGTTACCGATGTGTTTTTTGATTTGGACCATACCCTTTGGGATTTTGAGAGAAACTCCGAGCTCACATTTCAATCCATTTTTGAAAAACATGATCTTCAGGTAGATCTTGAAAACTTTTTAAAGGTCTATACACCTATTAATTTCAAGTTTTGGAAACTTTATCGCGAAGAAAAAGTGACCAAGGAAAACCTACGTTATCAAAGGTTGAAACAGAGTTTTGATGAGATCGGTAAAAAAGTGGATGACAATACCATTCACAGACTTTCTGAGGATTATATTAAAAATCTCTCCTCTTTTGGTCATTTAATTTCGGGCACATTTGAAATCCTGGAGTATTTAAAAAGTTCATATCGATTACACATCATCACCAATGGTTTTGCGGAAACGCAGCGGAAGAAAATGATCAACTCCAAGATTTCGGGATATTTTGAAATTGTGGTGAATTCCGAAATGGCAGGGGTAAAGAAGCCCAACCCAAGGATTTTCCAGATGGCGCTGGAGAAGGCAAACACCCTGCCCAATAATTCATTGATGATCGGGGATAATCTGGAAGCCGATATTCTTGGCGCGCAAGCTGTAGGATTTCACACCTTACATTTTAATTCCAACGGTGAAAATTTCCATGAATTCTCAAAAATCATTCACCATCTTCACGAAATAAAACAGTTTTTATAGAGTTATAGTAGGGTAGGGCTTACCTCAATTGTTATTAGGCCACTGATATTGCTCAAAATGAAAAAACCGTCCCTTCTTTTTCTATTTCTTTTTTTACTGTATTCCTGCGCCGAGGAAACGGATTTTGATCAGTTTGATGATCTGAGCATAGAACCAACGGTGGCTTCCAGTATTCTTTATGTCGAGTCTGATGAAGACACCATAAATTTGGCGGGTACCGGAGGTTTTTATGACCAAACCTTCACTTTTGAGGCTTTTAATGAGGCCTTTGTCTCAGAAAGGGTATTGGATGGGACCATTACATATGAGGTAGAAAATACTACAAGTAAACCTCTAGGGATAGTAATTGAGTTTTTGGATGCGGATGGAAATATTTTGGACAGTGAATCCTTTGTGATTCCCCAAGACCCAGCTCCATTGCTGGAACGTCAAGTTGCCTATGGGCAAGGGGGCAAGTCAATTGATATTCTTAGAAATACCACAAATATTAGGGTAAGTGGGGAAAATTTGGGTGATGCCACTAGCCAATCCTCACAATCCGAGCCCAAAATAATCCTTAGATCAAGCGCTGCCTTTAGATTACGATTACGATGAGAAAACAAGCCTTGGTTTTATGGACCATTCTTTGTGGAATGGCAACATTGTGTGCCCAAAACAAACAGTTGTTGTATGATTTTTATGAGATTCCCCAGTCTTTAATGCTCAATCCTGGAGTAAAAACCCCTTACAAATGGCATTCAGGGGTTCCTTTGTTACCTGCTTTTTCATTTCAGGCGGGCAGTAGTGGTATCACAGTAAGCGATTTGTTTGCAAATGATGGTATCGACTTTACCACCAAGTTCAGGAACCAGGTCGTTAACGGTTTAAACAAGAATGATGAATTTGGGGGGAGTGGTCAGATTGAATTGTTCAATATTGGTTTTAGGAGTACTAATCAGCCCAGGGATTATTATTCCTTTGGAATATACGGTGAGGGTTTTATTTCACAATTCTGGCCCGAGGATTTGGCCGTATTGGCATTTGAAGGAAACGCGGATAACTTAAACAGGCGATTTAGCCTCAATCATATTGCCACTCAAGGGGAAGCTATCAACGTATTTCACTTTGGCATTAACCGAAAACTGAACAACAAATGGACGGTAGGTGCACGGGCCAAACTATATTCCAGTGTATTTGAGTTCAAATCTGCCAATAATGATGGGTATTTTGTGACGACGCGGGGCGAAAACAATATTTTGAGAAATACCCTGGTCGCCGATGTTACCATGCGAACTTCCGGGGTACAGGAAATCATTGATATCATAGAGGAGGACACCGGGACGACAAAGGTAGATTTGGCCAGTCTTCTACTACGTCGCTCCTTCTTTGGGGGGAATTTGGGCATTGGATTTGATATCGGTTTCACCCATAGTTTTGGGAGAAATAGCTTTTTTACCGCCAGCCTATTGGATGTAGGGTTCATTTATCATACCAATGCCATTAAGAATTATACGTTACAGGGAGCGGCCTCCAATGAAGGAGTGGAAATAGTATTGCCCGAGGATTTGGCCAATTTCAATACTGAAATTTGGCAAGAACTTGTGGACGATTTTGAAGCGCAAGTTCCTTTTGATACCAATGAGGACTCCTATATAACCTTAAGACCTATTAGCTTAAATGCCTCTTTCCGCTACAACTTTGGGGGACCCGGACCAAAAACCAAAAATTGCGGATGCGGCACGAGCGTAGTTTCAAGGACAGAGAATTTGGACTATGTCAATGCCGTTGGCGGACAACTGTTTGTGATAAATAGGGTGCGTGGTCCCCAAGCAGCGCTTACGGGATTTTATCAACGGAGATTGGGAAACACATTGGCATTTAAAACAACATATACCGTGGATAAGTACAGTTTTTCCAATATTGGTTTGGGACTGAATCTACAAGCGGGGCCCGTTAATTTCTATCTTTTGGGTGATAACCTTTTGGGGTATGCCAATATTCCAAACAGCCACTATGCCTCTTTACAGTTCGGATTTAATATTATATCTTGGAATGGTAATTGATTATAATCCCAATATGAAAAAAACCATAGTGTTGCTGGGCTTGGTGCTGATTGGCCATCTATTTGGCTACGGACAGTTGAACGATTATAAATATATTGTGGTACCTACAAAGTTTGATGTCTTTAAGAAAGAAAATCAATTTCAGACCAGTACATTGATCAAATACCTTTTGACCAACGAAGGGTACAATGCCGTTTACAACAATGCCTTACCCATAGATTTAATGGGCAACCCCTGTCTGGCACTAAGGACCAATTTGGTGGATAATTCGTCACTATTTTCAACCAAGGTCAAACTTTCTTTGGTTGATTGTAATGGGGCGGTAATTTTTGAAACCCAAGAGGGGTCTACTAGGGTTAAAGAGTATAAACAAGCTTACAAGGAAGCAATATCGGAAGCCTTTGGATCATTGCGTGGGCTTAATTATAGCTATGAACCAAAGGAAAATGAAAAAGCATCCGAAACTGTTACCATCAGTTTTGAAAATGATATAAGGTCGTTGGAAGAGGATTCGAATAACAATGCCAGCGCGGTGGTGGAAAAAAAGGAATCGGATCCATCCAAAGAACAAATGGTACGACCACAAATCCAGGAATTTGAGGAGGGGAATAGGGGAAAAGATCTATTGTATGCCCAACCGATAGAAGGGGGGTATCAGCTAGTGGATGCAACACCAAAAATAGTGTATGTACTAAAGACTACTTCTTCACCCGACATATTTTTAATTACCAAGGATGGAAAAAACGGCGTTATTTTCAAAGATGAAGGGAAGTGGTACGTGGAAATGGACGAAAACGGGAGTAAAGCCAAAGAATTGAACATAAAGTTCTAAAAATCGTATTTTTCCTTCCATCGCTTTTTTAGGAACTCGCGCATTGTATTTTCCCTAGGATTTTTCCCAGGGACATAGAATGTTGTCCCTGCTATTTCCTCTGGCAAAAACTCTTGGTCGATAAAATTGTTTACATGGTCATGGGCATAACCATACCCCTTACCGTAACCCAAATCCTTCATCAATTTTGTAGGGGCATTTCTAATGTTCATGGGAACCGATAGGTCTCCCGTTTCCCTTACCTTTTGCTGCGCCTTGCCAATGGCCAAATAACTGGCATTGCTCTTTGGTGAACTGGCCAAATAGGTAGCGCATTGGCTCAAAATAATACGGGCCTCGGGATAACCAATGATATTCACGGCTTGAAAAGTGGCATTCGCCAAGACCAAAGCGGTTGGATTGGCATTGCCAATATCCTCGGAAGCAAGGATGACCATCCTTCGGGCAATGAATTTGACATCTTCACCACCCTCGATCATTCGGGCCAACCAATACACCGAAGCATTGGGATCACTTCCCCTTATTGATTTAATGAATGCCGAGATGATATCATAATGTTGTTCGCCTGTTTTATCGTAAAGGACAGTGTTTTTCTGTACTTTTTGCAGAACCACATCATTCGTGATTACAATGGAATTGCCCTCATCGGAATTGATCAAGAGCTCAAAAATATTGAGCAATTTTCTTCCATCGCCACCGGATAGGCGAAATAAGGCCTCGGTTTCCCTTAATTCGATTTTTTTTGATTTGAGAAGCTCATCTTCTTGTATGGCACGTTCCAGCAAGCGTTCCAAATCTTCCTTTCCAAAAGGTTCCAATACATATACCTGGCATCGGGAAATCAATGCGGGGATGACCTCAAAACTGGGATTTTCCGTTGTGGCTCCAATAAGCGTTACCCACCCCTTTTCCACGGCTCCCAAAAGGGAATCTTGTTGTGACTTGCTGAACCTGTGAATTTCATCAATAAAGAGAATTGGGTTTTTGGACGTAAAAAGACCACCACTTTGTTTTGCCTTTTCTATAATCTCCCGAACATCCTTGACCCCACTGCTAATAGCACTAAGGGTATAAAAAGGACGGCCACTTTCATTGGCAATAATGTTGGCCAAAGTGGTCTTGCCCGTGCCCGGAGGTCCCCAAAAAATCAGGGAAGGAACCATACCGGACTTTATTTGTTGGTACAAAGCTCCTTTTTCACCTACCAAATGATTCTGACTGATATAATCATTGAGGGTTTTGGGACGTATTCGCTCTGCTAAAGGTCTGTTCATGGCATAAAAATAATTAGAATCCACAAATGACCTTTTGTCCAGTTTTGCATATTTGGCGTATTTGTTGCATTTTAAAGGGTATGTCTGAACACCATTATTTCAAATTTTCCTTGGAACTATTGTTGGTCCCCCTTTTTGCGGTATTGGCCATATGGTCCGTTTTTTGGTTTGAAGTCAATTTTTCCATCAGTTTTAATTCCTATGGCCTATTTCCAAGAAGTCTTTCGGGGCTTAGGGGCATAATCCTAAGTCCATTCATCCATGGCTCTTTGGGCCATTTATATAACAATACCATTCCACTGGCTATCCTGACTTTGGCCCTGTTCTATTTTTATAGACAAAAAGCCTGGAAGATTCTTTTGTGGGGATGGTTTATTTCGGGCGCTTTAACTTGGTTGGTGGGAAGGGAGAGTTATCACATTGGTGCAAGTGGAATCATCTACATGTTGGCCAGTTTTATCTTCTTTAAGGGAATTTTTGAAAAACACTTTCGGTTGATAGCGCTTTCATTGACCGTGGTTTTTATCTATGGAAGTATGCTGTGGTATATTTTTCCCATTGAGGATGGAATCTCTTGGGAAGGCCATCTATCAGGGTTTTTAGCGGGTCTTTTTTTGGCAAGAACCATTAAGGTGGACATTCCCGTTCCTAAAAAGTATGAGTGGGAAAATGAGGATTATGACGAAACGGAAGATGAGTTCCTAAAACATTTTGATGAAAATGGAAATTTTATGGAACGTCCAAAATCCGAGGAAGGGGATACCGAAATCATTTATCACTTTAAAAAAACCAAGGAAGACTAGCCAAGACGCTGCCTAAAGACCTCATAAAGAATAGCACCACAAGCAACTGAAACGTTCAAAGAACCAATTTTTCCTGCTATGGGAAGCTTGGCCTTATGGTCCACAAGTTTTAGTATGGAGTCGGAAATACCCTTGTCCTCTGCACCCATGATTATCGCACAACCGGATTTCAGGTTGGTTTGAAATATGGTATCGTCCCCCTTTTCCGTTGCTGCAACAATAGCTATGTTGGAAGCCTGTAAGTAGTAGATGGCATCCTTAAGGTGGTCCACTTTTGCGATGGGAATATTAAAAACGGCGCCAGCCGAAGTTTTTATGGTATCACTGGTTATCGGTGCAGAGCCTGTCTTGGGAACAATAATGGCATCCACACCGGTACACTCTGCCGTACGGATAATGGCACCAAAGTTTCGTACATCGGTTACTTGATCAAGCAGTAAAAATAGCGGCACGCTGTCCCGTTCCAAAATCTCCTCGACCAATGATTCAAAATCTTGGAAATCCACGGGTGAAATTAGGGCAACGGCACCTTGGTGATTATTTTGAGTGAGTTTGTTGAGCTTTTCTATGGGAACATAGGATGTGGCTATTTTATTCTTTCGGAGTATAAACTCCAACTCTTTGAACAATTCGCCCGAAAGGCCTTTTTGCAAATAGACTTTGTCAACATGCTTTTTGGCTTGAATTGCCTCAATTATGGCCCGGAGGCCAAAAATATGATCTCTTGACTTCATAGTGGGCTAAGATATTGGATTCTTGGCACAGAATAGGGTATTTCCAATATTTGTGATATTTTTAAATAGTAGTAAAACACTTTTCTCGGTATGGATTCAAAACTAATTTTAACAGCTATTTTCAGCATGGGATGTCACTGCCTGTTTTCCCAAATTCCGGCAAACTACAATGCGGACAATGAATCTTTTGGAATGCAACCCATGTTGCAATATGCTTTTCAGCAAATGGCCAGCAGACAGTTAAAGGATGGCGATGACAGGTCTATAAAAGGTTCTCGGTTTCTCAACAGAAACTTTGATATTGGGACCATCTATAGCAAAGATGGGGTGGAAGGGCAGGCCTATATGCGTTATGATGCCTATAGCGATGAGGTTCAACTTAAAATAGACGATACGGATTCCACTAGTTTGATTCTTAACAAGGACAAGAATATTTATTGCCTGCTTAGTGGAAAGAAGATGTTTTTTAAAAGTTACTTCAATAAACGAAATACCGTAACCGAAGGATATCTGTTTCAAATTGCGGAGACCGATAGTTTGGTATTGTTTGAGCGGAGGATTAAGCGATATAAGGATGGGAAAGCTGCCACGACCTCTTTTGAGTTGCCGGTGGCAAGTAGGTTTGTTAGTGAAAGGGAACTGTATTATGAAGATAAGAATGACCAAACCATTCGTTTTCTAAAAACGAACAAAAAGGCAATCGTAGGTCTTTTTGAGGGCAGTACATCCAAGGCATCCAAAATAAAAGGCTTTATCAATAAAAATCGGTTGGATTTGAACGATCCCAAAAAAGTGGCACAAATATTCTACTATTACAATACCCTGTAGTATTCCTTCTTATATTGATTTCAAAGTAATTTTTTATATAAAAAAAAGCACCCATAAACTGGGTGCTTTTTAAATAGCATTACTTAATACATTGCCATTATTCGTTGTTGGCCGTAAATATTACCGGCCAATCCTCATTGTTTTCCCGTGTAAGTTCCACTACCCCGCGATCTCCCACGGAGTTTGAAAACTCAATGGTCATTACTGGTCCACTAACATCCGTAATGGTATAGGAATAGGTCAATTCCGCATCCTCATCGTCATCGTCCGGGATAACGACTCCGTCCCTAAGATAAACTTCACCATCGGGAACAAGATTTGTACAGTCCCATTCAATTTCGATGTCATTACCTGTGGCATCCCCTCGGCCCACATAGCAATCCCCAAATTGACCAAAACTCATATCGGAAGATTCGTAGACACCTGCAGTGTCCGTTTCGGTCCAGGTAACTGTGCCCGTCGCACTTCCGCTACAAGTAGCATCCGTTCCCGGAGGAGCCGGAACGATTTCGGTGGTAACATAGCTGTGTGTTCCCGCCAAGCTTTCCGTTATGGTACATGCAACTACGGGGAAGTACTCAAAAGGTGCGGAAAAGTAAGCACCACCACTAACGGGACCACCAACATCATCACTGGTGTAGACCTCACCATTGCTCAAGGTCAAGGTCAATTGAAACTCAAAACGGTCTTTTCCTATGACCAGGGACTCAGTGATTCCCGTGGTAGCAATCAACTCGTCGGCAGTGTAGGAAATGGTGGTTACGGGTAAGCCCCTTTCCCCATTGGTAAAGTCACTGGCCGAAAGCGTCTGTAGGGAGACCAAATCGGTGGACATGCTTGGGCCATTGTCTGAGTTATCATCAAAAGCGACAAACACTTCCACGGTTTGCAATAAATCACCTCCCTCTACATCCTGTGCTTCCAGGAGCACACTGTAGGAGGCGTCATCATCGAAGGCATCGGTCTCGTCATTAAAAATCAGATTATTGGTCTCATCACGTGTTCTTAGGACGGCTCCACTACCTACATCCTCTAATATAATATCTACGATCTTATCCTCAGTCTCACAAGATATTCCGATTACAAGACCTAGAAGTAGAATTTTATTTAAATATGTTTTCATAGTTTCTATTCTTTATTTTTTAATTAGCTATTGGGAATGCTGGTGAGCCAGGGTTGTTGTCCCAAAACACTTGAACGGTCTGATCGGCCTTAGGACTAACCGAAGAGTTATTGTTCACAAAGTCCCCTGGATAGTTCAACGATCGCACAAAAGCACCTGGTTCAGGCTCTAGATTTGGTTGTAAAGTGGTTGGAAAGCCTGTTCTCCTGTAAAAGTTGTACCCATCAATACCGTTTCCAAATAGCGAAACAAGAAACTGTTCGGCAAGCAAGTCCCATTTTCCATTATCATCGGCAGCATCAAAGTCAGTATCCAACTCATCGGAGAACACCGTGATATCTCCGGCAGTAGGGGCCAAGGAACCGTCAAAGTTGGCTGCCCTTGGGCCAAATGAAGTGGTCTTGGTAATGGACTTGGCAATACCTTCCAACATAAAGGGTTTCCCGGCCGCAGGATTGTCCAACATGGCGATTTCAGCTCTCATGAAGTCGACGGTGGAGGCAAGGATTATAGGTGTAGCCCCAGCGCCTCCAGCACCGGACCCAACGGACAGACCGGTAAAACTACTGTCATCAAATTTACCACCGGAAGGATAAACGCCATAAACGGCCCTTGTGAACCCATCTGGTGGAATACCTGCATTTTGACCGTGGTCACGGCCCCAATATCCATTTTCCAAAAAGCAAAAGGTAAAGCCACCGTCAGTATAATGCTGTGGCACAGGCTCCAAAGAGCATGCCAGCGTTTCCTCATTTGGTTGGATCTCAGCTCCTGGGACAGCGTTTACCTGCCTGTAAAAATAGTAGCGGATACGTGGATCTTCACTTTCATTCATATAATTCATTAACCAGTTGGGAAGATAGTCCGCACCACCGGAAGGCACATAATTATCGGCATATCTTGGGTGACGTGCATCGGGCTGCACGGAATTGGTCCCCCATTCAAATTGTAAATCTTCGGAAGATTCATCAATAAAATTGCCTTCCGCCACAATGGCGTTAAAACTGGCAACGGCGTTGGGATCTACCAAGCGGGTCTGCAAGTAAATCTTCATCTTTAAGGTATTGCAGGCTTTGATCCAATCATCCCAATCTCCATTATAGTAAAAGTCATTGGCTGGCTCTGTAACGACATCCCTGCCAAAATTGGCTATGGCATCGTCCAAAAGTTGCAAGGCGGCGGCGTAGATACTAGCTCCTGAATCCAGTCCAGGATTAAGGTTGGGTTGCTCCCCATCTCCTTGAAAAGCTTCACTGTAAGGCACATCCCCAAAGAAATCCACCAAAGTGACCATGGTAAAGGCTTCTATAAATTGGCCAATGGCAGTATGATGGAAAAGTTCCGATTCCACTGCTTCCGGTTCCATGGCCCTTATATCTGCCAATATACCATTTACTTCAAGGCCGCTTGGCAAAGCCTCCTGTGCATCGGCCTGGTAGGCTATGTTCCACTCCAGGTTAAGCTGTGTGGGTGCGTAGTTGGCTATATTTTGATAATTACGGCCATTCATATAACTAATCCTTACCAAATCACCACCGTTCCAACCCATCAACTCTGTAAAGGTGGCAAAATCCACTTGGATGGAGTTTAAGAACAAATCCGCACTTGATTGATCTGGTCTTAAAAAGTTAGGGTTATCGGCAAGGTCCAATTCCGTGGTCTCGCAGGAAGTTAAGAAGAAAACTCCCGTAAGAACTGTTAAACCTATATATTTTAATACTTTCTTCATCATTAATAAAATTTTGCTGTTTTCTATTAAAAGGTAGCTTTTACACTAATTCCATATCGTCTACCACTGGGCCCAGCCAAAAAGTCGAAACCTCTACCGTTCCCTACACCCAGACCTGCTTGGTTAGGGTCCCAATTAGTACCGTCTGGTACGTTTATCGCATCAAACCATAAGTTTTGTCCTGACAACGTGACTGTAAAGGAGCCGAACGGAGTTTTGTCCAAAAACTTGGAAGGTAGTGAATAGCCCAATGCTACTTCTTGCAGTCTAATTACGGTACCGTCAAATACCCCAAGTTCATCCGGACCAAAAAGTACATTGTTGAAATAGAAGGTGGAGTTATTGATCTGCACCGTGTTAGGGGTTCCATCATCTTGCTGAACCCCTGGTAGGATAAAGGTATTGATTCGATCTACAGTGTCAGTGGTCAATCCCCTACCCAATAAGGTGGATACGGTTCTGGAATATACATCTCCGCCTTTGGTATAGTTTAACAGGAAAGAAAAGTTGAAACCTTTCCAGGAAAAGTTATTGTTCACGTTAAGGATCCAATCCGGATTGGGATCACCAATAACAAATTGGCCTTGCTCTTCCACAAAATCCCCGGCACTATCGACTAAAAATTCGCCTTGATCGTTGGTGGCAATTCGGGTACCTACCAAGGCCCCTAATTCCTGCCCTTCAATGGCGGCGTTACCTAAGTTAAGACGAGCCCCAGCAAATACGATAAGATCAGTATCCTGGCCTAAATCCGTTACCTTATTATTATTGGAGGTGAAATTGGTGTTAACCGACCAATTAACCCCGTCATTTGGACTCCTAAGGATATCAACACCCAAATCCATCTCAAAACCGTCGCCCTCTATTTTACCCACATTGGTTTGTTGGGAAGTAAATCCAGTGGAAGGATCCAAAGGTCGATCAACGATCAAATCCGTTGTGGTTCTGATATAATAGGATGCATCTATGGTAACTCGATTGTTGAATAGTCTTGACTCAACCCCAAGTTCAAATTCTTCAAGTAATTCTGGTTTCAAATCAGGATTTCCCAATCTATTTCCAACGGAATTGGTAACGATATCCGATCCATTGTTCTGAAAGAATTGCGTATTGATGTCCAAAACTGAAACCGTAGGAAATCCGGTTGGGAAATTCGCAGAAGTACCAAACCCTGCCCTCAGTTTCAAATAATTCAACCCATTTTCGCTTTTCAATTCAGGTAATACGGAAGTGGGTATGAAAGATAGACTTGCACTGGGATAAAATGCCGAACGATTTTCAATATCCAAGTTGGATACCCAGTCGTTTCTGGCGGCCAATGTTACATAAATCCAACGGTCATAGTCAAAATCGGCCTGAGCAAAGACACCTGCAATGTTTCGCTCTTGGAAAAATTGGATTTCATTTTGATTGGCAAAGTTTACATGTCGAAGGACACCAAATACCTGTTGCCCATTACTTGCAACCCCGTTTCTGTCAAATATTTCCCTACGTGAGGTAAGACCAAGGTTAAAGGTCATTCCTATTTGATCGGAAAGATCGTAATCCCCATTAAGGATAAAGTCATGGTTTAAGATGGTGTTGGTATTGTTCCATGTTTGATAAATACCACTGACCAATTCCGCATCTTCCTGGCCCCTACCTCCTCTATTCTGAAAGTTGGTGTTGTTTTCACTGAAAACATCCAGACCGAACCGATATAGAAGGTTTAAGTTATCATTGAAATTATAGGTAATGGAAGACTGTCCAAATACCCTATTGGTCTGCTGTCTGAACCCGGCGTTGGCAACTGTCCATAAGGGATGTTGAATACTGTTGTTTTGACGATAATACACACTGGAACCGTCAATTGGGTTTTGAAATGGAAGACCAATCAAATCCACACTTCTTGGGGTAAAGAAAAGTTCCCCAAAAACCGATGATCCTGTACCAAAGGCCCCATTCCCCTCACTGGCTGCTACCGGAGGTGTTCTAAAATCAGTATTGGAAAAATTCAAGGTGCCTGCTATCGTAAACTTGTTACTAAGTACGGCTCTACCTCCAATACCTAAAGTGTAGCGTCTTAGATTGTTCCCTGGTGTAAATCCTTCATCATTTAAATGGCCCGCATTTGCGTTGTAACTAAACTTGCCATCATCCGATGCCCCCCTAATATTCACGGAGTTGGAGGTTACTGCACCAACCCTGAAAAACCTTCCTACACTATCATAGGGTCTCCATTCGTAACGTGCTCCCGCAAATTCAGGAAAAGCCTGGGGAATCCCTGTTGCCGATGAAGCAGTTGAATATGGGTGAGCCAGCGTACCATTCTCATCAAATCCGACATTTGGCCGGGAATCGATACCATTGCCCCAGCCGGCGACTCCGTCCCTGTTAAAACTTGGGCCCCAGTTACTGAAAAACCAGCCAAAGGCCTGGTCAAAACCGTTACCAAATTCATTCTGATAATCCGGTAAAGAAGCTATCTCATTAAAGAAAAGGGATGAATTGATGGTTATCTCATTCTTTTTCACGGCACCTGCGGAAGACCCATTTTTAGTGGTAATCAGGATTACCCCGTTCCTACCCTGCGTTCCATAAAGTGTGGCGGCAGCCAAACCTTTTAGTACGTTTACGCTTTCAATATTGTTGGGGTCTAAATCCAAGAACCGGCTTGAACCTGAATTTCCGTTTACGAAATCCTGCTCAACATCTCCTGTGGCTGCCCCTGAGGAATTGGTTTCACTGGAAAATGGGACACCGTCCACAATAAAAAGTGGTTGGTTACTACCACTAAAGGAACTGAATCCCCTAATAATAATGTTGGTACCGGAACCAGAAAGCCCACTTTGTTGGGTAATGTTCAATCCTGATGCCTTTCCAGTCAATACCCTTCCGACATCACCTTCCGGGCGTTGTTCCAATTGGTCACTTCCAACTTCGGAAACGGCATATCCCAAGGCTTGCTTTTCCCTTTTAATACCCTGGGCGGTAACAATTACCTCTTCCAGCGCTTGGGCATCTTCCTCCATTTGCACATTGATTACGCTGCCCTGGCCGATTACAATACGTACATCCTTCTCACCCACATACGTAAAAAGTAGGGTCTGACCTGTACTTGCAACGATGGTATAGTTACCATCAAAGTCTGTTTGAGTACCCGTAGTAGTACCTTCAATAAGAATGTTTACACCTGGTAGCGGTATACCATCCTGATCAACAACTGTACCGGTAATCGTCTTGTCTTGTGCAAAAGAAACGTGCACAACAAACGCCAGCAATAGCGTTAAGATTCCATTTAGTTTTGTTCTCATTTTGTAATTATTTGAATTAGCTAGCCGCTAAAATCACAAATAAATGTTAATAAAACAAACTAAAATTCCCAAAAACTATAAAAATCCAACTTTATTGAATTTTTGTTAAAATATATTTGACCAATTATTTTTATGGGAATAATTCAATGTTTTTTTATAGAAATTGGAAATTACTTCTTAAAATCACGGATAACGATCGCACCTAAAAAACTTATTTTTTTGTTAAACAATTGACATTTGCAGTGTTAATATTTTAACATCTATTTCCGGGGCTTTCCGTGGATTTAAAACTCAACGAATAGGGGAATACCAACCATGGAAATAGTTTGCGTGCAAATCCAATTTCCCCAAGTGGTTTACATGCTTTTTTCTTTTGGGGCATTACCGGTTTTATAAGACCCGTTGGTCCAGGAATTGGGGTGCTGGATTTTTATTTTGGAGATAAAGTTTCGATTCCCAAACTGGCCAAAAGATTGTATGGAAAAAGCACGGTAATTCATTACCAATATAAAGGACCACTTTTACAAAATGGCACCCAATGAAAAAAAAGAAGAAGGGACCATATTGTTCGGAGTGGTGAATATGACCAATGGATGACCGTTTGATATCATTCTTAACGGAAAAGGGGCTACGGTCAAAAAACCATTTGGGGGAGTAGGTTGTCCTATGATTTATACATCAACTTTTTGGAATTTTAAGGCGCATCCTAAAAAGTGGACATTTTTCTGCGTTGATGCTTGTGGTGTGGGAACGGCAAATCCAGGTAAAAGACGCCTGGAACCACGGAAAAGTGTTAAAGTTGTTCGTCCGAGGCAACGGAAGGGTTTATTTTAACTCTAATAAGAGTTAGATGTAACCATTTCAAAATACTATTATGATCAGACTTTATCAGCTTAAAAACGCTTTGTTCTTTTTACTTATAACCTTTTTGACAATTTCCTGTAACAGTGATGATGATGGTGAGGACAGGCCGGATGTGAGTATTTCGGATTTGGCAGGTAGTACAAGCGATCTGTCCACGCTGGCCGCCGCTTTGGAGCGGGCGGATTTAGTGGACGATTTGGATGGTGTAGGACGTTTTACCGTTTTGGCCCCTACCAATGCCGCTTTTGCCGTTTTTTTGGATATTAACGACTTTGCGGATATAAATGCCGTTCCAGTGGATGTGCTTCGGCAATTGTTGTTGAACCATGTTGTTGCGGGAGAGTTCCGTAGCGCTCAATTGACGGGCCAAGTAGGGTATTTGCAGACTTCCGCAGCAGGTCCGGTTGACGGTATTACCCTAAGTCTGTTGGTTAATGGAAACAACGGTATTGTTTTTAACGATATGGCACAGGTAACCCAGAATGGCGGGGACATTATAGCTTCCAACGGCACCATTCATATAGTGGATGCCGTAGTGGAGTTGCCCACATTGCCCACATTGATTTCCGGGAACCCCATTTTCAGTGATTTGGTCACGGGCTTGACCACCGCTACGCCATCCGCGGATTATGTGACCATCCTATCCGAAAGCGGTCTATACACGCTGTTCGGTCCTTCCGATAACGCTTTTGATGCACTTTTTTCAAGTAATCCCAATTGGAGTACCGTGGAGGATATTGATGAGGAAACACTTCTGGCGGTCCTAAACCATCATGTCATCGGCGGGGCCAACATTTTGTTGAGTGATATGGAAAATGGCCAGGAATCCCCGGCGACTTTGGAAGGGGACGTTTTGAGGTTTAGTACAGGGGGTTCCAATTCCATACGTGTGGCAGACGGAAGCAGCAGTAACAATGCCCTCATTACCGTAGGAAATATTCAGGCGTCCAATGGGGTGCTCCACTTGATCGATCGGGTATTGATTCCCAACACAGATAACTAAAACCCGTACTTTGTTGAAAATAGCAAGTTCCTGGGGATGGTATCTTGTAGGGTCTTGTTTTGATTGGGAATCTCCCAATTGAAGTGGCTGATTCATGCCCATCAAGGATTTCCCCTTGCTCTGGAACCCCATGGCTTCGACCGGGAATACATGCTTCGGTGGGGGATACCCATCCAAAAACCCTTTTGCCAATACCCTTGATTTCTTCAAAAATAACCGCATTCATTTTCGATTTGGTCTTGGTAATGGCGGTGGAGATTTTTGGAATGGAACCACCTTCTATATATATGAGGTGAAGTTTTGATACGGGGGCTTTGGGTGTACTTGATTTTGATGCTTTAAAAAGCTTAACATAATATTGTCAAAAAACTTGTTGTTCCGGCATTTGTATTATTCTGAAATATCACTACATTTGCAGCCCTCAAAATGAGGGTTTTTTATTTAATAAGGATATAAATGCCAACAATTTCACAATTAGTAAGAAAAGGAAGGAGCACAATTACCAAGAAGAGTAAATCGGCTGCTTTGGATTCTTGCCCACAGAGACGTGGAGTATGTACGCGTGTTTACACCACTACACCAAAAAAACCAAATTCTGCCATGCGCAAGGTGGCCAGGGTTAGGTTGACCAATGGCAAAGAGGTGAACGCATATATTCCAGGTGAGGGGCACAATCTCCAGGAGCACTCGATAGTATTGGTAAGAGGTGGAAGGGTGAAGGATTTGCCAGGTGTGCGATACCATATCGTACGGGGAGCTTTGGATACTGCAGGTGTTGCAGGTAGGACACAACGTCGTTCAAAGTACGGTGCAAAACGCCCTAAAAAGTAATTCAACTTTTAGAAGGAAGTCATGAGAAAAAGACAAGCGAAAAAAAGACCATTATTGCCCGATCCAAGGTTTAATGACCAATTGGTGACGAGGTTCGTGAATATGATGATGTGGGACGGAAAGAAATCCGTCGCCTTCAAGGTTTTCTATGATGCGATCGATATTGTTGACCAAAAGAAAACCGACGATGAAAAAACAGCCCTTGAGCTGTGGAAAGATGCCCTTTCCAATGTTATGCCCCATGTAGAAGTACGCAGTAGGAGGGTAGGTGGTGCAACTTTCCAAATTCCTATGCAGATCCGTCCAGATCGAAAGATTTCAACGGCTATGAAGTGGTTGATTAACTATGCACGTAGACGAAACGAGAAATCCATGGCACAAAAACTGGCGGCTGAGATTTTGGCAGCGGCAAAAGAAGAAGGTGCTGCTGTTAAGAAAAGAGTAGATACGCATAAAATGGCCGAGGCCAACAAAGCATTCTCCCACTTCAGATTTTAATTCACAATGGCAAGAGATTTAAAATACACAAGGAATATTGGTATTGCGGCCCATATCGATGCCGGAAAAACCACGACTACGGAACGTATTCTTTTTTATACCGGTGTAAGTCACAAGATTGGTGAGGTGCACGACGGTGCCGCTACCATGGACTGGATGGAGCAGGAGCAGGAGCGCGGTATTACCATTACTTCGGCGGCCACCACCTGTACATGGCAGTTCCCAACGGAAAATGGCCAGCCGACCGCTGACGCAAAAGGATACCACTTTAATATCATAGATACTCCTGGACACGTGGACTTTACCGTTGAGGTAAACCGATCGTTACGTGTTTTGGACGGATTGGTGTTTTTGTTCAGTGCGGTTGATGGTGTAGAGCCCCAATCCGAAACAAACTGGAGATTGGCCGATAACTATAAGGTGCCTCGAATTGGTTTCGTGAACAAAATGGACCGTCAAGGTTCCAATTTCTTGAACGTGTGTAAGCAGGTCAAGGAAATGTTGGGATCCAATGCGGTGCCTATTGTTTTGCCAATTGGTGAGGAGGCCGATTTTAAAGGTATCGTTGACCTGGCCAAGAACAGGGCAATTGTATGGCATGATGAGAACTTCGGTTCAACTTTCGATGTTATCGATATTCCTGCCGAAATGCAGGATGAGGTTTCTGAGTATAGGGCTGCTTTGATTGAAGCGGTGGCGGAATATGATGAGGAGTTGATGGAGAAATTCTTCGAGGATGAAGATTCCATTACCGAGGAAGAAGTGCATGCAGCTTTAAGGGCAGCAGTTATGGATAGGGCCATTATTCCAATGATATGCGGTTCGTCCTTTAAAAACAAGGGGGTTCAGTTCTTGTTGGATGCTGTTTGCCGTTACCTGCCATCACCCTTGGACAAAGATGATATCGTAGGTACCGATCCCGATACAGGAAATGAAATTACAAGAAAGCCAGACCCAAAGGAGCCTTTCTCTGCTTTGGCTTTTAAAATCGCCACAGATCCATTTGTCGGACGTCTGGCATTTTTTAGGGCATATTCCGGTCGTTTGGATGCCGGTTCTTATATTTTGAATAACCGTTCCGGTAAGAAAGAACGTATTTCACGGATTTACCAAATGCACTCAAACAAGCAGAATGCGATTGAGTTCATTGAGGCTGGGGACATAGGTGCCGCGGTTGGATTTAAGGATATTAAGACAGGGGATACGATGTCTTCGGAAAAACATCCCATTGTGCTTGAAAGTATGGACTTCCCCGATCCCGTAATTGGTATTGCCGTGGAGCCCAAAACCAAGGCCGATGTGGATAGATTGGGAATGTCTTTGGCGAAGTTGGCTGAAGAAGATCCAACTTTTCAGGTAAAGACCGATGAAGCATCCGGACAGACCATTATCTCCGGTATGGGTGAACTTCACCTGGATATTATCGTTGATCGTTTGAGACGCGAATTCAAGGTTGAGGTAAACCAGGGTCAACCACAGGTGGAGTACAAAGAAGCACTTACCGCAAAAGCCGACCATCGGGAGGTCTACAAGAAGCAGACCGGTGGTAGGGGTAAGTTTGCCGATATCGTATTTACCATGGAGCCTGCCAGTGAAGAAACAAAAGCTGGCTTGGAGTTCATCAATGAAATCAAGGGAGGTAACATTCCCAAGGAATACATTCCATCCGTAGAAAAAGGATTTAAAGAAGCCATGAAGAATGGTCCTTTGGCCGGATTTGAGATGGATTCCATGAAGATTACCTTAAAAGACGGGTCTTTCCACCCTGTGGATTCTGATTCGTTGTCCTTTGAGTTGGCTGCCAAATTAGGGTATAAGGAGGCTGCTAAAGCGGCAAGGGCCGTATTGATGGAGCCAATTATGAAGTTGGAAGTATTGACCCCGGAAGAAAACATGGGGGATATCGTTGGTGACCTGAACCGTAGAAGGGGCCAGGTAAACAATATGGATGATAGGGCCGGTTCCAAAGTAATTAAGGCCGAAGTGCCATTGTCCGAGATGTTCGGCTATGTAACTGCGCTTAGGACATTGAGTTCAGGTCGTGCAACTTCCACAATGGAATTTTCACATTATGCCGAGACACCTACAAACATTGCAGAAGAGGTGATTAAGGCAACTAAAGGTGTAACCGCATAATTTTCAGAAGATGAGTCAAAAAATCAGAATTAAATTAAAGTCTTACGACCACAATTTGGTGGACAAGTCTGCTGAAAAAATTGTGAAGACGGTCAAGACAACAGGAGCTGTCGTAACGGGTCCCATCCCATTGCCGACACATAAAAAAATCTTTACGGTTTTGCGTTCACCACACGTGAACAAGAAATCCAGAGAGCAATTTCAATTGAGTTCTTACAAGCGTTTGCTTGATATTTATAGTTCTTCTTCCAAAACAATTGATGCTTTAATGAAATTAGAGCTCCCAAGTGGTGTGGAAGTCGAAATAAAAGTGTAAATTTGCACGCCCTTTTTAGGAAGGGATTACATGTCCGGAGCCGCGAGCAAAGGAAAAACGGGAAAAAAGAATAAAAATCTGGGTCACAGACTATGTTCTTTGACCCAATTTTTTTGCCAGAAAATGGCATTTTAAAAAGAAAAAAGCAATAAATAATAGAATATGTCTGGGTTAATTGGAAAAAAAATCGGCATGACCAGCATTTTTGATGAGAACGGAAGGAACATTCCATGTACTGTCATTCAAGCTGGGCCATGCGTGGTTACCCAAGTCAGAACCGAAGAGGTAGACGGGTACAGTGCCCTTCAACTCGGTTTCGATGACAAGGCAGAAAAACGTGCTAGCAAGGCTGAACAAGGCCATTACAAAAAAGCAGGTACTTCGCCCAAAAAGAAAGTCGTTGAGTTCCGTGATTTTGAAGGAGAATACAAATTGGGCGACACCGTTGGTGTTGATCTTTTTGTGGAAGGTGAGTTTGTGGATGTAGTTGGGACCTCCAAAGGAAAAGGTTTCCAGGGGGTAGTGAAAAGGCATGGTTTTGCCGGTGTTGGACAAGCAACGCATGGTCAGCACAACAGGCTTCGTGCCCCTGGTTCCATTGGTGCCGCCTCCACGCCATCAAAAGTAGTAAAAGGCTTGCGAATGGCTGGTAGAATGGGAGGTGAACGTGTAACCGTCCAAAACCTTCGTGTGTTGAAAATAGTGCCTGAAAAGAACCTTATTGTTGTTAAGGGGGCTGTTCCAGGTCATAAAAATGCTTACGTAACCGTAGAAAAATAAGGGTATGAAAGTAGCAGTATTGGATATTAATGGTAAGGATACAGGAAGAAAGGTAGAACTTTCTGACGATGTGTTCGGTATTGAGCCTAACAATCATGCCATTTATTTGGATGTAAAGCAGTATTTGGCGCACCAGCGCCAAGGTACGCACAAGGCCAAGGAAAGAGCTGAAATTGCAGGAAGTACGCGTAAGTTGAAAAAGCAAAAAGGTACCGGTACCGCAAGGGCAGGAAGTATCAAATCCCCCGTTTTTAGGGGTGGTGGCCGAATTTTTGGTCCAAGACCAAGAAATTATAGTCAAAAGCTGAACAAAAATGTAAAGCGTTTGGCCCGTAAATCGGCATTCAGTCTAAAATCCAAGGAAAAAGCATTGCTGGTGGTCGAGGACTTCAATTTTGAAGCGCCTAAGACCAAGGATTATGTGTCTTTTTTGAATTCTTTGGGAATTGCGGACAAAAGGTCCTTAGTAGTATTGGGCGGTGGCAATGACAATGTGTTTTTGTCTTCACGAAACCTTAAACGTTCCGAAGTGGTGACCAATGACCAATTGAGTACCTACAAAATCATGAATGCGAAAAGTGTTGTGCTTTTGGAAGGGGCAGTAGAACAAATACAGGCTAATCTTACAAAATAGGAAAGCGATGAGTGTATTGATAAAACCAATCATAACAGAGAAAATGACCGCGGATAGCGAGTTGTTCAATCGTTACGGTTTCTATGTTGACCCAAAGGCCAACAAATTGGAAATCAAGGAAGCCGTGGAAAGTACATATGGCGTTTCCGTTGAAAAGGTTAGAACCATGAATTACGGTCCAAATCGGAAAACGAGGTATACCAAGACCGGAATTCAACATGGCAAAACGAATGCCTTGAAAAAAGCTATCGTTGATGTTGCCGAAGGTGATATTATTGATTTTTACAGCAATATATAACAGAGGGTAATGGCAGTTAGAAAATTAAAACCCATCACTCCTGGTCAGCGTTTTAGAGTAGTAAACGGATTTGACGCGATTACTACTGATAAGCCGGAGAAGAGTTTGCTCGCTCCGTTAAAAAAGACCGGAGGTAGAAACAGTCAAGGGAAAATGACCATGCGCCACAGAGGTGGGGGTCACAAAAGGAGGTATCGTATCATTGATTTCAAGCGTGATAAGTATGGTGTGGAAGCTGAGGTGAAATCAATTCAATATGACCCAAATAGAACAGCATTCATCGCCCTATTGGAATATAAGGATGGTGAAAAAAGATACGTTATAGCGCAAAATGGATTGCAAGTAGGTCAGAAAGTAATTTCCGGGGAAAAAGCGGCACCAGAGATTGGCAATGCCATGCCTTTGGGTGAAATTCCTCTGGGGACCATTATTTCTTGCATTGAATTGCGTCCGGGACAGGGAGCGAACATGGCCCGTAGTGCAGGGACTTTTGCACAATTAATGGCAAAAGACGGAAAGTTTGTGACCGTAAAATTGCCAAGTGGGGAGACCCGAATGATATTGGCAACTTGTATGGCCACGATAGGGGCCGTTTCGAATTCGGACCACCAACTCCTGGTTTCCGGTAAAGCAGGTAGAAGTAGGTGGTTGGGTAGAAGACCAAGAACAAGACCGGTAGTAATGAACCCTGTCGATCACCCAATGGGTGGTGGTGAAGGAAGGGCTTCCGGAGGTCACCCAAGATCAAGAAACGGTATTCCTGCCAAGGGATATAGAACCCGTTCCTTGACCAAAGACAGCAACAGATATATTGTAGAACGAAGAAAGAAATAGGAAAACATGGCACGTTCACTTAAAAAAGGACCATTCGTTCACCATAGTTTGGAGAAAAAAGTCCAGGCCAATGTAGAGTCGGGCAAGAAGACCGTCATCAAAACATGGTCAAGGGCTTCAATGATAACCCCTGATTTTGTAGGGCAGACCATTGCGGTACATAATGGAAGGCAATTTGTCCCTGTATATGTTACTGAAAACATGGTAGGCCACAAATTGGGCGAATTTTCACCTACCCGTTCCTTTAGGGGGCATGCGGGTGCTAAAAACAAAGGTAAAAAGTAATAGGCGATGGGAGTTCGAAAAAGACAAATGGCAGAACGTATTAAGGCAGAAAAGAAAGACTTGGCTTTTGCTAAGTTGAACAACTGTCCAACGTCTCCACGAAAAATGCGGTTGGTTGCGGATTTGATCCGTGGCAAACAAATTGAAATGGCCCTGGCCATACTTCGGTTCAATCCAAAAGAAGCCTCAAGAAGGTTGGAGAAACTATTGCTATCCGCAATCGCCAACTGGGAAGCTAAAAATGAGGATGCCAGTATTGAGGACGCCGATTTGTATATAAAGGAAATCCGTGTGGACGGTGGGACAATGTTGAAAAGACTGCGTCCTGCACCTCAGGGACGGGCCCACAGAATCAGAAAACGTTCCAACCATGTAACCCTGGTTTTGGGCGCACATAATAATGTAACAACAGAAACAACGGCTTAAGTATATGGGACAGAAAACCAATCCGATAGGAAATCGTTTAGGAATCATCAGGGGATGGGAATCCAACTGGTACGGAGGAAACGATTACGGTGATAAGTTGGCAGAGGATGACAAAATCAGGAAGTACATCCATGCACGTTTGGCAAAAGCCAGTGTTTCCAGGGTGATTATTGAAAGAACCCTAAAATTGATTACCATTACCATTACTACGGCAAGGCCCGGTATCATTATTGGTAAGGGAGGTCAAGAAGTTGATAGACTTAAAGAGGAATTGAAGAAAATCACCAATAAGGAGGTTCAAATCAATATCCATGAAATAAAAAGACCGGAATTGGATGCCAATTTGGTGGCCGCCAGTATTGCAAGGCAGATAGAAAGTAGGATTTCCTATCGTAGAGCAATAAAAATGGCGATTGCTGCGGCCATTCGTATGAATGCTGAAGGAATCAAAGTGCAGATTTCGGGTCGTTTGAACGGGGCTGAAATGGCGCGTTCAGAAACATACAAAGATGGTAGAATTCCGTTGTCGACCTTCCGTGCCGATGTGGACTATGCCCTGGAAGAGGCCCATACCACTTATGGTAGGTTGGGTATCAAGGTGTGGATCATGAAGGGTGAGGTTTATGGCAAACGTGAGCTTTCCCCGCTGATAGGACTTTCCAAAGGAGGTTCCAAAGGAGGGAAACAAGACGGAGGCAAAAGGCAACGAAGAAGAAAATAATTGAGTTTAAAGCGCAGGTAAGATGTTACAGCCGAAAAGAACAAAATTTAGAAAAGCCCAGAAAGGGAGAATGAAGGGAATATCCCAAAGGGGCCACCAACTTTCCAATGGAATGTTCGGTATCAAATCCTTGGATTCCCACTTTATTACTTCCCGTCAAATTGAAGCGGCGCGTATTGCTGCTACACGTTATATGAAAAGGCAAGGGCAGCTATGGATCAAAATTTTCCCGGACAAGCCCATTACCAAAAAGCCTTTGGAAGTACGGATGGGTAAAGGTAAGGGTGCCCCAGAGTACTGGGTGGCTGTGGTCAAACCTGGGCGAATTATGTTTGAGGTGGGCGGTGTGCCCCATGATATTGCAAAGGAAGCCTTGCGATTGGCAGCACAGAAGCTACCTGTAAAAACAAAATTTATAGTGGCCAGGGATTACGCTGGATAAACTGATAGATCATGAAACAAGCAGAAATTAGGGAATTATCGGTTGAAGAGCTTCAGCAAAAATTGGCTGAATCAAAGAAAGAATATGCGGATTTGAAAATGGCCCACTCCGTGACGCCGTTGGAAAACCCAATGCAGATACGAAAAACGAGAAGAACGGTCGCAAGATTGGCAACAGAGTTAAGTAAAAGGGAACAAGAATAACGGATTGTGCCTTATGGAAGAGACAACAATTAGAAATTTAAGAAAAGAAAGAATAGGGGTCGTTACCAGTAACAAAATGGAAAAATCCATTGTGGTTTCTGAGGTAAAGCGTGTAAAGCACCCTATGTACGGTAAATTCGTTTTGAAGACCAAGAAGTATGTTGCCCATGACGAGAAGAACGATTGCAATGAAGGCGATACCGTACGCATTATGGAAACAAGGCCTTTGAGCAAAACCAAATGCTGGAGGTTGGTAGAAATCATTGAAAGAGCTAAATAATCATGGTACAACAGGAATCAAGATTAAAAGTTGCGGATAATACAGGTGCCAAGGAGGTACTTACCATTCGTGTACTTGGGGGAACAAAAAGAAGGTATGCCTCATTGGGGGACAAGATTGTGGTCACCGTAAAGGAAGCCGCTCCCAACGGAGCAGTAAAAAAAGGTTCTGTTTCCACTGCGGTGGTAGTACGTACCAAGAAAGAAGTAAGAAGGCCCGATGGTTCGTACATCAGATTTGATGATAATGCCTGTGTGCTGCTCAATCCGGCCGGAGAGATGAGGGGCACCCGTGTGTTTGGACCTGTTGCCAGGGAATTGCGCGATAAGCAGTATATGAAAATTGTTTCATTGGCCCCTGAGGTACTTTAAAAGATATTGAAATGAAGTTGAAGATCAAAACAGGAGATACCGTTACCGTTATTGCCGGGGACCATAAAGGTTCCGAGGGAAAGGTGATGAGTGTTGACCTTAAGAAGAACAAGGCCATTGTGGAAGGTGTAAATGTTGTGAAAAAACATGAAAAGCCCAGTGCACAAAACCCTCAAGGGGGCATTGTCGAAAAAGAGGCACCGATTCATATTTCCAATCTTTCATTGATGGAAAATGGAGAGGCCGTTAGAGTTGGTTTTGCCTTTAAGGATGGTAAAAAAGTAAGAGTATCCAAAAAAACAGGAGAAACAGTCTAGTCATGAGCTATATACCAAGACTAAAGCAAGAATATAAGGAACGCGTGGTGAAGGCCCTATCCGAGGAGTTCGGGTACAAAAACATCATGCAGGTTCCCAAACTGCAAAAAATTGTGGTTAGCCGTGGTGTTGGAGCGGCTGTTGCCGACAAAAAACTGATCGATCATGCAGTGGATGAACTGACCATGATTACAGGGCAAAAAGCGGTTTCCACCATGTCCAAAAAGGATGTTGCAGCCTTTAAGTTACGTAAGGGAATGCCCATTGGTGCGAAAGTTACGTTACGAGGAGAGCGTATGTATGAGTTTTTGGATCGATTGATTACCTCTGCATTGCCACGGGTCAGGGATTTCCAAGGGGTTAGGGCCACTGGTTTTGACGGACGTGGAAATTACAACCTAGGGGTTACCGAGCAAATCATTTTTCCAGAAATCAATATTGACAAAATCAACAGGATCAACGGAATGGATATCACTTTTGTGACTTCCGCTGACACGGATAAGGAAGCAAAATCATTGTTGAGCGAATTGGGTTTACCCTTTAAAAAGAATTAAGATGGCCAAAGAATCAATGAAAGCCCGTGAACGAAAAAGGGCGAAAATGGTAGCCAAATATGCCGAGAAAAGAAAAGCTTTAAAAGAAGCCGGAGATTACGAAGCATTGCAAAAACTCCCTAAGAACGCTTCTCCTGTGCGTATGCGCAATAGGTGTAAGTTAACGGGAAGGCCCAGAGGGTACATGAGGACTTTTGGGATTTCCAGGGTAACTTTTAGGGAAATGGCCAACAAAGGATTAATTCCAGGTGTAACAAAAGCAAGCTGGTAAAATTGAATGTGGAATGACGAATTTAGATTGTAGCACATTGAGTAATGAAAAATTGATAATTCAACATTCGTAATTCAACATTTGTAATTCATAATTAAGAAAGATGCTAACAGATCCAATTTCAGATTATTTGACACGAATTAGAAATGCCAGCCGTGCTGGGCATAGGGTTGTCAATATTCCTGCTTCCAACTTGAAGAAAGAAATGACCAAAATCCTTTTTGACCAAGGCTTTATTCTAAGTTATAAGTTCGAGGAGGACAAGGTACAGGGAAACATAAAGATTGCATTGAAATATGACAAGTTCACCAAAGAGCCAGTTATCAAAAAATTGCAACGCGTAAGTAAGCCCGGACTAAGAAAATATGTAAATGCCGGTGAATTGCCACGGGTACTTAACGGATTGGGAATAGCAATTGTTTCCACTTCCCATGGTGTAATGACAAGTAAACAGGCGGGCAAAGAGAATGTAGGTGGCGAGGTATTGTGCTACGTATATTAAAAAGAAAACGAACAAGAGATGTCAAGAATAGGTAATAACCCAATCCCAATTCCAGAAGGAGTTACCATAGAGGTAAAGGACAACGCCGTAACAGTAAAAGGAAAACTTGGAGAATTGACCCAAGAGTTTAACGGCGTGGAAATGAAAATGGAAGAAGGTAGTTTAACGGTGTCAAGAACCTCCGAATCCAAAGACCATAAGGCAAAACATGGTTTGTACAGAGCCCTGGTCAATAATATGGTGGAAGGTGTTTCCAAAGGTTGGACCAAGGAATTGGAATTGGTAGGGGTAGGATATCGTGCCAGCAACCAAGGACAGAAATTGGATTTGGCACTTGGTTTTTCGCACAACATTGTAATGGATATTGCTCCAGAAGTAAAGATTGAAACTGTTTCCGAGAAAGGGAAGAACCCAATCGTAAAACTTACTTCGCACGACAAGCAATTGGTTGGTGCAGTGGCCGCAAAAATCCGTTCGTTCAGAAAGCCTGAACCTTACAAAGGAAAAGGTATCAAGTTCGTTGGAGAGCAAATTAGAAGAAAAGCAGGTAAATCAGCTTAATAGATAGAAAAATGGGATTATCAAAGTCTGATAGAAAATTACGTATACGACGAAGGATTAGAAAAGTTTCCTTTGGGACCGAGACCCGTCCACGTTTGTCCGTATTCCGTAGTAACAAGGAAATCTATGCCCAATTGATTGATGATAACGCAGGAAAAACGTTGGTTGCAGCTTCATCACGGGACAAAGGTATCGATGCAAAGGGCACCAAGACAGAAATTGCGGCCGCCGTTGGAAAAGCGATTGCCGAAAAAGCAAAGAAAGTAGGTGTTGAAACTGTAGCCTTTGATAGAGGGGGCAATCTTTATCACGGTCGGGTTAAAGCCTTGGCCGAAGGAGCAAGGGAAGCAGGACTTAAATTCTAAATCATATGTATCAGAAGTATAAAAACGTAGAAACGGTTAAACCTGGAGGTTTAGAATTAAAGGACCGTCTTGTTGGTGTGCAAAGGGTAACCAAGGTAACCAAAGGTGGTCGTGCCTTCGGATTCTCTGCCATAGTTGTTGTAGGGGACGAGAACGGTGTTGTAGGCCACGGTTTGGGGAAATCCAAGGAAGTTGCCACGGCAATTGCCAAGGCCATTGAGGATGCCAAAAAGAATTTGATTCGAATTCCCTTGAACAAGGGAACCTTGCCACACGAGCAAAAAGGAAAATACGGAGGGGCAAAGGTCTTTATCAAACCGGCCTCACAGGGTACCGGGGTAATTGCGGGAGGTGCCGTACGTGCGGTATTGGAATCCGTTGGGGTACACGATGTACTTTCAAAATCCCAAGGTTCTTCCAATCCCCACAATGTGGTAAAAGCAACATTTGATGCATTACTGCAATTGCGCGATGCGAATACCGTAGCCAAACAGCGTGGAATAAGCGTAGAAAAAGTATTTAAAGGATAAGTCATGGCGAAGATTAAAGTGAAGCAGGTTAAGAGTGCCATTAAAAGGCCACAAAACCAAAAAAGGACATTGGCAGCACTTGGGCTTAGAAAATTGGGCCAAGTTGTGGAGCATGATGATACGCCAAACATCCTTGGAATGATAAATAAAGTAAAACACTTGGTTTCTACCGAGGAAGCATAAAACGAACAACATGGATTTAAGCAATTTAAAGCCAGCAGAGGGTTCCACCCATAGACACGGAAAGAGGCTTGGTAGAGGAGAAGGCTCGGGAAAAGGTGGAACGGCCGCTCGTGGACATAAAGGGGCAAAGTCCAGATCCGGGTATTCCAAAAAGATAGGTTTTGAAGGGGGGCAAATGCCGCTACAACGTCGAGTACCAAAATTTGGATTCAAAAATATTAACCGTAAGGAGTATCAGCCCGTTAATTTGGACAAGCTCCAAGCTTTGGTGGATAACAAGTTGGTCAAAGGGGAAGTGACCTTTGAAAACCTCGTAGAGAACAGATTGGTTGGTAAAAACAAATTGGTAAAGATTTTAGGCGATGGGGAATTGAAGGCCAAGCTTAAGGTTTCTGCCCATAAATTTAGTGCTTCGGCAAAGGCCGCTATTGAGGCAGCTGGAGGTGAGGCAATAAATTTATAACACAACAGTATGAAAAAGTTTATTGAGACCATATCCAATATTTGGAAAATTGAGGAGCTAAGACAACGCATCTTGGTTACCTTGGGATTGTTGTTGGTATACCGTTTTGGTGCACAAGTTGTCCTGCCAGGTATTGATACTACGCAATTGGCAGAATTGGCCGATAATGCTGGTGATGGAATTTTAGGACTTTTGAATGCTTTTACCGGAGGGGCCTTTGCCAACGCTTCGGTGTTTGCCCTGGGTATTATGCCCTATATCTCCGCGTCCATTGTGGTACAGTTAATGAGTATTGCCATTCCCTACCTTCAAAAATTGGATAAGGAAGGTGAAAGTGGTCGTAAAACAAAAAACCAGATTACGCGCTGGTTGACCATAGGAATATGTATTGTTCAAGCACCTGCATATTTATATGGACTGGGAGCCCTGGGGGTTCCGGATAGTGCCTTTATCCTAGGGAAAGGATTGGATTTTATTGTCCCAGCCGTAATTATTTTGGTGACAGGTTGTGTATTTGCGATGTGGTTGGGGGAGAAGATTACGGATAAGGGAATTGGAAACGGTATCTCCCTTTTGATCATGATAGGGATCATTGCGACCATGCCACAATCATTTGTTCAGGAATTTATCTCAAGAACCACCAATAATACGGGCGGATTGATGTTCATGTTGATTGAGATCATTATTTGGTTCCTGGTGATTTTGGCCAGTGTACTTTTGGTCATGGCCATTCGTCAGATTCCCGTACAGTACGCAAGACGGAGTGCATCTGGCGGATATGAAAAGAATATTATGGGTTCACGCCAGTATATCCCATTAAAATTGAATGCTTCCGGTGTAATGCCCATTATTTTTGCCCAAGCCATTATGTTTGCTCCAAGTTTAATTGGACGTACGTTCAACAATACCGCTGTAGGGCAGTGGATGGAAGTACAGTTTGCAGATATATTTGGTCTTTGGTACAATGTGCTTTTTGCTGTGTTGATCATCATTTTCACCTACTTCTATACGGCGATTACCGTGCCTACGAATAAAATGGCAGATGATTTAAAACGAAGTGGTGGTTTTATTCCAGGTATTCGTCCAGGTAAGGAGACCGCAGATTTCCTGGATAAGATAATGTCATTGATCACATTCCCAGGTTCAGTATTCTTGGCCTTATTGGCCGTATTGCCTGCGGTAGTTGTAAAACTAATGGATGTACAGGCAGGATGGGCATTGTTTTACGGAGGTACATCACTACTGATTATGGTAGGTGTGGCCATAGATACTGTTCAACAGGTGAATTCCTATTTATTGAACAGGCATTATGATGGCTTAATGAAAACCGGTAAAAACAGAAAAGTAGCATAACATGGCAAAACAACCGGCCATAGAGCAAGACGGGAGTATCATTGAAGCATTGTCCAATGCAATGTTTCGAGTGGAATTGGAAAACGGACATATCGTTACCGCCCATATTTCGGGTAAGATGCGTATGCATTACATCAAATTATTGCCTGGAGATAAGGTGAAATTGGAAATGAGTCCGTACGATTTGACAAAAGCAAGAATTACGTACAGATATTAAGAAACTTTAGAAATGAAAGTTAGGGCATCAATTAAGAAGAGAAGTGCAGACTGCAAAATTGTTCGCAGAAAAGGCAGGCTGTATGTAATCAACAAAAAGAATCCTAGATTTAAACAAAGACAAGGATAAAAGTAGATGTTGGAAGTTAGGCGTTGGACGAAAAAGTGACCGCTTTTTCAACAACACTAACAACTAACCACTAATAAGTGATAATATGGCAAGAATTGCAGGTGTTGATATACCAAAACAAAAAAGGGGTGCAATTGCACTGACCTACATCTATGGCATCGGTAAAAGTCGTGCCCAGGAGATTTTGGGTAAGGCTGGTGTTGATGAAGATATCAAGGTTTCCGAGTGGAATGATGACCAAATTGGTAAAATCCGTGAGGCTGTAGGGGAGTACACCATTGAAGGGGAACTACGCTCAGAAACACAATTGAACATTAAGCGATTAATGGATATTGGATGTTTCCGTGGAATCCGTCATAGATCGGGCTTACCACTGCGTGGCCAACGTACCAAAAACAATTCTAGGACGAGAAAAGGAAAACGTAAAACGGTTGCCAACAAGAAAAAGGCAACTAAATAATAAATAGAATACTAGTCATTAGTAGTCAGCTGTTGGATCTGTTTGAAAGGGAAATAGTTAGGATTCCAACAACTACAAACTAACCTGTCCAGCCCACAAGGCGGGCAGCTATAAACTGAAAAAATGGCAAAAGCAAGTACCAAAACTGCAAAAAAGCGAAAAGTTATTGTTGATGCTACTGGGGAAGCCCATATTGTAGCATCGTTCAATAACATCATTATTTCTTTGACCAATAAGAAAGGTGATGTGATTTCCTGGTCTTCTGCGGGAAAGATGGGCTTCCGTGGTTCCAAGAAAAATACACCTTATGCTGCCCAGGTAGCTGCCGAGGAGTGTGCAAAGGTTGCCCATGAAGCAGGTCTTAGAAAAGTAAAGGTTTTCGTGAAAGGCCCGGGAAATGGAAGGGAGTCCGCAATTCGTACAATTCACAATTCGGGAATTGAAGTAACGGAAATTGTGGATGTTACCCCGCTACCGCACAACGGTTGCAGGCCTCCAAAAAGAAGAAGAGTTTAATTAACATAATCCTGAAAAGGATTTTCACCTGAAGGTGCATCAAGATTATCGAAGGATAAGCCTTAATTCATAATCGCACATTCAAAAATTTAGAAAATGGCAAGATATACAGGACCAAAATCAAAAATCGCCCGTAAGTTTGGAGAGGCGATTTTCGGCGATGATAAATCGTTCGAAAAAAAGAATTACCCTCCGGGAATGCACGGAAACAACCGTCGTCGCGGAAAAAAATCAGAATACGCCATTCAGTTGGCAGAAAAACAGAAAGCAAAATATACCTACGGTATTTTGGAGCGTCAGTTTAGAAATCTCTTTAGCGAGGCCAAAAGACGCGAAGGAGTTACCGGTGAGGTACTTTTACAGCTTTGTGAATCCCGTTTGGATAATGTAGTGTACCGTATGGGTATTGCCCCTTCCAGAAGGGGGGCCCGTCAGTTGGTATCCCATAGGCACATAACAGTAAATGGTGGTGTGGTCAACATTCCATCATATTCCCTAAGACCGGGAGACGTAATTGGTGTAAGGGAAAAATCGAAGTCGGTTCAAGCCATTAATGATTCACTTTCGAATAACAGCAGTGTATATGAGTGGATTACGTGGAATGGTGATAAAAAGGAAGGAACATTTGTCACCGTACCTGAAAGGCTTCAAATTCCTGAAAACATCAAGGAACAACTAATCGTCGAGTTATACTCAAAATAAAACTACATTCATCCTATTATGGCATTACTTAATTTTCAGAAGCCCGATAAAGTTATAATGATCGATTCAACGGATTTCGAAGGGAAATTCGAATTTCGCCCTTTGGAGCCCGGTTATGGATTGACTGTCGGGAACGCCTTGCGCAGGGTATTGCTTTCCTCTTTGGAAGGCTTTGCGATCACTTCGGTTAGAATTGATGGTGTGGAGCATGAATTCTCTGTAATCCCTGGGGTTGTAGAGGATGTTACCGAAATGATCTTGAACTTAAAACAAGTTCGCTTTAAGAGACAGATTGATGACGTTGAAAGTGAAACCGTATCCATTTCAGTGAGTGGAAAAGAACAGATGACCGCAGGTGATTTCCAAAAATTCATCTCAGGATACCAAGTATTGAATCCAGATTTGGTCGTCTGTAACATGGACCCAAAGGTTTCCGTGAATATGGAAATCATTATTGAAAAAGGCAGGGGTTATGTCCCTGCAGAGGAAAACAAGAAATCCAATGCCCCTTTGGGCACCATTGCCGTTGACTCTGTATTTACGCCGATCAAGAATGTAAAGTATAGCATTGAAAACTATAGGGTGGAACAGAAGACGGATTACGAAAAATTGGTTTTCGAGATCGTTAGCGATGGTTCCATACATCCTAAAGATGCCCTGACAGAAGCTGCCAAGGTTTTGATCCATCACTTTATGTTGTTCTCCGATGAGCGAATTACGCTTGAAGCTGATGAAATTGCACAAACGGAAACCTATGATGAGGAATCACTGCACATGCGTCAGTTACTAAAAACCAAATTGGTGGATATGGACCTTTCCGTGCGCGCCTTGAACTGTTTAAAAGCAGCTGAGGTCGATACCTTGGGGGACTTGGTTTCATTCAACAAGAATGATTTAATGAAGTTTAGAAACTTTGGTAAAAAATCCTTGACCGAACTTGAGGAACTGGTAATCAATAAGGGATTACAATTTGGAATGGATTTGACCAAATACAAATTGGATAAGGACTAATAATCATATTTTGCTCTCCCGATAAATAGCATTGGGATCTGGTAGCAAGATGATAACAAAGTAAAGATGAGACACGGAAAAAAATTCAATCACCTGGGGAGAACGGCATCGCACAGAAAAGCAATGTTGGCAAACATGGCCTGTTCCCTAATTGAGCATAAACGGATCAATACTACAGTTGCGAAGGCCAAAGCCCTAAAACAATTTGTGGAACCATTGATCACGAAAGCGAAAACGGAGAACAACCAGACCACAGAGAAGGGCATGCACAATAGAAGGATCGTTTTTAAGAACCTTCGAAGCAAATATGCCATTACGGAATTGTTTGGAACAGTTGCCGAAAAAGTGGGCGATAGGCCCGGAGGATACACCCGAATCATTAAGTTGGGTAACCGTTTGGGGGATAATGCCGATATGGCAATGATCGAGCTCGTAGATTTTAATGAAACCTATAATGCCGGTAAGCCCAAAAAGAAATCCACTAGAAGAAGTAGAAGGGGAAAAGGTAAGGCTGCAGCAGGTGTTGCCGCGCCAGTTTCGGAAACCACCACAACAGTTGATGATTCCGAAGAATAAACAAATGTTGATTATTCATTGAAAAATAGGAAAAAGGATACGTGAGAACGTATCCTTTTTTTATGTTGTTTTGTGAAATTTTGATTAGTAAAACATGAAATATCAAAAACGAAAAAAGGCACTGGTACTTCTGGAGGATGGTACCATTTTTTATGGTAAAGCGGTTGGTGACAAAGAAGGAACTGCATTTGGGGAGGTGTGTTTCAATACGGGGATGACAGGATATCAGGAGATTTTTACGGATCCTTCCTATTATGGTCAGATAATGGTCGCTACAAACGCCCATATCGGAAATTATGGCACAAATGATGATGAAGTGGAATCGGACTCCATTAAGATTGCGGGGTTGATTGTCAAGAATTTCAGTTATGAATATTCCCGGCCAGATGCGGACAAAAGCCTTTTGGATTTTTTAAACGATAACCAATTGTTTGCCATTTCTGACGTGGATACTCGGGCATTGGTCAGCTATATCCGGGACAATGGCGCCATGAACGCCGTAATTTCCACGTGTGTTGATGAAATAGGGGCCTTGAAAGCGGAATTGAAAAAAGTGCCAAGCATGAAAGGTTTGGAATTGGTTTCCAAGGTCTCCACCAAGAAAGCCTACTATTTTGGGGAGGAAGATGCCAAGTTCAAGATTTCCGCTTTGGATATTGGTATTAAAAAGAACATCCTCAGAAACCTGGCAAAGCGGGACGCTTACATAAAGGTGTTTCCCTATGACGCCTCCATTGAGGAAATGACAGCATGGGAGCCAGATGGATATTTCATTTCCAATGGTCCCGGTGATCCGGAACCCCTTACCAAATCCATTGAGACCACAAAACAGATATTGAAGACAAACAAACCCTTGTTTGGCATTTGTTTGGGACACCAGGTTTTGGCACTGGCCAATGGGGTATCCACCTACAAGATGCACCACGGCCATCGAGGAATTAACCACCCTATTCTTAATTTAATGACAGGAAAGGGGGAGATTACATCGCAAAACCATGGATTTTCGGTAAATCGCGAAGAAACGGAGGCCAATCCCAATCTGGAGATTACCCATACCCATTTAAATGATGGAACAGTAGCTGGAATCAAAATGAAATATAAAAATGTGTTCTCGGTCCAATACCATCCGGAGGCCAGTCCTGGACCCCATGATGCGGAATACCTTTTTGACCAGTTTTTTGAAGCCATACAAGCAAGTCAGAACTAAAACGTTATAGTGGATTTTCTTTTTATTATCATGATTTTATGACGTTTATCATACATCATAAACTCGGGGCTTTTGTATTTTCGTGCCTATAATTTTCAACCTTAAAAACAGACATTATGAGCATTATCGTTAATATTCATGCAAGACAGATTTTGGACTCCCGGGGAAACCCCACCGTAGAGGTCGATGTGGTAACGGAAAATGGCATTTTGGGTCGTGCGGCAGTTCCTTCAGGAGCTTCAACAGGAGAGCATGAGGCAGTGGAATTACGCGATGGTGGTGACTCCTTTATGGGCAAAGGTGTTGGAAAGGCCGTGAACAACGTAAACACCATTTTGGCCGAAGAATTGGTAGGAACATCTGTTTTTGAGCAGAACTATATTGATCAAAGAATGATCGAACTGGATGGTACGCCCAACAAATCCAAATTGGGGGCGAACGCCATTCTTGGTGTTTCCCTGGCCGTTGCCAAAGCTGCCGCGGAAGAATTGGCGATGCCATTGTACCGTTACGTGGGTGGTGTTAGTGCCAACACACTTCCCGTTCCCATGATGAACATTATAAATGGGGGCTCCCATTCCGATGCACCCATTGCTTTCCAAGAGTTCATGATCATGCCCGTAAAGGCAAAGGATTTTAGCCATGCCATGCAAATGGGTACTGAAATCTTCCACAACCTTAAAAAAGTACTGCACGGAAGGGGATTGAGCACAGCGGTTGGTGATGAAGGTGGTTTTGCCCCAACTTTGGATGGAACCGAAGATGCTATTGAGACCATTGCCAAGGCAGTGGAAAATGCGGGGTATAAATTTGGGGATGAAGTGATGATTGCATTGGACTGCGCTTCTGCAGAATTCTATGAGGATGGCAAATATGACTATACCAAGTTTGAAGGGGATAAAGGTGCTGTGCGGACATCTGCGGAACAAGCGGAGTATTTGGCAGAACTGTGTGCCAAATATCCCATTATTTCCATTGAGGACGGTATGGACGAGAACGATTGGGATGGATGGAAATTATTGACAGAAAAAGTGGGGAGTAAAGTTCAGTTGGTCGGGGACGATTTATTTGTGACCAATGTGGAACGATTGTCAAGAGGTATTGAAAACGGTATCGGCAATTCCATTTTGATCAAGGTAAATCAAATAGGTTCGTTAACGGAGACCATAGCAGCGGTGAACATGGCAAAAAATGCGGGGTATACTTCCGTAATGTCCCACCGTTCCGGAGAAACGGAAGACAATACCATTGCCGATCTCGCCGTTGCATTGAACACGGGCCAAATTAAAACAGGTTCGGCTTCAAGGAGCGATCGTATGGCCAAGTACAACCAATTGCTAAGAATTGAAGAAGAATTGGGAGATGTTGCCTACTATCCACAGGAGAAAGCGTTCAAGGTAAAACGATAACAATTATTTAGCATATGAAAAGCCTTTCCTTTTTGAGAAAGGCTTTTTTTTGCGCCTTTTATAGCGTACCTTAATCCAACTGAACTAAACAAGAATAACTCAAAATCATGAAGAATTTCCTTTTTGCGGCCGCTGAGAATGACGCGATTCCGCACTGCAAAGCAGGAGGTATGGGAGACGTTGTCCGAGACGTCCCAAGGCAAATAGCTGAACGAAAGGATAAGACCCATGTGGTAGTTCCGTCCTATGGAAGACTGCATCAAAATGGAACCTTTAAGACCCATCTGAATTTTAGCCTTAGGGGAGTCGATTATACCGCCGAGTTGTATGAAGTGGATGGAAAGAAAAAAATCGACCTTATCCATCACTATGTTATCCACCATCCCGAAATTGAAGCTGGCGGTATTGCCCACATTTATCACGATGACCCGGAAGAACCATTTTTTACGGATTTCATAAAATATACCATCTTCTGCACTGCTGTTGCAGAGGCTATAAAACAAGGTGCCTTTGGGGATCTGGATGTGGTTCATCTTCACGATTGGCATTCAAGTCTACTGCTTTATCTACGGGAATATCACCCGGGCTACAAAACACTCAAGGAGATTCAATTTGTATACAGTATACACAATCTGGCCATTCAGGGAATACGCCCTTTTATGGGCAATTACGCCTCCCTTCAGAATTGGTATCCCGAACTCCCCATTGATTATCAAAAATTAATGGACTATCGCTATCAGGACTGTATCAATCTCATGGCAGTGGGCATTCGTCTGGCGGATACGGTACATACGGTTTCCCCTTCGTACAAGCAAGATGTGATGTTGCCCAGTTCCCGACCGGAATTCATAGGTGGTGAAGGGTTGGAGGAGGATTTGAAGGCTGCCGACGTTGAAGGAAGGTTGTTTGGAATTTTGAATGGCTGTAATTACAAAAACATCAATGTAGAGGCCAAGGGGGAGATTTATAGAAATACGGTCAAAGCCCTTTTCCGATGGCTACAGGATGAGGACAAAAAGTATAAAGCCGATTTTTTGGCCCATACGGGGGAGAAAATCATGCAATTTGTGGGCAATCGTCCAAAGTTTATTGTTTCCAGCGTGGCCAGATTGACCGAGCAAAAGTTTTATTTCTTCAAAAGATCGCCCGAAGCCTTTGTGGAAATTTTGAAAAAACTGGAAAGGGTCCAGGGCATATTCATGCTATTGGGGACCGGTGCACCGGAATATGAAGACCTTTTTAGGGGCATAAGTTATGAGAACAAGAACTTCATATTTACCAATGGTCAATCGGAAAGCCTGATCGATTCCATGTACCTGGAATCCGATCTTTATTTTATGCCCAGTCTTTTTGAACCCTGTGGGATAAGCCAAATGTTGGCCATGCGCAATGGAAATCCTTGTTTGGTCCATCATACGGGAGGTTTGATCGATACCGTGGAACATATGAAGACCGGTTTTGCCTTTGATGGTAAAACCTACGACGAAAAGATTGAGAACATGCTCAAAGTGTTCGATGAGGTTTTGGACGTGTTTGAAAAGGACAAACCTACTTGGAAAAAGATTCAAACTGCGGCCAAACGCAAGCGATTTACATGGAAAAAATCGGTGAACAAATACTACGAACAGCTCTATAAGCTGTAAGGTTTCTACCATCTTTTCAATATTGTTAATAATAATTCAAATTAATGTGTTTGAATTGTTAAAACCTTGGCTTTTTCGTAAATTTATGGGCTTTTCAATTATTATTAAAAACACATAAATGTCTAGAACCGCAACAATAGAATTTGAAGGAAAAAAATATGAGTTTCCCGTAATGGAGGGAACCGAGAATGAATTGGCCATTGATATAAAAACATTGCGAGGTACTACGGGGATGGTCACTATAGATCCGGGGTATAAGAATACGGGATCTTGTGAGAGCGGTATTACTTTTTTGGATGGTGAAAAGGGCATTCTAAGATATAGGGGATATTCTATTGAAGACCTGGCGGAAAAGGCAGATTTTTTGGAAGTAGCTTACCTTCTCATTTTTGGGGAACTTCCCAACAAAGAGCAGTTGGGGAAATTTGATCAAGATATTAAGGCGGAATCCCATGTTGATGAGGAAATGAAAAAGATTTTGGATGGTTTCCCAAAATCGGCCCACCCAATGGGGGTCCTTTCTTCCTTGACCAGTGCTTTGGTCGCTTTTAATCCTTCTTCTGTTGATGTTTCCTCGGAACAGGCCATGTACAATTCCATTGTTCGTATTTTGGCAAAGTTTCCCGTTCTGGTGGCATGGACCATGCGAAAGAAAATGGGCTTGCCGTTGGACTATGGTGACGATAGCTTGGGTTATGTGGAAAACATTCATAAAATGATGTTCAAACGCCCCAATAAGGAATACGAGAAGAATAAAATTGTAATCGATGCTTTGGATAAGCTTCTCATACTTCATGCAGATCACGAGCAAAACTGTTCCACATCCACGGTGAGGATCGTAGGCTCGTCCCATGCGGGCTTGTTTGCTTCACTTTCAGCAGGTATTTCCGCACTTTGGGGCCCACTGCATGGAGGCGCCAATCAAGCGGTTTTGGAAATGTTAAAGGCCATCGAGGATGATGGTGGGGATACCAAAAAATATATGGCCAAGGCCAAGGACAAGGAAGACCCATTTCGATTAATGGGCTTTGGGCATAGGGTCTATAAGAACTTTGATCCACGGGCTCGAATCATTAAGAAATCTGCCGATGAGGTTCTGGGTGCATTGGGTATAGAAGACCCTATTCTGGAAATTGCAAAAGGACTGGAGAAAGAAGCCCTGGAGGATCAATATTTTGTTGACCGGAAGTTGTATCCCAACGTGGATTTTTATTCTGGAATCATTTACAGGGCCATGGGCATACCGGTAGATATGTTTACGGTAATGTTTGCATTGGGCCGACTTCCCGGATGGATTGCCCAGTGGCGGGAGATGCGCTTGCGAAAAGAGCCCATTGGAAGACCCAGACAGGTTTATATAGGTGCCAACGATAGAAGCTTTGTGAAGTTAGAGAATCGATAACATCCATCTTTTTTTGAATATTGTCCGTTTCCAACATTGTTGGAAATGGACTTTTTTATATTTGCGCAAAACTTCAATACATGCTAAAGCTTAATATAGCGGATGAAACTTCCCAGTTAAAAGCAGTGGTACTGGGGACCGCGGAAAGTAGTGGTCCCGTTCCGAAACCAGAAGATGCCTACGATCCCAAATCCTTGGAACACATATTGGCCGGGACCTATCCCAAAGAGGAAGATATGATTAAGGAAATGGAGGCATTTGTACAGGTTTTTGAGAAGTATGGAGTGGAAGTATTTCGCCCGGAGGTATTGAAGGACTGTAACCAAATATTCTCCAGGGATATTGCTTTTGTCATTGGGGATAAACTGATTAAGGCAAATATCCTTCCGGATAGGGAAGACGAGTTTGAGGCCATTCTACATGTGTTGGAATATATTGATCCAGATAGTATTTTATATCCTCCGGAAGAAGTGCACATTGAGGGTGGGGATGTAATGCCATGGAACGACGATATTTTTATTGGAACATACACGGGGCATGATTATCCCAACTATATTACGGCAAGAACCAATTGGGAAGGAGTGGATTACATCAAACAAATGTTTCCCAACAAAAAGGTGAAGTCCTTCGAATTGCGGAAATCCATTGCAAATCCCAAAGAAAATGCCCTGCACCTGGATTGTTGTTTCCAACCTGTAGGTAAGGATAAGGCCATCATTCACAAAAATGGGTTTTTGATCGAAGAGGAATACCAGTGGTTGGTAAATTACTTTGGGAAAGAAAATGTTTTTGAGATAAGTGCGGATGAAATGTACCGCATGTTCAGTAATGTGTTCTCCATTTCTCCTGAGGTGGTGGTTTCTGAGCAAAATTTTACCCGTCTCAATAATTGGTTAAGGGACCAGGGTTTTACCGTTGAGGAGATTCCGTATTCAGAGATTTCAAAACAAGGAGGACTCTTGCGTTGTAGTACATTGCCCTTGGTACGGGGAACGGTGTAGTTGCCATAGATATATCATCTTTTACTATTTTTTATTGGGACTATTGTGTACTCTGTACGTACTTTTCGATATTTGGGATGTGATCTAAAAACTTTATGAAACTTTCCTATTGGGATATTTCCATAGTACTGGTCTATATTGTAGGGGTGTTGGCCCTTGGGTTTTATCTTTCAAAAAGGTCGTCAAAAAATCTGGAATCCTATTTTTTAGGGGGTAATAAACTGCCATGGTACTACTTGGGGCTTAGCAATGCTTCCGGGATGTTCGATATTTCTGGAACCATGTGGACGGTGGGCATCCTGTTTGTCTATGGGCTTAAAAGTGCATGGTTGCCTTGGCTGTGGCCCGTATGGAACCAGGTTTTTATCTTCGTTTATTTGGCCGTATGGATGCGGAGGTCCAATGTAATGACGGGAGCGGAGTGGATTACGTTTCGGTTTGGTGACGGCAAAGGTGCCAAACTATCCCATATTATCATTGTCATATTTGCCGTAATCAGCGTGTTGGGCTTCATTGCCTACTTTTTTGAAGGAATAGGGAAGTATTGCACTTCAATACTCCCGTGGGATTTGACATTTGATTTTTTAGGATACCAAGTCTCATCGGCCAAAAGCTACGCACTTTTGGTTTGCGGGCTTACTTCGCTCTATACCGTTAAGGGAGGTATGCATAGCGTGGTCGCTACGGAAGTGATGCAATTTATAATCATGACCATAGCGTGTATTGGTGTAGGGATCATTGCCTATAACATGACCAGTGCCGATCAGATAAATGCCGTGGTCCCAGAGGGGTGGAAGGAACTTATGTTTTCTTGGAAACTTGATCTTGATTGGAGTGAAACGACCCTCCCCCAAGTAAATGGAAAAATAGCAAAAGATGGTTTTGATTTATTTGGGCTATTGTTTGTCCTAATGGTGTTGAAAGGGATTTTGGCATCTACCGCCGGTCCCGTACCAAGTTATGATATGCAACGCATCCTTGCGACCAAGAATCCTGCTGAGGCGGCGAAGATGAGTTTTTTGACCATTTGTGTACTCTACATTCCAAGATATTTTATGATTGTCGGTTTTACCGTGCTTTCCTTGGCATATCTGGGGCCGGAACTTATGGCGATGGGAGCAAATATTGATTTTGAACAGATTCTGCCCTTGGCCATTAACAAATTCTTGCCCGTGGGACTTAAAGGATTGATGCTTGCCGGATTTTTGGCCGCTTTTATGGGAACCTTTGCCGCCTTTGTCAATGCTGCTCCTGCCTATATTGTCAATGATATCTACAAAAAGTATATTAATCCCAATGCCCAGGACAAACGGTTGGTAAGGTTAAGCATCATTTCATCTTTGGGAATCGTCGTTATCGGAATAGTTTTTGGCCTTAACGCAGGTTCCCTTAATGAGCTGATTTTATGGTTGAGTTCTGCCTTGTATGGAGGGTATGTGGCGGCGAATGTATTGAAGTGGGTATGGTGGAGGTTTACCGGCAATGGATATTTTTGGGGAATGCTATTTGGTTTGGTGGCTTCCACTATAAAGCTCTTTTTCTTTTCCGAGTATGTGGACATATTTGTTTTCCCTATCATATTCCTGTTTTCCTTTTTGGGATGCATAGTGGGAACCTACCTGGAACCACTTCCAAATCGTGAAGCGGTAAAAACGTTTTACAAACAAACCCGGCCTTGGGGCTTTTGGGGACCTATCAAAAAGGAGGTAATGGCGGAGGACCCGTCCTTTGTACCCAATAAAGATATGGGACGCGATGCATCCAATATTGGCATCGGTATCGTTTGGCAAATGGCCCAGGTGGTCATTCCCATTTATTTTATGCTTAGGGAGAACACCCAGATGGTGGTATGGTCCGCGGTTTTAATTCTGACCAGTTATCTATTAAAAAGATTGTGGTGGGATAATTTAAAGAATGTTTAGTGTTATGGAAGGGAGTTTAATGATCAGCGGAACTTTTTTGGACGAAATAAGCCATGATATTCCACATCAGAATTGGGGAAGAAAAGAATGGGAAAACGATTTTAAGCTCATGAAAAAAATGGGCATTGATACCGTAGTTCTCATTCGATGTGGCTATCAAAAGTTTTTAACGTACCCCTCTAAATACCTGGTTCAGAAAAAGGATTGTTTTATGCCAAGGGTTGACCTGGTCAAACAATTTCTGGAATTGTCGGACCTTTATGGGATGCAGTTTTATTTTGGAACCTATGATAGTGGAGCCTATTGGGCGACCGGTAATATGACCCAGGAGCTTGATGTTAATCTTAAGGTTATTGAAGAGGTTTATACGCAATATGGCCATTTCAAGAGCTTTAAAGGATGGTATTTAAGTCTTGAGCTAAGCAGAAGGACAAAAGGGGCCATTGAGACCATTGCTACATTGGGGAAGCAGTGCAAAGCGGTAAGTCAGGGTTTGCCCGTTTTTATCTCCCCTTGGATTGATGGTAAAAAAGCCGTGATGGCAGCAGATACTTCCATTTCCAAAGAAGAAGTGGTCTCCCTTAAAGAACACCAGGCGGAATGGAACGAGATTTTTGATGGTGTACAGGGGGCCATAGATATTGTGGCTTTTCAGGATGGCCATGTAGCTTATGAGGAGCTGGGGGACTATTTGAAGATCAACAAAAAACTGGCAGATACCTATGGTATGCAGTCATGGACCAATACCGAGTCATTTGATAGGGACATGCCCATAAAGTTTTTGCCTATAAAGTTTGAAAAACTGCTATTAAAAATGGAGGCCGCCAAAAGGGCTGGATGTACAAAGGCCATAACATTTGAATTTTCCCATTTTATGAGTCCCCAGTCTTCCTATCGTCAAGCAGGCCATTTGTACAATAGGTACCTGGAGCATTTTGGGGAACAGCTAACATTATGACCAAATCCTAAATCGTTTGAAAAAGTACGTTGACATTTACAAGGAGGAACTATGTAAGGAAGTAATCCCATTTTGGGAAAGCCATTCCAAGGATGATGTTTATGGCGGCTATTTTACCTGTCTTGATTTACAGGGGAATGTATATGATACGGACAAATTTATTTGGTTGCAGGCCAGGCAGGCGTGGATGTTTTCAACATTGTACAGTTCGTTGGAAGCAAATCCCAATTGGAAGGAAATGGCCAGGCATGGCATTAATTTTCTCGAAAACCATGGTAGGGATAAAAATGGGGATTGGTATTTTTCCCTAGATCAAAGGGGAAATCCTTTGGTCCAACCCTATAACATTTTTTCCGATTGTTTTGCTGCAATGGCTTTTGGGGCGTATTATGGGATTTCCGGCGAACAGCGCTATGCAGAAATTGCCAAAGACACATTTTGGAATATCCTTAGGCGTCAAGATAATCCCAAAGGACCTTACAATAAGAAATACCCGGGAACCCGAAATCTACAAAACTTTGCACTTCCCATGATCCTCAGCAATCTTTCCATGGAATTGGAACCTATTCTAGGGAAGCAAGAGGTATCAAAATTAACTGCGGACATTGCCACACTCATCATCACTCAGTTTTATGATTCCCAAAGGGGTTTGGTATTGGAAAACATTTCTGAAAATGGGGAATTTGTGGATAGTTTTGAAGGAAGGCTTCTAAATCCCGGACATGCCATTGAAGCCATGTGGTTCATTATGAATATTGGATTGCGGAACAATGATTTGGCTTTAGTGGAAGAGGCCGAGCAAATTATGTACCAACAACTGGAAAAGGGATGGGATGAGCAATATGGTGGGATTTTTTACTTCTTGGATGCCAAAGGCCAACCAACGGAACATTTGGAATGGGACCGGAAATTGTGGTGGGTACATTTGGAAACCCTGGTGGCCCTGGCAAAAACCTACGCCTTTAATCGCAGTCCAAAGGCCAAAACCTGGTTTGAAAAAGTACATGAATATACATGGTACCACTTTAGGGACCCCAAAAATGGAGGGGAATGGTACGGCTATCTTGATAGAAGGGGAGAGCTTTTGCTTCATTTAAAAGGGGGTAAATGGAAGGGTTGTTTTCATGTTCCACGGGCACTCTTGGAAATTTCAAGAACGCTGGATACCATTTGAAGGATATCAAATATGATACGATGATGAGAACACTATTCCTGACCATTTCCTTCTTTTTTTGTATGCTTGGGCATTCCCAAAAAGAAGTGGATGTCCTTATTATTGGGGGTGGTGCCGGAGGAACTTCGGCAGCGATTCAAGCAGCTCGTATGGGAGCGAGTGTACAAATCCTGGAAAAGACCGAATGGTTGGGCGGCATGTTGACTTCGGCGGGGGTATCCGCCATTGATGGGAACCATGGATTGCCATCCGGTATTTGGGGAGAATTTCGTCAAAAACTATATGAGTATTATGGGGGGCCAAAAGAGGTGGCTACGGGTTGGGTCAGTCATACCCTTTTTGAACCTTCCGTCGGCAATGCCATTCTGACCAAAATGGCAACTATCCCCAATTTGGACATTGTTTTTAATGCCCGGTATGGAAAGGTCGAAAGGGAGCAGGAAAAGTGGAAGGTCAATTATCGGGTAAGGGGCAAGGAACGGTTTACTAAAGCTATCGTGCTTATTGATGCTACCGAAACCGGAGAACTGCTGCCTTTGGTAGGTGCGGAGTACCGTCTTGGGATGGATTCCAAAGCGGAGACTGGGGAAGCGCAAGCTCCTGGGATTGGGAATGCCATGGTACAGGATTTGACCTATGCGGCCATTCTAAAGGATGTAGGGCGGAAAAAAGACACCAGAGGATTGGTGGACAGGCCCACGGATTATGATCCCAAAGTATATGCCTGTGCCTGCCATAGGGAAAAAGGGGAGATGTTTGGTAGCGTGTCCGATTGTGAACAAATGCTGAATTATGGTAAGCTTCCCAACAATAAGTACATGATCAATTGGCCCAATTGCGGTAACGATTATTTTGTGGATTGGCCCCAACTTTCAGAAACCGAAACAAAAGAGGCCATGGAAAGGGCAAAGCGCTTCACCCAGGGATTTATCCATTACATTCAAAACGAATTGGGTTTCACCAACCTAAGGCTGGAGAAGGAATTTCCCACGAAGGACGGATATCCCATGATTCCCTACCATAGGGAAGGTAGAAGGGTAAAGGGAGAGGTGTTTTTAGTTGCCGATCATTTGGAAAGGCCCTATGATTTTGAGCTGTATAAAACGGGAATCGCCGTAGGGGACTATCCCATAGATCACCACCATGATAAGAACCCAAATGCCCCCAAAATTGAATTTATAAACATCAAGGTGCCCAGTTATAGTATTCCAATGGGATGCTTAATACCAAAAGGGATGGAAAACTTTCTGGTGGCGGATAAGAACATCAGTGTTTCCAATATTGTAAATGGTACTACACGATTGCAACCAGTGGTATTGGGTATAGGACAGGCATCAGGGGCCATAGCGGCCTTGGCCGTTTTGGATAAGGTGTCAACCACCAAGGTATCCATTAGAAAAGTGCAGCAGGCCTTGCTCAACAGCAAAGCCTATCTCATGCCATTTATAGATGTTCCCCCTACGGATAGGGCGTTTGAATCGATCCAAAGAATAGGGGCCTCCGGAGTGCTCGAAGGTTATGGGGTACCCTATAAATGGGCCAATGAAACCTGGTTTTATCCGGAAAGGAGGGTTTCGGAATTTGAATTAAAGTCTGGTTTGCTAGGGGCCTATCCCAAATTAATGGACCTGCCTGCTTCTGGAGCATGGGTATCGCCCAAGTATATTGTGGACATCATGAATTCGCTTACCAAAGGAATAACCCTGGACGATTTAAAGGAATTATGGATTGCTGAAATCGTTTCCGAACCTTTTTCCGAAACAGTTCCCTTGGACAGGCGTACGACCAGTATTTTAATTGACAAGCTTTTGAATCCGTTTGAACGGGAGGTGGATTTTAATGGCAAATAAAGAAATGGTAACAGGGTTCCAGGCGGACTTTGAACTAAATTATACGGGGATACCGATTCTTGGGAAAATAAAATCCATATTTGCACATCCGTTTAGGATGTACTTCAAATTTCAATAAGCTGATAGTAACTTAAAATGCAGATTACCAATACGATACTAATGATTAGGCCAGTGGCTTTTCGAATGAACGAACAAACTGCCGTAAATAACTATTTCCAGGAAGATTTAGGTTCAAAGAATTCTGAAATCAATGCAAGGGCACAGGTGGAATTTGATGCTTTTGTAAAGGTGCTTCAAGATCATGGGGTGAAGGTGGTGACCATAAAGGATCAGTTGGAAACGGATACGCCGGACTCCATTTTCCCAAACAATTGGGTATCCTTTCATGATAGTGGTACAGTGGTGATCTATCCTATGTTCGCTCCCAACAGAAGAAAGGAACGCCGGGAGGATATCTTTGCTATTTTGGAGAAGGAAGGTTTCCGGATAGATACCGTTATTGATTATACGGCTGCTGAAGAAGAGGGTGTGTTTTTGGAAGGAACGGGAAGTATACTGAAGGACCGGGTGAATCAAAAAGCATATTGTGCCTTATCTGAAAGGGCACACGAAGATCTTTTTATAGAGTTCTGTGAGGATTTTGACTGTTTCCCCGTGATTTTTACGGCCAATCAAACCGTAAATGGGGAGCGTTTGCCCATTTACCATACCAATGTAATGATGGCTATGGCAGAGACCTTTGTAGTCATTTGTTTGGATACCATTGATGATAAAAAAGAGCGGAAAAATGTGGTGGAACACCTAAAATTGGATGGGAGGGAAATCATTCCGATAACGGAAAGTCAAATGCATCATTTTGCCGGTAATATGCTTCAGGTGATAGGAAAGGATGGAAAACGCTTTATGGTGATGAGTTCCCAAGCGTACGATAGTTTAAGGGAGGATCAAGTCAAAGCCATTGAAAAGCATTGTGCTATCATCCATAGCCCTTTGGACACCATAGAAACCTGTGGTGGAGGATCGGCCCGATGTATGATGGCTGAAGTGTTTTTGCCGAAAACCTAAAGGTTTAACTCCCCTATCGGACTAAGTCCACCGACCAACTTAAATGATATCATGACTGCTCTGGTGGAGAGGAGTGATTCGGCAAGGCTTAATCAGGTAGGTTGAAACTATTTCTATTGTTCAGATTGGTTAAAATGACCCTTGATCTCCTCTAAAACTGAAGACAAATGCTCAAAAACCATTTTGTTCTCAAAACGAACTACGGTATAGCCCAAGTTTTCCCAATACTCTTTCCGTATTAAGTCGTTTTCTTCTGCGCTTGGGTTTAAGTGTACTTCCCCATCCAATTCGATGATTAGTTTTTCAGAAGCACAATAAAAATCTACGATATAAGGACCAATACCATGTTGTTTTTGAAAGCGTCTACCTTTTAGTTGTTTTGCTTTTAAGTATTTCCAGAGAAAGGCCTCTGCTGGGGTTAAGTTTTTCCGGAGTTACTTTTGGAAATTTTGAAGCGCTTTCCTATTGTGAATTCTTTTCATTTTTGGAAAATACACAATTTATGGAATAGCTGCTTTTTTGGTAGGGAAAGGGACAAATCCATTTTAAGGGAATAGTGATTGAAATTAACTGTCAAACCCTCCGCCCCAATGATTAGTGGGATACCTCCCTTCGTCTGAAGGGAGGAACTTGAGGTATAAGTTACGGGTACAAAAGCTCCCCTCTTGAGTTCAAGAGGGGAATGAATTCTGGCTTTGCGCCAGAAGAAAGGGGAGTTTGAAGCACCTCAAATCACCTGAAGCGAGAAGCAAAAACAAAAATGTTTTTGCCCAGAACTTAATCTTGCTCCTCCCCAGCCGTAAACTCGCGTATGGCTTGGTTGGGTTCCACAATGTTATACCCTTTCCAAAACTCGGGGTCGTATTTGGGGAGATAAGTAGCTTCCAGGCTTTTGTCTTCCTTAAAGTTTTCAAACTGGGTTTGGCCTATCAATTCGTTCTCGTAGACCACCAATTCCCATTTGTTGGTGTTTGCTATTTGAAAGTCAATGTTCAAGCGCAGTTCATTCTGCTTGCGGCGGCCCTTCACATTTTTGTTTTTTTCAATAACGTCCAAAGGTCTGTCCATACGAAACCAACGCCCAAAATTAAAGTCCATAAAGACCAGTTCGTATCGATTATTGGGCAGTTTGTTAAAGCGCATGGTGCCCTTGTACAGCGTTTCCCTGTAGTAAATGCCCAATAACCGAAAGTTTCGAAGGTTTTTTAGGTTCTCAAAATCTATTTGCATTACTGCAAAATCTTCAATGTTAATGTAGAGCCTTCCTCTAAAATCGGTCTTTCCCTTAGGGGAAAAGTCAATGACGTAAACACCGGATTCCCCAATATCGGAATAGCCCACGAGTTCAAATTCGTATTTCCGGGTCTTTGGAATAATGTCCAGTTTACTATCTTCCTGATAGAACACTTCGCCTAAAATCTCATCAAAAATAAATTTTTGACCATCTACCAAACCGGAAATGGTATCACGTTGAATTTCATTTTCAATGGTCGCCTCGGCCTCCTGGTCAATTTCCTGTAATACGGAATCTACCTGTATTTTTTGACTAAATAGCCCCGATTTAATTTTTAAGTAGGAATCCGGTTTCACATTGGCCTTAAAAATCTTTTCCATACGTTGCCCCAAATCCTCAATGGAGTTGACATCATTTTTATTGTACAACTCTGCAGCCTTTAGAACACTGACCTTGTAAGCCTCGTTGTTCTTTAGGAAATCACCCAGGGTTTCCGTGTAGTGATAGGAACTTTTTGGAATGGCTCGGGCAATGCTATCTATCAGTTCCTTGTCCAATTCCGCTATGGACGATTTTTCAAAGCCCATATCCACTTTTTGTACGGTGCCAAAAACGGATTGCCTCAAAAAATACCGTTGTTTTACGGGTTCATTATTTACGTTCTGGGACAGTCGTTCCTTCATCTGTTCAATAATATCGTCCACCGAGAGTTCCTTGTCAAAGACATACACACCACCCAATTGTATGGCCTTTGGTTTTATGAAAATGATACTGTCCTGCAATTGCTCAAGGGTGAACCCCATTTTTTCATACCCCATGGAAGAAATGTAAATGGAATCCAAGAGCTCGTTCTGTGCTTCCAGGGTAAAAGAAAACCGCCCTTCTTCATTGGTGACAACACCTCTATTTTCAGCATACTGTATGGTGGCATAGGGAATTCCCTGCTTTGTTTTGGCATCAATTAATTTGGAGCTAAAAGTTTGGGCGTTGATCTGTAACGACAGAAAAAACATAAAGCATACGAATGAAACTATTTTCATATCATCAATTTGATGCGTTGTTGTTCTAAAGACTGTTTTTTGATGGCAATGGTTGTCCATGGATAGACGAAATAGCTCGGTTTTTGTTTCAGGATTTCTGTAATTCAGGCGCTTGCGATATTCTTTATCATCCCTCCAAAAATGAAGTAGTGAAATGGTAGGACACTGTACCAATAGAGTCTTCCTTTAAGTCCTTTGGGCCGAAAGGTCGCGATTTGGTGCAGAACGTCCTTGTCATCTATTTTAAATTCGAGCCAAGCCTCACCGGGAAGCTTCATTTCGGCAAAAAGCAAGAGTCGTTTTCCCTTTTTGTCCGCAAGCAGAACCCTCCAAAAATCCAAGGCATCCCCAGGAAATAGTTTATCGGGATGGGTTCTTCCCCGCCGCAGTCCGGGACCTCCATTCAACTTGTCAAAAAAACCACGGATTTTCCATAGCCAACTACCATAGTACCAGCCCGTGTCCCCGCCTATACGCCAGATATTGTCCAAGGTCCTTTTACTGTCTTTCACCGCCAATTTCTGGACATCCTTTAAGACCCCGTATTTGGGTACCTGGATGTATTTCTCCAAATCTTCTTGTACCTGCCCACTCGCAATACTGTCCTTCCAACTGCTAATGACGAGGTTTTGTTCTATCCTTTTAAAGGCCATTTCTATGGCTTCTTGATAACTATGGGTCTGCAATCCCAATAGTTGCTGCAGCCTACTGTCCCTGGCCACAACCTCCATTTTCATGCTGTCCACTAAGTTCATCGCCAATTTGTAGGAAGTTGAGGTTACAAAATAGAGCCAATAGGAAGACAGCTTTGGGGTCATAATGGGAACGGTAAAAATCCAATTTTTAAAACCGCGTACCTTGGCATATTGATGTAGCATTTCCTTGTACGTGAGCACATCCGGGCCACCAATGTCAAAAGATTGGTTGAAGGTGCTTTCATTGCCCAGCACCCCTGTCAAGAAATTAATGACGTCACGAATGGCAATGGGTTGACTTTTGGTAAGCACCCATTTTGGTGTGATCATAACGGGGAGCTTTTCACACAGATCCCGGATAATCTCAAAAGATGAGCTACCGGAACCAACAATGATTCCCGCTCTCAATACGGTAAGGTTAAAATTCCCCTGATACAAAATGTCCTCCACGTTTTTACGTGAGGAGAGGTGTTTGGAAAGTTTTTCCTCGTTAACAATACCACTAAGGTAAATCACCTGCTTGCAATGGGTTTCGGAAATATAGGCGTTGAAATTTCGAGCGGCGATGGCCTCTTTTTCATCAAAATCGGAAATGGAAGAGGTCATGGAATGGATAAGATAATAGGCGACATCGATATCTTTTGGGATTTTTTCCGGTTTGAAATCCTCCAAAAAATCAACTTCAATAATATCTACCAATGTTTTGGCCCTATTATCAATGGATAGTCGGTTTTTGTCGCGAACTACACAGACAACTTTATGTCCCAACTCCAATAATCGCGACAATAGCCGCATTCCAATATAGCCATTGGCACCAGTGAGAAGGATTTTCATAAATCTTCAATATTGGTCGGGGCATTGTCCGCCTTATAGTCCAACAACTTTCTAAAAAACTTTTGAACGGCTTTGGTGTCCGCCTCCACTTTTATAAAATAGTTGTCCCTATAAATGGAATATACGGCCAGGTTCCCTTTGTAAAGGGTAAGTTTATAATAGGGAATGATCAGCGCATAGGATTCCAGAAGGGACCGAAACCCAACGATAATCCCTTTGGGACGCATTTCAACATTGCAATTGTCCGCATTGTTGTCCAAAATGAGCAGGTTTCTAATTTCCATACTGGCCTCCACAATCTTTAGTTTGGGGGAGCCAATGCCCCCCATTTTCCATCGTTCTTTTAGGGGAAAGGGTTTGCCGACTTCAACGTCGATTTTTTTGGTAATCTTTTTGTCCGAGTAAGAAACATTCAAAAGCATTCCCTAAAATTAGGGATTAGGTTGCGGTTCCCTCTTAAAACTTCGCTAAAACAAGGTAAAAAATGTAGTTTTGCTGGCTGAAATGTGAATTGGAATGGAGTTACAACAAGTCTTGGAACAAAAGGTAAAGGAAGCGGCAAAGTCGATTTTTAAAACGGATTTGCCATCGGTTGAATTTCAACCTACCCGAAAGGACTTTGAAGGGGATTTAACCGTTGTTGTTTTCCCCATGCTCAGAACCATAAAAGGCAATCCCGTTGAAATAGGGACGAAGATTGGCCAGTACCTTCAAGAAAATGTTGAAGCGATTGCAAAGTTCAACGTGGTTAAGGGCTTTTTGAACTTGGTGGTTTCAGACTACTACTATCTTTCTTTTTTTAATTCAATACTGGGCAGGGACCGTTTTGGTTATCAGGAAGCAAATTCCAAAGATGCCGTTATGGTGGAGTATTCCTCACCAAATACCAATAAACCGTTGCATTTAGGGCATATACGGAATAATCTTTTGGGGTATTCCGTAGCTGAAATATTAAAAGCTGCCGGGCATAAAGTGTACAAAACCCAAATCATTAATGATCGGGGTATCCATATCTGCAAGAGTATGTTGGCATGGCAAAAATTTGGTAAAGGGGAAACTCCGGAATCAAGCGGTTTAAAAGGAGACCATTTAGTGGGGAAGTATTATGTGGAGTTTGACAAAGCCTATAAGAATGAAGTGGCGCAATTGATTTCTGATGGGAAGGAAAAAGCCATAGCGGAAAAGGAAGCACCTATTTTGTTGGAAGCCCAGGAAATGCTGCGAAAATGGGAAGCTGGTGATGAGGATGTGGTTTCCCTTTGGAAAAAGATGAATGGTTGGGTCTATGAAGGTTTTGATACCACCTATAAAAATCTGGGAGTTGATTTTGACCATTTGTATTACGAGAGCAACACGTATTTACTGGGCAGGAACGTGGTTAAGGAGGGCCTGGAAAAAGGGGTGTTCTTTAAAAAGGAAGATGGTAGTGTGTGGATAGATTTGACCGAAGAGGGATTGGATGAAAAAATCGTACTTCGTTCCGATGGGACTGCCGTATATATGACCCAAGATATTGGTACGGCAATCCAACGTGTCACGGATTTTCCCGATATCAATGGAATGGTCTATACCGTGGGAAACGAACAGGACTATCACTTTAAAGTACTCTTTTTGATTTTAAAGAAGCTCGGCTATTCCTGGGCAGAAAAACTGTACCATCTTAGCTATGGTATGGTGGACCTACCTTCCGGAAAGATGAAGAGCAGGGAAGGGACCGTTGTGGACGCGGACGACCTTATCAAGAATATGGAGGAAACCGCAGCTGCCATTTCCAGGGACTTGGGCAAGTTGGAAGGCTATTCGGAGGAAGAAAAGAAGGTACTGTACCAAACCATAGGACTCGGGGCATTGAAGTATTACATCCTTAAAGTGGATCCCAAAAAACGGATTTTGTTCAATCCGGAAGAATCCGTGGACTTTCAAGGCAATACGGGGCCATTTATTCAATATACCTATGCCAGAATCCAATCGATTCTTAGGAAAGCAGGGGATGGCACTTTGGGCACGGTCGAGAACTCTTTTGCACTTCACCCAAAAGAAAAGGAGCTTCTGAAACAAATTCAACTATTTCCAGAAAAGGTGCTGGAAGCAGCAAATGACCACAGCCCTGCATTGATCGCCAATTATACCTACGATTTGGTCAAGGAATTCAATTCGTTCTACCAACAGGTTTCCATTTTAGGCGAGTCGAAGGCCATAAAACGCGACTTTAGGGTTCAGCTTTCCAAAAAAGTCGGTGAAGTTATCCAAGATGCATTCCATCTATTGGGAATACAAGTACCTGAGCGAATGTAATGTGGGTTGTTAGGGGAGTGGACATATTCGCCTTTGCTTGCCTTTTTTTTCTTCTGAGCTATCTAATATATATTGTGTATTATGCCATTGGCCTGTATGACCTCAATCCCTTTCTCCGGCCGAATCCCTTAAACGAAAATGAAAAAAAACTCCTTCGTGAACGGATTGCCCGTGTCAGGCAACTCAATGGGGATGATGCCAATAGGTTTTATAAAAGGGTAGCATGGTTTAGGACCAAAAAGGCCTTTTTGTACAAAGGGTTGGTGAATGATAAACATACCATGGAGCTTTTGATCAGTGGGGCAGGAATTCTATTGACCTTGGGGATGAACAATTACAAATACATCCGTTCGGTACATAAAATAGTCATATACCCCACGGATTACTATTCCATACTCAACAAGAAGCATCATGTTGGAGAATATAATAGGGGGTTAAAGACATTGGTCTTTGCTGCGGATAGTGTGGAATATGGTTTTAAGGAGGAAGGGGACAATATCAATTTGGCCATTCATGAGTTTGCCCATGCGCTATATTTTGAGACAAGTGGTAGAAGTTCCTGGGAGTCCCTAAGGTTTCAATGGGGCTTTAAAAAATTAAGGGCGATGAAGTCTTTGGTCAATGATACCAATTACCTGAGATCCTATGCCCAGGTGAATGATTTTGAGTTTTTTTCGGTTTTGGTGGAACACTTTTTTGAAACCCCGGAAGATTTAAAACGGCAACTGCCCGAAGCTTTTGAACTAATTGCACGCATCCTAAATCAAAAAGGAATGGCATAAAACAAGGAAAAGTCCCTGTTTTTACAAGGACTTTCCCTAAATGTAACCAACTAAAAATAACTACGAATCCGCTGTAGATGACTGCGATGCTACTGCAGCTCCGTAGACTACAAGGCCAAAGCCTATTTTGTTAATGGCATCACCAATATTATAGATGACATCCATATTTAAACCTTCAAAGAGGCCATCATACCAACCTGTTGTCCCGGCCATATAGCCAATGGGATAGATGGCCCATCCTACCAGAACGAACCAACACAAGGTTTTGTGGGCCTGTAGGACGGAACCTCCGGCAGATTCTGCCAGTTTTTTGGCATTTCCAAACCATATTTCATATACAATGTAGAAATAGGCCAGACCAGATACAAAGCCCCATAGTGCCGGACCGGAGCCGGTAGTATAAACGGCCTCCCCAAAGTAACCTGTGACCAACATGATCACGGATGCCAGGATAAGTTTCCACATGAGGGACTTTTTGGCACCGGCCACTTTTAGGATAAGGTAAAACTCCACACACATCAAGGGAACGGTGAGTGTCCAATCCACATAGCGGAAAAAGGTTGGTGATTCTCCAACACCGGACCAATAATCCCGCATGTACCAATAATGTACCGCAGCAATAAACGTAATCAATCCAGATACCAGAATTGAAGTTTTCCACTTTCGATCGAAGCTGTTCATGGAAAGAAAGAAAAAAGCGGAAGCGGCCATCATGGCCATACATCCCACAAAAAATGTAAAGCCAACGTAGTCATCATTGGCAATCTTGGTGACATCGGCCAACAAGGGTAAACTAAATAACAAAGATTTCATATATACAAGAGTTAATTAGAAAATGTTTAATCAAATATAAAAAAAGTTAAACGATAAAATGATAATATTTGTTTAAAATTTTTATCATATCTTTAAACAAACTGATTCAAATTATCAAATTGAAAAATATCACCCTGGTATCGACCTTTTTCTGCCTTTGGCTCTCCTCACAATTGAGCCCAGTCCTACAGGATTATTTGGCCTATGCCTTTATCCTGACATTTGGGGTTCTTCATGGTGCCAATGATATTACCCTTATTCATTCATTATCAAAAGGTAAAAAGCCAATTAGGGTGTTGTTGTTGGTCTACTTGGGGGCCATGGGCCTGGTCGCTTTTTTCTTTTTGCTTTCAAAAGGACTGGCACTACTTTTCTTTATCCTTATCAGTGCCTACCACTTTGGCGAACAACATTTCAATAAGCAGTTCACTGGTCGTACCCGATGGAAGGCACCCTTGTTCATGAGTTATGGATTTTTAATATTGTTTATGATATTCAATATTAAGTTAGACAAAATTATTGTTGTGATAACGGATCTTACCGGCTTGGTTTTGACGGCCTCCGTATTCCGAATAGTGCTTGTTGTGGCGTTGCTGGTCTTTTTGATGCTATCAATTGTACTGTTCAAGAAAAGGATTTTGAACATAAACCCCCTAAGGGAGTTGCTTTACCTGACTGTATTGACCGTGGTGTTCGCCACCTCCTCCCTTATCTGGGGTTTTGCGATTTATTTTATCCTATGGCATAGTTTGCCTTCTATGAAAGACCAACTGGGCTACCTTTATGGCGAGGCCACCAAAAAGAGCTTTGTACGATTTTTGAGAACCTCTTTTTTGTACTGGTTCCTTTCTATTGCCGGGTTGGCTTTATTGTATTGGCTATTGAAGGATAGTGTGCATTATTTTGTAACTGTGCTCCTGTACGTTCTTGCCGCAATTACCTTTCCCCACGTTATCGTAATGTCAAAGGTGGAATCTCTAGAAACTGACCCGAAAACTAATATTGGGCGTTAGGCCCAGGGAACTGTTGTCCACACGTTCAATTTCATTTTCGTCCGAAACCCGGAAATATCGGTTCAATACATTGGCGCGATCGGTAATATTGAGTAGGGAGATACCGGTCTTGGCCTTGACCCGGTCACTTAAGTCGAACTGATAGGTGGCCGAAGCATCTGCCCTGAAATATTCCGGTAACCGACTGCTATTGGGGACTTCAAAATTGATTTGGGCAGGAAAGACAGTCGTGTCCAATGGATTATCTTCCGTAGGTTGTGTAAAAGGCCTTCCGGTCCTATAGTTAATGCCAATGCCGAGCTTTAGGTTTCCCAGATCATAGGTGCCCCCTAGGGTCAGGGTATGCCTCACATCCAGGTTATTGGGAAATACCGGGGGCACTATGCTATCAAAAGTGTAGTCATTTTTGTTGTAGGTATAGCTTAACCACGCACTGTAGTTCTCCCCTTTTTGGTTAATAAGGAATTCCATTCCCCTAATCTCATAGCCTCCCAATTCCCCATCAAACTGGTTTTCGTTTTGGAACCCTTGTGTCCTTGTACTTATACCATCCACTGTTTTATAAAAAGCTTCGGCACTTATATACAACCGTCTTTTGGCATAGTTCAGGCCAACGGAACCCTGCTTGCTCGTTGTCAATGGCAAATCGTTTTCATTGGCAAGGGTCCACCTTCTTCGTTCAATTCCCAAAAAGTTCTGTTGCAAATCGATCACCTGGTTGGTACTTTGACTTTTAAATTCACCAAGGATCTGGGCCCTTAAGAAATTGGCCATTTTAAAGTTGAGGTTGAGTCGGGGTTCCAATAACAGTCGATCAAAGGCGCCTCCGGCCTCAGCCAAATTTTGGATATAATTGGCCCTTAGTCCGATATTGGTAATAAAGCCATTGTTCTTTGTGTTGAACTGGAGCTCGGTAAAGGGCGCTTGTATCCTGACAACGTCTTTTATGTTGAGGTTGAACTCCGGTGTGGTGACATCCGCCTGATTCGTAATCCCGGTCTCTATATATTGGTGCCCATTGATCCACTGCAGATTGTCCGAAAGACGAAAGAAGGTAGTGAGTTTGGCTTGCCGCTCCTCCACCGTATTTTTTTGGAACAGGCGTTGCTGTTGATCGGGAAAGAGACTTTGGGCATCCAAATTGTATTTGGAAAAATAGACATTGACATGGGTTGAAAATCGTTCCGACCAATCCCCAAACCATTGCAATCCTGCGGAAAGATTGGTTTGGTCCAAAAAGCTCCTTGAGGTTTCCGAAGTTTCGGTATTGGTGGTGGAAAAGTCCAGATCATTATCAATCCCAATAAAACTCAATCGAAATTTGTGGTCTTCATTGAAGTCGTACAATAGTTTACCCGAAACATCATAAAAAAGAAACTTCTCATCAAACCTTAGATTTTCATTGACTTCCTGGTTTTGTTGGTTTTGCACTTCGGTATCCTGGAATGCCCTGTCGGTAAAGCTCACATAAGCTGGAGTGTCCAAAAAGTCCGTGGTGGACCTCCTTCCGGAAAACTGAAAGGCAAGTTTATCGGTTATGGGGATTTGCCCAAAAGCATCCCCGCTGATCAGATTAAAACCCGCCCCACCGGAAAACCGATCGCCAATATCATTTTTGGTTTCCATACTGATGATGCCACTTACCCCATCCCCATACTCCGAAGGGGTTCCGTTTTTATAGACCGAAACCCTTTCGGTAAGGTAGGGGTTAAAGGCGGAAATCAACCCGAAAAAATGTCCTGATTGGTACATTTTAATACCGTTCCAAAGGATGAGGTTCTGATCGTTGGTGCCCCCACGGATATTAATGTCGGACACGGTTTCATCAATACTTTTTACCCCAGGGAGCGTTTGTATGCCAAAAAGGACATCGGGCTCCACCAATCCGGGCAATAATCCCAGTTTTTGGGTTTGGACGGTAATGCCACCATCGGTCTCTTTTACAATACCCTTGGTCAAAAATTCGTAAACCACCACTTCGGTGAGTACTTCCCGACGTTCGGCCAATAGTATTTTTGGACATTCCCCTTGGTCCGCCAACTCGGCAATGGGCACTATCCTTGTGGTATAGCCCAGATACCTGATTTGTAGCGAAGCGGAACGGTCCACCGCTTCCATCCTAAAAAAACCATCTATATCCGTTACAATGGCCTTATCCATCCCAAGGACCTCCACGGTGGCCCCGGGAACGGTGTTTTTCGCGTAATTGTCCAGGACCCTGCCGCAGATTTCCACCAATCTGGGTTTGCTCAAGGCATAGTACCGCTCACTTAGTTGTTTGATTTCGATTCCGGTCTGCGTAGCAATGGCATTAAGGATTTCCTGGAGTTTCTTGGAAGAGGGAACCTTTATCTCAATTCCCTGGATATCGGCATCCACATAGGAAAACTTGACATCAAAACTATTTTCGAGCCGGGCAATGAAGGTCTTTAGCCCAAAAACTTCAGCCTGGGCAAAGGTGAAAACTGGCGATAGTGACAATAGCACCATCGCAAATACAATAAAAGGCTTATGGAGTGTCCTCTGCATAGAAAAGTACCTTATCCTGCTCCAATTTAAAACGAATTTGGGAAGGAGTACTAATACTTTTTAACGCTAAATCAATATTCGTGTTGTCAAACGTACCCGTAAAAAGTTGTTCGGTATTTATATCTTGGGTGGCTACTTCAATATTGAACTGACGTTCAAATTCCGCCAGGACATATTTAAGGGGTATACTGGTGAATGAACTTTCATTTTGGGTCCAGGAGGGGGCCAATGAAGTGACGGCATCCGTGGCCCTGATTTCCCCATTGATGACCACAAAGGAATTGCCTGCCGGTAGTTTGTGCTCGTTGGCATTATGGGTAACACTGACCAAACCTTCATAGCAGGTTACTTCAAAGAAACCGTCCCTACTTTCCACATTGAATTGGGTCCCTAGGACCGTTACCGTACCTGCATCGGTGGAAACCGTAAAACGTTGTCCTTTGGCTACCTTAAAAAAGGCTTCCCCATCCAGTTCCACATTGCGGTTGTCGTCCCATTTTCTTTCCTTAAAGGACAAACGGGAATCCGCATTCAGGATAACTTCAGAGGCATCCGGAAGTACAACCTCGGTGCGTTCTGCCAGTTGGGTAGTGAATATTTCGTCCTGTGAATTCAGGTAGACATAAGCTCCTGTAAGCAATACGGCAATTACGGCCGCAACACGGAGAAACTGCTTGAAGGGATGCAATGGAACAACCTTGGGACTTTGGTCAAACCGTTCATATTTAAAAGTGTTCCACGCCTTGTCCATATTGAAATCCGGGGCTTCCAGTTTTCCGGAAGCCTCAGCAATTCTCTGATAGGAAGCATATTCGGCCGACTTTTTAAACTCGGCCAACTCCTTCTCTGAGAGCTCGTTGTTCAACCATTTTGCCAAGTAATTCTCTTGCATGATTTCTATGCTTTACAATTTAATAACAACCCACTTTATAAAAACCCTACTTTATTAGGTATCAAAAATTTCAAATATCCGGTTTGGCCTTTTTGGTAACCTCTAAATTCCATCAATTTGCTCCCGCAATGTTTTTAGGGCCAAATGCATTCGTTTTTCAATGGCTTTTATACTTACTCCCTCCATTTCTGCAATCTCACTGTATTTTTTTCCATCAATGCGGTTCAGCAAAAAAGTAGTACGTTGGTTTTCGGGCAAGGCATTTAGGGCATCATCCAATTTTTTTTGGAACTGTTTTTCCTCCAAAACGTATTCCGGGGATTCCCTGTTTATGGAATTGGAATGCAGATCGGCGTATTTTAATCGTACTTTTTCCGCCTTAATGACATTCAAATACAAATTGTTCGCTACAGTATATAAATAGGACTTTGCCTTTTCCGGACTTACCTTGGTACAGTTTTCCCAAAGTTTAACAAAAGCCTCCTGAACGGCATCAGATGCCTTTTCCTCATTTCCAAACTTATAATAGATGTAATTAAAAACCGTTTTGGAATTGTCCTTAAATATAGAACTGAAGATGTGTTCTTCACAAACGTTGGCCATGCATGGGTTTTTACAAGCTTTCCCAAAGATATTTTAAAAAATGTGAAAATTGGGGTAGGGTATTTTAACTAATGATTGTTTTATGGTCGTACTAACAGAAAATAATCCAAAAACGTTATGAAAAAGTATGTTAACAAGTTGATGTATGTAGGATTTATTGCTATGGTCCTACTTTTCAATGCTTGCCAAGATGAATTTGAACGAGTAGGCAACGACAGTCAGGAAACACTGGAAGCCGGTTCCTCTACCGCCCAATTGATAATGAATACGGCCTCCAATGACGGTTCCTTTGATAATATTATTGATGAGGCCAGTTGTATCGCCATACAATTTCCTTACACCGTTGAGGTTGCCGGTATTCAGGTTACCATAGACAGTATTGAGGATTTAAAGGTGGTTGAAGAGATTTTTGATGAATTTGATGATGATGAAGACATTCTCGAAATTATATTTCCTATAACCATTACCCTTTCCGACTTTACCGAAGTTGTCCTTGAAAGTAAGGAAGCCTTGCGCGAACTCGCTGCCGAATGTACGGAAGGTGGTGATGATGATGACATTGAATGTATAGATTTTGTGTATCCCATTACCCTGTTCACTTTTGATATTGATGGGCAAGAACCCAATAGAACTGTTATCAACAGCGATAGGGAGTTGCGGTTGTTCTTGAAGGAAAAGGATGATGATGAATTGATCAGTATTGAATTTCCGATCACATTGAAGAAATATGACGGAACAGAAGTTCAAGTAAACAGTAATGCGGAATTGGCCCGTATTTTGGATGCCGCCAGCGATGAATGTGACGAAGATGATGATGATGATTTCAATGATGATGATTTTGACGAAGATGGGTTTGAGGAGTTCATAACGGACTGTGACTGGAAGATATACGAATTCAATAGGGACAATATGGACCAAACTGAGCAGTATGTCAACTATGAGTTTGATTTTGATGATGATGGAGAGGTAGAAGTTACCGATAGAATGGGCAATACCGTACAAGGTACTTGGAGCTTTATGTTCAGCGATCGTGGTGCCCTTTTGACCCTTCAGTTCGATACTTTGGTTGATTTTAACCTCCAATGGTTGGTTTATGAATTGGACGAACGCAAAATCAAATTCCTGTCGGATAATGGAAATAGGATCATTCTGAAGAAATCATGTGACGACGATGACAATGACGATGGTGATGACGGTGATGACGATGGTGCAATTATCAGTGTGGAGACCTTGACCAATACCTTAAAGGAGTGTGAATGGATTATTGGAGAGCTTGAAGTACAGGATGAGGATGTGGATAGGCTTCTGGGATATGAGTTCATCTTTGGAGACAATGGAATGGTGACCTTGGGAGATGGAATTACCACTTTTGAAGGAACCTGGGAAGTAGGTACCAATGATAATGGCAAACGTACCCTCTTTATAGAAATCATGACCGAAACAGCAGTGAATCTGGAATGGCCGCTTGAGGAGATTTATGGGGAAAGCGTTGTGGAAACCACAAGAATTAAATTGGAAGATGATGCCCTGGGCTATGAGATGATCCTTCAAAAAATATGTGACGACAATGCCGATGACGGTGATGTTGCCGAAATAAGGAACATAGCGTTGGGTGGCCTTTGGAACGTAGCCTTGTATGATGATGAGGGAACGGATGAAACCGCAGATTATGCCGGTATGGACTTTGGGTTCTCCATGTTCAACCAAGTTGAAGTAAGCATTAATGATGACCCCGGCACCGCAGGTGTATGGAGGATTGCAAGGGATACCAACGGTAACCTGGTCTTTTACCTTAACCTGGGGGATGATGATCCCCTCGGAGATCTTGCCGAACCATGGTATGTAATGGAAATTACCGCGGATCGTATAGAACTGGTATACGAAGATGAAGAGGTAAACTTTAAGACCTTGGTGTTCGAGAAGAAATAAACACCTTTTTTGCCCACAACCCCAGTAAAAGGACGATCTTGATCGAGGTCGTCCTTTTTTAAAGCATATTCCCAAAGATTACCGAAACAACATCTCCATGTCGGCAAAAAATCAATTGCAAAAACTAAAAAATATTGAAAATGAAAATTAAGTATTGGAAAAATGTTTTTCTATTGGGCACCCTGGCCCTAATCGCTTCCTGTGAAAATGACGATGACGACGGTGACATCATGGGCAATGGTCAATTTGATAGCGCGGATGTGACCGCACTTCAAAATTCTGTAGAAAGTGGTACCTGGCGCATCACACGTTTTGTGGATGATGGGGAAGATGAAACCAGCAATTATGAGGGTTTTGTATTCACCTTTGGTGCGGACGGCAGTATTGTGGCGGATAATGGCACCACTTCCTTCAACGGAACATGGCGGGTTGAATTGGATGATGACGATGACCTGGATGATCTGGACGACTTGGAATTGTACATTACTTTTTCCACATCGAATGAAGCTATTGATGAGTTGACCGAAGATTGGTACGTTTTGGAATTTAGTGATAACCGTATCCGTTTGGCGGATGATGACGATGATGATACGGATAATGATGACGATTTCTTGACTTTTGAGCGTAGCTAACTCAGTTCATAGTTCCCCAATATGCAAAAGCGACCCGTAATGGGTCGCTTTTTTGGTTTTGTATAAAGCTGTGATAACACAGGTATTTCTTAAATTTGTCCTCCTTCAAAAATGATGTAAGCCGATGTTTGATAATTTAAGCGAGAAACTAGATAAAGCCTTACACAATCTTAAGGGGCATGGCAAGATAACGGAAATCAATATTGCCGAGACCCTTAAAGAGGTTCGTAGGGCCCTTTTGGATGCCGATGTCAATTTTAAGATAGCTAAGGAATTTACCAATACCGTAAAAGAAAAAGCCCTTGGTCAAAATGTACTGACCACCTTACAACCGGGTCAGTTAATGGTCAAAATCGTTAAGGACGAATTAACGGAATTGATGGGCGGTGATACGGAAGACATTGACCTTAGTGGTAATCCTACGGTCATTTTAATGTCTGGTCTCCAGGGATCGGGTAAGACCACCTTTTCCGGAAAACTGGCCAATTTCCTTAAAAAGAAAAAAGGAAAGAAACCACTTTTGGTGGCCGGGGATGTCTATCGTCCTGCAGCAATAGATCAATTGCACATTGTAGGGGAACAGATAGGGGCCGATGTGTATTCCGACAGGGAGAATAAAAACCCGGTGGCCATAGCCCAGGATGGTATCAAAAAGGCAAAGGAACTTGGCTGTAATGTGGTTATAGTGGATACTGCCGGTAGATTGGCGGTGGACCAACAGATGATGGATGAAATATCCAACATCCACAAAGCGGTACGTCCACAGGAAACCTTGTTTGTCGTGGATGCCATGACAGGTCAAGATGCCGTGAACACGGCCAAGGCATTCAACGATATCCTGAATTTTGATGGGGTTATTTTGACCAAGCTGGATGGTGACACACGGGGTGGTGCCGCCATTTCCATAAAATCCGTGGTCAACAAACCCATTAAGTTTATTGGTACCGGAGAAAAAATGGAGGCCATAGATGTATTCCATCCCTCACGTATGGCCGACCGGATTTTGGGTATGGGGGATGTGGTTTCCCTGGTAGAACGTGCGCAGGAACAGTTTGATGAGGAGCAGGCCCGAAAAATCCAAAAGAAAATTGCCAAGAACAAATTTGGGTTTGATGATTTCTTAAGCCAGATCCAGCAGATTAAAAAGATGGGTAACATGAAGGATTTGATGGGCATGATCCCCGGTATGGGCAAGGCTTTAAAAGGTATTGATATTGATGATGATGCCTTTAAACATATCGAGGCCATGATCCATTCCATGACCCCGGATGAGCGTTCAAACCCATCGAAACTCAATTCAAGCCGAAAAAAGCGTATTGCAGCGGGTAGTGGTCGTTCCATTCAAGACGTGAACCAATTGTTGAAGCAGTTCGACCAAATGAGCAAAATGATGAAAATGATGCAAGGGGGACGGGGAAAACAAATGATGCAGATGATGCAAAATATGCGATAGTATGTTTTGTTGTTCAATGTTTAAGGTTAAAGGGTTGCCAAACTTTTAAATTGATTGGGATGGCAAAGGTTGAAATGTTTGAAGACCTTGAAATTTGGCAATTGGCAAGAGAAGTATGTAATGATGTTCATCACTTGATTGAAACAACCTCTTTAAGAAAAGATTATGCACTAAGAGACCAAATGAATAGATGCTCAGGGTCTGTGATGGATAATATAGCCGAAGGCTTTGAAAGAAATGGCAACAAGGAGTTCATTCAATTTTTGAGTATAGCAAAAGCATCTTGTGGTGAGCTTCGTTCACAACTTTATCGAACTTTGGATAAAAAATATATTGATGAGGCTACCTTTGAAAATTTGAAAAACAAAGTACTTATCGAAAGTAGAAAGATAGGTTCATTTATGAATTATTTGTCCAAATCTGAATACAAGGGACAAAAATTCAAGCATAGGTAACCTTGGACTTTTAACATTGAACTGATGAACATTTTAGACGGTCGTAAGATTTCAAACCAGATCAAAGAGGAGATTGCCGTTGAGGTGGCCCAAATAAAGGAACGAGGGGAAAAGGTGCCGCATTTGGCAGCGGTATTGGTCGGGAATGATGGCGCTAGCTTGACCTATGTGGGCAGCAAGGTACGTTCTTGTAAAAAAATAGGCTTTGAATCCACGCTCATCCACCTTCCCGAAGAAACTACGGAGGTAGCTTTGTTAAGACAAGTGGAAGATTTGAACGCCAATCCGGATATTGATGGATATATTGTTCAGTTGCCCCTCCCAAAACATATTGACGAAGAAAAAGTATTGATGGCCGTTCATCCGGATAAGGATGTGGATGGATTCCATCCCGCGAATTTTGGAAAAATGGCACTGGGTATGGAAACTTTTATTCCAGCGACTCCCTTTGGCATTATGGAGCTGTTACGAAGGTATAACATAGAGACGGAAGGTAAACATACCGTTGTCATAGGCCGGAGTAATATTGTGGGTCGTCCGATCAGTATTCTGATGAGTCAAAAGGGAAAAGCGGCCAATGCCACGGTAACGGTTACGCATAGTAGAACAAAGGATTTAACGGAATTTACCCAAAAGGCAGATATTATTGTTTCCGCCCTGGGCTCCCCCGACTTTCTCAAGGCCGATATGGTCAAGGAAGGCGTGGTGATTATCGATGTAGGGATTACCCGTGTTCCAGATGAAACCCGGGAAAAGGGATACTATCTTACGGGGGACGTTGACTTTGATCAAGTGGCACCTAAGGCCTCCTATATTACCCCCGTACCTGGAGGGGTGGGGCCCATGACCATTGCCATGCTTTTGAAAAACACGCTATTGGCAAGGGAACGCCACTCGTAAATCAGTCCTTTTGTTGCTCGGCTTCCTTTTCGGTCCGCACTAATAATTGCTCTTCTTCCTCCGTTGGGGTCAATACGTCCAAATCTTCCCCTTCATCATTGGTACAGCCCGTAACGGCCATAGTAGCGAATACTACAGTTAGCAAAAGTAAAATGGTCTTCATGGCACATAAAATTTGGGATTGCCTATAAGGCTAACGTTTAGACCATAGCATTCTTGTTTTCAATGGCTTGAATTCGATAAAATACCCGTTTTAGGAAATACTGCATATTTTAATTGATTAACTTCAATGGCAAATAATCAATTATGAAATACCCACTTATTGTACTTGCCCTGGTATGGCTTTGCGTTACCTCATGTGAAAATCCCACCGGAGGAAGGACCATTGCGGTCTCTTTTTCCGAAAACGCAAATGGGCAAAGTCTGGATGGGCGTTTATTGTTACTACTTTCCACCAATGATGAAAAGGAGCCACGATTCCAAATCAATGCCGGTTTACATACGCAGTTGGTCTTTGGAATGGATGTGGAAGGCATGCAGCCAGGCCAACAACTGATTTTTGATGAAACCACTTTTGGATTTCCCTATCCCAGTTTGGCCGATGTCCCGTCAGGGGAGTATTACGTACAGGCCTTATTACATACCTATGAAACCTTTAATTTGAGTACGGGACATACCGTAAAATTACCCATGGACAATGGCGAGGGCCAACAATGGAACCGTTCGCCAGGGAATCTCTATAGTACACCCTTTAAAATTACCATTGGGGATAATGGAGTTAAGGATGTGGACGTGGTTATGGACCAGGTTATTCCACCGATTGAGGAACCACGGGATACGGAGTGGGTAAAACACATTAAAATTAAATCTGAAAAGCTTTCCGAGTTTTGGGGAAGGGATATGTATTTAGGGGCGCATGTATTGTTGCCAAAAGGGTTCGAGGAACATCCTGAAGCCAAATATCCATTGATGATCTTCCATGGACATTTTCCGGATGACTTTGGAGGGTTTCGGACCACACCACCGGATTCCGATCTAAAACCCGACTATTCGGCCCGATTTGGGGTTGAGGGCTATAACATCATACAACAACAAGAGGCGTATGATTTCTATAAACGTTGGAACGAACCTGATTTTCCGCGTTTTTTAATTGTTGAAATTCAGCATCCAACACCCTATTATGATGATTCCTATGCCGTGAATTCCGCTAGCCAGGGACCCTATGGTGATGCCATAACCCATGAGTTGGTTCCCTATATTGAAGAACAGTTTAGGGGTATTGGTGAAGGTTGGTCCCGGTTTTTATATGGAGGTTCCACTGGGGGCTGGGAAGCCCTGGCCGTGCAGGTGAACTATCCAGACGAATACAACGGTTGTTTTGCCGCCTGTCCGGATCCCATCGATTTTAGAGCGTATTGCTTGACCAATATTTATGAAGATAAGAATGCCTATTACTATGAAAGTGAACATAAGGAACGGGAGGTTCCCGCACATAGGGACTATTTGGGGCATGTACAGACCACCACTCGGGAATACAACCATTTGGAATTGGTATTGGGCACAAAGTCCCGTTCTGGGCAACAGTGGGATATTTGGGAGGCGACCTATTCCCCTCAAGGGGATGATGGTTATCCAGAACGTTTATGGGATAAAATGACGGGTGACATTAATCCGGAAGTGGCCAATTATTGGAGGGAAAACTATGACTTGCGCCATATTCTGGAACGGGATTGGGATAAATTGGGGGAGCAACTTAAAGGTAAGATCCATATTTATTGTGGGGATATGGACAACTACTACCTCAATAATGCAGTGTATCTCATGGAAGATTTCTTGGAAAGTACCACGGATCCGTATTATGGGGGCGAAGTGGATTATGGAGATCGGGCGGAACACTGTTGGAATGGCGACCAAGAAAATCCCAATCATATCAGCCGCTTGCGATATAATAGTATGTATGTGCCCAAAATAATGGAACGGATAGCTGAATCCGCACCCAAAAATGCGGATTTGACCAGTTGGAGATACCAATAACGTCATGGGAAGAACGAACAAATTAGCGTGGTTTGTGTTTGCCTTTTTGGCCATTGGTGTGGGCCTTTATCCAATGGCTTATTTTTTTGTTGCCGGCAAGTTTGGTCTGCTGTATTCCAAGTCTGATGCCCTTTTGGCAAATACGCTATGGAACATCGGTTTTTATGGCCACATTACTTTTGGCGGTTTGGCGTTATTGACGGGTTGGTCCCAGTTCAGTAAGAAGTTGCGGAACAAACGTTTGCAATTGCACCGCAATCTGGGAAAAATCTATGTAGGTTCCGTGGTGATAAGTGGAATCTGCGCTGTGGGCATAGGATTTTTTGCTACGGGAGGATGGGTAAGCGCATCCGGTTTTGTTCTTTTGGGACTGATTTGGCTATACACTACACTATCGGCCTATGCCGCCATTCGCAGAAAGGATATGGCATTACATCAGGGAATGATGATTTATAGCTACGCCGCTTGCTTTGCCGCAGTAACATTGAGAATATGGCTGCCATTACTGCAATTTACCTTTGGGGAGTTTTTGATTGCCTATAAAATTGTGGCCTGGCTCTGTTGGGTGCCGAATATGGTATTTGCTTTTTTCTGGGTAAAAAAAGAGGTCTGGTATTAGGGTGATGCTTTGTAGTGGAAGTATCTTTAAGCCGGAAAACAATTTGACAATACATACATATGAAGTTTAGAAGGTTTGGTAGAACGGATTGGCAGGTAAGTGAAATAGGTTATGGTATGTGGGGCATGGGGGGTTGGAAGGAATCCGATGACCGACAATCCGCAAAATCATTGGACTTGGCCGTGGAAAATGGCGTAAATTTTTTTGATACGGCATGGGGTTACGGAGAAGGACATAGCGAAAAACTTCTGGGGGCATTGGTGCGAAGGCACCCAAATACAAAATTGTACACGGCAAGCAAGATACCTCCCAAAAATTTTAAGTGGCCGGCCAAACCGGAATATCGGTTTGAAGATTCATACCCACGGGAACATATCGTGGAATACACAGAGAAGACCTTGCAAAATTTGGGATTGGAACAAATAGATCTGATGCAGTTGCATACTTGGGACGATACCTGGGCCGAAAGGGAAGAATGGCAACGCGCCATTGAGGATTTAAAAACATCGGGCAAGGTAGTCGCCATGGGAATAAGTATGAATCGATGGGAGCCCGAAAATGGCATTGCGGCCTTACACACCAAAAAACTGGATGCGGTACAGGTGATCTACAACATTTTTGACCAAGCCCCTGAGGATAAACTTTTTCCCATTTGTCAAGAATTGGATATAGCAGTAATTGCGCGTGTACCTTTTGACGAGGGAACATTGACCGGAAACCTTACCAAGGAAACCACTTTTCCGGAAGGGGATTGGAGGGGGACCTATTTTGTTCCGGAAAACCTGATGGCAAGTGTGGAAAAAGCGGATGCGTTACGACCTATTGTGCCTGAAGGAATGACCATGGCCGAAATGGCGCTTCGCTTTATTCTTATGAACAAAACGGTGGGTACCGTTATTCCCGGCATGCGAAAAGAACGCAATGTATTGGCAAATACGACTACTAGCGATGGTATGGGGCTTCCCTCGGAATTGTTCAATACATTACGAAGTCACCGTTGGGACAGAAAACCAACAGCTTGGTCCCAATAAATCCCAGGGACGAGCTCAAGACGAGTTCGATAAAAGAAAGCGGTATTACTTGGCGAATAATTGGTCCATGTCCTTAAATGCCTTGAATTCCAAGGCATTTCCTGCAGGGTCCAGGAAAAACATGGTAGCTTGTTCCCCAACTTCTCCCGCAAAGCGGATATAGGGCTCTATGACAAACGTTACGCCTTTGGACTTTAAATCTTCCGAAAAAGTTTGGAACGTATCCCAAGCTAAAACAACACCATAATGGGGAACGGGGACATTTTTTCCATCCACGGGATTGGTATGTAAATCTTCCTGTACTTTTGGTTTGTAATGAATGACCACTTGATGGCCAAATAGGTCGAAATCTACCCAATGGTCACTGCTCCTGCCTTCCTCACAACCCAGCACTTCGCGATAAAAAGTTCGGCATTCTGCCAGATTGTGAACTGGAATTGCGACATGGAAAGGGGTGATCGTTCTTTTCATTGTTAGGGTACTGAAGTATCTGTTTGCTAAAAATAGTGGATTGTTCCCTGTCCCCCAATTTTACGATTCCAAAAAAGCAATAATTTGGTCATTCACCTTAGGCTGATGCATGGAATGTCCCAAACCTTCGGTCAAGACCAACTCACTTCCTTTCCAGTGTTCGTGGACCCGAACAGATTCGGTGTAAGGGACCTGTTTATCCAATTTGTCATGGAAGAGTAAGCCTTTTTTGGTGTTATTGGCCACAAAACGGGCGCTGGAGAACTCTTTGAAATGGTAACCAAACCAGATTTTGAGTCGTTTGTCCATCGCCTTCCAAACCCTGGTATTGAATTTAAGAATGCTTTTGTAATGGTGCATAAATTGCTCAAATTCACAAGGCGAACCAATGGTCACGATTTTTTCAACCGAGGATTCCGGATGAAGGAAGTCATTGTATAAGATGGTCATCCCACCAATGGAGTGGGCCACCACCATCTGAGGTTGAAATTTTTCCAGAAAATGTTTGAGGGTATGGGCATATAAAGGAACATGTAGCATTTCCCCAGTGGAGTATCCGTGGGCCGGGGCATCGAATGCCAGGATATCAAAATGATGTTCCTTTAGTTTTTTTATAAGATTCCGCCAACGGTGCGTATTGCTCTCCCAACCGTGTAACAAAAGCACCGTTCCTTTACTTCCAGGCCACTTGTAGGACTGTATCTGTTGTTCCATGACATTTTCAACGCTAAATTTTGCACTGTCCAAGAAGTCTTTTTGTTCTGGCCGGACACGGCCTTTCCGAATCGTACAAAAAATATCAAATGCGATTTTAGCGGCTTTTTGCTTGTTAAATAATGCCACAAAATTCAACCACTGACCGTAAAAGAGGGGAATGACTTTGGTTAGAAATTTTTTCATAAAAGTTACTTTTTGTAACTTACTCTTTAATTGAAACTAAAAATACACAATCCTTTGGTAAGAAAAAAGGGGTGACCATTCTAAAACCAGGTAGCAAAATGGAAACTGTAATTGAGAATCAACGGGATAGGACATCCAAAAAATTGGAAAAAATGTTTGGACATATAGATTATAAAAATCCACCAGAGCTATGTCCCGTACGCGATGTGATGTCAGTGGCCTCCGATCAGTGGAGCACATTGATTTTGCTTTGGTTGGGATATTTTCCGGTTTTGCGTTTCAACAAGTTAAAAAAATACGTTTATGGTATTTCCAACAAGGTGCTGAGCCAACGGTTAAAGGTTTTGGAGACTGATGGCTATATTGAACGCAATGCCTATCCCGAAGTCCCCATTCGTGTGGAATACAATCTTTCGGATTTTGGACAATCCTATGTGGAACGATTGTTGGAACTTACGGAGTGGATGCAAAAAAACAGTCCAAAGGTGTTGGCCAATAGGGAGAAGTACGGACTTACTCCCAACCAATCATAAGATATTTTATTTTGGCCTCATGCGGAATTTGTACGGCTTCAATGTTACCCGAGGTATAACGCAAATTTCCCGGTAGTTCGGATTTGTCTATGGTGAAGTACAAGTTGCTTCCCTTTGGAAAAATGACCACACTGTTCAACGTGGTCACTACTTTCTTGATATCATATTGGTCTTGAATGTCCCCGAAAGTACTTTTAAGCCCAATACCGCCTTCGGTTTCAAATCTGGGATCTTTAATGGATACATTTTCTATGGAGGGAATACTATCGGATGTAGGAGTCAGGGTCAGCAGCTGTTTTCCACCTTTTTCAAAAACCTGTATTTTTTTGATGCGGCGACCTATTTGTGATTGCGGCATATCCTTAACTATGGAATCATCTTCATAGATGAGTTCCAAATCCCGTACCAGGCTTATTTTGTCCAGCTTTCCCACTTTTTCATCAGTTATCAAGAAAGTGGTGTCCTTTTCCCTACAACCCATGAGAAATCCCAAAAAACAAATTCCAGAAACTAAAAAGATATTTTTCATTCAACTAACAACTAACAACTAACAACTAACAACTAACAACTAACAACTAACAACTAACGAATCACTTTTTTCAAAACGCCCAATACGCCCCGGATAAAGGTAGCACTGGTAAGCACTTTCACCACGGGATTCATGCGTGTACTTCGGCTTCGTGAAGAAGTCCGCCGGGCGGTGGTTTTTTTGGTTTCTTCCCTTTCTGCTTCTTTCTCTGCCTTTTCAATTTTCCCGTTGAGGATTTCATAGGCACTTTCCCTATCAATTTCCTCATTGTATTTTTTGACCAAGGGCGATTTCCCTATGACCTCTTTCAGCTCTTTTTCCGTTAAAACATCCATTCGGCTCATGGGTGCGCGAAGCATGGTTGCAGAAAGAGGAGTAGGCCTGCCTTTCTCATCCAGAGCGGAGATTAGGGCCTCACCGATCCCCAATGAGGTCAAAATCCCTTCCGTATCGTAAAACTCGGAATCGGGATAGTTTTGGGCGGTCAGTTTTATGGCCTTTCGGTCCTTGGCAGTAAACGCCCTGAGCGCATGCTGCACCTTTAGCCCCAATTGTGCCAGTACATCATCCGGGATGTCGGTTGGGTTTTGTGTTACAAAATAGAGCCCTATGCCCTTGGAGCGTATCAATTTTACAATACTTTCAATTTGGTCCAAAAGGGCCTTTGATGCATTTTCAAAAATAAGGTGTGCCTCATCGATAAACAGTATCAATTCGGGTCGATCACTATCACCTTGCTCGGGAAATGTGCTATAAATTTCGGCCAGCAGGCTCAACATAAAGGTCGAAAATAATTTTGGCTTGTCCTGAATATCCGTAAGGCGAATGATATTGATATACCCTCGACCGTTTTCATCGATTCGGGTGAGGTCATCCACTTCAAAGGACTTTTCCCCAAAGAACAGGTCGGCCCCTTGTTGCTCCAGTTCAATAACCTTTCTAAGGATGGTACCTGTTGAACTTGTGGAAATCCGACCGTAATCCTTTTGAAATTCCTTTTTTCCTTCCCCAGTGGCATATTGCAGCACTTTTTTAAAGTCGTTCAAATCCAACAAGGGTAATTTATGGTCATCACAATATTTAAAAACCACAGCGACAATACCTTCTTGGGTAACGGTCAAATCCAGAATCCGTGACAATAGTACGGGACCAAACTCAGATACCGTGGCCCGTAATCGAACACCGTCCTGTTCTGAAAGGGATAGAATTTCCACGGGAAAACCTTTGGGTTCAAAAGGAAGTCCAATAGCTTCATGACGTTCATCAATCTTTGGATGGCCTGGACTCGGTTGGGCAATACCACTTAAATCCCCTTTCAAATCCATCAACAGTACGGGAACCCCTTTTTCCGATAGGTTTTCGGCAATGACCTGCAAGGTTTTGGTCTTTCCGGTACCCGTTGCCCCGGCAATAAGACCATGACGGTTTAAGGTTTTTAAAGGAATTTTGATGAAAGCTTCTTTTACCGTTTCTTCATTTACCATACCAGCGCCCATGGTGATGTAATCGCCTTTCATGGCATACCCTTTTTCAATATGGGCAAAGAATTGTTCTTTTTGGTCCATCCTTTCAAGTTTGCGATAAAAATAGGGTAATTTGGACGAAGACAAAAGATGTTGGATATTAGGGAGAACAAAGACTTTGATATGAAGAAAAAATATGGACTGATCATTTGGATCATTGCAGTGTTTTTTGGTTTTGAACCACTTGTGGGACAGGAAAACACGGAAATCATATTTCATAAAACTGAAAATCCGGCCAGGGCCACTGCACCTTTCAGTGAAGCGGTACAGGCGGGAAACCTTTTCTTTTTGGCCGGACAGATTGGAATGGATAGAACCGTGGGCAAACTTGCGGAAGGGGGTATACAGGGTGAAACGGAACAGACCATAAAAAACATTCAAGGGGTTTTGGAATTTCATGGCCTAAGCCTGGATAATGTGGTCAAGTGTACCGTTATTTTAAGTGATATCAAGGATTTTAAGGCCTTTAATGAGGTCTATATAAAATACTTTACCAAGAAGCCCGCACGTACCACCTATGCGGCTGCCGGATTGGCCGTTGGGGCAAAGATCGAGATTGATGTGATTGCGGTGAAGTAAAACCAACTGGTCCACACCCAATTATCGAGCCATGCGACCTATCTTTGCAATATGGCAAAAGAAGCGGTGATGCAACTGGTGGATGAGGGGATAATGCTCCCCTTAATGGAAGAGTTTTATACCATACAAGGAGAGGGATACCATAAAGGAACCGCTGCCTATTTCATTCGGGTAGGCGGTTGTGATGTAGGTTGCCATTGGTGTGATGTGAAAGAAAGTTGGGATGCCGATAAACATCCTCCGACCAAGATCGATCGCATAATTGAAAATGCGGCCAAATATTCCGATACCATTGTTGTCACCGGAGGGGAACCCCTTACCTGGGACATGGCCCCATTGACCCAGGGGCTCAAATCAAAAAACCTAAAAACCCATATTGAAACTTCGGGGGCTTATCCTTTGACCGGGCAATGGGACTGGATTTGCCTGTCACCCAAAAAACTGAAACCACCTGTAGGGGACATTCATTCCAAGGCCCACGAGCTTAAGGTCATTGTCTATAACAAAAGTGATTTTGCCTTTGCCGAAACACATGCGCAACAAGTGGGGCATGATTGTGTATTATACTTACAACCGGAGTGGAGTGTGCGGGAGAAGGTAACCCCCTTGATTGTGGATTATGTGATGCAAAATCCCAAATGGAAGGTATCCCTACAGACCCATAAGTATTTGAACATTCCCTAGGTTTTCTGGGCTACCGGAACTTTACTGTACCCCGAAGCTATTTTAGTATGGGTTATTGTGAGGTCCAACCCCCATCAATGACAAGGGTAGTCCCTGTGACCATGCCGGAATGGGTGCTTGACAAGTAGAGAATTGCCGCTCCAATATCTTCAATCGAGGCTACTTTTCCCACAGGGATTCTATTCAATACACCTGCCAGGTAATCGGGATCATCCAAACGTTCCGCCGTTCCAGGGGTATAGGTGAACGTAGGCGCTATTCCATTTACCGTGACACCTTTATCCGCCCATTCCAAGGCCAAAGTCTTGGTCAATAAATTGACACCACCTTTTGAAGCACAGTATACTACATGGTCCTTAATTCCCACAAGGCTCGCTTGCGAACTCATATTGATAATACGGCCATAAGAACTTTTGATCATATATTTTGCTGCTTGTTGGCAGCAGAAGAATACCCCTTTTAGATTAACGTCCATCATTTTATCCCAGTCTTCTTCCTTTACATCCAGGGCTGCATGGTTGTAACCGAGACCTGCATTATTGATCAAAACATCCAATCGTCCAAAGCGCTTATGGATTTCGGCAAAGGTCCTTTTGATATTGGGAACCGAATTGAGGTCCAGCGGAAAAACCGAAGCCTTACCATTTTCTTTATGGATTTCCTTTTCCAGGGCAATCAACTCCTTTTCGCTCCTGGAACATAACACCACCTGGGCACCGGATTGAGCCAGTATTTTTGATACCCCCCGGCCAATACCCCTGCTGGCCCCTGTTATCACTACGACTTGGTTCGTTAACTTAAAATCTGGGTTTTCCATGGTTTGCTATAATACTTGGAAATCACTGTAGTTTTTTTAAAAAAGGGATGCATCATTGAAAGTCAGGGCCATATTAGAGCAGAAGGAGTAGCCGTTCCGCTACTCCTTCTGTACAATAAATATTTTTCCTACTCCAAAAAATGGATATTCCCAGGAGTGTATGGTGCTCCAACATCCTTAAGCCGCTTCCTAAAGGCATCAAATTTGGTATTCACCAAATTCCTGGCTTGTTCATACACAGGTGCAAATTCCTCTTTGGCAATGGCAAACGTGCTTTTATGGGTATGGGTGGGCGTACCTGTGGAGTTCGATTGTTCATACACCAAATAACCTACCCTACTCCCAACGGAAGGGGGAGTCCCCATATCCAAACGATTGGCAATTCGATCCCCATTGATTTTTTTACGGATTTCGGATAACTCCCGATCCAATGCTTTCCATCCTTTCATGAGATCAATATGTGAGGTCGGCGTGCGCTTGATGGCCTCTTTCATATAGCGTAACTCCTTGGACAGCTCGGAAAGTGAATTTCGAACACTTCTTACCTTCCCGGATAAATCGTTTACTTCTTGTTGGAATTCGGCCAACGCTTGCCGATCGGTAGCCGGAAGTACCGTATTGTTTAAAGGGACCACCTCAAACGAAACAGGTTGCGAAAGGGGTGTTTCCACTTCGTCCACAATTTTTGAAAGTGCAATGGTATAGGTGCCCGGAGGAACCAAGGCCCCTTTGTTGTCACCTCCGAACGGATTGTAAAATGGGGGTTTGTCAAAGTTGATGGGTTCTTGCGATGCGTAGCGCAAATCCCAATGCATTCTTTTTAAACCAGCTTTTGGGGAAGCGAACAGTTTACGCACAATATCCCCTTTGCCATCGCTTACGGTAAGTACCAATTGGGGGTCTATTTCCTGGGCTTCGTTTTTCAAGGCTTCATAAGTGGGATAGGGGTCATCCTTTCCCTCTTTGACCAAGTCCTTGGAAGCTGCCTTACGTTGATCGGCTTTGGTTTTAATATCCTCTTTTATATACCATGTAAAAATGGCTTCGGCACCCAAGTTATCACCAATGAAAAAGTTATCGCCCATAAATGCTTTGTCGGGTAGGCCCAAAGGGTAGGACATCTCAAATTGAAGTGCATCACGGACACCGAACAGGGTGGCTTCGTCATTTAGCTTTTTTTGGACATTCCGTAGGCTCGAATAATCATCCAATACATAAAAACCCCTTCCAAAGGTGCCCAGCACCAAATCATTGTGTTCTTCCTGAATGGCAACATCGCGCACCGCAATTGTGGGTAAACCACCCTTTAATTGCTTCCACTCACCACCTTGGTCATCGGAAAAGAAAACGCCAAATTCAGTGCCGACAAACAACAAATTCCCATCGATATGATCTTCTTCAATTGCGTATGTGGATCCTCTCTCGGGAAGATTATTGCTTATCGAAGTCCAAGTGGACCCCTTGTCCCTACTTAGGTAAACATAGGGTTTGAAATCACCATTTTTATGATTGTTGAAACAAGCGTAGACCACATTCTCATCATGTTTGGAGGCAAATACCGCATTGACATAGGTCCTGGCGGGAACTCCAGGAAATGTCCCAACTTTTCGCCAGTTTGTTCCTCCGTCCGTTGTGATCTGAATCAAACCATCGTCGGTACCTACATACAGCAAGTTTTCATTTTTTGGCGATTCCGAAAAGGCCACAATGGTACCATATGGCGAAGTGGATTGGTTTTTCATCACGGCATCAACCCCCCATATTTTACCCATTACCGGCAGTTGGTTACGATTGAGATTACGGGTAAGGTCATCGCTGATGACTTCCCAACTGTTCCCCTGATCATCGCTTTTGAACATTTTGTTCGCAGCAAAATATACCCTACCGGATTTATGGTGGCTTACGGCCAAGGGGGCATCCCAGTTCCATCGGTAGCTGTTTTCCCCCTTCCTTTCCTTGGGCTGAATCCCCTTTTCCTCCCCGCTTAGTTTATCATAGCGTACCAAATTGCCATATTGGGATTGGGCATAGACAATGTTTGGATTCTCGGGGTCAACCTGTGATTCGAAGCCATCGCCTCCATGGGTGATGAACCAGTCAAAATTATTTGGGCCATTACCACTCACCGTTCTTGAGGGGCCACCTAGGCTAAAGTTGTCCTGGGTGCCCCCATAGATATTGTAGAAGGGTTTTGCATTATCAACGGCCACTTTATAAAATTGGGTAACGGGCAAATTCGGTTTAAATGACCAATGTTTTCCACTGTCCCAGGATTCGTATATCCCTCCATCATTTCCCGATAGCAGGTGCTTGTTGTTGTTGGGGTTGATCCAAATAACGTGGTTGTCTATATGCTTGAAATCCTCCCCCACATAATCAAAGGTTTTTCCTCCATCGCTGGTAACGCGCATCCAATTGTTCATGGCATAAACCCGATTTGGGTCGACCGGGTCCGCGATAATTTCCTGATAGTAATTTCCGCTGGTCGTGTAGTCACTTCTTTTCTCCCAGGATGCTCCGCGATTTGTAGAAATATAGAATCCGCCTTTCCCCTGGGCCGCTTCCACAATCGCATACAAATACTCGGGATTGGCAGGGGAAATTGCCAGGCCAATTCTGCCCAGCATGGTGGAAGGCAAACCCTTGTTGATTTTATTCCAGGTTTTTCCACCGTCCTCGGACTTATGAATTCCAGAACCGGGCCCACCGCCCACATAGGTGAAAACATGACGCCTTCTCTGGAAAGCACTTGCATACAAAACATCGGGATTTCGTGGGTCCATCACCACATCGTTTACCCCGGTATGTTGATCAACGGTTAAAACGGCATTCCATGTTACCCCTCCATCTTCTGTCTTGTACAGCCCGCGCTCGCCCCCCGAACTCCACAATGGGCCAATGGCGGCCACGTAAACCACATCGGAGTTATCGGGATGCACAATGATCTTGCCAATATGTTCAGAGGTCTTCAATCCTATGTGTTCCCAGCTTTTTCCACCGTCTTTGGATCGGTATACACCGTCTCCGTACGATACGCTGCGCTGATTGTTGTTTTCACCCGTACCTACCCAAACGATATTTGAATTGTTTGGATCGAGGGTAATGCAACCAATGGAATAGCTTCCTTCTCCGTCGAAAATAGGTCGAAAGGTATTTCCGGCATTGTCAGTTTTCCAAACCCCTCCCGAGGAGGTGGCAACATAATATTCGTTGAAGTTGTCTGGATTTACGGCCAAATCCGAAATTCTACCTGAAGTTAGTGCAGGGCCTAGACTCCTAAATTTTAGACCGGACAGATCCGCTTTCCCTAAAATGGATTTGTTTTCGGATTGTGCTTTAGATTTTTTCTTCCGTTGTGGAAGCACCTGTATTGAAAGTAAAACAAACAGAAATAGAATAATTTTTTTCATGCGGTTGTGTATTATGGATAATCAAATTATCGAAAGGTAGGGATTATTCGGAACTGTTTATGGGAAATTTTGGGTAAAGCATTCACCAATCTTTTTGAAGCCAATAGGTATTGGAAAAGCCAAAAATCCCGACTATCCTGCGATTGTGGCTTGAAGGTATTCCCTCCCGGGGATATCAAGGGTAGCGTAGCGCTGCTTTTGGGCAGGGGTTACGTGATCATACGGCGTAAAAAGAAAGGTTTAGCGACCTCCGTTATTCTGTAAATCCAAAATACATTCAGCGTCCAAGTTGGGAACGGTACTCAAACCACGGGCGGCCCTATCTTCCAATAATCGGATCATTGCAATTCCCGAAAGGGAGCACGCGGAGACGATTTCTTCTTTGGTGGAAGCCATGAAAGCCCTCAAAGCCGCTGGGGCTTGAAAAGTTAATTGGGCTTGCATCAGACAACCATCCACGTTGCAATGGTTATTGCCCTGTTCATTGCCGTTTTCATCCAAAATGGGATTTCCGTCGGCATCGCGAAGAATGTCCTCGTGGTCATTGACCGGAACGGTGCCTAAATCCACCAGTCCAAAAAGATGGCCAAATTCATGGTTTAAGGTGGCGGTTTCAACATCCGTAAGGGGAATGCCGCTCCTTGAGGAGAGGGTTCTTATCGTTTGTTCAAAAATCACCATTGAAGTATTTCTGTAAACCGCACCAAGTGTGACGAGGCCCCTATCAAGGTCGTCCCCATCAGAAGGACTATCGGCGAAATAAATGTAAATTGCCATTGTGTTGGTCCCATTGTTGTAGGCCGTTCTGTTTTCAGACTCCAAATCTGCGATTTCCTGTAAAGTAAGCGTTTCTTCCTCAGGAGAGTCAAGCTCTAAAAAGTCGATTTCAATATCTTGTTTAAAAGTACGCTCACTCAGGTAGGCGGAAAAATTGGCTATGGTCTGTTGCGTAGGTCTAAATCCATCTACATATGCTATTTGAACAAGAAGTCTGTCAAAATTGGAATTGGTCAAGATATCATTTGCAGAACTTCCAGAAGACAATAAGTTCCCGGATAGGTCAATGTCATCAAGGATTAGCCCCGTGGCAGTAGCAGGATCAATATCAATTTGGTTTGTAGAGATTCCAGAGAGTGCTACAATAAAGTCTTCGGTGTCCTCCCTAAAAGTGTCTTCATTGATATTGACCACTATATTCTGCCTCTCCCCATTGTTTCCATTAAAAGTAAGGGTTCCGGTGTTACTGGTATAGTCGCCGGGTTGGGTCGCCGTTCCGTCCCTAGTCTCAAAGTTTACGGTGAACCCTCCTTCAACGTTCCCACTGAGCCTTACAGGGAAGGTAACCGTACCGGCATTTTCATTAATAGTGATTTCAGTACTCTCAAAAGACAGGGTATTTGCCGCAGGACCATTGTCATTATCATTGGAAGAACAACTTGCCAGGATTAGCGAGGCGAGTAAGGCAAGGGCAAAAATCTTTTTCATAGTTTATTTTTAGTACAAACGGTTCTGCTTTGTATCTAGTATTCACTTAAAGGGTAAGTCTGGCCAAATAGTCGAAATGTTTTCCTTCAACTATCAACTCACAATTAAAGTTTTCCTTTTTGGCATACGTTAGCAGGGTGTTGAAATCCACGTACAGCCAATCAAAAATTGGACCCTTTTTATTTTTATACTGCATTTGGAACTGAACCTCTCCATAATAATCCGTGTTTCCGGGAACCCAATACCCACCATCTTGATCTTCATCAAACATATAGATAATATCGCTTGAATCCAGTAATATTTGGCCGTTTACCGATATCAGTTGTTTTAAATGGGCAAGGAATTTGGGCAATTGACTTAATTTGCCGGGAATTCCAATACCGTTCATCAGTAATAAAAGGGTATCAAACCTTTTTCCAGTATAGTTGCGTATATCCGTACAAACCGTGTGTTTCACCCCCCTTTTTTGGCAGATATCGATGGCGCCTTTGGATTGGTCCAGGCCAATGACATCAAGACCTTTTTCCTGCAAATAAAGCAAATGGTTTCCAGCACCACAACCAATATCCAATACGCGTCCCCTTGAAAGCCGCAGTGCCTCTTGCTCAATTCGAGGCATTTGTCCAAAATCCCGAAACAAATAAGGCAGGGGAAGAACATCGTTTCCATCCAGGGAAGAGGTTGTGGAAATATCTTCGGTGTAATTTCCGGCGTAATAGTCTTGTAGGGCCATTCCAAAAACATCCATTTTCCAAAGGTGTAACTTTTTATTGAGGCAAAAGGTTTGGACTTCATTTTTTATGTTTGTAGGGATGCAAGAAGTAATTAAGGAATTACCGAAAGCTGCGGCCATAAAACGGACGGAGAACAAAAAGTTTTTCCAAAGGCTAAAAAAGAGACCGCCCAAGGATTTGGATTATGTGATGCAGGAGTTGCATGAAGCCGAGTTTTCCAGAACGGATTGCCTACAATGTGCCAACTGTTGTAAGACCACGGGACCCTTGTTCACCAATATGGACATCGATCGTATTTCCAAACATTTTAGAATGAAACCCTCAGCATTCGTAGAGGCCTATCTCAAGGTGGATGAAGATAATGATTATGTGTTGCAACAGCTGCCCTGTGCGTTTTTGGATAGCGATAACCATTGTTCCATTTACGATGTACGGCCAAAGGCTTGCAGGGAATTTCCCCATACGGATCGGAAGAAGTTCCATCAAATCAGTCATCTTACATTAAAGAATGTGGCGATTTGCCCCGCAGCCTTCAATATTGTGGAAGCTATGAAGGCCAGGATCAAGACTTGATGTTTTTGTATTTTTAGGGTATGGAAGAATTGATACGTTATTTTGAGACCATTCCGCCCTTGCACCGTAGTTTGATTTTGGTGGGCGGAATTACGTTCTTTTGGATTTTGGAAGGAATAGTTCCGCTGTTTTCAGTGAAATATAAAAAATGGCGGCATGCCATACCCAACTTCTTCTTTACCCTTACCACCATTATTGTGAATTTGCCACTGGCCTTTATATTGCTCAAAACGTCGGATTGGACCGTGGCCAATGATTTTGGTATTATCAATTGGTTGCCGGAAATGCCACTCTGGCTCTATGTCCTGGCAGGGGTGCTATTGCTGGATCTAATAGGTGCGTATACGGCCCATCTGGTGGAGCATAAGGTAAAACCACTATGGATGATTCATTTGGTACACCATTCGGATCATCATGTGGATACGACAACGGCCAATCGACATCATCCTTTGGAGAGTGTTATTCGCTATCTATTCACATTGATCGGTGTCTTTGTGGTGGGGGCGCCCATTGGGATCATTATGTTGTATCAAAGTCTTTCCGTGGTACTGTCGCAGTTCAATCATGCCAATATCAGGCTGCCCAAAAAAGTGGATAAGGCCCTGAGTTGGATTGTTATATCGCCCGATATGCATAAGGTACACCATCACTACGTTTTGCCTTACACGGATTCCAATTACGGCAATATTTTCTCCATTTGGGACAGATTGTTTGGGACCTATATGTATTTGGAACCCGAAAAGATCATCTATGGGGTGGATACCTTTCCCGATGAAAAGGAGAATAGCAGTATCGTTGGACTCTTAAAACAGCCTTTTAATAAATATAGGAGGCCAACCACAGCGGTGCAGGAACAACACCAATAGTTTACCCTTTGATTACAGTGCATTTTGTAGTGTAGGACACAAAATTTAAAAAACAGGCGTTAAGGGTACAACAAATATTTTTTCCTCACGGAATGAAAGCGGTCTAGGTCCTTTTGCCATGTAGCCTTGATTTCAGTTTCGGAGCGTCCGGCTTCAATATGTTGTTGGAGTGTTGAGGTACCGGCGTGTTTCGTAAATCCCGAAGTGTTGAAAAACATGGACTTGTCCGTACAGTTTTGATACGCATCAATGAGCCATTGCAAGGAGACTTCCTGCATTCTGGAATGTGTTGATAGGTCCTTTCCAAAACAGGCCTTGCCTTCTTCCTTAGGATATTTGGAACCAAAATTTGGTTTGGGAACATAACTGAAATCATAAGCAGTACTATCCAAAAAAGAAGCACCATAGCGTTGAAATTGGAATTCCGTTCCTCGTCCGGCATTGATGTTGGTCCCCTCAAAAAGACCTAAACTTGGATAAAGGGTGATGGCCGTGTCATTGGGTAAATTGGGGGAAGGACGAATGGACAGGGAATACCCGGATTCATGACGATAGTTTTCCAAAGGAACCACGGTGAGATTGGCTTTCAAATCATTCTCCAACCAACCTTCCCCATTGACCATTTGCGCATATTCACCAATGGTCATTCCATAGACCAAGGGTATCTCGTTCATCCCCAAAAAAGAGGTGTGTTCCGGTTCCATAGTGGGACCGTCAACATAATGCCCATTGGGATTGGGCCGGTCCAATAGTACCAACGGAACATTGGCTTCGGCACAAGCCTCCATCATCAACTGTAAGGTGGCGATATAAGTGTAAAATCGGACGCCAACATCCTGTATGTCAAAAAGGATAATATCCAGGCCCTGTAGCTGTTCCTGGGAAGGTTTCCTATTTTTTCCATACAGTGAAATAATGGGCAGCCCAGTTTTGGTATCCACCCCGTCGCTAACTTTTTCCCCGGCGTCTGCCTTACCCCTAAAACCGTGTTCAGGTGCGAAGACTTTTTTAATTGCTATGTTGCGGGAAAGCAGGGAGTCCACTAAATGGGTGTAGCCATGCGAATGAAAAACCACGGAAGTTTGGTTGGCCACCACTCCCACTTTTTGGTCCTGTAGCAAAGGTAAATAGTCAGCGGTCCTATTGGCTGCAACAACAATTGCCTTTCGTTCCTCCGCAGGCTTTGGATTTTGTTTTTGCCCGCAGGATACAAAACAAAAACATAGGCTTAAAACAGTAACTTTGAAAATAGAAAAAATCGACATTCGTTGAATTTAGCGTTTTTTATTGCCAAGCGGCTCATCACCGGTAAGGAAACTAAAAATAGTATTTCCGCACCAATCCTAAAAATAGCCATAGCAGCTATTGCCATTGGATTGATCATGATGTTGATTGCCATTGCCACAAGCCTGGGGCTCAAGCTTAAGATTCGGGAAAAGATTGCGGCGTTCAATGGGCACATCCAAATTTATAACTATGACAACAATCGTTCTGATGTCTCTGTAACCCCGGTATCGTTGAAACAGGATTTCTATCCAGAGTTTACCAATGTTGATGGCGTTGCGCATGTGCAGGGAGTGGCCGTAAGGGCAGGCATTATCAGGACGAATGAAACCTTTGAAGGTATTTTGGCCAAAGGGGTCGGGGCAGATTTCAGGTGGGACAATTTCCAGGAGTTTTTGGTAGTTGGGGAACTGCCGGATTATTCTGGAGGACTAAATGAGGAAACCTTGATTTCCCAAACGTTGGCAAATAAGCTCAACCTGAATGTTGGGGATACCTATCTTTCCATCTTTTTAAAGGATGGTGACCTCTCGAAACCTCCCAACAATAGAAGGTTCAAGGTAACGGGAATCTATCAAAGTGGATTTGAGGAACTGGATGCCAGTTATGTCTTGATTGACATAAGACATATCCAACGAATGAATAAATGGGAGGCGGACCAAGTGGGCCACTTTGAAGTTTTTTTACAGGATTTTAATCAATTACAACAGAAGACGGCAGAAATCTACGGAAAAACAGTTTCCAGTTTGGACACCCAAAATCTTGGAAACAAATATTTTAAAATTTTTGAGTGGCTGGAGTTGTTTGATTTGAATACGGCGCTCATCATCGGAATTATGATCGTTGTGGGAGGAATCAATATGATTACCGCTCTTTTGGTCCTCATACTGGAGCGCACACAGATGATAGGGATACTAAAGGCGCTGGGATCCCAAAATTGGACCATACGCAAAGTGTTTTTGATCAATGCCACTTACCTCATAGGTTTAGGTCTGTTTTGGGGGAATGTCATAGGACTTGGACTTATTTTTTTGCAACAAAGGTTTCAGTTCTTAAAATTCCCCAATCCCGAGGAATACTATGTTACCAATATCCCGGTGGACCTATCACTTTTTAATATCCTATTGCTTAATATGGGTGTCATGGTACTCTGCCTTTTAATGCTTTTGGTACCCTCATATGCGATTTCCAAAATCTCCCCAGTGAAGGCCATTAAGTTCGAGTAGGTTTGTTAGGAGTTGAGAGTTGAGAGTTAAAAGTTAAAAGTTAGGAGTTAAAAGTTTTCTACTTTCCATTAACCATTAACCATTAACCATTAACCATTAACCATTAACTTCGCAGTTCGCAGTTCGCAGTTCGCAGTTCGCGTTTCGCACTTCCCACTTCGTATTTCCCACTTCGCAGTTCGCAGTTCGCAGTTCGCAGTTCGCGTTTCGCACTTCGCGTTTCGCAGTTCGCGTTTCGCACTTCGCACTTCGCACTTCGCGTTTCGCAGTTCGCGTTTCCCACTTCGTATTTCCCACTTCGCACTTCCCACTTCGTACTTCCCACTTCGTACTTCCCACTTCGTACTTCCCACTTCGTACTTCCCACTTCGTACTTCCCACTTCGTACTTCCCACTTCGTATTTCCCACTTCGTACTTCCCACTTCGCACTTCCCACTTCGCACTTCGTACTTCCCATTTCGTACCTCCCACTTCCCACTTTTAAATTCGTACTTCTGACTTCTTAAGCCTACCTTTGCACCCGTTATGGAATATGCTGAGAATATATTGGAAACCATTGGTAATACGCCATTGGTAAAGCTTAATAAAATAACGGCTGAACTTCCCTGTTTGGTTTTGGCCAAGTATGAGACTTTTAACCCAGGGAATTCGGTTAAAGACCGTATGGCATTACAAATGGTGGAAGATGCCGAGGCAGATGGACGCCTTAAACCGGGTGGAACCATTATAGAAGGAACTTCGGGTAATACGGGAATGGGTTTGGCCCTGGCGGCCATCGTAAAAGGCTATCGTATGATCTGTGTCATCAGCGATAAGCAATCCAAGGAAAAAATGGACATACTTAGGGCCGTGGGAAGTGAAGTCCATGTCTGCCCAACGGACGTTGCTCCGGACGACCCGAGAAGTTACTATTCCACGGCCAGAAGATTGGCAGAGGAGATTCCCAATGCGTGGTATGTCAATCAGTATGACAATCCCTCGAACACCAAAGCACATTATCAAAGTACGGGCCCGGAAATTTGGCAACAGACCCAAGGAAAGGTTACGCATTTTGTGGTAGGTGTTGGAACGGGGGGAACCATTTCCGGAGTGGGCAAATATCTAAAGGAACAAAACCCAGACGTAAAGGTTTGGGGGGTGGATACCTATGGTTCGGTTTTCAAAAAATACCATGAAACCGGTATTTTCGATGAGAATGAAATCTATCCGTATGTAACCGAGGGAATAGGGGAAGATATCCTACCTAAAAATGTAGCCTTTGATATTATTGATGGTTTTACCAAAGTAACGGATAAAGATGCTGCAGTATTCACACAACGCCTTTCCAAGGAAGAGGGTATGTTTTTGGGGAATTCCGCCGGAGCGGCCATAAAAGGCGTATTACAGCTTAAGGAACATTTTACCAAAGATGATGTGGTAGTCGTTTTGTTCCATGATCATGGAAGTCGTTATGTAGGGAAAATATATAATGACGATTGGATGCGTGCCCAGGGGTTCTTGTAGATGGATCAGCGGAAGGAGTTAATAGTCAAAATAATCATCAACACTAATTTTTTTCTTTGGTTCCTTTGCGGGTATGGGCTTGTCGAATCGTTTAAACCTAAATTTTTGCCCCCCGATGGCGACCTCTCCCATAATCCCCTTCTTGGGCTTTGCAAAAACCTGTATTCCCTCTGCCATTTCCAATTTTGTGGAAGTGCCTTTGCTGTCGGCCAAGGCTGCGGCCTGTGCCCTGAACTCGATTTTATTGGCCTTAAGGCGACTGAACGCTTCGTCATTATCATAAAAAATCACTAACTGGAAAGCCTGTCCGCCTAATTGGAGGCCCACACTGACTTCCCGTAGTTTCGCTTCCCCAATGAGTTCTTCGTTTTGCCATACCAAACCGCTGCCGGCAGAAACCCCCAGTATAAAAGCGCCTTTCCCCAAATTGGGAAAAATGGCATATCCATAGGTATTTGCAAACAGGTCTTCCATGTCGGGATTGGATTCAATGAACGATAGTTTTGCTGTTTCGGCATCAGCAATTAAAAGCTGTAGTTTTTTATTCTCTTGGGCGAAAATTGTGGCAATAGGGGTCAATACCAATAGCAACAGCACTAGTGTCCCCTTTAATCCAAGCGGTAAAAAGATATTCTGAATGCTTTTTGCCATATCCTTATTTTTAAGAATGTACAACTGCCGAACCAAGTGCAATTTTTTGATATATTTATCAAAAATCATTCCAGAATAACAGCTTGGTGTTCCAGTAGTCTTGAGACAACATTTACCCATATCTACGAAGTCCCAGGGGGGACTTTGAACTATGGTCCTATGGATGATTTGAAGAGGAGAAACCCACTTTGCAATCAATGATCGATCAAAAATGACACAATTACGGCTTGGGAATCAAATTGTACAAATAACGGACGGCGAACTGACCGGTTATAAGGTAGGGGGGCATGAATTCGTCCATCAGAAGGGAAGTCCCGGATGGGGGAGCGCGGACACGGAAATGTTTCCTATCATTGGCCCGGTGAACGAGGCAGGGTTCCAGGTGCAGGTTCCCAAAGGCAGTGCCATCCAAGATCAGCATGGTCACTTGAGGCAATTTCCCTATGACTTGCTCGCGGTTTCGGAGACCGCAGCAATCTTTAAAAAGGAATATAGGGCAGGAACTCCCATAAAAAACTCAAAGTATCCCGGGAAATCTACCCAGGAATGGCTGGTTTGGCCTTATTCGTTTGGGTTTGAAAAGCGATTTCAACTTCATGAGGATGCTTTGGAAATTACGTTCACCATTTCGGGGGAACGAGACATGCCCTTTATGTTGGGCTATCATCCGGCGTTTAAGTTGCACGCCAAGGACCCAACAATTGTAACCAAAGAAAAGACCATTACCTTGGATGAGGTTTTGGCCGTTGGAAGTAGGGCACTACTGGTAGCGGACCATGATGAACTTACCTTGGAGGACAAGAAAGGGGTCACTATAAAAACCGAAGGATTTGGTCATTTTATGTGTTGGACGGAAGTCAGGAACATGGTTTGTATTGAGCCCATCACTTTTTATCCTTATGCTGTGGAACAACTACATTTACATGAAGGTTTTCAATATCTTAAAGGAAATCAGGTCCTAAAGGTATGGATCAAACCCAAAGGTTAACTGAATTTTTGTTGCAGTTCCTCCACAACAACCGCTGTTCTCCTGTTGCGCTCCATATGATTTAAAATAGTGGGTGGTGCCTCCCGGACCTCACAGTCTTTTATGGCGCAACGTTCACAGGTGACCCCAACTTTGAACGACTTTATGGAAGTATCCTCCAAGAAATGGACCTTTTTACGTAGCTCATTGTTGATTTGCAATCCTATACTCACGCTTCGGTATTCATCTTTTTTAAAGGGGTCTTTTGTGGCCGAAGCAAAGATCAGATAGGAAAGTCCATCGTCAGGATAATGGGAAATCTGTACATCCATATGGTGTTCGCCATCGTTTTTGGCAATTTCCTTTAAAACCCGGATGGAGACCCATCTTCTACAGTATTTCTCGTCGGTCTCATTTCCATGTGGGGAATGCTTATGGGTCAGGTGCAATTCCTTATTAATGTCAAAGCGATCGCTTCCCTTCTTATGGCCAAAGCGGAGAAAAAATAAGTTCTCCAAGTGATAATCATTGGGTAAAATATTGGTCAACCTTTGGTAGAGGGACTCTGGGGAGGCATTGTAATGGTTCTTTATCCCTGTTAAAAAGGTCTTGTCGAATTTTGGTTTTCCCAAAAAGGTGTCGATATGTTTTCTAAAAAGTGTTCGTGGAATGATCAATGCCCCGGCGAAATAGGAGGCATAAAAATTATTCAGTACCTGATCAAAGCTTTCAAAGGAAATCCACGTAAATGTGTACAGGCGTTCCGTTATCTTTAGGAAATTATATCCCAACTCTTTGGCATAAATAAAGGTGCGTTGTGCTTCGTCCACATGGTCGGCGACCAAAAGGGTTTTGGTCTTTGGAACAAAAACGGAACGGAGATTGTCCAATTCCTGATGTTCCCTTAGGTTCTCATTGTTTATGGTGTACCCATATTCTTCAATCAAGATCTCTTCCAGTTCTTTTGAGGCCACGGATGCCCTTAAATCTATCTGGTAGGCTTTTGCAAAATCCATGGCCGCCTTTTCCAATTCTGGGAAAAAGTTGTTGTTGGCTTCCTGGTATGATCTTAAGGAGGCCAAATAAAAGCTCTCTCTCCCAAAATTATATTGTTTGGCAATTTCAATGATCGTGCTGATAAAAGCATTGACCTTCGTCGGGGCATTGGCCACAATATCGATCAAATCACCCTCTTTCACCCCAAAGAGCTCCAACGGCAGTTCCTTTAGAATATTGGACCGCAGCAATGCGCCAACGGGAGCCAGGTTTTTATCCAGTTTTAAGGAGACAAGACTATCATAGGGAACTTCCAGCTTTTCGGCCAACAGGGCAATCTTATCGGTCTTGGGGTATTTTTTGCCTTTTTCTATTTCGTTCAGATAGGATTTGGAAAGTCCGGAAAGCTTGGAAAGCCCAAATAGGGATAGCTTTCTTTTGAGTCTTAGCTGTTTGAGTTTGAGCCCAAATATTAATTTAATGTATTGTTCTTCCATTATTCACAATCAAAGATAGGCTATTTTGCGAATTCCATAAAAATTGCGAATTATCATAATTTAGCGAACGTTCGCTTGTTTTTTACAAAAAATTGAAATATCCTTGTATGGACAAAAAACATACTATCATGGAAGAGACATTGATTGCCAGCACCCAGTTGCAGTTTTCTGAAGAGGTAACAAATTACTATCCCGAGATACTGACGGATGGTGCCTTGGAATTTTTAGTAGGTCTACATCAACGGTTCAATAAAGGAAGATTGCAGTTATTACAGGAACGAATAAAAAGGCAGTCCCAATTGGATGGGGGAATCTTTCCCACGTTCCCCAAGGAAACGGAACAGACCCGTAAGGCAGATTGGAGTATTCCGTACATCCCCGAGGATTTACAGGACAGAAGGGTTGAAATAACCGGCCCAGTAGATAGAAAAATGGTCATCAATGCCTTGAATTCGGGTGCCAAAACCTTTATGGCGGATTTTGAGGATAGCAATGCTCCCTCCTGGGAAAACTGTATGGAAGGGCAGTACAATTTAATTGATGCCAATAAGGGTACCATCAGTTATTATGATATCAAAAAGGAAAAATCGTACAAACTCAATGACCAAGTTGCCGTTCTTTTGGTACGGCCCCGTGGGTTACATCTCAATGAACGTCACCTGTTGATCAATGGAGAAGAGGCCTCCGGAAGTTTGGTGGATTTTGGCCTTTACGTTTACCATAATGCCAGAACACGTATTCAGAATGGTACGGCTCCCTACTTTTATTTGCCTAAACTGGAACATTACCTGGAGGCAAGATGGTGGGATGAGGTCTTCACTTTTGCCGAAGAGTATTTGGGTATTCCCGTAGGCACCTTCAAGGCTACGGTACTCATTGAAACCATTACTGCCAGTTATCAATTGGATGAAATCATTTATGAGCTGAAGAATCATATTGTGGGCCTTAATTGTGGTCGATGGGACTATATATTTTCCTATATCAAGAAATTTAAGAACCACCCGGAGTTCATTTTACCCGATAGGGACCAAGTGGGGATGACCGTTCCCTTTATGGACGCCTATTCCAGATTGGTGATTCAGCGTTGCCACAAAAGGGGAATCCATGCCATGGGGGGAATGGCGGCCCAGATACCCATTAAGGACAATCCTGTGGCCAATACGGCCGCCCTGGAAAAAGTACGCCTTGATAAGGAAAGGGAAGTTAAAAATGGCCATGACGGTACGTGGGTGGCACATCCGGCCCTGGTTCCAATAGCAATGGCCGAATTTGACAAGCATATGCCCGCCGCCAATCAATTGGATAAGATGAGGGAGAACGATACCATTACCGAAGCGGATTTAATTGCCATTCCAAAAGGTACCATTACCGAAGTTGGTATTCGAAAGAACATCAATGTTGGCATCCTATACCTGGAAGCTTGGTTACGGGGCAATGGATGTGTGGCCCTTTACAACTTAATGGAGGATGCCGCTACGGCCGAAATCTCAAGAACGCAAATCTGGCAATGGCGCAAGTATCAGGCACAATTGGAAGACGGTAGGAAGTTTACGAACGAACTCTATGATCAAATTTTTGCTGAAGAAGTGGAAAAGATCAAACACTTAATCGGAGAAGCCAACTTGGCCAATACCAAGTTTAATATGGCATTTGAACTCTTTGATGAGTTGGTAAAATCCAGGGAGTTTCAAGAATTCCTTACCCTAAAGGCCTACGATAAGCTTTAACTAAGGAGCAATAATTAACTATAACAACAAAAAAATCCCAGAAATGGGCGAACATTAGCTGGGATTCATTTCAAATTCGAAAATTTAAAATTATGGAAAAAAGAGAGAAAATTCAAGCATTGGTAACCGATTGGACCGTAAATCCAAGGTGGAAAGGTGTAGAAAGACCTTATACTGCAGAGGAGGTGATCAACCTTCGCGGTTCCTATGACATTGAGTATTCCATTGCGCGGATGGGAGCCGAAAAATTATGGGAAAAGCTTACGACCCAGGATTTTGTGGCGGGACTTGGGGCATTAACGGGAAACCAGGCCATTCAAGAGGTGGAAGCAGGTCTGGAAGCCATTTACCTAAGTGGCTGGCAAGTGGCTGCGGACGCCAACCTGGCCGGTGAGATGTATCCGGACCAATCCCTTTATCCTGCCAATAGCGTCCCTATGGTGGTGAAACGCATTAATAATGCTTTACTACGGGCGGACCAAATACAAACGGTCAATAAGACCAAAGGAAAAAAAGACTATTTGGTGCCTATAGTTGCCGATGCGGAAGCTGGATTTGGAGGAAACCTAAACGCCTTTGAGTTGATGAAATCCATGATTGAAAATGGCGCTTCCGGAGTACATTTTGAAGACCAGTTGAGTTCTGCAAAAAAGTGTGGCCATTTAGGGGGAAAGGTATTGGTCCCTACCCAGGAAGCCATAAATAAATTGATAGCAGCACGTTTGGCTGCAGACGTTATGGGCGTTCCCTCGGTAATTATTGCAAGGACAGATGCGGATGCCGCTAACTTATTGACAAGTGATATTGATGAACGCGACCATAAATTCATAACCGGAAAGCGTTCCCCGGAAGGCTTTTTCTATGTAAAGAATGGCTTGGAACAAGGTATTGACCGTGGATTGAGCTACGCTCCTTTTGCCGATTTGATTTGGTTGGAAACCTCTACCCCGGATTTGGAGCAGGCCAAAAAATTTGCAGATGCAATCCATGCCCAATATCCAGATAAGATGTTGGCGTACAACTGTTCCCCTTCGTTTAATTGGGCGGCAAAACTAAGTGTGGCGGAAATGGAAACCTTTAGGGAGGAACTGGCGGCTATGGGCTATAAATTCCAATTTATTACCCTGGCAGGGTTCCATGCCTTAAATACCAGTATGTTCGAGCTTTCCAAATCGTACAAGGAACGCGGAATGGCCGGATATTCCGAATTGCAACAACGGGAGTTTGCCTTGCAAAAAGAAGGATTTAAAGCGGTGAAACATCAAGGCTTTGTTGGAACCGGTTACTTTGACGCAGTTCAAAATATTGTTACCTCCGGAACAGCAAGTACAGTAGCTATGAAAGGAAGCACAGAGACTGCTCAGTTCTGATCTATCCTGATTTTAGTTGGTTGAAAATGCCCCTTTTTTGGGGCATTTTTTTTGTGGGCCCCGGAAGATCTAAAAAATGTTAAGAAAATCACAATATTGTTAACATTTTCTACGTTTTAATACCTACCTTTATAAGGTAACATTACGGGTTCTTTTAAATGTTTAAGCGTTTTGTAAAGAGGGTGGGGACAATGAATTGTATCATGCTATTGGTTGTGCTTTCAATTATCATTGTCTCTGAAGTACTTTTCCTGAGTGGAAAAAAGATGGATGCTATATTTATTGCATTCTGGGCACCTACCATTTTAGGTTTTATGAACTACCTGAAGTATAAGAAATAATGGATTTTATCCTAGGATACTCAATTATAGTTGCACTGATCTTTATAGTGTGGTTGGTCTTTGTGGCCAGAATGTACGATAAAATGAAAAAATAGCGATTACGATACCCCCTTTAACCAGCTTTTAAAATTCCTGACCCTATTTCTGCTGACCACCATATCCATCTTAAACCTGCTGTTCAATCGAATTTTTAAGCGATTGTTGAAGTAATCCTCAACGGAATGGATTTCATCAATGGAAACGGTAATCTTTCTATTGATCCTAAAAAATTGCTCCGGGTCCAATAACTCCTCAAGACGTTCCAAGGTATAATCTATAATATGGTTATTGCCCGATTTGTCCACTAAATGGGTCTGTCCCTCATCGGAATAGAAACAGGTAATCTGATTTAAGGTTACAAGTCTCAATTTATTCCGCACCCGTACCAAAAACCTTTTCTTGTATTTGGGTGTTGAAATAGAGGATACCATCTGGTCCATCCTGGCCAAATATTCATCCTCGTCCACTTTTTTAAAGGACCAATACTTATTTAGGGCGTCATTGATATCTTGGAGCTTTGCCGGTTTTAGAATGTAATCAATACTGTTGTACCTAAAGGCCTCAATCGCATAGGAATCAAACGTGGTCAAGAATATTATGGGCTTTTCTATGGTCAGGGAATTCAACAATTCGAAACAGGTGCCATCACCCAAATGGATATCCATAAAAATGATATCGTAAATCGGTTGTTCACTAAAGAAGATCAGGCAATCCGAAATACTGTCGAGTTCGGCAACAATTTCATGCTCAATTCCGGAATCGTTGATAAGCTTCTTAAGATATGCCGAAGATATTGGTTCATCCTCTACAATGACTATTTTCAATAATTTCCCCATTTTTATAACTGAATTCACAAACCTAGTTTTAAATTATTACTTAGTTGATAAATGAGACACCAATTTTGTCGTAGTGTCACATTTTGATGAGGGGGATTTTAAGGATGAAATCATTTTCTCCTTTTACTATTTCTATTTTTTTATTGGTTAATAACTTATAGCGGTTAGCTATATTTTTTAGCCCAAAACCGTTGTTGAACATGTCATTGGACTTTCTTTGCAGGTTGTTCCTTACAATGAGACAATCGTTTTGTGAAATGACATCTATGGTCAAAGGTTTTTTTCTGGAAATAATATTGTGCTTAACCGCATTTTCAATACCTACTTGAAGGGCCAATGAAACAATTTTCTTTTCCTGTTCGTTGTCTTCAATCTGAAAATTGAAGTTTAGGTTGTTTCCAAAACGTTGACTGAGCAGTTCAGAATACGCATTGATATACTCCATTTCTTCCTTGACAGAGACCAGGTCCTTGTCCGAGGCTTCCAAAATACATTTATAGATATAAGAAAGTTTGTGCACAAATTCTTTTCCTTTTTCTTTATCCTCATCAATAAGATAAACCAGTGTATTTAAGCTATTGAAAAGAAAATGAGGGCTTATTTGATTTCTTAGACTTATCAACTGTGAGGATATCCGCTCTTTTTCCATTCTTTCTTCCTTGATTTTAACCTCGTTGAGCTCAGCGTACATATGGAGCGATTCGTATATACAGATGTCCACCAGAAGAATGATGCCCCCCACAACGATTTCCATTCCGATAAATGGATCTGTATATCCGGGCAATTTTATAGCTACCAAGGGCCTTAAATACAAAATGGAAAACAGCATTAATGCCCAAAAAGGAAGGTATAACAAGGGTAATAAGGTCCATCTTCTATGCCTATTGGTATATCCGGGGTATTTTTTTACGATTGCTATATAAAAATTTCTGGTCATAATCCATAAAATGGATATTCCTATGAGTTGTATGGTCCATCTTAGGACAAAGGGAACGAAAGAAACTTCAAACAGGGCCCCACCAAAATAGATGCCCATGGAAATCGAAGTATTGAGGATTATGCCTACTATGGACAATAAGGTATCGTCAAAACCTAAAATTTTTTTTGCATTGGAAAGCACGGATATGGGTTAGTTAATGTTGGCCGTTCTAAGGTACTAAATAATCTAAAACAAGGTTTTTAAATCATCCATTTTCAGTACGGCATTTTCCAGAATCCGTTGGGTTTCAAATGTATTCTTTTGGGGTATAAGGAAGGCCTTGAGGTCCTCAATCGAAGAAATGGAATGCGTTATATCAATAAAACCGTATCCCACGTACACATTGTTTTCCATTAGGATAAATGCGTTTTCTTGGGCATTTCTTCCCGGTTGTCTAAGTACCAATTGTGCAATGGGCCTTGAAATGGAAGCAATGGCATTCCTGACCTTGGAATTGTATTCCGGAATGTTCTCCTTGTTTTGACAGTCGCCTTTGCAGTTGTTTTGTAGACATAGGCCACTGCTTGAGGTGGCAGGTACCAATTGGCAGTATTTGGGGCAAAGGCCGTAATCTTCACATAGTGTTTTTAAAAAGATCCGACAATCGGTTGGATTGCCAAAGGCCACCAAGGGTTTCGTTAGTTGCTTTGTAGGCGTAAACCCTAAATGTAAGATGCCATTTCGGTCTTCATAACTAAAAATACCGTACCGTTTTACCGTACGTTTTTGTGCGCGGTTGTATTTGGGAAAATGCTCCTTTATGGCAGCAGACTCCATAAGCAATGCAATAAGTTCACTTCCGGATAGTTCAAAATCAATATTTGCAATTTCCCTACATAGACGTACCTCATGTTCGGATTTATCATAAAAATGACCCAGGACCCTTTTTTTAAGGTTTTTGGCCTTGCCTATATATATGATACTGCCCACCTGGTCCAGGAAGAAATAAATTCCAGGCTTATTGGGAATTTTGTCCACTATTTTTTTGTCCAAATGAGGTGGAAGGGTAGCTTCTTGGTTCTTTGAATTCAGGAAATCGGTCAGGATTTTTTGGGCATTTGACCTTTGTAAAAGCCGTTTAAAAAGAAGAACGGTTGCTTCGGCATCCCCTTTCGCCCTGTGTCTGTTTCTTATGGGAATACCCATGGCGGAACACAGTTTTCCCAAACTATAGGACTGTAAACCGGGAACCAGTTTTCTGGAAAGACGAACTGTGCAAAGCTTTTTACGGATAAAGTCCACTCCCAATTGTCGGAATTCCTCTTTTATGACCCCATAATCAAAATTTACGGCATGCGCCACAAAGACACAATCTTTGGTTATTTCCAGGACCTCATGGGCAATTTGATGAAACGTAGGTGACCGTCGCACCATTTGGTCGTCGATTCCTGTAAGTCCTGTAATAAAGAAGGGAATGGGGCATTCAGGATTCACCAAACTCGTAAATTCATCAATAATGTCCTCCCCATCGAATTTAAAAATGGAAATCTCAGTGATCTTATTCCCCTTTAGACCATTTCCAGTGGTTTCTATGTCAACAATTGCGTAATGCATGTGGTAGGACAAGTTACATAAAGCCCATGAAGTCATCCTAAAAAACAAGGAAGTAAACCGGAAACCGTATCATTTGATTTTACGCCTTTACTCGAAGCAAAGACCTTTATCTTCACAGAAAGTTTGTTTGATCTGTTCCTCGGTCAATCCCAATAGTTCAAACTCAAGACGAACCCCACTAAGTGCTTTCATCTTTTCTTCAAAACTTTCTTCTCCCAAGAGATAAAAGGAATAGTATTCCAAATCCTCGGGGTTTGGGTTGGGTTCGGACGCAACGGACCAATAATAGGTGGTGTCGGGTTTTAGGGAAATGCTCTGTGGGCCTATCACAATGGTATTTCCATTGGTGGCTATTTTAAAAGGGCTTTTTGTATCGCCCTCTTGCAGAAAAAAGTAGCTTAGGCCCGTAGGATTTGGTTTTGTCCATACAAAGGGAATTTCACGCATGAAAAGACTTACGTCATTTTCCGGACTTTGGAGGGATACGGAATTGATCGACTTCAACACTATATTAGTGCCCTGTTTTTCATTCTCATCCCACAGTTTTTTCCATATATCCTTCAAATAGGTAAAAGAAAATGGCCCCTGTTTTTCCTTTTTGGTGTAACGCTTTATACGTGTATAAGGAACAATGACCTTTTTTTTCAATTCGTACATTACACCATTGGTATCGGTAAGAAGTACTTCATCCCCCTCGTCCAATGTCAGAAAATGACCAGCTTTGATAAACATACCCTTGCTTAAGACAATGGAGTCGTTCAACATCGCCCCACCTTGTACCTGAAATACGCAATAACCGGTTTCCAACTGTTGCGCCCATGAGGATTGAATGCCTGCAAAGCTTCCAATGACCAACAATACCGCTAAAAAAGACTTTTCCATACTTACTTTTCTTTTATATTGTCGAGGGTCCAATGGTACACAAGTTACTTATGTTTTCGTTAGCGAAAAAAGGAAAACCTTATGGATCGATGTGCTTTTTGTTTCGGTGATGTAAAATACTGGGTGAAAGGTACATTGGTATTGGGCCTGTTTGCCTTGCCGGGTATGGAAAGAATAATGGGAAGTCCGTTGTTCAAAAAGTTTCACTTTCCCTTAAAAACGAGAAAAAGCAATGCTTGGATTTTTGGACGAAGTTGCTTCCGAAGTCTTGAAAACGCCTTTGTGATCTGTGCCTCTACGGTTTTGACGGAGATGTTGAGATATTGGGATATTTCCTGGTTGGTCAATCCCTCTTTTTTACTCATCACAAATATGCGCCTGCACTTCTCAGGAAGTTTGTTGATTTCTGAATTGACGAGTTCAATGAGCATATCGTTCTTGTTGGAATTCTCATGGGCCATTATCGAATTCAAGGTTTTAAAATAGCGCTCTTCAAGTGAGGACATGGACTTTTGCCTCCGATAGGTATCCACAAACTCATTGTAGGTAAGTTTATGAAGGTATGCCTTTAGGGATTGTTCAGGTTTAAGTCCCGCTCGGTGCTCCCATACCTTCAAAAACACATTTTGGACAATATCCTGGGATTTTGCCTCATCCCGTATTAAACCATAGGCAAACACACAAAGTAGATGATGGTATTCCTGGATAAGGAAAGAAAATGCCCTTTCGTCCCCCATCCTTAGAAATTCAATCAGAACACTATGTTCCCTGAATTCCAACATACGGTCCATTTTGATGATTCATAGAGCGGAATACGATTTGTCTCGAGGGAGCGCATAAAAACCATGCTGCCCTCTTAAAGGGGTTGAATTTTGGTTAAATGGAAGAATCCTTAAATGTCCAGATTGTTCACTACTAAATGTACAATTTTTAAAAAAAACATAAAAAAAGTAGGGGTGTTGTCGATTTGCTCCGTATTAAGTTAAAAAGGTGTTAAATGTCTACCCAAAAAGCCTATTACCTTATTGTTAAATTTCTTTCTGACAAGTTGAACGAAGAGGAAAGAAAACAACTTGAAACCCTACTTGAAGATCCTGAAAATGAAAACTTATTTTCAGAACTGGTACACACCAACTTTGCCTCCGAGTACAGCCTAAAGGAATTTTCCTCTGCCGGACTTCAAAAAGTCCTTCGGGAAAAAATCTGTAGTGAAAAGCGTCCTTTACGGGTAAAAAAAATGCAACCTATCCTGAAATATGCTGCCGTATTGGTCCTTATTTTGGGAATCGGCTACTTTTTTAGTGAATACCTTTTTGTAACGGATCAAGGTAACGGTAAAATCATTCCGAAAGACGATGCCATTGTACTTGAGCTCGAAGATGGGAAAACCGAGATTTTGAACCCATTGGTTTCCAAAGCGGTTCAAAACGATCAAGGCTTGGTTGTGGGCCAACAAGAGAAAAATGTAATTAGGTATACGAACAAGTCGGATGTTGAAACCATAGTGTACAATACCCTACATGTACCTTATGGCAAACGATTTGACTTGGTCCTTTCGGACGGGACAAAGGTTTATCTCAATGCCGGGACCTCATTAAAGTATCCAGTGAAGTTTTTGCCCGGAAAGAAACGGGAAGTGTTTCTGAGTGGGGAAGCATTCTTTGATGTGGAAAAAGACCGGGAACATCCCTTTGTTGTAAATGCGAATGAAATGGATGTTGAGGTACTGGGGACCAAATTTGTGGTGTCCCTCTATGAGGAAGATGCCTCAACTTCTGTTGTTTTAGTGGAAGGTGCCGTTGATCTGTCCATAGAAAATACCGGGAAGAACACACTTTTGGCTCCTGGGACAATGGGGGTTTTGGATTCCGGTACCACCGAAATCATAACAAAAACGGTCGACACCAATTTTTATACGTCTTGGATGGATGGAGTTTTAATATTCAGGGGCCAGACATTTGGAGCAATCGCAAAGAAACTGGAGCGCATCTACAATGTAAGTATAGACAACGAAAACACTGATTTCAATAACGAAGTTTTCAATGCAAGCTTCAACAATGAGTCCATTGAAAACATATTGGTCTACTTCAAGGACAGCTACGAAATGGAATACACCATAGAAAATGGAAAAGTCATAATTAAATAATAAATCAATGAAATAGAGAACCAAATAAACACAGAAGTTGTGAAATGGGGTGCAAAAAACCGAAGAATGTTGCAGCATTCCTCGGTATTAGAAGGATGACCATCCCAGAGGGACTAATCAATAACTAACGATTCAAAAATATGAAAAAACCTCCAAAGGAAAGTTGGGGCAATTCCTACACTTTCAAATTTGATTTGAAGATGAAAATTACCACGTTCTTCCTGATTACAGTAATTTTTGGTATGTACGCGGACGACAGTTATTCGCAACGAACACGAATAACACTCAATGTAAAGGACATTCTTATATCAGAAGTCTTTGATGAAATTGAAAAGACAACCGAATTTAAATTTATCTATAGCATAAATAATGTGGATTTGGAACGGAAGGTTTCCATAAACGTAGAGCAGCTTAGGATCCACAATGTGCTACAATCTTTATTCTATAATACCAGTACCGTCTATAAATTAAGGGGTAGGCAGGTTATTTTGACAAAACTGCCACCACCTGCCCCAAAGATTGAGGTAAGTGATAGCCTCCAATTGGCACAGGAAAAATGGATAGTACGGGGTTTGGTAGTGGATAACTTGGGAGTTCCACTGCCAGGGGTTTCCGTTGTGGAGAAAGGGACAACCAATGGTGTGGCTTCGGATTTTGATGGCAATTTCGAGATTATCGTGGAAGAAGGAGCGGTATTGGTTTTCTCCTCGATCGGTTTCCTCTCATTGGAACTGGCTGCCAGTCCAGACTTCATGAATATAAAGATGAAGGAAAACATCAGTGAACTGGAGGAGGTGATTGTGGTTGCACAAGGTATTACCAAGGACCGAAAGGCCTTGGGCTTTGGAGTTGCAAAAGTCAATACCGCAGAGACCGAAGGTCGACCGGAGGCCGATGTTACCAGAACATTGCAGGGCAAGATTGCCGGTGTACAAATTACACCAAGTAGCGGTAGTAGCGGTGATTTTACCAATATTACAGTTAGGGGCAACCTATCACTGACCCAAGGGAACAACGCATTGATTGTAGTGGACAATGTGCCTTTTTCCGGTAATCTCTTGGATATTGATCCCAATAGTATTGCAAATATTACCGTATTAAAAGGGCTAAATGCGTCTGTTCTCTACGGAAGCTTGGGAAGAAACGGGGTAATTCTCATTGAGACCAAAAGCGGGAGTGCAAAAGTGGGCAAAAGAAGTTTTACGGCCAGGCTCTCACAGACCGCTTATACCAATAACGTTGCCAACCTCCCAGATTTTCAAAATACTTATGGCGTAGGAAACAATCTGGTAACGGATGCAAGTACCGTGGGAAACCTTGGAAGCAATGGTGCCCGTTTCACTGATGTGGATTTTGTTCCCCATCCACTTGCGGGAAACCCGAGCTTCCCTGAGTTTCCAGCGAATGCTGTAGTGCCCTTTGAGCCCGTTCCTAATAACGTAAGGGATTTTTTTAATACGGGGATTGGTCAGATTACGGCACTTAATATTGATGCTACAGGGGAAAAAACCTCCTTGAACTTTTCATTGGGCTATACTTCAGAAGGTGGTATTTTAGGAAACAATGACTTTCAAAGATTCAATATTGGCGTAGGAGGCACCGCCCAACTTACGGATAAACTTAAATTGTCCTCTTCCATTTCCTACAGCGCCAGAACAAGAAACTCCTATGTTCCCGTAGATATTCTTAACGATGGTGAACAAGAGGACATCCTTCAGAACCTGTATATTGTCCCAAGAAGTCTGGATATCCATAGTTTGCCCTTTGAAGATCCTTTAACAGGTGCCAGCGTATATTACCGGTCCAATCGTGAAAACCCTTTGTGGACTTTGGAGAATACCGGTAGGGAACGAACAACGAGAAGGATCAACGGTGTTACAAACCTTACTTATGAATTCAATAAGAACCATAGATTAAAATACAGGGGCGCATTCCAGTATCAAACTGTGAATCAACTAACATTCAGAAATAGGGGAGGTGTAACCGATGATATTGAGGATAGCCTTGGTTCGTTGAACCTTGATGCGTTTACCGAAACGATTGCGGATAATACCCTGATTTTTGAATCCAATTTTCAGCTATCCGATCATATAGGCCTGGATTCGCAAATTGGGGTCAATTCCAGATTTGAGGTTGATACATCACAAGAAACCGATCTCAATGACCAAATCGTTTTTGGGGTGCTAAGACCCAACAATTTTAGGGTGCCCGACCAGGGAGACTATGATGAGGGTAAGGAAAACCTTTTGGGCGTATTTGGTCAATTTGATTTCAACTACAATCAATATTTATACTTGAACCTATCGGGCAGGTTGGACAAAGGTTCTACTGTGGAAAGTGAGAATCAAAACTTGTTCTATCCCGGAGTTTCACTGTCATTCATTCCTACCTCGGCCTTTGACTTCAAGAATAGTTTTGTCAATTTTTTAAAAATTAGGGCTGCCTATGCCACTTCTGCTGGGTTTCCAGGGAGGTTCAATACCAGGAACAGGTTAATTTCCGACCCCAGGAATTTTAGTGACATCAATGGCAATTTAATTGTGGCCAATAACTTTTCCAGAACGTTAGGAAATATTGGTCTGGGCCCAGAATTGCACAGGGAATTTGAACTGGGTTTGGAAGGTAATTTTTTCGATAATGCCATTACATTACAGGTCTCCGCGTTCAACAGAATCTCCGAAGATCAAATTTTTGAAACTGAGGTTGCCCGCTCAACCGGTTTTGATGATACGTTTATCAATGCAGGAAGGCTGGATACCCGAGGGTTGGAACTGGATTTGAGCGTAAGCCTTTTTAGGAAATCGGAATTTAACTGGGACATCCGGAACACCTTTGCCACATTTACAACGGAAGTTGTGGAATTGGCGAACAATGCAACACGTCTGGAAGGAGATCAGGATTTGGTGGTGGGTGAGGACCTGGGCGCTATTTTGGGGAGCTACGTAATGCGCGACCCAAATGGGAATGCCCTCATCAACCCAGCAACAGGGGTGGTAATAGCCAGTGATGATGTAGGGTTGCAGCCTGAGGTGATCGGGAGCACAATTCCCGATTTTACGGCCACTTCCATTCACACCTTCCGATACAAAAACTTCAGTTTGTCCACACAGTTGGAATACACGCACGGGGGTGATTTATTGTCACCTGTTGTGGAGCTGCTTTTGGAAAGGGGAATTACCACAGATACACGGAACAGGGAAGGAAGTTTCCTGGTTCCGGGAGTGTTAGGTGATGTTTTTACTGGCCAACCACTTTTGGATGCCAATGGGAACACCATTCCCAACACTTCCCAAATCACGGGGAACAATGCAGTTTTCGCCAATTTCTACGACCCCGATGAAAACATCACTTTTGATGCTTCCGTTTTCAGGATACGGGAGATAGCCCTATCCTATAGCCTAACCAAGGATGTAGTGGGTAAATTGCCCTTTCAAAGTATTGATTTTTCCGTAAGCGGAAGAAACGTTTTCTTCCATGCCCCTAACTTTCCTAGTGGAATCAACCTCGATCCCGAAACAGTGGAGTTGACCACACCTACCACAAGAAGATATGCCTTCACGGTTTCCGTTAATTTCTAAATGCTAATTTGAGAAAGATGAAAAAAATATTAAATCTATTGTTATTACTGATATTCGTCTCCTGTGAGTTGGGAGATTTTGGGGAAAGCTTTCAACAAGATCCAAATGTCTTGACACCTGATCAGGCCGATCCCAACTTTGTACTTAATGAAATACAAAGAGAGACTGCTGATTTTTTTCAAGATTTAAGTCGGACCACCGATGAGGTGATGCGATACACGGTTTTAAATGAATCATATACCGACGTGGCCAGTCCAACAGCCTTGAATAACGAGTATAGTGATTTGTATCAGATGTTTCAAGATGAAACGATTATTACCAATTTGGCCGAAACGGATAATGCTTTGCTGTTCCACAGGGGCATGTCCAATATCCTAACATCTTTTTCCATGGTCACCATGGTGGATTATTTGGGGGATATTCCATATACGGAGGCGGTACGGACCGAAGAGCAGATTTTAAATCCGGCGCCGGATGATGACGAATTTGTTTACAATGCCATGCTGGATAGATTGGATAGGGCCATTGTTGATTTGGAGAATGCAGCCCTGCCTCCGGCAACGGACCAGTACTATGGGAACGTAGGTAATTTTGACGACCAAAAACGAGCATGGATACGATTGGCCAGGTCAGTGAAGTTGAAGATGTTGGTGAACATGGGGGATACCGATGGAATTAATACGTTGCTTGCCGAAGGGGACTTGATTACTGCGGCAGAGGATGATTTTCAATTCCAATATGGGACATTGCTCGTTGATCCCGTTAGCAACCATCCTGATTTTAATGATGGCTATGCTCCCGGGGGATTTGACCAATTTTTGGGCAACTCCTTTTTGGATTTATTGTTGAACCATAAAAGCATCAGGGACCCTCGGTTGCGTTACTATGTGTACCGACAAAGTTCATCAGATCCCACGGACGTATTGTTGGGCTGTGTGGATGCTCCTCTTTTTGACTTTTGTTACTTGGGCGATTCCTACTATGGAAGGGATCATGGGGATACCAGGGCACGTGGTGCCGATATTGTTTTTAGGGCCACGTTTGGTCTGTATCCTGTGGGGGGAACATTTGATGCGGATAATCCCAGTGATCCAAACTTCGCCTTTGATAGTGCACATCAAACAGGCGGGGGTATACTTCCTATTTTATTGTCCTCGTTTATGGATTTCCTTAGGGCAGAGGCAGCGCTGACTCTTGGCACCAATGACGATGCAGCTACACTTTTGGAATCCGGTATCCGGAAATCCATGGATAAAGTATTAAGTTTCTCAGGGAGTCCGCAGGCCGATTCCCCTTTTGCGGCCACAGAAGCGGATGTAGAGGCCTATGTTACAGAGGTAATGGGCAATTATGCTGCGGCAAGCAATGATCGGGAAAGGTTGGATATCATCCTTACCGAATACTATTTGGCCTCCTATGGGAATTCCACGGAATCCTATAATGGTTATAGGCGAACCGGATTCCCATCCGTCTTCAGTGCACCAATTTTTGATCCCAACACTCCATTTCCAAGATTGTTTTCGTATCCGCAGGATGAGGTTATCAATAATGGTCAGATTGACCAGCAACCCATTACGACCCAAGTATTTTGGGATACCAACCCACCCGGATTCATTAATTAAAAATAGTGTTCACGATGAAAAAAATATACATACTTGCTTTGTTCGTCTTAGGATTGGCTTGCAGCGACTCAACCGATGTGCTTGAAGAAAACTTTACCCGGGGTGGATTGGTGGTTTGGGAGACGGTGCCAAGTAGTTTCACACTTAATTTTGCTGAAATCGAAACCACTGAGTTTTCCCATGTGGTGGAGGACCCCAATGAAAATATTGTTTCTTATGATCTAAGGCTGATCTATGATGGGATTGTGGTAGATAAATTTATCACACTCACTACATTTCCTACAACACTTACGATAACAGCTGCAAATCTTTTACAGGTTTTGAATTTGACCCCCGACGAAGTGGATCTGTCCATTCCATTCGAATTTTTAGCCACGATTACCACTACAGAGGGTGTTTTTGATGGAGCGCCGGTAGACTTTGATAGTGCTACCAATACCAATAATGGAGGGAATTCTGCAACGGAGCTGTTTGACAACCCGGCATTCAACCAAGCCATTAGCTTTTCACTGAATTTCTTGATTCCACCGCCACCCAATATAGGAGGAACCTTCTTTGAAGAACCTTTTGGATCTGCAGGCGACTACGAAAGGGATGATCCCATAGCTGAAGGTGAACTGTTCAACAACCCGGGACAGCCCTCTGTACAACATACGGCACTTGGTCCCATAGGGGAAAACGAAATTGGGTTTAGAACTTTTTTCTCAAATCCGGATATGAGTGCGGGAAGTCCAGGGTTTGATGATGAAAACATTGGTGTGACCACGGATGCTTCACTAGTAGGAGGTTTTTTTGACGGGGGCAGCCAGGCATATCGTTTGGAAGATACGGATGGAGTGCTAATAATACTTTTTGATCGGGTTGAAATAAATCCAAGTGTTCACCCGCAAACGGGCGTACGGATACAGTTTTATCCAGGAGAGACAGCTTGGGAACCTGAAGACTTTTTGAGAATCAAAGCAGAGGTAGAAAGAGGGGGCGTGACAGAGACCGTTGTGCTTATAGACGTAATCGGTGATGATGACCCGGATGGTAATGATATTGAGACCACTTATATGGGGCAATGGAATATTGCCACTACCGAACTTTTTGATGGGGTCACTGCCTATACCTTACAAATAGAGGCACAGACCGGGGTCAATGCTGAGTTCATTTATTTTGATGAGATGCTAATTTATCTTCCTTAATAAACTGATCACATTGCTGGTCTTATTCAATAGGTATAAAGTCTATTTAAAAAACTAAAAATGAAAAAACAAAATAAGTTACTAAAAAGAATGGTTCCTGCCTTGATGGCCATGCTGGTCGTCTTGAGTGTTGGATCTTGTGAAGATGAGGATTTCAGGGTCATACCGGAGGCGGAAAAAGAACCTATTATTTCTGGCATTGAACCCGCATCAACTTACATTGGTGCTACGATTACCATAACGGGTACTGACTTCAGTCCAGCGGTTGTGAATAACAAAGTGCGTTTTGGTGATATTCCCGCAACGGTTACAGCTGCTTCTGAAACGGAATTGACCGTTATTGTTCCAGAAGGAACAGTTGATGGTAGTACCATCGTTATATCGAAGGCTGGCTTTGAAGTGGAAGGACCGGCTTTTGCGTTAATTCCTACACCTATAATCACAGAATTGGATGTAACCGGGGCTACTGTTGGCGAAACCATCATGATTAGAGGGCAGGACTTTGGATCTACCGTTGCCGAAAACGTGGTCGAATTCAATGGGGTCACAGCTGAAATTATCGAAGCTTCTACAATAGAACTTACGGTCATCGTACCTGACGGGGCCACTACAGGTCCACTTACAATTGAGGCACTTGGTCAGATAGTTACCCTAGAGATCTTTACTATAGCACCAACCATTATTTCTTTCGAACCTCTTATTGGGGCGGCAGACGAAGAAATAATGATAACTGGGACCAATTTTAGCGCTGTTGCGGTAAATAATAATGTTACGTTCAATGGTGTACTTGCGGAAGTGGTTTCAGCAACGACCACAGCGTTGACGGTAAAGGTTCCACCAAAGGCCAGTTCCGGCGCAATAGCAGTTGAAATAGAACAATTATTGAGTGTAAGTGAGATGGAGTTTACTACTATACCTAGTATTTCGTCATTTGTACCTCCATTGGGATCTATGGGAAGTGAAATAACCATCAATGGTGGTAACTTTGGTACGGTAGCTTCCGATTTGGAAGTGTTTTTTGGGGGCATAGCGGCAGAAGTAGTTGAAAATAGTGTTGATTTTATTTCAGTAATTGTCCCGGATGGACTGGAAGATGGGGTTAATGAGGTTACGGTGACTTTGGCGGGTCGGACCTCTCAACCAGCTGAATTTACGGTCATACCTTTGGTCACTTTTGGGTTTACCAGTTTTGAGGAAGTACCCACCTTTGGTCTCAACCCAGATTCGGATGCGTTCCCTGCATTTAGGTATCCACGTCCGGCAGAATCCCAAGATCCGATGCCAAATATTCAGGATACGGACCCGACCTCCCAAGTGCCCTTTGTGGCTTTTGCCGGAGGGGGCGAAGAGCTTGGCTTTATAGCAACTTTTGAAGCGGGCAGTGTATCTGCAATAGAGGAGGAACGTTTAGGTGTCTATAACAATACCTCCATAAATGCTGAACCCCAAAACTTTGGTCTTCCTTTTGTAGACGGGCAACAAGGCTATGTGACCTCCGATTTGGATGGCAGGTTGCTATTACGATTTGATACCATGACCAACCTTAGTCCAGATATAACAAATGCGATATTGGAAGCACGTATATTTTTTAGATCGACTAGTTGGGAAAGTGCCGACGGTATCGAAATATTTTATGAAACCGCGGACGGTTTGGGAGACCCAATTTTGTCATTATTAGGAGATGCTGTTGAAGCTATTGAGGGTGAATCCATACTCCATTCCGTTTCCTTCCCTGTTGATAGGTTACAGGAAGGGAGGCTTGTAGTCATCTTCACCAATGGAGGAGATAGTGAAACAGTTTCCCTTGACTATATAGCCATTAGGGGAGTTGCCCCATAGCCGTTGAATTAAATACAGAATAAAATGTTAATTCTTAGAAAACATAGTATGGAACAGAAAATAAGATTACTGCTTGGTGCCATCGCCATTTTAGCGCTGACTTTGGGGGGGTGTGATGACGATGATCCGGAAATTGTTACGGAACAAGGTGAAAGAAGGGTATTCTTCAGTGCCCAGAATGTGGAAGTAGGTCGGGAGAGTTCCAGACCTTTTGAAGTTGATCTGGTTTACCAGGGACCTGCTACAAATGAGACCATAGAAGTGTCCTACACAATAAGTTTCCCAAACGAGAACGGTGCAGTGGAGGGTGAGGATTTCATATTGCCCAAGTCCAATTCCTTTATAATTGAAAAAGGGAAGGACGTTACCCGGGTGGTGTTGCTTCAAAGACTGTTGGACAATCAGGATGCGCAGCAAAACAGGACTTTGACCTTTGAGCTACAAGCACAAGAAGGTATTGTGATTGGAAACTCATCTAATGAAGGGGGGTTGATTACGGTAACCATTGACCCGGCAATTGACCCTGCCGATCCAGAAGATTTTATAGGAGACAAAAAGTTTTCCTTTGTATCGGAAGGAATAACCTATAAAATCCCTTATTTCTCGAATAGTGAAGATATAATCGATACCAATGATACCAATATAACTACAGCGGTTATTGCGGTACATGGGTCTGGGTTAAATGCAAATGGGCAATTTGAATCTATATCCGTTGCCGCTCAAATGGAAGCTACTAATTTAGATACCTTGCTTTTAGTGGCGCCGCAGTTCATATCTGAAGATGAGCTTAATGAATTTTCACTTGATGCAGAACATTTGTATTGGACCAGTAGTTGGCGTATTGGTTCTACTTCCCGAGATGAGGACGATTATCCAAGAGAAGGACGGTTTTCATCTTTTGAGGTCATGGATTCGTTGATAACGAGGCTTTCCGAATACCCAAATATGAAAAAAATAGTACTTACCGGACACTCTGCGGGTGGACAATTTACAAGTAGGTACGTTATGAGTTCACCTATTGTTGAAGCGTTGGCAACCAAAAATATAACTATGAACTTTGTCGTAAACAACCCAGGAACATATACCTATATGGATGATAGGCGTAAAGTTCTGGGAACCGAAAATACCTTTGAGGTACCCGCATCTTTTATCATTGAGGATTGCCCGGATTACAATGAATATGGGTTTGGTTTGGAAGATTTGTTTTCCTATTTGGAAGATGTTGGTGGTGCAGATGTCATTCGTGAAAGGTTGGGGCAGCGGGAAGTCACTTATTTAATTGGTCAAAACGATAATGATCCCACTCCCGAGGAAACGAGTATCAATGAGCAGTGTGAGGCAATTCTCCAAGGGAGAGATCGGTTTGAAAGGGCCACAAATTATTTTGATCATTTGATCGATTTCTACGGTCCTTCAATTCTTGAAAGACAGGAATTGTTCGTCGTACCCGGAGTTGGTCATAGTAGGAGCGGTATGTATCAATCGGAAATCGGCCGCCGGAGCATCTTTAGGAATTGATTGGGTATGGATACTATAATGGAACAACAGCTTCTGATTTTATTCAGTCATATTTGAGTTAGTTTAGTTATGTAAATGAAAAGGTACGGGAACACTACCTGTACCTTTTCTTGTAGAGACTTTAACTATTTGGATCAAAAGGGAATAGCGCTAAATATAAAATAATGGCACAAGGTCTATCCTGCACACTTTTTGTCCTGATTATTGCTTTTTTTAATGAAGTATCATAGTGAGAACAATACCATTTTTTCCCACCAAGAAAATGGTTACGAATCTTTTGAATCATTCGTTTTAAACAATTTTGTTTGTTTCAAAGTCCACAAGTGGGAGAAGGGAGGCCATGGTTTACTACCCATTAACAACATCTTTGGCAAAGATATTGGGGATAAGAAATTTACCGTTACTGAAGGATTGGGCATAAAATCACGGCAGCAGACCAGTCTGACCAATAGTAATATCCCAATAGCGAAAAACGTTCCTGCGATCACATTAAATCGTGGAGGTAAAGGAAGCAGTACCCATTCATGGAAGGAAAGTTGGGCAAACAAAGAGGGTGCCAAGAATATTAAGCTTACCTTACTGGTCCTAATGGCCGAAGCCGGTTTACTATAAATAAATGACTTCATGAAAACACGGAAAGAGATCGATTTGATCGGGAGCTTGGAGGTGCCCAAAGAATCATATTATGGGATTCATACCATAAGGGCACTAAATAATTTTCAAATATCAAAAGGAGTAATAGGTGACTATCCCATTTTTGTAAAAGCCATGGTACTTACCAAAAAGGCCTGTGCATCGGCGAATAGGGATTTGGGCATCCTTTCCAGGTCCAAAGCAGAGATGATTGTTAAGGCTTGCGATACTATCCTTGAGGATGTGGAAAAATATAGCAAGTTTTTCCCTGTTGATGTTTTTCAAGGAGGCGCTGGGACCTCTGTGAATATGAATACAAATGAGGTCGTTGCCAATGTAGCGCTTGAACAGCATGGCCATCCGAAGGGCAGTTATAACGTCCTTCATCCGAATGACGATGTGAACATGTCGCAATCCACCAATGATGCCTATCCCACGGGATTTCGCTTGGCACTTCATTATTATTTGGAAATCCTTTTGGAAAGGATTGAAAAACTGATACATGCGTTGGAAGATAAGGCCAAAGAATTTGCCAAGGTCCTAAAAATGGGACGTACACAGTTGCAAGATGCCGTACCCATGTCCTTAGGTGATGAATTTCATGCTTGGGGCGTAAACCTAAGGGAGGAGATCAAAAGTTTGAAGGCGACCAAAGCACTGATTTTAGAAGTGAATTTGGGAGCCACTGCCATTGGAACGGGAGTTAATGTACCTAAAGGATTTGGTGAGCTTGCCATTAACTATCTGACCCAGTTTACCGGAATAGGTTTTGTGCCCTCGGAAAATCTTATTGAGGCCACATCGGATTGTGGTGCATATGTAATGATTTCCGGTGCGTTAAAAAGGACGGCGGTTAAGCTCTCCAAAATTTGCAATGATTTAAGATTGTTGTCCTCGGGGCCTAGATGTGGTTTAAATGAGATAAACCTACCAGGCATTCAGGCAGGTTCTTCCATTATGCCCGCTAAGGTGAACCCTGTGGTACCTGAAGTGGTAAACCAGGTTTGTTTTAAAATTATAGGCAATGATGTAACGATTTCATTTGCTGCTGAAGGAGGGCAACTGCAGCTTAATGTTATGGAACCGGTCATAGCACAATCCCTATTTGAATCCATTGAGCTGTTATCCAATTCCTGTGTGGGTTTAACGGAAAAGTGTATCGTGGGAATCACGGCCAATGCGGAACATACCAAGACAATGGTTATGAATTCCGTAGGCTTAATCACATTTTTGAATCCCCATATTGGACATCATATGGGGGATATTATTGGAAAGGAAGCGGTTAAAACAGGTAAATCCATACGTGAATTGGTATTGGAGAAAAAATTATTGACCGAAGAGGAATTGGATCGTATCCTGGCAATTGAAAATCTAATGCACCCTGAATTGTAGGTGTTTTTTTGTGACGTAACAGGTATACATTGTTACCGGGCGAACACTACATATTTGATCTAGCGGAATGGAAAACCTTTAAGGAAAGGCTAGATGAGGCTTTTTACGTGTTGTTTTATAAAATCCGATAACGGCTCCTTTTGGGTTAAGTCCATACCCCATAAGGCCTTATTGGATAGAATTTTATGAACGGCTAACTCCGTATTGCCCGTTTTCCATACCGTTTTAAAGAAGGAAAGGGTGGTGCTATCATCCTTGATTGCAATGTTTTGGGGATTTCTGTGGAACACCAATAGGTAGGCAAATGCGGTTGCAAGTCCCTTCGGGACTTTCTTATGTCGTTCCATATAGTGCAATATACTGGGCAAGACACGGACCCGAAATTTTGAAACCGAATTTAAGGCAATGTCCAACAGTTTATGGCGAATAAAGGGATTTCGAAATCGGTCAAGTACGGTATTGGCATAGATTTCCAGTTCGGTTTGGGGCATATCCAATGTGGGCATGATTTCATTAAATATGATCTCTTTTAGAAAAGTACCCATCTTTTCATCTTCCATAACCTCCCTAACTTCGGTAAAGCCGTTCAAGTATGCCACAGGAACCATTGTGGTATGTGCACCGTTTAAAATTTGAACTTTTCGGGTGCGGTAGGGGGTTAGATTGTCCGTGAAGACCACATTTAAACCAGCTTTGTCAAAGGGCAGTCTTTCTTGAACCTCAACAGGGCCTTCAATGACCCATAAATGAAAAGGCTCGGCCTTGACCACAAGGGTATCGGTATATCCCATGCTATTTTGGATATCGTGGATAAACTCTTTTGGAAATCCGGGAACAATACGATCCACTAGGGTATTACAAAAAACCACGGTCTTGGATATCCATTTTTTAAAGGCTTCCGAGAGTGCCCAATTCTCACTGTATTGGAGGATGCAGTCCAGCAACCTTTCCCCATTTCGGTCAATCAACTCACAGGGAAGAACGGTCAATTGTGTTGGGGGATTCCCTTTAAAATAATGGAATCGATGATTCAAAAACAATGTAAGTTTCCCTGGAAAGGAATTTGGTAGGGCCGAAGGGGCAGTATCATTTTCATCAAAAAAAATCCCAGCCTCCGTAGTATTGGAAACAATGAATTCCAGATGGGGATTCTCCGCCAGGCGCAGGAAGCCTTCAAGGTCTTGATACGGATCTAAAACCCCTCTTACGGAAGTGATCAATCTAGTACTTTGAACGTTTTTTCCCTGGTCCATCCCTTCCAAAAGCACATGGTACAATCCCTCCTGACCATTGATTGCTTCGCCCATCCCTTTTGGAATGGGTTGGACCATTTGGACATCCCCATTAAAATCCGTTTTTTCATTCAGAATATCAATCATCCAATCCACAAAACCCCGGAGAAAGTTTCCCTCCCCAAATTGCAGGATCCTAACAGGTCGTTCTGGCACGGTGGCCACCGTAGTTCTATTGAGCAGTAGGTTCATGGTAACATTTGGTCTTTAAAATCCAAAATAGGTTTTGGCGTTATGATAACAGATATCACTGACAATTTTTCCCAACCATTTGGCATCTGCGGGCAATTCCCCGTTCGCTACATCAATGCCAATGAGATTGCATAATATCCTCCGGAAGTACTCGTGGCGGGGGAAAGACAAAAAGCTTCGGGAATCCGTGAGCATTCCAATAAAACAACTGAGCAAACCAAGATTGGAAAGGCTGTTCAATTGCTTCTCCATACCATCTTTTTGATCTAAAAACCACCAGGCCGATCCAAATTGCATCTTACCCTTGGTGCTCCCATCATTGAAATTGCCCATCATGGCGGCGAACACTTCATTGTCGGCCGGGTTCAAGTTATAGACAATGGTTTTGGTCAATTGATCGGTACTATCCAGAAGGTTTAGAAAGCGCGCCAAGGGCATGGCTTGTTCAAAATCACCAATACTGTCAAAACCGGTATCGGGGCCCAATCTTTTAAGCATTCGTGTATTGGTGTTTCGCAGGGCACCCAAATGGAACTGTTGTACCCAACCCAATCGATGATAGCTTTTGGATAAGTGTATCAGGGTCTCAAACTTAAAGTAAGCGATCTCTTGGGGCGACAGCGGTTTGCCATTTAAAACCTGTTGGAACAATTTGTTCACGTCCCATTCTCCCAGTTCAAATGCATACAACTGCTCCAGACCATGATCCGCACTTTTGCAACCGAGTTCGTCAAAGAGTTCCATACGTTGGTCAAGGGCAGAGATCAAATCGTTGTAGGTCCTTATTTCATTGCCCACGGCAGCTCCCAAGCGTTCTAAATAATGGCGATAGTTTTCAAGATCGTTAACTGCGTAAGCCTTATCGGGCCTAAACGAAGGGATCAATCCAAAGGATTCCTTATCCGCTTTGTACTGTTGGTGGTAGTGCAGGTCATCGGTGGGATCATCGGTAGTGGCCACTATTTCGACATTCATTTTCCGGAGTAGGCCCCTGGTTCTGAATTCCTTTTTTTGCAATAGTTCCTGTGAAATTCCGTAGATGTCATCTGCACTGTTCTTATCCAAGAGTACGGGAAGCTCAAAATAACGTTCGAGCTCCAAATGGGTCCAGTGGTACAACGGATTGCGAATGGTATAGGGTACAATTCCTGCCCACTTGGAAAACTTTTCCTTATCCGGAGCACTTCCGGTAATGTACAATTCATCAATGCCCATGGTCCGCATGGCACGCCATTTATAATGGTCGCCCTTTAACCATACTTCGGTTAAATTATTGTATTGATGATCAATGGCTATCTCCTTTGGCGAAAGATGGTTATGGTAGTCAATTATGGGCAATGGTTTTGCATAATCATGATAAAGGGTCTTGGCAAAATCCCCCTGTAACAAAAAGTCTTCACTAATAAAGGATTTTTGTGTTTTGTGCAATCGTTTGTACATTGTATTTAGTGTAGTTAATGCCATAATAATCTTAGATCATCAAGGTACGTTCCTTAAGGATGATGCCCGGACAATGAGTTCAGGCTGAATAACCGTTTTTTTGGGAATAATCTTCTTTTTCTCCGAATTCAATGCGCTAAAGAACAGATTTGCTGCCGTTTGCCCCATTTCTATGGGAAATTGGTTGACCGAAGTCAGTGGAGGGTCTGTAAAAGAGGTAAATGGCTCGTTCAAAAAGCCTACAAGGGCTACATCATCGGGTATGTTCAAGCCATTTTCCTTTAAGACCTGCATCGCTCCCATAGCGGCGTAGTCACTGGCAGAAAAGATGGCATCAAAATCCACCTTCCCCTGTATCAGTTGTTTGGCATGTGCCCTCCCATCTTCCAGTTGAAGATTACCGCTAAAAACCAAGTTGTGTTTCGGTTCAATACCGTGATCTTGAAGCGCATTGACGTAGCCTCGATGGCGTTCCTTGTAAATATCGATTTTCCGTTCTGAGGTAAAATGGACGATACGTTTACACCCTTGTTCAATTAAATGGGCCGTGGCCATATAAGCCCCTTGATAGTCATCGATAACCACCTGACCGGTCTGCAATTGTGGGGTGGTTCGGTCAAAGAGTACCAACGGTAATCCCCTGTCCAAAACCTGTTTATAGTGATTGAAATGCTCCGTATTCTTACCGATGGAAGCAATAATGCCGTCCACCCTGGCATTCAAAAAAGCTTTGACGGCATTTTCCTCGTTCTCAAAAATCTCATTGGATTGACTAACAATAACCCTGTAATCCAGGGAATTGGCCACTTCCTCCACTCCCCTGATAATGGAGGAGAAAAAGGCCCTGTTAATGGTTGGGACCAACATACCTATGAGTTGTGTACGCCCACTTCGCAAGGCAGAGGCGATATGATTGGGCTCATAGTCCAATTCCCGGGCAGCTTTGAGCACGGCCTTCCGAGTGTTGTCACTTATTCTGGGATTGCCATTCAATGCCCTGGAAACGGTTGAAGCCGTAACATTGAGTCGCTCTGCAATATCGTGTATGGTCGTCTTTTTAGAATGCTCCATCCCTGTACAACGGAATTTTGGTAAAAATAATCATCTGAAATTACATATAGATATGTAATCGATTGCGCAATTTATGATAATTATATGAAAGTGTAAAATTCTCCCATTCCAATTTAAGATCTTCTATTTAAGGTTATATTTATTGGGATAAATACATTTTTACCATATAAAATTTGGGATTTTGATATTTCTTTATTATTTATGCAATCGATTGCATAAAAGAAATGCGCGCACTCGTCTTTTGTAGCAATCATTTACCTAATTAACTAACTAACTCATTAAAAAGGTTGCAGTATGTATCAAATGCTCTATAGGTTAAAATGGCACCTTTGTTTTTTTCTGACATTCGGTTTGGGATTATCTGGGAATGCCAATTGTGTACTATATGGCGGGGCAAACCCGCCATTTCAAAGTTTTGGAACGATAACGGGGAAGATAATGGACGATCAGGGCGAGGTATTGCCTGGGGCCACCGTGGTCATTCGTAATTTAAACGCTGGGACAAGTACCTCGTTGGATGGGCTTTTTCAGTTGGATAAAATACCTTTTGGCACCCACCAAGTGGAGTTTTCGTACATCGGATATCAAAAACAAATCTTGGAAGTCAATGTGGATAAGGATTTGATGGCTCTTGATGATGTTGTCCTGAACCCCGAACTTAATCAATTGGGAGAGGTTATCATCACGGGAAGTTTTGATGGACAGCAAAGGGCATTGAACCAACAACGAAATGCGGACAACATCAAAACCATTGTCTCATCGGATTTAATAGGCCGTTTCCCCGATATCAATGTGGGTGAGGCCATGCAACGTGTTCCCGGGGTCAATATTGATAGGAACAATGGTGAAGGAAGTATTGTAAAGATTAGGGGGACTCCCCAAAACTTTACGACAATAGCCGTTAATGGGGAGCAGATTCCTACAACGGATGAAGCAGGCGGCAGAACCGAAAGTCTCGATTTAATACCTGCAGATCAATTGGCCTCCATGGAAGTGAGCAAAGCCATTACCCCGGATATGGACGGTGATGCCGTAGGAGGTGCCATTAATTTGATTACGCCAACGGCCACGTCCTCCACAGGTAGGGTAAAAGGTACCATTTCCGGTGGCTACAACAATTTGTTCGATAAAGGAAGCCAGGTGTATCGAATTAAATTGGATAAACGATTTGCCGACAACAAATTTGGTGTGTTATTGGGGGGAAGCTATTACAACACCTTCAATGGTGAGGAGCGTTTTGAGGCTACCTATCGGAATCGATTTGTTGGTTCTCCCAAAAGCGGTCCTGATATCGACCCGAATGGCTTTGAAGCTTTCGTTCTTGATGATTATAGGCTCAGACCGTTGTTAAATGAGAGGACCCGGGTAGGGGTCAATACCACTTTTGATTATCGTTTTTCCGAGAATTCTTCCCTTATCTTCAAGGCCACCTTTAACAGACTGGAGGACGAATCCTTAAGAAGAAGAACACGCTTTAGACCAAGGAATAATTACAACGATTCCTCAAATCCGAATGTGGCGGGTCCCGACAACGATGTCCGTGTGCGCAGGGACATCAACGATAGGGTCATTACCAGGGAAAATATTAACATATCCTTGGAGGGTAACCATCCCTTGGGGGATTTTGCCAAGCTGGACTATGCCATTAATTACTCCAGAAATGAAAGGCGACTGCGAAGCGATCGCTTTGTCTTTAGGGAACGGGACTTGACCCTTGTTCAGGAAAGGGATGGTGATTTTACCATTTTTTCCTCGCCCGATTTTGACTTTGAGGATTACAGCGCCTATGATTTCAATTCGTTTCAACAAGACAAGCCCATCTTAAATCGAGGGGATAATACGGTGGCTCGATTGAACCTAACAGTTCCCTTTCGATTGGGGAATAATTCAGGAGAATTCAAAACAGGTGGAAAGTATCGGGATTTGGACAATATACGGAGAAGAAATACCGTCGAGTACAATGCTTTTGACGGCCCTTACAACTTAAGTCAGGTTTTGGATGGTCATGATGGTACCATCTTCGATGGCCGCTATCAAATGGGGCAATTTCCCAGTCCAAATGCTGCAAGGGAGCATTTTAGATTGTTTCAAAATGCCTATCAATTTGATGAGAATGCATCCAGAATCAACACAGAGAGTTTCTTCTTTAATGCTGGGGAAGACGTATATGCAGCTTATGTTCAGGGTAAGATTCAGTTAAAAAAATTACGGATACTGGCGGGAGTTCGTTATGAAAAAACGGATGTGCTCTATGATGCCCTCGAATTACAGATTGAACCGCCTGCCCAAGATGGGGCTCCAGCAGTTCCCATTTCGTCCGAACCCATATCCGGGGATAATTCCTATGATTTTTTATTGCCTATGGTGCATTTAAAATATGACTTGGGTGAACGAACAAATCTACGGTTTGCCTATACCCAATCCTATGCAAGGCCAACTTTACAGGATTTAGTTCCTGCAGAGAACATCAACTTTGCCGATCAGCAGTTGACAAGGGGCAATCCAGATTTATTGCCTGCGGAGTCCAATAACTTCGATTTGCTTTTTGAGCATTACCTCAAAGGGGCAGGGGTTATTTCCGGTGGGGTCTTTTATAAAGACATTTCTACGTTCATTTTTAGACAGTTTTCCAATGTGGATTTCAACAATGAACTGTTTCTGTTAAATGAACCGGTCAATGGGGATGAGGCCAGATTGATTGGGGTTGAGCTCAACTTTGTGAAGAAACTTGATTTTCTTCCGGGCTTTCTCTCAGGCTTGGGCATATTTGCAAACTATACCTATGTGAATTCGGATAGTAGTTTTTCCTTCTTAAATGATGAGGGAAACCAGGAAGTGCGCGATGGCGTCACTTTTCCAGGTCAGGCAGACCATACTTGGAATGCCGCCATTTCTTATGATAAAGGCGGATTTAGTTCGCGGGTATCGTTGAATTACAACGGAAGTTCCCTATTTAGCCCTGCCAATACCCCGGACCTTGATTTCTTTTTGGAAGAGCGCTATCAGTTGGATATCAATGCCTCTCAGGAGATTACGGATAATCTAACCCTGTTCGTTGAGTTCATTAACCTCACCAACGATCCAGTGGTCACCTATCAATCCATTAGGAGCCAAGTGGTCAATTATGAAATCTATGATTGGTCCGCTCGGTTTGGAGTTAACTTTAAATTCTAGGAAAATGTCGTTAAAAAAGTATTTAGGAATAGGGCTTTGCTCATTGTTTTTGCTTATCTCATGTAGCGAGGAAGAAGATAACGGGGTATTGACTTTTGAGGCACCAAGTGTGGATTTATCCCTTGAAAGTGGTGAATTTAGGATAGGACAGACCATTAGAGTGGACGTTTCCTTTGAAGCCTCTGCTTTGTTCAGAAATTTTGTGGTACAAAGAGGGAGTACGATAATTGATCAAATCAATTATTCGGATCGGACGGAAGGAGAGGACAATTATAGTTTGGAGTTTTTTATCACAGAAAACTTATTGGGTACCACCCAAACGTTCACCTTTACCGTGACCGATACTTTCGGTGAAACCGATACAGCCACATTTGCGGCAACAGTATCTGAAGTGGCTCCTACCTTTACCATTGAAGATGTGGAAATTAATGGAACCTCTTTTAAGCTGGTAAAGGGAAGAATAAATTTTGATGAATCCTTTGATAATGAAAATCTGTGGTTATTAAAAGGAGCAGTTACTGTTGAAGATATCACCACATTATCTATACAGGAGGGAACTTCAATTTTTGCTATGGATTCCATAGTACCTGCTAGTCCACCCCTGCAACCAGACCCAATAATTATTTCTGGTACCTTGGATGTGCAAATAGGGGGAGCACTTATAGCAGAGGGAACGCAAGAGAATCCTATACTGTTTAACACTATCAACGTAGCACCTAATCAGCCCGAAACCCCGGATAAGGGAGATTGGCTCGGAGTGGTACTCCGTGGGGATGATTCTCCAGAAGACAGTTCTGGAATTTTGAAGTATGTCCGTATAGAAAATGGGGGCAATGGCGATGAAGCCCTCCAACTCAGGCAGGTTGGCGGTGCAACCACAATTGATTATGTGCAGGTTCACAACACGGATGATACCGGTATTCGAATGCGTGGAGGCTATGTAAACTTAAAACACATTTTGGTGACCCAACCGGATGATCGTGGAATCCGATATAGCGATGGATGGGAAGGCAATGGACAATTTTGGGCGATTGTAACTGATGTGGATGATAGTATTGGTTTGAATGGAAGGGACACAGACGAATCTCCTAGAAACTCAGATGCCGTTATGTCCAATATTACGGTAATTGGACCAAATATCGTAGGGGATGGACCAGGGGATACTGAAGGGGTGCGCTTGCGCGATGATGCGAATGGAGCATTCCATAACACTATAGTCACAGGTTTTGATGATTCCTTTCGAAATAGGAATGGTGGGACTATGGTCATTAAGAATTCAGCGGTTTTTGGCAATGGTGCGGATGGGGATGACGATGGCCTTCATATCAGCGTAAGCAATGATTTTAGGGACCCTGCCAACAATAATTCGGAAGATGAAATTGTCCTGACGGATATTTTTGTGGGCATTTCTACTGCCAATTCATCCGATGCCTCCACCTTAGGGAATTTCTTTGATGCAGTAAATTTTGTGGGCGCAGTTTCCCCGGATGATGATTGGACGCTGGGCTGGACCCTTAATTTTGATGGTACGCCCAGGGAATAAATAAAGTTTAAGTTGAGTTGATTGGTTCTAATTTCAGGAAATTGTAATGGATGAATAGATTGGAATTCATTAAAGCGATTTCATCGGCAACCTTGGCAACAGGGTTGCCTTTTCCCATTGGCGCGGTCACGTGTAAAGGGATTTCAACCCTGGACGATTATCGCGGGATGGCCAGGGATGATGATTTTGTCATTAAGGATATCGACACTTTTATGCTTAAAAAAGCACTCTTTGTGTCCGTAGAACTCAATAACGGTAGCAAAGGCTGGGCAGAGGCCATGCCCAATGACAAGCGGAGCTCCCGTACGTTGATTGAAAAAACACTAAAAAACTACTTTGAAGGGACCAATATCTTTGATGTAGGGAAAACATGGGACCACTGTATCAAGTCCGAATACGATTTAGGGCCAGGCGGACTCCTGACATACTCCATTTCCGGAATTGACTGCGCCATCTACGATGTTATGGGGAAAGTGGTACAAAAACCGGTGTATGAACTATTGGGGGGTAAAATCAGGGATTCAGTGGAAATCTATGCCAGTTTTACCCGTGATGTGTACCCCACTCCCCAACAAGCAGCGGAAAAAGCAAGGCAATTGGTTGGGGAAGGATATAAGACCCTAAAGTTCCGCATGCGATGGGGATTGGAAAACCAAGATCCACCCAACGACAATACAGTGGCCTTTGCAGGGGCATTGCGGGAAGCAATTGGTCCAAACATCAATTTGGCCATGGATGCCAATATGGGGCATACTAGGGAAAGGGCCATAGCATTGGGCAAGGAATTGGAAGCTTTTGACCTTGCCTGGTGGGAAGAACCCACCGCACCTTATGACTATGAAGCCATAAAAGCCATTGTGGAACAGGTGGACATTCCCATTGTCTTTGGGGAACATGCCTATACTGTGGAACAGATTCAGCATTTGTTGACCTACGGTGGATCATGGGCGGTGAACCCCGACCTTCTAAAATGTGGTGGTTTTACAGGCGGAAAACAGATTGGGGACTACATTGCCAAAAAAGGCGTAAAACTGGTCGCCCATAACTCCAGACCCTCTTTAAGCACGGTTTGCATGCTCCATTGGGTGTGTGCCACTAAAATGGCAAGCCTGCCCCAGGAATTTGCACTGCGGGAAAAGGCCCCCGGAGCCTTCGATTGCCTTAAGGGATTTCCCGAATTTAAAGATGGTCGCCTCTATATCAGCGATAGGCCTGGTCTCGGGGTCGAGGTAGATGAAGAACAGGTTAGGGCATACGATAAAAAGTACACCAAATGATGGGGCATTTTCAACGGTTGTTCCTAATTTTCCTGGTGATTTCGAACGCCTCCTGCCAAAAGGCCAAAGACCAGGTGTTCAATATACTTGACTTTGGGGCCGTTCCGGATGGCAAGACCCTCAACACGCAAGCCATTCAATTGGCGGTAGACCAAGCCTTGAAAAAAGGAGGCACGGTAAAAATTCCCAAGGGAACGTTTGTGACAGGGGCCATTGTCCTGGGACCTAACATCACCATACAATTGGATGAAGGGGCCACCTTATTGGCCAGTGGTGACATGAAGGACTACCCAAACAATCATTTTATCTCCGCACCCTATGCGGACAACCTAAAACTAATTGGGCATGGTACCATCAATGGAAATGGTACGGCTTTCTTTACCGAGGAGTGGAAGTTTTCGGAACGTCCGCAGCCCTGGATAGTTATCAGTGATGCAAAAAATGTACTTATTCGTGGCATCCACCTGGAAAATAGTCCCTCCCATGTCCTAAATCTGAATTTTTGCCAAAATGTGCTGGTAGACAGTGTTTCCATTAAAAATGACCCCAGAAGTCCAAATACGGATGGTATCGACATTAGAAATTCCAAGGACGTTACCGTGACCAACTGCGATATCCGTACGGGTGACGATGCCATTTGCCTTAAGGTAACCTCAAAAAAAGAGCTATGGTACGATCCAAAAGGCAATGCCAGGCCAAGAACTGTGGAAAACGTGCTGGTACGTGATTGCTATATTGAAAGTGACGATTCTGCCTTAAAATTAGGAACGGGGAGCGGCCATTTGACCCAAAACGTCACCTTTGAGAACATTACCATCCGAAAGACGCGATACGGTATGGCCTTATTTATGATGGATGGTGGTCTATACAAAAACATACGCTTTAAGGATATCGATGTTGAAACCGGCGCTCGCCACAGTCAGGAGTACGGTATTTTTATGGACATTCACCAACGGTTGGAAAACTCTCCTGTGGGGCAGATAGAAGATATTCGCTTTGAAAATTGTCAGTTCAACACCAAGGGCATTTTCTATTTGTCCGGACATCCCCAACAGCACATCTCCAATATCGTTTTGAAAGATATTGGAATAACCCTTAGTGGGACGTTGGACACCTCCAAATGGAAAAAACCGAAAGGGAACAGAAAAGTAAAGGACTGGCCTTCAACTGCTGACTTTGTCCGTGAAAAAGGACGGTTTATTGTGGCCCATACGGATAACCTGACCTTGGAAAACATTAGGGTACAACATCCAAAAAACGAGGATACCCCCTTCTTTTGGTCGCAGGACACTACCTTGGATACCTTAAATATCAAAATCCTTCCACAATGAAGCGAGTTCCCTTTTTTCTACTTTTGTTTTTAGCTCTTCAGGCCTGTGGTCAAAAACAACAACTGGGGCTTTCAAACGGCTACAGGGCAAAGATTGAGGCCTCTTTACATCTGGGGGTACAACATGCGAGTGAAGCTTGTTTGGATGAGGATGGAAAAGCTAGGGGCGATTATGAAATGATTACGGGAAAATGGTCCGAATATGAACCTGCCTGGCATACGGGTCAATTGATCCAAGGGCTATTGGCGGCCTATGAGGTTACCCAAAATAAAAAGGCCCTTGAACAGGCAAAAAAAGCGGGGGATTGGTGGGTAAGCCTGCAATTTCCCAAAGGGCATGTTTTGGAAGGGTATTTGAAAGCAATTCATGGGGCCAGCGTGGGTAATTTGATCAATACGACCACGATTACGGATGGCACACCGGGCCTTTTCGACCTAACCGATAGTACTGGGGACACCAAATACGCAGAAGTCGCAACCGCTGCGGGGAAATGGATTTTGGATAATCTGTACCTTCCGGAACATAGGCTTAGTTACAACATCGTTGACCCCTTAACGGGGGAAATTTGGAAAGACCGAAGCCCCCATGCACAACATCAAGGCCATGAAATCACTATCCAACAAGTGGCACGGCCCAATGCCGAGGGCTATCTTTGGAAGGATATGTACCTTTTTAACGGTGAGCAACGTTACAAAAAAGCATTTTTGGCACTTTGTGATGGCCTTATAGAACGTCAAAGCGCTAATGGCTTTTGGATGGATTTTGAACCGAACGATTCAAATACCGGAAAAATCCACGCCCGATTCAATACATGGAATGCCGAAGCTTTGGTTGAGGCCTACACCCTTACCAAGGATAAAAAGTACTTAAGTGCAGCTATGAAAACTGCGGAGGGACTGGCTTCAATTCAACAGGAAAATGGGGTCATTTTTTATGTAAGCTACGCGGATGGTACCGTTGATGATCGTTCACCCTGTGGTTCGGGAACCGCTTTTGCAGGAATCCTCTGGTTGCGATTGATGGAACTGGGGAAACCGGACTTCTTGGAAAACATAAAAAAAGCTTTGGACTTTACCCTTAAAAATCAATTTTCCAAAGACCATGCCGATAAAAACCTGGCGGGAGGTTATTTTGAGATTCGACAAAAGACCAAAGGCAATGGACAGATGAAATTGATTTACAGGGATATTGCCACGGCATTTGGATTGCGATTTTTAAGTAAAGTATATCAATATGAATTTCTTTAGGTCAATGATCGGGCCGTCTCGAACCCTATTGGGATATCTTGGTTTTGGGAGCATTTTCCCAATGGTTTTACTGGCGTTTTGCTGCCTTGGCTGCAACACTTCCAAAAAAGACTTTACCAAGACCGTTGCCCAGCGGCACATAGCACGGGCATGGCAAGAAACCTATCCCAGGATTCTGGAACGGATACATCCACCAACCTTCCGTGACACCATTGTGGTGCTAAAGGATACTGTGGACTTTCGAAATCGCATCAACCAAATCATGATAACCCTTTCCAAAGCTGGGGGAGGAACCCTAAGAATAGCCCCCGGTGACTATCCAGTAAAGGGGAGCATTTTTTTACAATCAAATGTTCATTTGCATATTGGGGAGGGGGCAACGCTTCTTTTTTCCCCAAACCCCGAGGACTATTTGCCCATGGTCAAATCCCGTTGGGAAGGTACTTTTTTAATGAATTATTCCCCTTTGATCTACGCCGCGGATAATGAAAACATAGCGATAAGCGGTAAAGGCATGATTGATGGACAGGCTTCAAAAAGTTGGGCAGCATGGTTGGAATTACAGAAAGAAGACCAAAAAAAACTGAGGCAGATGGGCAATGATCAAGCTCCCTTGGAACAAAGGGTGTTTGGCAAAGGCCACTTTCTAAGGCCATCGGCCCTTGAATTCATCAACTGTAGCAATATCTTGTTGGAAGATTTTACAATTCAGGGAAGTCCCTTTTGGACCATCCACCCTGTATTGTCATCCAATATAACCGTCCGCGAACTGACCATTTTGGCAGGAACTTCCAATGATGACGGTATTGATCCCGAAAGCTGTACGGATGTGCTTATTGAGGATTGCATTTTTAAAACGTATGACGACTGTGTGGCCATAAAGGCAGGGCGAGATCAGGACGGGTGGGATTACCCTCCATCGGAGAATATCATTGTGCGCAATAACACTTTTGATACCAAAGTGGGTAGTGGTTTTTGTATCGGCTCCGAAATGTCCGCAGGGGTTCGCAATGTTTTTGTGGAAAACTGCAGTCTTTCGGTAAGTGAAAAACATGCCTTCCAGTTCAAGAGCAATCCCGATCGTGGCGGATTTATCGAGAATGTGTTCATCCGTAATATTCAGGCGGGCCAGGTAAAATATGGATTTGAATTTACCACCGACTACCATGGTTGGCGCGGAAACGAATACTTCACCCAATACCGTGATTTCTATTTCCAGAACATCCATATTGGCCGGGCAACAAAAAAGTCCATTACCATAAACGGCAGACCGGAAGCACCCATTGAACGGATTTATTTTGAGGACGTCACTGTTAAGGAGGCCAAACAACCGGAAGTGCTGAAACATACCAAACACATAGTGTTTTACAACACCAAGATCAACGATAGCCTACTGATTGATAAAAAATAAGTGATGCAAGTACAAAAGCTAGCAAAACACCTTGGACAAAAGGTAAAAAGAAAGGGGGTTGGATTGTTGGGACTTGATGGCCATTTTACAATTTTCGGCCCGCGAACCGCTATTGCAAAAAGCCAATAACTGACCATCGACCGCTTTGAACGGCAACTGGAAATATAGCATTGATTCATTAGGGGGGGAACAGAAAGGGGCTGATTTCGAACGGCGGATTCAAAAAGAAGGCCTTTTACGTGCTCCAAGAGTACTATCGTGAAATGGAAAAAAAGTGTGGCTATTCGGTGGAGTGATAGCGCTCTCCGGTATAGGTCAATACGAACTCAAGGCCAGTGCTATACCAAGGGCAATTTGATTTCGACCAAAGTCCCATCGTTCGTAGCCATAAGTTCAATGGAAGCCTTACCCTGGTAGACCTGCGTTAACCTGTCCTGCGTATTTTTAAGACCAATACCTTTTCCGTGTGTTGGTTTATGGCTTGTATAAGGTGGCCCTTCATTATAGATCCATAGTTTCCAATGCGAAGAATCGGTTTGTTCCATGCCCAGTTCTATTCGATTTGCCTTCTTGGATTTTGATATACCGTGTTTTATACCATTTTCAACAATGGGCTGCAAAATAAAATTAGGGATACGATGGTGCAACAATTCTTTCTTTTCATCAATCAAAATCTGGAGTTCTGGATTTCTAAACTTTTCGATTTCCAAATAAGTCCTTATGTATTCCAATTCCTTTTTTAGGGAGATCATATCATGTTTTGATTCCTGGAGGGAACACCTCAAAAAATCCCCTAGGCGCACCAACATTCCCGAAGCCCGATTGGTTTTTCCCTGTTCTATGGTACTGATTACATTGTTGATGGTATTGAACAGAAAATGGGGGGAAAGTTGGGCCTTAATAGTATTTAATTCGCTTAAAATCAGTTGTTTTTCCAGTGAAGCCGATTCCATTGCCCGTTTTTCGGATTCCCTATGGTATTGAAGGGCATGGGAACCACCAATAATGGCCATGTAGATAAAGAAATGCCAATGAAAAAGGTTTAAAAAGAATACCTTGAAATAGGTTTGGAATCCCTGCCAATTGACCGATCCCACCCCTAGGAAATTCCAGATGAGCGAATAAAGTGCCAGATAGGCCAAAACAATGAGAACAGCGAAAACGATATGTATAAAAACACCTTGAAAATAGGTTTGTCTATCGATTCTAAAGCGCTTTCCCAACCAAAAGATACCAGGACTAAAAAGGCCCCAAATACTCCATACCAACAACTGTATCCAAAAAAGTTTGAACCAGCTTTCCGTACCATTGGCATCAAGGACCTTTAGATAAAGTTGCGTGCTGGTAAATAGGGCGGCCACTACCCAAATCAAATGAATGGCCCATCTTTTTGGTCGCATTTTGGTCGAGTCCATGTAAAAAGGTACAAAATTGAATTTTATCCTATTAGGGTTTCAAGGTTATGGGAATGTGCCTTCGTACCCTGGAATGATGTTTAAAATCATCGGCCACGGAATAGGCCAGGATAAGCCAAAAACGCTTGCCCATTTCATGTTTGAAATCAAAAGGGTCCCCTGAACTAAGCGGAATGGAGAACTTGACCTTAGTAGTGCTGTTCTTTTCTTCAGAATCCAATAGTTCAATAGTGTGTTTGCCCCCCAAAGCTTCATCAGGTAAGGGGTTGCCTGCACTTTTTACGAAAAGGTCCACACATGAGGCTTCCCCCTTAACGATATTGAAGAGCAGGAGGTCGCTCCCTACAATGGAATTTTCGGTGTTGAACCCAACACCGACCCACCCTAAAGTTTCAGCTTTTAACTCACAGACCAAGTGCTTATCCGAAATGGTGTACGTTAATGATATGCCATCCGTTTGATGGGTCTGCTGGCCAAAAAGACCAACAGACACCAAAAGGCCCACTAAGAAGATTGTGCTTGAATACTTCACCTTACACTCCTTTGATTTCAGTGGTTACCCCAACAATTTCCCATTTGCCACTGTTCGATCTTGCCAGGGACAGCTGATAGAGGAAATCGTACTCCGAACTAACGGCCTGCAGTACCACCACTGCTAAGTTATCTCCCAAAAACTCCGCATGTTGGTAGTTGATTTTTCTTGGCTTTCCACCCAACTTTTTATCGGCGACCATCTTAATGTATTGTTCGGCCGTAAAGGTGTTGAACTTGCCGCCGATCAAAACATATTGAAGTGAACCGGGTTCCAATACATCTTCCAGCAGAGCGGCGTCCTGCTTATCGGCGCCTTTTACAAACTGGGCGGCAATTGTTTTAATGGCTTTCTTGGCATCTTGGGCATTTGCCGTTTGGTATACCAAGGCCATTGCAAATAAAATTAGGGATACTTTTTTCACTAACATGGTTTTTAATTTTAAAATTCAGGACAAACTTATCCGCAGTTCAAATGGTAAAAAAGGCGCGAGTTGCTAAGTGGGGGTTCCAAGTTGCGAAAACGGGAATTTAAGGATTGGGGAAAAGGATCACAAAATCAAATGCCCATTCTTTTTTTGAACTCCTGTTTCCGACTATTGGAAATTTTTAGGCGTTTTCCATTCTTTAGGATGGTCATACTGGCATGCTTATCAATATATTCCAAAGCTTCTACCTGGTCCAATGAAACAATATACGATCGATGGATTCGAAAGAATTCATGGGGGTTCAGGTTTTGTTCCAACTGATCCATGGACTCCCGGACCACAGTGGTTTTGCCTGCGGTATGTACCTCCACATATTGGTCAGAGGATTCAATCCATAGGATATTCTTTACCTCTATAAATGAGGTTTTGCCCACGGATTTTACTGCAATGCGTTTTACATAGGTGTCGTTGTCAGGAAATGCGGGTTTCCGTTCGGAAAAAGAAAGTAGGAGGTTTTTATAGTTTTCTGCGTTTTTTGCCAGTCTTTCCTTTTCAATAATGTCCGTTGCCCGATGGACCGCTTGTTCAATACGCTCTTTTGAATAGGGTTTTAAAATATAATCGACGGCATTTTTCTCAAATGCCTCAACGGCATAGGCATCATAAGCCGTGACAAACACAAAGTAGGGATAAGGTGGAGAACAGTTCTGGAGTACCTCCAAACCATTCATTTCGGGCATTTCAATGTCGATAAATACAATGTCGGGTCTGTTTTTTTGAATACCATCCAAGGCTTCCACTCCGTTTTGATAGGAACCGACAATGTCCAATGGCCCGACCTTGCCCAAAAAGAGGTGCAGCCTTTTTAAGGCCTCGACCTCATCATCAACCAAAATAACCTTGTACCTGTTTGTGGTGTTCATGCTTTAATTTAGGGATTTGTGTCCTTGAAAACTTGAAGCACTTAAAGATACAATTCGCGCCAAAAAGATCAAAGGCCATGGAAATGGCACAACGGACATTTCATTGAACCGCTATCGCATGCTCCAATCTCCGGAGTTCGGCCCAACCCTTTAACCGACCGATTCCCGTATATCCCGGATTGGTTTTTTATGCAGGTCGTCCAACATTTGATTTCTTCATGGATGGGTGCACTCTCCATTATGGCCCCAACCAATCCCGCTTCTTCAACTTGTTGTTTGCGCTTTTGTATTTCTTCCCTTGTCCGATATCCGAAAGGCTTACAGGGTCTTTTGGCCCGTACCGGCCCATGGGCTGTTGTAGCCTTTTTGCGGCAATGAATTTTTAAACCCCTGCATATGCCCCAAAACCTCTGTTCCGCCCGTAATCACAATTTTTTTATGGTTGATGTCGAATAGGTTGTTCATTTGCTACATCATAAGGAGATACCCCGTTTCCAAGGTATAAAATCGTCTTGATTTAATAATTGTGCCTTAGTTTTCATTTTTCCACTGGCCACTGCTATGATATGTTCCATCAAGGCTTCCCCCATTTGTCCAATGGATTTGTTTCCAGTAATGATTCCGCCGGCATCCACATCAACGATATCGGGCATGCGTTTGGCCAAATCAGTATTTGAAGAGATTTTGATGACCGGGGCAATAGGGTTTCCCGTTGGAGTACCCAATCCTGTGGTGAACAAGATGATATTGGCCCCGGAACCTGCCAAGGCCGTGGTACTTTCCACGTCATTGCCCGGAGTACACAAAAGGTTAAGCCCTGGATTTTTAACGTATTCTGCATAGTCCAGAACATCGGTGATGGGAGAGGTGCCCCCTTTTTTTGCCGCCCCGGCACTTTTCATGGCATCGGTAATGAGACCGTCCTTGATGTTTCCTGGACTGGGATTCATATCAAATCCTGAACCTACGGCTTCAGCCAGGGTTGAATAGGTCCTTATAAGATGGGTGAACTTTTTGGCAATGTCATCTTGAGTACAACGATCGATCAACTGTTGTTCCACCCCACAGAGTTCGGGAAATTCGGCTAAAATGGTTTTTCCACCAAGGGCCACCAAAACATCCGAGACATGACCTACCGCAGGATTTGCTGAAATCCCCGAAAAACCATCCGATCCCCCACATTCCAAACCTATGGTGAGCTTATCCAATGTTGCGGGCTGCCTTTTTAGGTTATTGGCAACAACCAGCCCTTGAAAGGTTTGCGCTATGGCCTTGGTCAATAAATCCTCTTCTTTCCCTTCTTGCTGTTGTTCAAAAATATAGAGTGGTTTGTTAAAATGGGGATGGAACTTCCTTAACCTTTCCTCTAAAATGGAAATCTGGGCATTCTGGCACCCCAGGCTTAAAATGGTTCCTCCTGCCACATTGGGGTTATTAAGGTAACCCGCGATGAGTGCACACAGCATTTCGGCATCCTGTCGTGTTCCGCCACATCCTCCCTGGTGGGTAAGGAACTTGATGCCATCCAAATTGTCAAAAATAGGTGATACGGTAAGCTCTTCTTCCAATACGTAGGGCTTTTCCATGGAATGGGCTTGCTCTTGGAAATTGGAAACCAACTGACGCACATAGTGTTTGTATTTATTGGGACGTACAAACCCCAATTCTTCCAGGAAGGCATCCTTCATGACCGAAACATTTCGGTTCTCACAAAAGACCAGGGGAATCACCACCCAATAATTGCCCGTGCCCACTTGTCCATCGGAACGATGATAGCCATCAAATGTTCGACTTTTGAACTTAGAGACATCGGGTTTGTTCCAGGACAGGTTTGGGATTCGTTTTCCAAAATCCTCGGTTTGGTGGGCCACATTGTCCACTGTGAGTGCTTCTCCGGGAGAAATGGGTTCACATGCCTTTCCCACCATACCACCATACATAAAGATGGTATCGCCCACGTTAAGATGTTGTGCCGAAAACTTATGCTTGGCCCTAATGGATTCCTTTAACGAAAAAACAGTGCCGTTGGAACGGATTTCGGATTGCGCCTTCAAGTCATGTAAGGCCACCAAAACATTGTCTCTTGGATGAATTTTAAGGAAATTATGTTGCATTTAAAATTAATTCACTAATATTGTGCAATCGATTGCACAAAGTAAATAAAAATTTTGTACTTTTTGTGTAATCACAAGAAAATATCCGGTTTCTTGAATTCCTGTAACCAATGAACAACCTATAACATTCCATACAATAATGAAAAAAGTCGTCACCTTTGGTGAAATCATGTTACGTTTGGCCCCTCCCGGTTTTTTACGATTCTCCCAAACCCATTCCTTTGAGGCCATCTATGGAGGGGGCGAATCCAATGTTGCCGTTTCTTTGGCCAATTATGGTATTCCCGTTGATTTTGTAACCCGTCTGCCCAATAACGACCTTGGGAAATGTGCCTTAATGGAACTCAGAAAACGTGGGGTCAATGTGGACCATATCGTTTGGGGCGGGGACCGTTTGGGCATTTATTTTTTAGAGACCGGTGCTGTGGCCCGTGGCAGCAAAGTGGTGTATGATCGTGCACATTCTGCCATGTCACAGATTGAAAAGGGCATGGTGGATTGGGAATCCATTTTCAAGGATGCAGCATGGTTCCATTGGACCGGTATTACCCCGGCCATTTCCCAGGGTGCTGCCGATGCTTGTTTAGAAGCGTGTGAAGTGGCCAGCAGTATGGGAATTACCATTTCAACCGATTTAAACTATCGAAAAAAACTATGGAACTACGGGGTGGAACCCGAGAAAATCATGACGCCCCTCGTGGAATATTGTGATATTATCCTTGGTAATGAGGAAGATGCCGAAAAACATTTTGGTATCCATCCAACCGGAGTGGATGTGACCCAGGGACATTCCGTGAGTACCAAAGCCTTTGAATCGGTCTGCCAACAAATGATGGACAAATTCAAGAAGGCCAAAAAGGTGATCACTACCTTACGGGGATCGATCAGTGCTTCACACAATACTTGGGCGGGAGTGCTCTATGATGGTAAAACGCTTTTTGAGTCGGATACCTATCAGATTACCCATATCGTAGATCGTGTTGGCGGCGGGGATTCCTTTATGGGCGGATTGATCTATGGGCTACTTACCTATGATGGGGATGACCAAAAAGCCTTGGATTTTGCTGTGGCCGCGTCTTGTCTTAAACACACTATAAAGGGTGATGCCAATCAGGTAACCGTTGATGAGGTTGAAAAATTAATGGGCGGGGACGCCTCTGGAAGGGTATCACGATGAAAAGAACCACAGAGGGGAAAACGACCATAGAAGTCCTATTGGACCAGATGCAAAGAACGGGGTTGGTACCCGTTTTTAATCACAGTGATGGCGAAGTGGCCAAAAATGTATTGGATGCCAGTTATAAGGGAGGGGTTCGTGTATTTGAATTTACCAATCGTGGTGAAAATGCGCTGGAGGTATTTGGCCTATTGGCTGAGCATGCCAAGCGATATGATGACCTCAGTTTAGGTATCGGAACCATTTTTAACGCAAAGGACGCTGAAAAGTTTTTGGAAAAAGGGGCAAAGTTTGTAGTATCACCTGCCCTGATTCCAGAAATTGCCCATTTTGCCGACCAGAACAGTGTATTCTGGGTTCCCGGTTGCGGTACGGTTACGGAAATCCATCAGGCCCGACAATTGGGTGCGGCTCTCATCAAGATTTTTCCGGGAAATGTGTTGGGCCCCGGTTTTGTGAAATCGGTCAAAGCGGTCTTTCCCCATGTCCCCGTAATGCCCACGGGAGGGGTAAAACCCACCCAGGAAAATCTGGAAGCCTGGTTCAATGCCGGAGTGCATTGCGTGGGTATGGGCAGTCAGTTGTTCAATAAAGAATCCTTAGATAGGAAAGACTTTGGGGCCATAGCCAGCTCCGTTTCCGAGGCTTTGGATCGAATCAAAAAAATTAGGGGATAGCTTGAAGACCAAGTGGATATTAGGGTTTTTTTGTGCGGTGGCGATTCTTGCCTGTAAATCTCCCGAGAGCACAAAAATCTTGCGTTTGGCCCATGGATTGGATACCAATCATCCAGTACATCAAGCCATGGTAAATTTGGGCGAACACCTGGACACGCTTTCTAAAGGAAGGCTTATGGTAAAAATCTATCCCAGTGGACAATTGGGAGCGGAAAGGGAATGTTTGGAACTGTTGCAAATTGGCAGTTTGGACATTACCAAGGTTTCAGGGGCCGTATTGGAGAATTTTGTTTTTGAGTATAAGGTTTTGAGTGTTCCCTACCTTTTTAGGGACAAAGCCCATTCCCACAAGGTTTATGATAGTTCGGTTGGGCGTCAATTTTTGATGAAGGGAAGCGACTATCGGCTACGTGGACTCTGCTTTTATGATGCGGGAAGCCGTAGTTTTTATACCAAGGACAGACCCATTGAGACCCCCGAAGACTTGGAAGGGATGAAAATAAGGGTGCAGAAAAGTAATATGGCGGTGAGCATGGTGCAGCAGTTGGGAGGCGCACCCACACCCATTTCCTGGGGAGAACTGTATACGGCCTTGCAACAAGGCGTCGTTGATGGAGCGGAAAACAACCTTCCCAGTTTCCATACTTCAAAACACTATGAGGTCTGTAAATTCTATAGTTTTGACGAACACACTGCGGTACCCGATGTGCTATTGATCGGCACTGAAACGTGGAATCGGTTGAACGACCAAGAGAAGGAGTGGTTACAAAAGGCTGCCGATGCCTCAGCGGTATACCAACGGGAAGTATGGGCCAGGGCAGAGGAAGAGGCCTTAAGGGTCATAAAAGCGGCCAATGTGCAGGTGAACTATCCCGATAAATCACTTTTTGCACAAAAGACAAAGGCCTTTGACGAACTCTTTGAACCAAATTCCGAAGCATTTCAATTAATGCAAGCGATAAAAGCGATAGACTAATGCGAAATCGGATAAATACCCTTTTGGAAAAACTGTTGTTGGTCATTATGACCGTTATGTTGATTTCCGTCATTTGGCAGGTGGTCTCCAGATACCTTCTGGGCAGCCCCAGTACATTGACCGATGAAATTGCTAGCTTTTCCCTGATTTGGTTGGGATTGTACGGGGCTGCCTATGCCACCGGAAAGGAGCTTCATTTGGCTATAGATCTTATTCCTGCATCCACTATTGAAAAGGCGCCTATTTTTTTTACGGGACTGGTGGCTTTCGCCATTGTATTGTTCGCCGTATGTGTGATGGTCGTTGGTGGGATAAATCTGTGCTACCTTACGTTTCTTCTAGCCCAAAAATCGGCTGCCCTTGAAATTCCCTTGGGATGGATCTACAGCGCGGTTCCCATTTCAGGTATGTTGATCACGTATTTTAGTTTGGATATCTTTTTTGAAAGACGTAACCAGTTAAAAAAAGCCAATGGATTACACTGAAGCACTACTATTGGTAATAAGTTTTGTAATTCTGTTGGCCATTCGGGTACCCATCGCGTATAGCATAGGGTTGTCCGCACTTTTTACCCTGGTGGTCTCAATGCCCACATTGCCTGCCGTGACCACATTGGCCCAGCGTATGGCCACCTCATTGGATAGTTTTGCACTTTTGGCCATTCCCTTTTTCATTTTGGCGGGTCAGATTATGAACAGAGGTGGTATTGCCAGACGTCTTATTGATTTTGCCAAGGCCATTGTAGGTCCATTACCAGGGGGGTTGGCCTTTGTGAACATCATTGCCTGTATGTTGTTTGGGGCCATTTCGGGCTCAGCGGTTGCAGCGGCCTCGGCCATTGGAGGTTTTATGAATCCCATGATGGAAAAGGAAGGTTATGATAAATCGTTTAGTGCCGCCGTAAATATCACCAGTGCCACAACGGGACTTATCATTCCCCCCAGTAACATTTTGATCATTTATTCCTTGGCCAGTGGCGGAGTGAGCATAGCCGCATTGTTCCTGGCGGGATATGTTCCCGGAATTTTGATCGGTATTGCCTTGATGTTGGTTGCTGGAGTGTACGCTTTTATCAAAAAATATCCCACGGAAAAAGCCGTGGGCATCACCATTTTTCTGAAACGGTTTTTGGATGCCCTGCCCAGTCTGTTACTGTTAGTGGTGGTCATTGGGGGTATTGTTGCCGGAATCTTTACGGCGACCGAAGCTTCGGCCGTAGCCGTTGTTTACACCTTTGTACTGGCCTTTGCCTACAAGGAAATCACGATAAGGGACGTGCCCTCCATTTTGTTGGAAACTACCAAGACCACGGCCATTGTCATGTTGTTGATTGCCACTTCCGTGGCCATGAGTTGGGTCATGAGCTACGAAAGTATTCCACAGGAAATCAGTGCGGGACTCCTTGGTATTAGTAATAACCCTATTGTCATTTTGATCATTATCAACCTGATCTTACTGTTCGTAGGTATTTTTATGGACATGACCCCCGCCGTACTTATATTTACCCCTATCTTTTTACCTATTGTGACCCAAATGGGCATTGACCCCATCCACTTTGGAATCATCATGATCCTAAACCTTTGTATTGGCCTTTGTACGCCACCCGTAGGGTCGGTTCTTTTTGTGGGCTGTGGTGTGGCCAATCTTAAAATCCAACAGGTGGTCAGGCCATTATTGCCCCTATTCCTTATTATGTTGGTGGTATTGGTATTGATTACCTATGTCCCCAGTTTAAGTCTTTGGATTCCCGAACTATTCGGGTTTTGAGCTTTTATGCTAGGGGAATGGGCAGTGAACTCAGGACGAGCTCATTTTTTATAAAACAAGTCTCTGAAGTAAAACCCTATTTTTTCTAAGGTTTTTGCGCAATGGAATATGCTGTTTTTTTAGTAGTTTCCTATGCTGCCCCTACGAATGGAATTCAATCAATAATTGGATTGTGAAAACCAAGGCTTTTCCTGCTTTTGTTCCCTTACTGTGGGCTCATCCGTACGATTGAAAAAAAAGAAGAACCCTCCATCAGTTGTCAAAAGCTCGCTGAGTAAAAAAGAAAAACCACTTTTTGTAAAATAAACTGATAACCATGCCAATTTTTAATTCCCTAACGAACTCGGTAAAAGCCAAGTTGGATACCATTGGATACTACACCTATGATTTTTACATTTTTGTTTTTTTATCAATTTTGATGTTACTGATATCCGGGATTTTCAATATTCCGGGCATTGCCGAACATCCCCAGTTTGAGCCTTATTTGAATAGTACATTGATTGCCGATATCCTAAAAAAAGATGAGGGGCTTTCCTATGCATATCACTTGTTTTTCATCGTTGATTTCTTTTGGGCATTTTATCTGTTGCTGGTTTTGGCAAAATATATGTACAGGAGATATCGGGAGAACGGTTTAAGCTATCCAAAGGAACTGATCATCATATTCTTGACGTTCGCCTTGCTTGCATTCGCCTTTGACTGTGCGGAAAACACCATATATCTGATAGAAAAGTCCTTTGTAACATGGATTGTTACTGCAAAGAAGTTGTTTTATGGTTTGGTATTTGTAATTGCCTTACTCAGTTTTATTGACCAGTGCGTGAATAGGAAAAAGTACCTTTCCCTACTAAAAAAGTTTTTGAAATCTGCCTTTTATAGCTTGTTGGTACTATTGGTCATTGGTGTGTTGTTGCCAACGGCCACACAAGTAAACTCCATTGTTGTTGATTTATACCTGGTTCCCTTTAATCTCTTACTGCTATTGACCTTTGCTCCGTTCTTTGCGATAGTTGTAGCGCATTATCCCAGTTATTTTAATCAAGAAAAGGGTTTTAGGACGTGGTATATGGCGAAATACCGCATTGCTAACCTTATCGGAATTGTCTATTACCGAAACAATACCGATCGGACAAATCCGGATTCTACATCCGTTATATCAAAAATCAATTTTTTGCTCCGCATTCTCGGCATATGTTTTTATATATCCCTGTTCTACATGGTTTCTTATACCTCGCAGGTCAATTTTGATTGGAATCTGAAAATGGGTCCACTCTCACTATGCCTTTTGATTGTCTCCATCTTTTTGCTGCACTTCCTAAAGGAGGTGAAACAGTATTGGTACCAAATGAATTACGAATTCCTAAAAGAAAAAGTCGTAGATCTATACGATGGGGATTATAGCCCTAATCTTGCCGTATCCAGCTTGTCCAAACGTTCCTGGTTTAAAAAATTGTTCCGGGGATGTGAAGCAAAGAATACGGTTAAGGAAGATGATCGTGATTCCACTTCAGATTCCAAACCTGACCCCAGTTCCAAACCAAGTGATTTTTGTAGTGAACGGTATAACTGCCTTAAGACCATCAACATACCGGTCAAAGTGTATCTTGTATTGTTTCTGTTTACGATAGCCTCCCACTTCTTATTAGGTTATATTTTACTGTTTTGTGAAAACTTACAATACGGGGAATGGACCGTTCGCTTGAGTCTTTTGTGTATAGTGGGGCAACTCTTCACCTACATTTTTTATCGATCGTTTCGGTCGGTACTTCGAATAGTGTTGTTCAATGAATACTCCACCTCTATTATCAATTCCTTTCTCAAGGGACCAGAGCGAAAATTGAATGATGGATCCAAAGATGCAGAAGGGGAATTAATGGTTCAGGAACTGGACTGTGAGGAAAAGGATAAAGACAATTACTATTGTAAAAGGTTGGCCGTAATCAAATGTTTTAAAACATATAATTTGGCCGCCAACTCCCGCCTTCTCAGATTTTTTGCCGGTTTAAGATTTGGGGCCTTTAGCAATAATATCACCTTTTTACAGATCAATGCCTTTTATGGGATTATAAACTTCATATTCCTCCTGATCATAAATTTTGATAGTTCCTTGGCACTTTCCTTCAGTACCATCATTATCATCCTGGCCGTTTTGTTTTTTGTTTATGGGGTCCTGGTTGTTTTCAACAAGAACTGGATATACCACAATTATCGAAAAAATGTAGCTGCCACTACAATCGGAAGTTCTGTAACATCCAAAAGCGACCAGAAAAGATTCAGGACATTTCAATACTTGAGTACCTCAGTATTTATCCTGTTATTGGCACTCTACGGGATTACCAAAAGTGCTGGGAACGATCTCTTTACCCTTCAACCGGTAAAACGGGACCTGGACAATGAACTGGTGTTTGCGGATTTTATGGAGAACTTGGATTCACTTGAAACCCGTTACTATATTGGATGCTACGGAGGAGGGATGAAATCAAATGCCTGGACCATGACCGTTTTAAACGAACTGTCCAGTAATGATGAACGGTTTTTTGAAAAGACCGTTGGTATTTCAGGAGTTTCAGGTGGAACCATGGGGATGATCAATTTCTTCTCCATTTGGGACAAGTACCCCAATGCAGACCAAAAAACGGCAAGACAACGCCTTATCGACTCCGTGGCTACGGAGAACATTCTATCCATGGATATGACCCATGCCCTGGGAAGGGATTTGCTTACCTATCTTTTTTATCCGGCAGATGCAAGCGGTACCGATAGATCGAATAAGGTAATGGAGCATTATGCCCGCTTGACGAAGGATGGTTATAAGTGCGATCCCAACAGGACGAATTTCAGATCGTATTGGAAATATTTCTATGATTCCTCCAACTCCAATTTTCCCATATTCATTGCCAATACCACGAATATCAAGGGAAATCAGGGAATGGCAGCCAGTATTGGATTCGATACAACAAACACAATGCTTAGAAAGGAATTGTATAAAGGCGCGGATGATATTCTGGAAATTACCAGAAATGATTTATGTGGGAGTACAGATAAATATACACTGGATTATTATAAAGCCTCCTCGACTTCGAATAGATTTCCCTTATTGAGTCCTGCCGCAAAAATTGAAACCAAAGGGCACTATAACGATGGTGGGATTTTTGAAAATTCGGGCTTGTATTCCGTCTATAAACTATTTCAGACCGTCAATAGATGTGAGGGAATAGCCGATCTGGCCCATCTTAAGCAGAAGAATGTTTTTTTGTGCATCATCAATGACAAGAATTTATATATCAAGCATATCCTTGGGAAGGATTCTTTAGTGACCCAGGAAATAAACTATAATTCTGAATTGGGGGCCATCATCAACTCGGTAGCGTCAACCGAAATGACCCCGCGGGCCATAAAAACCCAACTGGAAATTTTGAATGAACGTTATCCGCACCGCATCAAGTACTTACCTATTTACCTTCCCCATAGGTTTACTGTCGCAGATGTAAAAGCGCTTTGTGGAAAGAAAATATCCTTAAAAGATGGAAGTGATGCAGATGAATACCTGTTGGATGTAGTAAACAGGAACAACAAGGAAATTGAGAGGATTTACGGGGCCAATAATGGTGAACCCCCCATTATTGAACCTCCTATGAGTCGGGTAATGGCAAAACCGGCCTATGAATTTATGAAGTCGATGATAGCCCATGAGGTACCTAAAAAAGTATTGGAAAACGTTAAGGAACTGCACTAGGGCCATATTGGATGCCGATTGCTGCCCAACGGTTCCAGAAATGATGTAAACTTCATGCTATGCTATTGGTTGATCGAACCTACCTCCCAAACAATGCTAAAGAAATGACCTCCATACCAATTGCCAAAGGTTTGATTCAGGCACTAAAATCGGAGTTTTGGTCATCTTGATTACTTAAAGCCCTTTCGGGGTAAATAAAAAAAAAGCTTTAAATATCGGATTTACGGATTCAACGTATTGATTTAGGCGCTAAGTGGTGGATTCAGGGGAACTGGAACCTATCGCCATAAGTTCGGGGCGCAATTAATCCGGATCTCCCACTTATTTGAATATAGTAACACTTATTACATCAAAGTAGGCTGTGTGTTACATCATTCTTAAAGTGTTGGATCTAAGGGGATACCTTTATTCTTAAAAATGTCAATTGCTTGAAGGGGAAAAACCCTACAAGAACTTTCCCGCTGGACAAATCGTATGGCACTTCCGGTCCAAAAGAAACAAAAGGCTCGACTGGTTGGATGATTTGAAAGGATTGGAATATAAGGAACCGACCGTTTTGGAAAAAAATAAGGGAACAATATCCGGAATATTGAGCGGAGCAGGAAGTTTGGAATTTCCGGAACTCCCTGACTTCTCCTTCCGTACACCTCTTACCCCCAGTCTTAGCACCATGAAATTTGGAGCGGGATTCGGAACATTTTTATCGCATGTTGCACTATCGGTCATCCAAGGGCTATCGCTTTACACAAATACCTTGATATATCATGAGAACAAAACATTTTATGGGTCTAAAAGGACCCCTACTTACACTTTTCATTAGTTTGGGAATCAGCATGGGCCTGTTTGCCCAAGATGATGAGTTTATCACTACTTGGAACACGACCATAACAAGTGGTATTTCCTCCAACGCCAACTCCATCACCCTCCCTCTGACAGGGACCTATGATGTGGATGTGGGCAATGACGACACTTGGGACCTGTTCGGCGAAACTGGGACCACTACCGTAGATATCACGCTCTATACCAACCCAACTACCCAAAGTAACTATACCGCTGGCGAGATACAGCTGGCCATTCGCAGTGCCGGCTCGGGGACCGGGCTGACCAGGATAAATTTTAACGGTACGGGGGACAAGGACAAGCTGCTCTTCATTCACCAATGGGGAAATATTGCCTGGCTATCCATGGAGTTTGCATTTTGGAGCTGTACCAATTTGAACGTTGTGGCGATTGACGTCCCAGACCTGAGCAACTTGACCAATATGCGCTCTATGTTTGCCAGATGCACCTCACTTACTGGGGCTGCCAGCTTCTCCAATTGGAACACCAGTGGCGTGACCAATATGGCTAGTACGTTTTCGGGGGCAAGTAACTTTGACCAGGACATCGGTTCGTGGGACGTAAGTAGTGTAATCGAAATGGCCGCCACGTTTTTGGAGGCAAGGGCCTTTAATCAGGACATCGGTTCCTGGAACACGTCCAGCGCGACCAATATGAACTCTATGTTTCGGGATGCCAGTAGCTTTGACCAAAACCTGGGCGCCTGGGACGTAGGAAAGTTAAACGCAGCATCGAGCATGCTTAATGGCAGTGCGCTTTCCTTGGCCAATTGGGACGCTACGCTCAAAGGTTGGGAAAGCTTGGTATTTACCAGAACACCTACTATTGGTGCCACCAATCTGAAGTACTGTAGCGCTGGTGATGAGCGTGCTAGGCTGAGGGCTAGAGGTATCAACATCTCCGGAGATGTCCTTTCAGATACTCCGCTCGAAGCCGAATGCCTGCAAACCTTAACACTGCCATTGGGTACCGATGGCGCCGCTGACCTGGAACCCGAGCAAGTGGATAACGGTAGCGAGGCCTGTGGGATGTCGCTGAGCCTGTCCCAGATTAACTTTACCGCCGCCGACCTTACAGGGCCGGTGACCGTGACCCTAACGGTGACCAATGGCAACAACAATACGGCCACCTGCGAGACCACGGTTACCGTGGTGGACGATACTCCGCCTGAAATCACCTTAGAAGGGGACAATCCACTCACCCTGGAATTGGGTGAGACCTATGTCGACCCAGGGTTCGAGGCAACGGACAATGTGGACGGGGATATCAGCAATAGTGTCATCGTGGATAGCAGTTCGGTGGACACCAGTACCGTTACCGGTGTCAACGGATACACCGTGACGTATAATGTCGCTGATGCAGCAGGAAACGATGCAGTTCAGGTAACTCGTACCATCCATGTGATAGACCCTCCTGTGGAAATTACTGCTTTTAGCTTTTCCGAACAGTTGGGAGAGACCACCATAGATTCAGATAACCATACCGTGACCTTGGAAGTGGTCAACGGTACTGACCTTACCAATCTTGTGGCCACCTTTGAGGTTTCGGACAATACCTCGGTAGAGGTCAATGATGTCGATCAGGAAAGTGAAGTGACCCCCAACGACTTTACCAACCCTGTGATCTACAAGGTAATCTCACCGAGGGGTCAAGTGGAACAGCTGTGGACGGTGACTGTAACGGAAAGTCAGCGACCCTTTGTCCATATAACCCCGGGTACGGTGGGTGAACCTTTTGAGTTTGTGGGAGGGAACGTTCAGGGGACCTTTCCCATTAGCATCACCTTTTCTAAAAATGTCACTGGCTTTGAAGAGTCGGATGTCCAGATCACCAATGGGGAATTCGTCCAAGACGAATTTCAGGAAGAAGGCCCCAATCTCTATACGGCCTGGGTGAGACCGACAGGGGGGGATGGACCTTATGACATTACGATAACCGTGCCGGAAAATGTGGCCATAGATGGTGAGGGTAACCAAAACGTGACCAACAGTCTCAGTGTTGGGTATGATGATTCGCTGAAGGTAACCATAACCGGGGTGTCCCATACCAATAGTCAGGAAGAGATTACTTTGACAATTACATTTGCCACTGATGTGGACAACGATTTTGAGGATGGTGATATCTATAATACCAATAATATTTCCCTGAACAATTTCACCGAAAGATCCGACAGAGAATATACAGTTGATGTGGAGCCACCCACTGCGGACGGTGCAGTGGGCCAAATCTGGATCCCCGCCCATGTGGCCACAGCTGCTGATGGAAGCAAACGCAACATGCCAGCGACCTTTACGGTCACCTATGATGCCACACCACCGCAGGTTAACTTGGTCCTTCCCACCGAGGGTTCTGATTGGTTTCCTCCGGGACGATTACAAGATGCCGAAAGGTCCTACGTTGTCGTAACCGCCAACGAACCCCTAGCCAATTTCGATGAGTCGTTCCTCGATATAGAAAATTGTAGGTTCGCTTCTTATTCTGATGGCAAAATCTATGTCTATGGAACATCGGAGCCCGTACATGGGGATATCGCGACGGTACAGCTATTGGCCGGGGCATTTACGGACCTGGCCGGAAATGCCACCGACTCAGACTCCGATATCATAGAACTTGTTTATGATTATGATGTTGATGAGCCCGATTTTTTCCCTGAGGACAATGCAACGGATATCGATCCTTTTGAAAATTTGACCCTCACCTTTGATGAGGACGTGTATGTGGAGGGACGAAACATGTATATTGAAATTTACCGTGCAGACGATGGGTCCCTGATATCACAAATCGATCTAGGCGATGCACAACGGGTTACCTTCAACGGTCCCACCGTGACCATTGACCCGGCCAACGATCTTGATTACGAGACGGACTATTACGTGCATATCGATAACTGGGCTCTCAATGACCTCCTTGGCAACACCTATGATGGCATTGCGGACAACACCAGTTGGAACTTTAGGACCCAGATTGCGCCCGATATTACGGCTCCCGTAATCACCCTTTTAGGGGACAATCCCATGTACCTTGTCGTGGGGGACACTTATGTGGAACCAGGGGCTACAGCCTCGGACGATAGGGACGGAAACCTCAGTAGTGACATCACGATTGGTGGGGCTACTGTGGACACCAGCGTTGCAGAAACCTACGAGGTGACCTATGATGTGAGCGACGCCGCAAACAATGGGGCCACGCAAGTGGTGCGACGGGTTATTGTAGAGGTACCCGACACCACGGAGCCCGAAATCACGCTTCTAGGGGAAAATCCCTTATACCTTACCGTGGGGGACACTTATGTAGAACCAGGGGCTACGGCCTTGGACGATAGGGATGGAGTGATTGGAAGTGACGAAATTACGATTGGAGGGGCTATTGTGGACACCAGCGTTGCGGGCACCTACGAGGTGACCTATGATGTGAGCGACGCCGCAAACAATGGGGCCACGCAAGTAGTGCGACGGGTTATTGTAGAGGTACCCGACACCACGGAGCCGGAAATCACGCTTTTAGGGGACAATCCCATGTACGTTGCCCTGGGGGACCCTTATGTGGAACCGGGGGCTACGGCCTTGGACGATAAAGATGGAAACCTCAGTAGTGACATCACGATTGGGGGGGCTATTGTGGACACCAGCGTTGCGGACACCTACGAGGTGACCTATGATGTTAAGGATGCCGCGGGCAATGCTGCTACGCAAATGGTACGGCAGGTTATTGTGGAAGCACCGGACACCACCGCACCGATAATCACCCTTTTTGGGGAAAATCCCATGTACGTTGCCTTGGGGGATACTTATGTGGAACCGGGGGCTACAGCCTCTGACGACAAGGACGGGAATGTTACCGACCGCATTACTATTGGTGGCGATAGGGTGAATACCGCTTTGCTGGGCACCTATGAGGTCACCTATAATGTGAGCGATATAGCGGGCAATGCTGCCGACCAGCGGACCAGGACGGTCATTGTGGAAACCGACTGTACGCTGTTGGAACTGACCGCCAACAATTTTCAGATTATGGTTTCCGATGAAACCTGTCCCGGAAAGGAAAACGGGAGCATACAAATCCAGGCCACCACGGCATTGGATTATACGGTTTCCCTTGCTGATACGGACTACAACTTTCGTTCCGAGCTTCTGGTGGATGGACTCGCCCCAGGGGCCTATACATTATGTATTGGCCTGGAGGAGGTTGCCGATTGTGAACAGTGCTTTGAAGCAACTGTGGCAGCGGGAACGTTGCTGGAAGGAACCACGGCAGTGGTACGGAACAGCATGGCGAAGGCCAAGGTGAACGTGTCCATGATTTCCGGTACCGCTCCCTTTAAGGTATCCGTCAACGGGCATTATCAGGCCACTTACAGTACGCCCGACTTTACGGTGGAGGCCTCGGATGGGGACAAGGTGGAGGTAACCTCCAATCTTCCCTGTGAAGGCACCTTGTCCGTACCGGTGGAACTACCAGGCCAGGTATCGGCCTTCCCGAATCCCGTGACTTCTGAACTCACGGTTACCCTTCCATCGGACATGGGCCGTTGCACGCTGTCCGTCCACCAGATGAATGGTGCTTTGGTTTTCCAGGAGGTCTACGACACTACCAGCGGATATGTCCAAATCCCCTTGGAGGGACTGCCTAGCGGAATGTACCTGGTAAAGGTCCAGGACAAGAAAGAAACCATAACCCTCAAAATCATAAAAAAATGAAAAAGACCTTGATACCCTTAATGGCCCTTACCTTATTGCTGTTTGCCTGTGGCGAATCCGAAAAAGTGGAGGAACCCGATGTGGATGCACCTACAGTGCCCGCCCTTAGTTTTCCCACGGCGGATTTGGCCTGTACCCATTACGAATTGGAGTTCCGATGGACAACCTCCACAGATGATAGTGCAGGAATCATTCGCTACCAAATCGATATCTCTGAAGACAGTGGTTTTGGTAGTATTGACTTTAGCGATGTGGTAAGCGGTACGGCAGCCACCTTTACACTGGAGCCAGGAATCATCTATTACTGGAGGGTGAATGCTATGGACGGCAATAGTAACAAGAGTGCCTATTCACCGTCCCGAATGTTCTATACCGAGCCTGAGGCCGGGACCAACACACTGCCAACAATTCCTGAGATCGGCTCCCCTACCTTGGGTAGCACGGTATCCGGAAGTACGGTGGAACTCTCCTGGCAGGTGACGGATGCAGATGGGGACGAACTACTTTATGATATTTATTTTGGTGCCGGCAGTACACCGGAACTGCATACTTCGAATGTGGACGGGAACACCCTGGAAATACCCGTGGAAGCAGGAACAAAATACTATTGGCGTATAGTGGCCAAGGATGCCCAACAGGGGGTATCCGTGGGACAGTTATGGCATTTTAATGTGCAATAAGTATTTGATATGGAATCCAATGTTTTTAAAATGAAAGCAAAAATAAACAGATTGCTATGTGTGCTGGTATTTATAGGCCTTTTCGCACACCATTCAAGGGGCCAGCAGGACCCGCAGTACACGCAGTACCTCTATAACCACAATATTGTGAACCCAGCCTATATCATTGGTGAGGGCGGCCGCCTTAATGCAGGGCTGCTCTACAGGGCCCAGTGGGTCGGGGTGGAGGGCTCCCCTCGTATCATCAATGCCTTTGGGCAGTTCCGTTTGAACGAGAGGATGCAGTTGGGGCTCTCCCTGGTCCGGGATGACATCGGTTCGGGGGCATTGTTGGAGGACAACGTCTATGCGGACTATGCCTATATCCTACCATTGGGAGGGGAAAGTTCCCTTTCCCTGGGCCTAAAGGCCGGCTTCACCTTCTTTAATTCGGATTTTGCCGGTTTTGGTTTCGATGAGACTACCATAGATCCCACTTTTTTGGAGCCCACCAGTGAGGTGTTCCCGAACATTGGGGCCGGGGCGTATTATACGAACAAGAACTTTTATGCTGGGTTTTCGGCATTGAACCTTTTGAATGCCAAGCATTTGGACCAGTCCGAGGGAGTAATCAACCGGGGCAGGGAGGAAGTGCACTATTACCTGACCTCGGGCTATACCTTTGAGGTGTTCCCATCAGTTTTTTCCCTAAGGCCCTCGGTACTGGCCAGGGGTGTCCGTGGGGCACCGATGATTTTGGACCTGAACCTCAACGCTGTGTTGTACGACCGTTTTGAGGTCGGGGTGGGATACCGAACAAGTGAATCGTTCCTGTCGATGATCAATTTTAGGTTGAGCCCTAGGCTGCGGGTGGGGTATGCCCATGACCATACGGTGAACAATCTTGGAGGATTCGGTTCCAGCTCGCACGAGGTGTTCCTGTTGTTCAATGTTGATTTTAAAAGTAGTACCGATTCAGAACCCCCATTGGATACCGAGGATGAGTAACCTTCTTTGGTCGTTTCATTGCCTGTGGCCCCGTCTTTTCATCATAAGAATTCCCCGCTTCGGGTGTAACATACAAGGGAGACAAACATGGTAACCAAGAGTCAAGATGAAGCGAGTTGTGCTTTTTGGGCTTTGATACCACGATGGCTCTTCCTCGAGGGAGTTCATTGAAGAAACCTTGTCATTTTGCGATATGGGTCTGAGCTATCACCTTGACCACCTTCAAAAAAGTTTTGACCAACTCATCCAAAATAAGGTCATTTCGAACCGACCCAGAGCGGAGTCGAAGGGGAGCGTGAGAAATCTCTGGACACTGATTTTTAGATTTCTCGATCGTCGTTACACTCCTCATTTCGAAATGACATTTAAGTGTATTTTGTCATTTCCCGATCGGTGCTTCGCACTTCACTTCGAAATGACAAAGCAAACCCAATTGTCCTTGCACATCCCATTACTGCAGTAAGGTTTATTCTTGATGCGTGATGGTTCTGGATTGGTAAAACCCGATTCCCAGGCACGATCGGCAGGGATTTTCCACTTATTTCCAAATAGTGACAACTATTACATCAGCAAAGGACGCTTGTTACATTATTGTTAAAGTGTTGGCTGTTAGGGGATACTTTTACCTCCAAAATGGCCATAATTGCTTGAGGGGGAAAATTCCTACAGAAACCTTCCTGACAGGGCAATTGTATGGCGCTTCCGGTCCAAAAGAAACAATAGGTTCGACCGGTTGGATGATTTAGAAAGATTGAAATATAAAGGAACCGACCGTTTTGGAAGAGTGTAAGGGAACAATGTCCGGGATGTTGAGCGGAGTAGGGAGTTTGGAATTTCCAAGACCCTCTGATTACTGGCTGTGCTTATCTCCCAGCACCGATTTCGATACCATGACATTTGGAGTGGGACTCGGGGGATTCCTTTTCCAAGTTGTACTGTCGGTCGCCCAAGAGCTATCTCTAGTACAAGGAAACCTTTATGATACAAATACCTTGATATATCATGAGAACAAAACATTTTATAGGTCTAAAGGGCCTTGTACTTACACTTTTCACCGGCTTGTGGATCAGCACAGGCCTATTTGCCCAAAATGATCCTGCTGTATTCATCACCACCTGGGACACGACCAAACCCGGCACGGTCGATAACAACTCCATCACCCTCCCTTTGACAGGGACTTATGATGTGGATGTGGGCAATGACGGCACCTATGAACTGACGGACCAGACCGGGACCACTACCATAGATGTGACCCAATATGGCCTTACTGCTGGCGAGATACAGCTGGCCATTCGCAATGCCGCATCCGGCGGAACCCTGACCAGGATAGAGTTTCCCTTTAATTCGACAGACGACAGGGAAAGGCTGGTCTCGGTGGACCGATGGGGCACTAGTATAACCTGGAGCAGCATGCAGAATGCATTTAATGGTTGTATCAATATGGATGTTAAGGCGCCCGATACTCCCAACCTGGAAGGGGTGACTAATATGAGCTATATGTTTTATAAGTGCGGTGAACTCAAGGTGACGGACAACTCGGCGGCAGACTTTAACACCTGGAACACGGCCAACGTGACCAATATGATAGGTGTGTTCCGGGAGGCAACCGCCTTTAACCAGGACGTTGGTTCATGGAACACCAGCAGCGTGACCAACATGACGCGCATGTTCAATAAAGCAACCGTCTTTGACCAGAACATCGGTTCTTGGAACACGTCCAAAGTGGCCATCATGGAGGGCATGTTTTTGGACGCAACAATCTTTAATGGGGACATCAGTTCCTGGAACGTGGCCATGGTGACTAACATGCGCTTCATGTTTACGAATGCAATTGCCTTTAATAAGAACATCGGTTCCTGGGACGTGAGCAAGGTAACCACTATGAACTTTATCTTTGAGAATAGGCCAGGGGAAAGTGGTTATAATGGTAAAACCCCCTTTAACCAAAACCTGGGTCAATGGAATCTCGGTAAGCTGGAATATGCCGATGATATGTTTGAAAACAGCGGGATTTCCCCTTCCAATTGGGATGCCACGATTGAAGGTTGGCAAAGCCAGAACTTCACCAACAGTGTCACCATCGATGCCGTTGGACTGCAGTACTGCGACGCCGATATGCGGAATCAGCTGAACAGTGGGTCCTTTAAAGTTGCAAATGACACTCAGAACACAGCCCCGCCGATGCCCCTGTGTAAGGATGTGGAGCTCGAACTGGACGCCAATGGCCAGGCCAGCATAACAACCAGTGATGTGGACAATGGTTCCTATGATGCCTGCAGTACCGTTTCATTATCATTAGGTGCGTCCCAGACCAGCTTTACTGGTGCCGATGTTGGTGGGAACGCTATTACCGTTACCCTTACGGTGACCGACGATAATGATGCCAATTCAACATCGACCTGTACGACCGATGTGACCGTGTTGGACAATACCCCCCCGAATGCGATTTGCCAGAACACTACCGTAACATTGGATGGGACGGGCAACGGAACGGCCGATTCGGCGAACGTAAACAATAATTCCACCGACAATTCTACCCTTACCGGTGGAACCTTGACCTTTTCCTTGGATGAGGATACCTTTACCTGTTCCGATGTGGGGGATAATCCGGTGACCCTTACGGTGACCGATAAAGGTGGAAACACCGATACCTGCACGGCCACGGTAACGGTGCAGGACGTAACCAATCCGACGCCCCAGTGCCAGGACGTAACACTTCAACTGGACGCCAACGGCGAGGCCACCCTGACTACGGACTTGGTGAACAACAATTCCAGTGACGCCTGCGGAATTGCCTCTCTCTCCTTGGGCGTATCCAAAACCAACTATACGGGCTCTGATCTTGGCGAGCACACGGTCACCCTTACGGTGACCGACAATAACAGTCGCCCATCAACCTGTGAGTCCAAGGTGACGGTGGTGGACAACATGGCTCCCACGGCCAAGTGCAATGAAAAAACTACTGTTATACTATCAATAGTAGATGGCACCGCGACAATTACTACGGGGTTAATTAATGATGGTTCCACGGACAACGTCGATGGCAACTTGGTGGAACTTTCCCTGGACAAGAACAGCTTCAGCTGTTCCGATGTGGGACAGTTGACGGTGACCCTTACGGCGACCGATAGCAGTAGCAACGAGGCCGATTGTACCACCGAGGTAACGGTGCAGGATTTTGTCTTCCCTGAGGCCGTTTGCGGGGAGACGACCATTGAACTGGACGCGAACGGCACAGCCACCCTGGATGATGCCTCCCTTTTGGATGGCGGTTCTAGCGACGCCTGTGGGACAATTGAATCTTATAGTGCATCTCCTGATAGCTTCACGGCCGTTGGCACATATTCGGTGACCCTTACAGTAATCGACAATAGTGGGAACCAAGACAACTGCACCGCCACAGTGATTGTAGAGGACAAGATCAATCCCGATCCCGTTTGCCAGAACGCCACCGCACAACTGAATGATGAGGACAGTGTGACCGTCAATCCAGCGATCATAGACAATGGCTCTTCCGATAATACGGGCACTGTTACCAGTGGAGCCTTGACCCTTTCCCTGGACGAGGACACTTTCGACTGTTCCAACCTAGGGCAGAACACAGTGACCCTTACCGTGGAAGATGGAAGCGGAAATACGGCCGAGTGTACTGCTACGGTAACAGTTGAAGATGTGACCCCGCCGACGGCGCGGTGCAAGACAATGACGATTGAACTGCCCAGCTCAGGTAGGATCGACCTAATGGCCGATGATGTGGACGACGGTTCCAGCGATACCTGTGATGACGACGTCGTCGCGACCCTGAATCTTTCCCGGATATCCCTTACGGGTGACAACCTCGGTGAGAACACGGTGACCTTAACGGTGATGGATGATAGCAACAACCAAGCTACATGCGAGGCCAAGGTAACTTTGGAGGACAAAATTGCCCCCATAGCCAGATGTAGGGACGTTACCGTAGAATTAGACGCGTTGTCGGGTAGTGTTTCAATTATCGCGGTAGGTGGAGACGACGCTAACTACAATTCGGCCTATAATGTAAACGACGACTCGGACGATAATAGTGAAGAGATGTTCTTTTCCCTGAGCAAGGCCACCTTCGGTTGTTCCGATGTGGGCCAGAACACAGTGACCCTTACGGTGACCGACCCCGTTGGGAACGCGAGTACCTGTCAGGCCACAGTGACGGTGGAGGACAATATCGATCCGGAGCCATTGTGCAAGGAGGCAACGCTCCCCCTGGGTGCTGACGGCACGGCCACTTTAACAGCCGACCTTGTGGACAACGGTTCCAGCGACGCTTGCGGGAACGTTACCTTGGAGGTATCCCCCAGTAGGTTTACAAACGAGGACCTTGGCGAGCATACGGTGACCCTAACGGTGACCGATGAGGATATGAACAGCGCAACTTGCCCAATCAGGGTGACCGTGGTGGATGAGACCCCTGCAATAGCACGCTGTAAGGACATCACCGTGCAACTGGACGCCATGGACGGTGCGGCGATTACCACGGCAGACGTGGACAATGGGTCCACCGACAATGACGGTATTGCATCCCTTTCCCTGGACAGGACCAACTTTGGCTGTTCCGATGTGGGGGAAAATACAGTGACCCTAACAGTGACGGACAACAGTGATAATATGGCCAACTGCACCGCCACAGTAAAGGTAGAGGACGTGACCCCACCAATAGCCGTATGTGGGGTGGCAACGCTCGAGCTGGGCAGTGACGGTACGGTGGCCCTCGATGCTGCCGCTGTTGACAATGGTTCCAGCGATACCTGTGGAAACGTAACGTTGACTGTATCCCCAAATAGTTTCACGGCTACCGAACTGGGCACAAATACGGTGACCCTAACGGTGACCGACAACAGTGGCAACGAAGAAGACTGCACCGCCACGGTGACCGTGGAGGACAACTTAGCTCCCACGGCCTTTTGCCAGGATACCACCGTGGAACTGGACACGGAAGGGAGTGCAACGATTGCCGTGGCCGATGTGGACAACGGTTCGTCCGATAACAGCGGCACCACTGTGTCGCTTTCCCTGGACAGGACCAGCTTCAATTGTTCCAATGTGGGGGAAAACACCGTAACCCTTACAGTAACCGACGATAGTGGAAATACGGCCAGTTGCAACGCCGCGGTAACGGTAACCTCACCCTTACGGGCCATTGTTACCAATAACGGACCAATTTGCCAGGACTCCCCCTTACAATTGAACGAAACAAGTGGACTGGGGACCTCATGGTCATGGACCAGTAATGGCAATGCCGTATTCAACGATCCTGACATACAAAATCCGGAAGTGACCGGTGTTTCAGATGGGGAGGAGTTTACTGTTACCATAACCCAGGCAAATGGCTGTACCGCTGCGGGTACTACCGTAGCCTTTGTTTTGGAGCCCCCAGTCCTGGAGGTAGCTGAGGAACAGGGTTTCTGCGCCTCCGAAAACCCTACGGTATCGGATTTGGAAATCCCCGGTAGTGGCACCGTGCGCTGGTATCCGGACGCGAGCAGTAGCATGGAACTGGTAAGTGAAACCTCCCTGGTGGAGGGTGGCATTTATTACGGATCATTGGAGGATGCCAACGGATGTATTTCCAATCAAAGGGTTCCCGTAAAAGTTACCGTGGCAAATTGCGGTAGGCTGGAAGATTTGAACAGACGTGGGTTTTCACCGGATGGCGATGGAATCAATGATACTTTTTCCGTTTCCTGGCTTAGGAGTGAATATCCCAAATATACCATGACGATTTATGACCGAAATGGCTCCCTGGTATACTGGGGTGATGTGAGCACACCGGATTGGGATGGCAGCGCCACCCGAAGCATTACCCTGGGGGACGGCAAACTACCCAACGGGGTGTACTACTATACGATAGATTTTGGGGATGGGACTACACCATCGTTTCAAGGAATCATCTATCTGAACCGATAAAAAAAGAGCAAGAACAAAACATATCCAAAAAATAAACATGAAAGCAAAAATTAACAGATCACTATTGGTACTGGCGTTTATAGGCCTTTTTACACACCATTCAAGGGGGCAACAGGACCCGCAGTACACACAGTACCTCTATAACCACAATATTGTGAACCCTGCCTACATCCTTAGTGAGGGCGGGCGCCTCAATGCCGGGCTGCTCTACAGGGCCCAATGGGTGGGGGTGGAGGGTTCCCCCCGTATCATCAATGCCTTTGGGCAGTTCCGTTTGAACGAGAGGATGCAGTTGGGGCTCTCCCTGGTCCGGGACGACATCGGTTCGGGAGCATTGTTGGAGGACAACCTCTATGCGGACTATGCCTACATCCTGCCAATGGGTGGGGAAAGTTCCCTTTCCCTGGGCCTAAAGGCCGGCTTCACCTTCTTTAATTCGGATTTTACCGGTATCAGTTTCGATGAGAATACAATAGACCCCACTTTTTTGGACCCAACCAGTGAGGTGTTCCCGAACATTGGGGCCGGGATGTATTATACGAACAAGAACTTTTATGTGGGGTTTTCGGCATTAAACCTTTTGAATGCCAGGCATTTGGATCAATCCGAAGGTGTAGTCAACCGGGGCCGGGAGGAAGTACATTATTACCTGACCTCGGGCTATACATTTGACATGTTGCCATCAGTTTTTTCCCTGAGACCCTCGGTACTGGCCAGGGGTGTCCGTGGGGCACCCATGATTTTGGACCTGAACCTCAACGTTGTACTGTACGATCGTTTTGAGGTCGGTATGGGATACCGAACGAGTGAATCGTTCCTTTCGATGATCAATTTTAGGTTGAGTCCAAGGCTGCGGGTGGGGTATGCCCATGACCATACGGTGAACAATCTTGGAGGATTCGGATCCAGCTCGCACGAGGTGTTCCTGTTGTTCAATATTGATTTTAAAGGCAGTGCCGATTCAGAACCCCCATTGGATGCGATAGATGAGCGACCTTAGACCCGTTGCGGTAATCCTTATTGTCTTAACGATACTCTTCCGTTAGATAAATAACAGTCCATTTGGCATTTGAATCAGGTGTATTGTTATGGGAGAAAGTAAAACCTAAAGGCCTTGGAATTGGGACCGGGGATTGCTCGTGTAATGCCATTTTTTTAGTGACTTTTTTAAGTCTTGTTAAAAAAATAGCCCAGACCACTTAGGCTGCCTTCGCAGTTATGCTCCACTTATTCCAATATAGGTACACTTATGCATTTGCTTTTCAAGCAGGGGATATCTCAGTATAATTTTAACATTACCTAAAGACTATTGAACCAATGTTTATGCCGCCATTTCATAGTCTAAGATGCAGTGTTGGGATGGGGCTGAATGATGTAAAATCAAAAAACCAAATTAAACTATGAGAAAACTATACCTCTTCATTCTTTTGGCAATGAGCACGCTGTATCTTAAAGCGAATGAACCAAGTCCTTCATTAGACCTTACCAGCGGTGATGTGCTAAAATGTTTGATACAAGCTGCGGAAAGTCAGGGTTGGAGTTTGATCAAGGCATTCCATAACTCCGAAGGGAAACTGGTGGTCATATTTTTAAAAGACGGAAAGACAAGGGAATATGTAAGCAATACCTAGTGGTTTCCGGGTGCTCGGGTTCACCCTGATGGTGATATTATTCCATCAATGAATTGGATTGTTTACTTAACCCATCCTATTTTTTATATTCAAGTTGTTCTTCGTTGTTTGGATAGAGGTGCTTCAATGCCACATACCTTTCGTGATGTTCTGAAAGGCTTTCCTATTGTTGATAATCTGAACGGTTATCACCGGGATAGGGTGCAATCCCACAGAATCTTTCAATGATACATACCTTTAAACCTCACGAGCTCAAGATGCTCTTTCCGTATATATATTCTCAGTATGTTGATTATCAAATGTTTAAAATCTTGACCAATGGTCTTTTTTCAAGTTCCCCAAGGCGAATCCGTTATATTTGATTATTCCAATCTTGCCCGAATTATAAAGAGAATATGTTGCTTTTTGCTGTTACTCACATTATCGCTGTCCGCGCAAGAAGGGGATTTGACCGACACTGTGGATTCACTGAAACAGAAGATACATGAATCAAAAGGAGGTGAACGTCTCATGTGGATGGACAGTCTTACCAGATTGATTGGAGACAGGAAGGATTTCAAATACGACTCCATCGCCAGGAGTACGATTGATTACGCCTTGGAGCTTGATTCCACACGATTGGCCTTGGAACATGCCAACTTACTGGTTATATATAATTGGCAGGAATTGCGAAAACCGGAGCAGGCCTTAGATCTTTTCAACCACCTGAAGGAAAGGGTCCCGGATGATCGGCATTTTTTGGAGTGGAGCAAATTGTACAGGGAGGGTGGTCGCAACTATACCATGCTCAACCGGCTTGATGAAGCTCTGGATAGTTATGAACGGGCTTACTCATATGCCCTTCAGGCCGATAATCGGACCCAAATGGGCATTGTTAAAAATTCGATAGGGCAAGTGCTTTCGGTTATGGGTGATTTCCAGGGGGCAGCTACGGCACTACAGGAATCCTATCAAATTTTATCAGTGAGCGACCTTGAAATAGCTTGGCGACCAAAAGGGAGTCTTGCCATATTATACTCTCAGAACGGACTACAGGAAGAGGCCAAAAAAATGCGTCTGGAAATCATTGAGGAGGCAAGGGGATATAAAAGTATAAAGAATAAAAACGAAGTACTCAATGGTCAGTTTTTTAACCAGGCCTTTGACGAAATGTTGAATGGAAGCCAAAGTGAACGGATCAGATATCTTGATTCCACTAGGGTGTACGCCTTCAAAACGGAGTATAAATTTCACAAACTGCAGGTGTTGGTGGGTCAGCTGAGTGCCTATGCCGAAAATGGGATGCTGGAAAAAGCGGAGGAGGCAAAGAAGGAGCTGGAGGAGCGGAAAAAGAACGGGGGATTCTTTGAAGTGGATGAATATCACCTGGCCATGGCACATTATGAATTTGCAAAGGGCAATTACAAAAGTGCGGCAATCTTGGGGGAACAGGAATATGACAAGGTCAAGAATTCCCCGTACTACGAAGGAATCTACATGGCCCATGGTTTCTTGTCCAAGGTGTACGACCGTCTTGGCGATATGGAAAGGGCGTATACGCATTTTAAGGATTACCACAGAATAAAGGACTCCATAGAAACTGTTCAAAAGGCAAACGGTTTTTCCTTTTATCAGGCACTTTACGAGGCAGAGAAAAAGGATTCCGAGATTGATTCCCAGAAATCGGAGATTGCGCTTTTGAACGCTAGGAACAACGCCAAGAACATGTGGATCATTTTTGGTGGCCTGGGGGCGCTGGCGGTATTTTCAATTGTATATTTGTGGAGAATACAGTATTTTATTAGAAGAAAGCAGCAGATTCAGGCTCAATTTTCCAGGAACCTTATCAAGGGCCAGGAAGGGGAGCGGACCCGTGTGGCTCGGGAACTGCACGATGGTGTGGGTCAAAAGTTGATGTTGTTGGCGAAAAGGACAAAATTAAGTGGTGATTCGGAGACGACCGCCCTTGCCTTGGACATCTTGGAGGAACTGCGGAGTGTTTCCCGCCATTTACATCCCGCCACTCTGGAGAAGTTGGGTTTTTCCGGAGCGGTCAGGGCAATAATCGACGATGTGGACGCGAACACGGAAATCTTTTTTACCCACCATATCGATGATGTTGACGATCTGTTAAGCGACGAGGGTTCCCTTCATCTCTATCGGATGATGCAGGAAATACTCAACAATATAGTGAGGCATTCCGGGGCCAAGGCCGCATCGGTGAACGTTGAAAGAAAAGTGGGCACCATAGAAATGGTGGTAAAGGACAATGGGAAAGGGTTCAGCTTCAAGGAGAAACTCCGTGACCGGTCCAGTCTGGGAATGCGAACACTTTTGGAACGGGCCAAGATTGCCGGAGCAAAGTTCCATGTGGAGAGTGGGACCTCATTGGGTACGACAATTTCACTGGTAATGCCCACATAAAGAATTAGGTATGAAAGATGTTTCCATAATAATAGCCGATGACCATCCTTTGCTGTTAAAGGGGCTTTATGAAGAACTGATCGCCAATGATTACAATGTGGTTGGACAAGCCTCTGACGGCATGAACGCCTTGAAACTTATTTTGCAGTACAGGCCAACATTGGCATTGATAGATATTGATATGCCTTTTTTATCGGGTTTTGAAGTTGTAAAAATGGCCAAGGAGAAAGGGATTCCCACGAATTTCATTGTCCTGTCCTTTCATAAGGAGGTGAGTTACCTGTGTCAGGCCAAAGCACTTCAAATAAATGGGTATCTGCTCAAAGAAGATTCTTTTTTCGAAATTGAACGTTGTATCCATGCGGTGGCCAAAAACCAAACCTATTTCAGCCCTTCATTGGATTCACTCACACTGCACAGCGCCAATGATGAATTGAAAAAATTGACCCTACTAACGTCTTCTGAAGTTACCATTTTAAAGCTTGTTGCAAAACAGGCATCAAATATCAACATTGCCGACCATCTTTGTGTTTCTGTACGAACGGTGGAAAAGCACAGAAGCAATATTATTGCAAAGTTGGCATTGGAGAACAGTACCAATACCTTGACCCATTGGGCCATAACCAACCAGAAAGTTATACAGGAGCTCTAAAGCTTTCTTTTTTCCTACAAAACAGGTCTTCTTTTTCATTCTATACGTACTAGCACGTATTTTTTACGTGCTTTTTCTTATTTCCCGAATAAGTGGTTCGAGAATAACTTGCAGTTCAATAAAACACTATAATTCTAAAGCATTCTAAATGTAAGGAATTACATAAGTGGGCTTGATGTAATTATGTTAGGGAGGTAACTGTAATAAACGAAAAAAAAGACACATTCTTGAATCACAACTACAAATATCACATATTATCAAATTTCGCCACTTGTTACCGGTGTTTTGTTGGTAGGGCCCCGTGGGCCGAGTTTAATTCATTAACCCAAATTCTGGCAGCATATGTATTGGGAAGAGTCCATTTTTTTAAAAGAAGTAAGGGACCGTCCAAGAAGCAGCCTAAAACTATTATGCGTACCTATATAGATTGTACCGATTTTGGGCAACTTCAAAAAATGTTGGTCGACCTTAAGAAGTCCTATGGTGAGGCCAGGGCATTGCAGGACGGATTGTCCAAGAATATCATTAAAGAATACTTTGCAGGAAACATAGTGATTCTGGAAAAACAGCTGTTGACCTCCATGGAAATCATTAACGCCTTGGATGAAGGGTGTTTGAAGCGAATGGACGAAGAGGTAAAAATCCGCTATCGGACAACTACTCCATTGAAACGCTTGGAATTGGATGCACAGGGATTACTCGATTATGTGGAGGAAGGTAACTCAATTTCCAAATCCCTGCCTTTAAGGGGCCTTCTCCCAAAAAGAATAAAACAAAGACTTTACATTACCCGTAAAGTAAAGGTCAATGGCAATCCTTGCACAACTAAGGAAAATCTGGTCCTGGTTATTCAGGACCTACGATTAAAACAGGGATTTAGGAAATTGTCGCAGTTATGGGACTTAGAAATGATTTTGACAGGTACATACCACTTTCAATACAATTTCTTTAAAAAGTCCATCCTCACGGCCATTGATCTAATTACGGAAATCGAAAACGCGGAAAATATCCGTAAGGAAATCCAAAAAATATCAAATCTGCGATTGAAGCCATTCGAGGAAAAATGTACGGTTTCAAAAAGAGAAAGAAAAATAGGTGTATCAGATGAGGTCGACGATGTGGTTGAATACAGCTTTGATGCCATTGCATGTCACTTTAATGAGCATGCAGGAAACATAAAAAAGGAATGACATTCCTATGTCATGGGTGGCGATTGCAATGAAAATAGCGCATCGCTTGCCCAATAGGTGTCATTGGATCCTGGTTTTGAATATTCCTTTTGCCAATAAAGGGAGTAGGGGTTTTCAGGATACGGATTAAAAGTCGAAGAAAAGGAATTGATTGTGTTGGAAACGACCAGTTCCCATCGGATTTTCAAATGAATCCCACTTCATAATGGGACTCACAGTGGCGGAGCCGTGAAATAAACCCATTATGTATTAAATACCAAAAAGAACTGGCAAGGGACCATGCCTTGGTACTCATGAAAAAAACCTCAAAAATATATGTGGCCGGACATTGTGGATTCGTTGGTTCGGCAATTTTGAAAAGTTTAAGGGGCAAAGGTTATGAAAACCTGATTACCCGGGAACATAAGAGATTAAACCTGGTTGATTCCGTTGCCACGGCGTCCTTTTTTAAACGGGAAAGACCTGAATACGTATTTCTTGCCGCGGCTAAGGTTGGAGGGATTCTTGCCAGTAATTACCACCGTGCGAATTTCATTTACGAAAATTTAATGATTCAGAACAATGTAATCCACCAGAGCTATATCCACAGTGTGAAAAAACTGCTTTTTTTGGGAAGTACCTGTATTTATCCAAAAAAAACATACCAACCCATAAAAGAGGAATACTTGCTGACCGGTAATCTTGAGTATACCCATGAACCCTATGCTATCGCTAAAATTGCGGGCATAAAAATGTGCGAAAGCTATAACATACAATATGGTACAAATTTCATCTCGGCCATGCCAACCAATCTTTATGGTCCCAAAGATAATTTTGACCTGGAAACCTGCCAGATATTGCCTGCCTTTCTTCGAAAAATACACTTGGGGAAGTTGTTGGAAAATTGTGATTGGGACAGTATAAGGGCAGATTTAAATAGGCGCCCTATTGAAGGAATAAATGGAAAGGCCAATGAAAAGGAAATTATTGGTATGATGGAAAAGTTTGGTATTAGGATGGACAGCAACAAAAGTGTAAAGGTAGAAATAGGGGGAAACGGCAAACCTCTTAGGGAGTTCCTTTGGAATGGTGATATGGCGGATGCCTGTGTTTTTTTGATGGAGCACGAAAGTTTCAAGGGGTCTTTTAACATTACCTCTAGTGGTGGTAAGCAAATGTTGCCCCAATCTACTTCAGACCATGATTCGGGAGAAATCCGCAATACGCACATCAATATTGGGACCGGAAAGGAGATTTCCATTGCAAAACTTGCAAAAACAATTACGCAGGTACTTGATTTTAAAGGCAGTTTGGTCTTTAACACCTCCGGATTGGATGGTGCCTCCCGCAAAATTACGGACGTTACCAAATTGAACAGTCTTGGTTGGAAACACAAGGTGGAATTAAACAAAGGAATAGAACAATTGTATCAATGGTATAAAGCTACCATTGAAGGGACATCATGACATTTAAAAAAAAAATTATGAACATCAACAAAATAGCAATAGTCTTTATCTTTTGTTGTATTGGCCAAATTATATGTGCCCATACGGGAGGACATGGCTCCGAACTTAGAAATTGGAGTATTGTTGGGGAACAAGGAAGCGTTTTCCAAGCCTCCTTTTTATTGTATAAGAACGATATGGTATTTTTTGAGAACAGGGAAGGCGAAATTCTCAAATATCCCTTCTCTTCATTAGCTTTTAAAGACCAAAACCATGTTCTTGAAAGACATAGCGGAATAGCATCCTTAAATCTTCAAAACCCATCGGAGAAGTTATTTGGCCATAAAAGGAATTTACCCTTTTACCTTTCCATTGCCCTTGGAATGCTTTTATTGATCTGCCTTATAATTCGGCCCAAAAGGTCGAGGTCTTTTAAAATTCCGGTCAATGCTATTGCTTTGCTATTTGTTTCATCGGTGTTTGTTACTTGCAGTGAGGATAGGAATATCGGAAATTTAAATGATTTCCCTTCAGTACCTGCCAACGACATGGAAAACATGGGTTCCCATTTTGGACAGTTTACGGGAGTGGTCACTAGTTTTGATGACACCTACTTTTACGTTTCTTCCCCAGGTTTTCCGGAACACAATATGATGGAGGGCATTACGGCTTGGAATCGACAGGTTCCCATTCCCCAGGACTATTCGGGGGATAATAGTTGGGCAATCCCAATACAACCCGTATTGGCAGATGAACCTTTGTCCCTAAGTGAACATTTCATGAAAGGGGCCATTGCCATTGCGGTGAACGGAATCCCCATATTCAATCCCCTCAACAACAGGGGAGAGGATACAAAGCTTATAGGGGAGCTTGATGAGTGGGGAGGACATGCCGGAAGGGCAGATGACTATCATTACCATATTCCACCGGTGCACCTGGAAGCTACGGTAGGGGCAAATAGTCCAATTGCCTATGCTCTGGATGGTTTTCCCGTATATGGAAAAACTACCGATGAATTGGACGAGTTTTTTGGGAAATTTAATGATGATGGTTCCTATCAATACCATTCCATTGACGATTACCCCTATTTTATTCCCAAAATGCGTGGTACGGTTTCATTGGATCCAAACACAACTGCCCCGGAAGACCAAATATGGCCTCAAGCACTATCCACCCCGTTAAGACAAGTTTCAGCGCCATCATTAAGTAATGGGTCCATTTCCTTTGGTCCAACCGGCACAAATGCATACACTTTGGCGTATCAAGACGAAAACGGTAACGATATCGCCACAATACACTACGATTGGGATGATACCGGTCTATATACCTTTCAATATGTGGCTGCGGATGGAGCCGGCACCATAGAGACGTATCAGGGATTTGCCTGGCAAGGTGAAGGCAGTGGGAGCTCGGATTTTACATTGAGCAGTGTTGCAGTTGATGAAAATGGAGCGCTTTTGGATGATTATAAATGCGAGGAAAAAGTTAATGGAAGTGAAGCTTCCATACCCCTGGCCTGGTCCAATGTACCAGAAGGAGTGAACAGTTTGGCCATAATCATGCACCATTATCCTTTTCCCGATGATACTTCGGAAATCAACTCGTACCTATTGCTTTGGGGTATTGATCCAAGTATTACTGAAATTCCGCATGGGGGAGCGGACGACGGCGATTGGTTCATGGGTGCAAACAAGGACGGTACCGCGGTCTCCTATACTTCCCCTTGTTCGCAAGGCACAGGAAGCCATGAATATACCATCACTTTATATGGATTATCGGAAACACCACCAACGTTGCCCCAAACAAATTCAGTTGACGTGACCTATGATGTATTGGTTGATGCCATTTCCAGTGTTACGGTTATAGATAAGGCAACCCTCACATTCAATGATGTGAACTGAATTCCTTGGGTCAATTGCGGATAACAAAACGCTTAGGACTTCAAAATATTCAGAACCCTGGAAATAATGAGGAAATCAATTTTGATGATTACGTTTTTTATGAGTACGTACTATCTAACCGCACAAACGGAAGAAAGAGATTTGTTTTCGACAGCTATTGATAATACAAACCGCCCATCCGTGCAAACGGAGGAAAAATATTTGATTTCGGTTGGAGTAAATGCCATTGTCAACGACGTCAGGAGTGAAGGAAGCTATTTCAATCTAAATCGTCTGGATCGTTTGGATGTACAAAATCCATTTTTCTTTGGTATGGAACGGAAGTTGTCAAGGGGGTTTTCTTTAGAAGCCCTGGTATCAATAAATAAGCTAGAACTTTTAAATGAAGTTTCCCAACAAGAGGAATTTGGATATTTTGGAGTGGACATCAATGGGAAGCTTTATTTTGATAATCTGTTTGCCAAAAGACATCGGAATAGGTGGGATTTATATATGGCCGGAGGTTTTGGCTTTTACGATTTAAATGATGATATCGCATTCACATACAATGTGGGCGGAGGGCTGCAGCTTTGGTTTACTGAAACTGTTGGTGTAGGATGTAAAGGCATGGGAAAATTGGGGATACGACCAATGAATGAATTGGTAAACAATTATTATCAATTCCATTTTGGCATAATGTACCGTATTTAATTTTAAATCATCTTAATTGGATTCAATTGATCACATAACACACAAAAAATCCGCTATGCCCTGGTTGGTCATATATACCAAACCACGAACGGAGCTAAGGGTAGCAGAAGCTTTAAAAAAAATGGGCATAGCGGTGTATTGCCCTGTTGTGCAGGAAATACGTCAATGGAGCGATAGGAAAAAAAAGATAACGACCCCTTTGTTCAAGTCTTACGTCTTTGTCCATTTGGAAGCACAACAGCGCAATCAGGTGTTTAAGGTCCCCGGTGTTGTGAATTATCTCTTTTGGTTGGGAAAGCCAGCTGAGGTGCGTGATGAGGAAATCAGGGCCATAAAGAAATGGAATGAAAACGACGAAATTGACCAATGGCAGGTAGAAGACTTGTCTCCAGGGGACAGGATAACGATTTCCAATGGGGTTTTTAAAAATCAGGAAGCATTTATTAAACATATTGGTAAGAAACGCATGCGGTTACTTTTACCAAGTTTGGGATATGCCATAAACGTTCGGATCAGGGAAGCGGTGTCTTAAAATATAGGGAACCCTATAAAGGCTAATTTAAATTAGGCCTTGAATTGTTCTGAGGGTCGTTGTTTTTTCCAATGCAAAATAGTAAAACCCTTTTTGGGGGATAATGACGCAAGAACTGGAATATAGGGACAAAACAACCGAATACCATCAATCACTTTTTTATCATTCCGAAAACAGATCATTGGCCAACGTGGCGGTTAAAAAACACCCATGTCCCATTTCTCCAATCTGGCAAAAAATGAAGGTTTTGTAAAAATACAAGCTCTTATTCAAGAAAATCCATAAGGAATAATTTCTTTAGGAAGATCGGTTTTTACCGCTATACCGTGGGTTTTGGATTTGAAAAGGAGGATTGTCCAATATAAAATAAATAGTACCTATGATACAAGAATTAAAGGCATTTATCGTAGAAAATGAAGTTTCGTATGGAGGATTGGCATTTGTGCTACAAAAATACTTTCCTGAAATCAACATACTCGGATTTACCGAAGACATTGAGAAGGCCATGGATTCGATCCATACCCTTAAACCGGATATCGTGTTCCTGGAGATTGAATTAAAGGATGGGTGCGGTTTTCAGATTATTGAAAACCTTTGGACAAAATCCAATTTTGTAATAACCTCCAATGTGGACAAATACGCATTGAAAGCAATATCCTATGATGTCATTGCTTATTTGTTAAAACCTTTGAAACTGGAGGATTTGCTGTTGGCGGTCAATAAAGCAAAACAAAAAATGAGGCTTGCAGAGAACAGGCAGTTTTTGGAAAACAGTAAGGAGGGTGAAGAAGAGGATATAAACATATTGGCCTTGCCCTCCATGGATAAGATTGAACTCATAGAAAAAAGGCATATTGTTTATTTAAAGGCGGAAGGGAGGTACACCCGGTTCCTGTTGAGTTGTGGACTGACCAAATTGGCAAGTAGAAATTTGGGGGAATTTGAAAAACTGCTATGTCCCAAAACATTTTTTAGGACGCACCACTCTTATATCGTTAACCTTACGCAAGTTCAAAACATCAACAAGGCGGGCGGAAATTATTTGGAATTAAAAGTGGGCGAATCCATACCCGTTGCCAAAAGAAAGCTAAACTCCCTTAATAGGTTCCTAAAGATAAAGTAGTACGGTCTGCTGGTCCAGTGGAACAAATGGTACCATTGTCCGGAATACGACAAAAACATTTGGTAAACGATCCAGCCCATTCACAAAAGGGCATCATACGGGAGGTGGGCCCTATCCATTTTACCCAAAAAGTGGTCCATAACTCCGTTCCAAAGGATTTAGGCATTTCCCCATCTAATCAACACTGCAAGATCATTGGTCTAAGGAGTGATGTCCTGTACCCTCCTAATTATTTGTTTAAACATTGCGGTTGTTGGCCAGCACCGGTCAAAACCGAAGCGATTGGGTATTGGTCCCCTTACCCCAAGGGGAGTTCATATAGCCCCTGAACAGGTATTGGACGATTAAAAAAGGAAGTAATGAGCAAAACTTCAAAGCAGATAGTTCAAGAATTTTCCCTTCAGAAAATAGGAAAAAATGGTTGCGGGCAACAGCTGCGTCCCAGTAAATATAAGGGGATGATGAATTTTGCCACCTATCTATACCTCCTTAGATATTCCATAGTAAAAAAAGGGGCACTAACGGCCTATAAAAATGCCATGGCAAGACAGCAACTCCCTACAAGCGAACTTAATGAAATAACATGGGGAAAGACCTTGAGACTTTTGGCGTATGCTTACGACAATGTGCCATGGTACACCAAAAAATTCAAAACCATTGGATTGCATCCAAAAGATATTGCCAGACCAGAACATTTTAATCAGGTCCCTATTGTGACACGCGATGATTTAATGAACAATTTTGACCATTTTGTTTCGACCAAGGTAAATCCCTTATCAGTAAAAGTATCCTATACAAAGGGTAGTTCTGGAGAACCTTTGAAGGTTGGGATGGGGAAATTTGGGTCCGCCGAAATACGAAAATGGCAAATGTACTCTTGGTGGGGCATCAATCCATGGGACAATGTGGCTTCACTTCAACAAGGAGTACCTGGGACGGGTTGGGAAAAATTGGTTTTAAACGTTTTGGGATGGCCCAAAAAGGCAATTTGGCTCGACCCCAATCAAATCAACAAAAAAGGAATTCAGGATTTCATAAAAAAATGTGGAAGAATAAGGCCAAAATTGATCCGTGGCGATGTAGGGGCTTTGGATGCCATTGCAGATTTTATTATTGACAATAATTTGAAGTTTCCCCCTCCAAAAGTGATATGGGCCACTGCGGCCGCACTTACAAAAAAACAGGAAGACAAAATGAATGCTGCCTTTGGAGCGCCTGTCTGCGATCAGTATGGTTGTAGTGAGATAAATTTTATAGCAGCTGAATGCCCTCACAAAAAAGGACTTCACGTTTTTTCAGATTCGGTAAATCTGGAAATCTTGGATGAATTTGACATACCGGTTGAAAAAGGCAATTATGGGAGGATCATCCTCACCAATCTCGATGAATATCATTTTCCTTTGATTCGTTACGAGAATGGTGACATAGGAAGGTGGTTACGGACGATGTGTACGTATGGGATTGGTTTACCCCTCCTGGACCGGGTTAAAGGTAGGATTTCAGATGGTATCGTTTTGCCGGACGGAACCGTTTTGGCGAGTGAATTTCTGACTACCCTTTTTGATGATTTTACGGATAGTGTTAAGCAATTTCAGATTATACAAAGAAAAAGTGGTTCCATATTGGTCAATATTGTTTTGAAGCAAAATCATATTGGTATGGAAAAAATTGAGGCCATAGCCCGCCACCGCCTTCAAAGACGTATAAAAAATCAGGTAAGACTTCTTATTCGAAATGTTGGCGGGATAAAGAATTATGGGGAAAAGTCAGGATTTATCGTAAAGGAATGAAAAATGTTGGCCACGGGATTTTATTCGTAGGGCACCAGGATAAATTTTCCCTTTCCATTGGAATTAAAGGACCATCCCAGGCCTGTGTAGTGCTCCAAAACTTTTTGAACGATCGTTAAGGCCAATCATTAAAATAGATATGAAGAAAAATCCGGATATAACGTACTACGATAGCGATGAGGATTTTATTGACCTTAAAGATATCTTTTTCCAGTGTAAGCGCTATTGGCCCTGGTTTTTGACCAGTATTGTTCTCTGCCTATGTATTGGTTTTTTTTACCTGGGTATGGTTCCGATCACTTATAAGTCCATAGCAAAGATTAAAATTATGGACGATTCCAAAGAACTGGGGCTATCCGTGGATGCACTGTCCCTTTTGGGGAACAATCCCAAAATCAGCCTGGGCAACGAAATGGAAATTCTTAAATCATACAGATTGTTGTCCCAAATAGTAAAAGAATTGGACTTGGATGTTAGGTATTATAAAAAAACCAACCTTAGGTCTTCCGAGATTTGGCCGCCGCCATTTACTGTAACCAATTATGTTTCCGGGTTTGATGAGGAAAGGGAGAAGCAATACAGGATACGAATAGAGCCTTTTGGGTTCACCGTGATTGATGGAAAAGGTGATGTTTTCACTATTGATGGCCATTATTCCATGAAGTCCGTACCAGGTCTTCCTTTTGGGATTAAGCTGTTGGAAAAAGAACCGATCCAGAAGTATCAGGATATGGAATTTCATGTGGTACTAAAACCTGTTAAAGAAGCCGTAATAGAACTTTCCGGGGAATTGGAGGTAAGGACCACCGATACGCACAGTGAAATCTTGTATTTGGTCCTCGTAGGGGAAAGCATAAACCGAAGTGAGGCCATTTTAAACACTATAATCGAGAAGTTCAATCAAGATGGTGTTTTGGACAGACAATTGGTCTCAAAGCGTACCTTGGATTTTATGGATGAAAGACTTTTTTACCTGTCCAGGGAATTGGACTCCATTGAAATTCAAAAAAAGGAATTCAAGCAATCCAATGATCTCTCCCATATTACGGCGGACGCTGAATTGATATTACAAAAAATGAACGCCGCGGACAATGAAGTTTTTCGTACCCAGACCCAAATCTCGCTTTGTGGGCTCCTAAAAAAGACAATCAGCGATAAGGGCGTCCACAATTTATTGCCCGTCAATCTTGGTTTAGGGGATAGTTCCATTAATACCCTTATTTCCGAATACAATCGATTAGTACTAAAACGAGAAGAACTTATTGCCAGTGCTGGGGACAATAATCCATTGCTTGTCATACTATCTGAACAGTTGGGAAAGGTGAAGTTAAATATTGTGACTACCCTAAATACGTATCAGGGGCAATTGGAAGTGTCGCTAACAAAACTGAATCAGGAAAAGGACCATTCCAATTTGATGTTCTCGCAGATTCCAGAAAAGGAAAAAGTGTTGCGGGCCATAGAACGGCGACAGGATTTAAAGGAAAAACTGTTTTTGTTGCTTTTGCAAAAGCGCGAGGAGGCGGCCATCAATCTCGCAATAACCGAGCCCTCCATTAAAATAGTGGACTATGGTTTGACCAGTATAGAGCCCGTTTCGCCGAACAAAAAAATTGTGATGGCAATTTCAGCTTTTTGTGGGGCCATAATCCCATTGGCAATGGTGTTCATAAGAACGTTTTTGAATACCAAGATAAATGATAGATTGGATTTGGAGAAGATTGCCCCAGGGATACCGATCCTGGGAGAAGTCCCATACATTGAAGGGAAAAAGAAGTTCGGGGAATTCAATGACGGTTCCATGTTGGCGGAGTCTTTTATGATTTTAGCGGTCAATATCAACTATTTACTGCCCAAAAAAGATAACTCCGAAGGACAGGTCATCTATGTCACTTCCACTATTCAAGGAGAGGGGAAAACTACTACGGCTTTTAACCTTTCCTTGGCCTATGCCAAGATGAAAAAGAAAGTACTACTTATAGGATCTGATTTAAGAAACCCACAACTTCATACCTACTTTAACGTGGATAAGAGCATTACTGGGCTTGCCGATTACTTGCATAATCCAGAAATGGATTGGCAGGAGTGCGTTCATGAAATGTACGATGAAAATAAGGACCATAAGGTTTGTTTTGGGGGGATTATACTACCAAATGCTCCTGAAGTGTTGTCCAGAAATGCTTTCGCAAGATTTATTGCCGCTGTAAAAAACGAATTTGAATACATTATTGTGGACACAGCACCAACTATTTTGGTGACCGATACATTCTTGATTTCCAAATACGCAGATGTGACAATATACCTGACACGTGTGGGTTTTACCGATAAACGCTTGTTGGGATTCTCACAAGATTTGAATCGGAGCCAAAAACTGCCGAACATGACCTATCTGATCAATGATGTTATCGGAAATAAATCATATCGATACAATAATTACGGATACGGATATAACTCCGGGAACACTACAAAAAGCTGGTATAGACGTATTTTAAAAAGTGTGGGGGCTATCACATGACCATGTCCATGCTCCCCTTGAAATTACAATTCCAGCATGCTCGTTTTCTTTTAGGTAAAGAATCGATTGTATCCATCTTTAAATCGATTAAATCCTGATGCTGACCAGTTATTACTTATGAATTTATTTTCTGGTTTTTTTGTCGCTACTTTGGACTGTATCGAGGTATAATACCTTTTTCACGACGTGGGGTTGTGTTATATGGGTTGGAAAGACCAGGTGAATTGCCTGGTCTTTTTTTGTTTTTGAAAGGAATCCAACAATCATGGTATCGTCCCAAAAATAGTAATGTATCCCTAAGATTTTTGGAACAGGGGATCGGATTATGGGAACATTTTCCGGTCTAATGGTTTTCATGCCCACGTTTCCTTTTCAAATAGGGAGCGCAATACCAAAGTGAATGACCAATCCATTATTTATACCGAAGGTTCTTAAATAAGACCACTTATTACATAGGGTTTAGAGTTCTTGTGGCCTGGAAATATCTTTAGTACAACCTATTAAAATAGTTTGTTATGGTTGAGTTTGAATTGGTTTTGTCCTTGCTATTTTTTCTGGGGGTGGCCGCTTTTGTTCTAAGGAGGTTTTTTATGAACAATGATGGGTAGGATTTTTGGTTTTTAATACTTCATTAAATGTTTAAGCCTATGGTTTCGACCAAGCTGCAAAAAAAAGGGACCGTCCTCTTTTACGATGGACTCAAGGCACATGGAGTCTATGGAAAAAAAATGCTTAAGTCCAAAGAAGCATATGATTATGACTTTGTAATTCATGAAATTTCCAAAATAGAGAATATTGGGGATTACTTGGTTTCCAATAACGTTGCCATAGCCGTCCTTTTTATATACGGGAAAGATAGGCTTTATGAACTGCTGCCTTTTTTGAATAAACAAATTGATCTTATCCTCTGCACCGATTCAACTGAAGTAAAGTGGTTGCAACACAATTTCCCGGAAATTGTTATGTTGGACATTGATCTTCCAAAGACAGAGCTTTTTTACCAAATAGAAACGCACATACTCAGGTTTCGAAAGGATCGCGAAAAAGAAGGCATGGTTTGGCATCGATAAATAGCGATTGGTCTTGGGTATCATCCATAGCCGATTTTTTGTCTTCATTTTAAAGAACTCTTTATCCGCAACAAAAGATTTGAATTCCAAGAGTATTAAGGGATGGTTTTCTTACGTACGGATTCCTACTTCGGTTACAATTGCCTTTACAGGAAGTACATCAAAAGCTAAGACATGACTTTGATGGTTTTTCAACGGAAACAGTAGTTGTTTTAACACTCTGGTAGGATCCAGGTGTGTGACCATTTTACCCAAAACTATTGAATCTGAGGGACGTAACACGCTTGAAAAAATATTTTGCCCTATTTTAGATAGTATCCATTCCCTCTATGTTTTAAGTTGGACAAGTCCTTGGGAACATTTACCATAGGTTCCATAGCGCCAATGGTACGGCTAAGGAATTAAAAATTAGGAACAAATGGATGATCAATTTTATAGGCTAAAATAAAGAAAGGCAATGACCCCAATAGGGGTGTTATAATTTTTTTAAAATGAACAAACCACTACTTTCCATTCTACTATTGTTATTTTTTTCATGCATTGAACAACAAAACTTTTCAAAGGAAACCAATGGTTCTTCAAATGAAAATGTATTAGGGGGCAAATTAGTCGATTTATCCCACACCTATTCCCATGAGACGGTATATTGGGTTACGGCAAGATTGTTTCAATTGGATACCGTTTTTAAGGGATTCACGGACAAAGGATATTATTATTCCGCCAATAATTTTAGTACCGCCGAACATGGAGGGACACATATAGATGCGCCCATTCATTTTGCGGAAAAAGGCCAAACAGTTGATGAAATACCGCTCACTAAGTTAATTGGGCCAGCAATAAAAATCGATATCTCGTCAAAAGCACTTGACAATCCTGATTATTTAATAAGCATAAACGATCTAATGGAGTGGGAAGCAAGGGAAAAAACCAAAATTCCAAAAGGCAGCATTGTTTTATTGCAAACAGGCTTTGCGCGCTACTACCCAGATAGGGTCAGGTATATGGGAACTGCCGCACGCGGAATATTGGCAATTAAAGAACTGCATTTTCCAGGACTTTCACCAGAGGCGGCCAAATGGATCGTTGAACAACGGAATGTACATGCGATTGGAATTGATACACCAAGCATAGATTACGGTCAGTCCGAGCTTTTCGAAAGTCATGTTACTTTGCTTTCCCAGAACATTCCGGCCTTTGAGAATTTAACAAATCTCGATAAGTTACCAAGTCGAGGATTTGAAATAATAGCACTTCCCATGAAAATTAAAGGGGGAACAGGGGCACCCTTAAGGATAGTGGCGTTGATCAAATAACGCACTCCCGTTTACATGCAAAGACGCACATCGGTTGTAAACTGCCCGCTCATTTGAACCATGGTTTTTGGGTGTTCCGTGAAGAAAAGCGTGGACGAGTTGAATTTTGGCAGGGGAATCCCTGAAAAAGGGGAGAATCCGGTACGAATGCAGAACGAAACCGTAATTCTCCCCTAAATGGAAAAATCTGCCCAGCCAGGAAACCCCAATCTTTGACAACAGAGTCATAGTAAACGCTGAAAGCATGATAACCCTTACTGAGCAACCCAAAATTACACCAGGATAGGAAGAGGGACAAGGGTAGTTGCATAGGCGGGTCGGTGAAAAGATAAGTGGGAAATAATTGGTAAAAAGGGACTGCTGTGTACCAATCATTCCATAGGGGCATGACCCGCTATAGCTTAAGTCCCATAAAATGCATAAAGGTCTCTACACACTCGTCTATTTGACGCTGGTACTCCTTGATATCCGCTTGCAGATCAAAAGGATTGATATTCCCCAAAGGAGGCTTCAGATATGGGGTGAGGGACTCGTTATGCTCTAGTATGACCCAGGCTGGATTTATCCGTTTGGTGTCGTACAAAAAGTTTAAAAAGTGGTACAGTTTTTTTGAAGTGATGCCATCCAGTGTCTCCAGCCTGGCCATTGTATTTTGGGTGAATTTCCCCACATCATCCAAGAGTTGCTTACCGCTTAGATATCCATTGATCATTTCGACAAATTCTTCCTGGGTTTTGATGTATACCTCGGTACGTAATCGCCTGACCCGTTGGCCTATAATATTTGGGCATTCTTTCATATCAGAGATCAATAGTTTGGATTTTGGCAGGAAGAATCCGGCATACTTGCACTATTGCATGATACCGGGATTCTCCCATATGTCAAAATCATACCGGCTTAGGGAACCCACTGCGTGGGAACGGAATAATTCTAAGCTAAGAAATACTGACCCTAAACCGGTAACCCGAAACTATGCAAGGGTAAGGAGAGAGGCAAAGGCCGATGCATAAGCGGTTTGTTAAAAAGATAAGTGTGAGTAATTTCCTATGGAAAGCAGGTCTTAGGAAGAAGAGGGTCCATGCACCATCGGTCCTTCCACGGTGCATGGACCCTCTTCTAACCTAAAACCAACCATAGCACCAGCTTAGGGATTTCAATCTGAGATTGTAGAACCATCTTAAACTAATATGAAACACTAAACTTAAATAGAATGGTATTCCCTAAGCTGTATGGCCCAAAACTAAATGGGAATTAAAGAATGGGCAAAAACGAATGCATAAGTGGTTTATAGAAAAAATAAGTGTAGTATAAATATGTATAGAAAAAGTCATTAGAACGATATGCTAATATAAATTGAAATCGCAGGCATTACCTTAGAAAAGGTAACATGGGCAGAACTTCCAAAACGGCGCTAAGTTTGTAGGTGGGAAAGCAGCAAGGAACTTGGTTCAATAGGTTCAAATATGGAGTTATCATCCCATAAATACCTCAATGACCTCATATTCCCCTTTTTGATCCCCAAATAAAAACATGGAGCCTATTGGTAAAATGAAAATTATACGTTTTACATATTTCCACAAGCCAATTGTTTTTTTCTGACAGTTCATCCATGGATGTTCCTTCGGACATCAAATAAATGCTATTCGGATCAATCCCATGGGTAGTCATAAGTGCTAGGATTTCTTCAATATCGCCCTTGTCGGAGACTACAAATTTAAAGTTTGCCTTAGGACTTTTACTAAAAAAACCCAGTGGCTCCGGTTTAATTCTTAGGGATTCCGTGATACAGGAGTTTTTAAGTTTTGGGGAAACGTTGTATTGATCGATCAGTGCGTCAGCTTCCCTAGTGGGCATAATTGTCCCGTTTGTTTCCACTTCAAAATGATAATCCATTGACTTCTCCCTCAAAACCTGCATCACTTTCACAAGACCAAATTGCTGGATCAAAGGTTCTCCACCGGTTAGGACAATACTGTTACAGTTGAACCCTAAAACAATGGAAACAATTTCAGAAGTATCCAATTCTATAATTTGGTTTTCTTTGCTAAATTTTGAATAGCCCTCCTTGCTGTCACTTTTATGTTTAAAATTGGTATTCTTCCAATTCCAGGTGTAATCGGTATCACACCAAATACAATGAAGATTGCACAAACTGGTTCTAATGAATATGGAGGGCCTACCAATCGATTTTCCCTCTCCCTGCAGGGAATGGAATATTTCCGGTATACCGTTGTTCTTTGAGATTTTCACTTATAAGCGCTTTGGCATGGGAAACGGTTTCCTTGGTATTATCGCTGTATTTTGCCAAACGAAAACGGTCCCAAACCGTAGGATCAAAAATCCGTTTATTGGGAAAGTACGGTCCACTGGTCCTAACTTTTTATTCCACCCATTGACCCCATTTGGGGTAAGCAAGAACGTGGCCAACATATGAGTATTACCGTTTGCTGCAAATTTCTTCAAAACGGTAGTTCCTTATTCGAATTTTCTTCGTTTACTGTTTTCTAAAAGGGCCCTTCGAACTATTTCGGCTTTTTCCTCACTAATGTTCGTCAAAACAATTGTTTTTTTCTCGAATGCATCTTTGATGAGCACATCTACGTCTTCTTGAATCAAGTATTCATTGTCCCTCAAATTTTCGAGAATGCTGGAGTAGCCGTCCGAACAGAAATCTTTATTTGACATTGTTCACTGTTGTTGATTGAATCCTAGGCTATCGTTTGCAAATCCATTCCATCCAACCTTGATGTATACTTCATTTTAGGAGGGTTTTAGTAAATGTCATTGCAATGTTCCAAGCAACGGATCAGTTGACTGAATTTTTCTTTTTGTCCATGGCTTCGCAGCCTACATATGCATGTAATCCTGGAAAATGCTTCCTATTGAATGTGGTACATAGCGGTGTTGCCTTTGCAGGTTTATTGAACTTTTCAGGCAATGCACAAGCTTCAGTGGGAAAGGGGATACTATCTGTACAATCCATTTGTGCCTGCGATACCCAATACGTCCCATAGTGTTCGGCAAACTCCCGTCCATCCGGAACACCATAGGAATATTCTGTGGTAATTCCCTGTCCAAAAGTCCATTGCTGCGAATGACCTGCCAAGGAAAAAAATGATATGATAATTAAAAAAAGGTGTTTCATAAGCATTAAAATGTTAAGAACAAACTACGTTTAACTAAAAACCAGTACTGGGTTGATCCTTTAAAAAGCACGATCAGGGACAATGGCAGAACGATATCATACTATCCCCCCCTAAACGAAAACTGGTCAAACCAAGTAATCCCAATCTGTGATACAAAATCATATACTATGTTAAAGATGTGCTAACCCAGAAACGGGACAGCCTAAAAATACGTCAGGGTCGGAAGAGCTACAAAGACTGCTTCATAAATGGACCCTTGAAAAGAACAAATGGGCCGTTGAGCATATAAGTGTAAAGTGATTCGGGGCAGAAAACGTTGGAAATTGGAAAAAGGAGGATTCCAATCCCAGTAATCGCTAAAAAAGAATCCTCCCAACCAAATTATAACCTTAATTCAGCCAAGGGACCCAACAGCCCTTGTTACATTGTAATTTAAATTAAATAGGTGCCCTTGGCCTGAATAATTCGAAAATTATACAAAGACCAGAAGGGTAACAAAAGCCAATGCACAAGTGTGTTTTCTGGGCAATAAGTGTGTGGTAATTTTAATTCCAGGAAAGTCCTTTAAAATGGGGAGGATTCTAACCATTCCTGTGAAAAAATGAATCCTCCCCCGTAAACACCTAATTCAAATCCTTAATAAAAGGAACCTCAGATTGCCTTGGTACGATGAACTTGAATTGGACAGGCAGTCCGAAGAATTTGAAAGTGTGAAACTAATTAACGGTTGCAAAGGGAGCAAGAAGGGATGCATAAGTGTTGCGCTGAAAAAATAAGTGTGGGGTTGCTGCCAATTGGTGAAAATCCCTTATGGAAAAAGGACGTTGCCAGACCGGAAATGTGAAAAGGATACCATCCACAATCTTCCAAAATCAAACCCGATAAAATCAAAAGCCGCAACCTTGATCGGACCGGCTCAAATGCACTGGGGGACGTCCTTAAAACAGTTCCTATCTTAGGAACGACTACCAACCTTTCCAATGCCAATCAATCTTCGATAGTGGACCTGCCGCCAAACTCCCAGAAGATAACCCTATACAGGAATCTTTGAACAGATTAACTGGGCAAAAAGAATTAAAATGGCCAGGTCAACATGAATGTGATGCCCATGATTACCCCACTTATTTCCAACTATGTCCATTTATTACAGTTCAGTTTTTTATGGCCCTGGATTTGCCCATGTTTAGGGAATCAAATCCTTGAGTGATCAAGGGCAATGGTCATGTGGGTTTCTAAAAAGAAAGAAAAATTGACCGTGGAATACAAGGGCAACTTATAGGGGCCAACTTCAATGTCAGGGCTAAAATGGACCTTTCGCTTCCTATAATTCCCTGGGACGGAAAGCACCACGGCTGGAACTGTTACAGATGCAAAAAAGGGGAAAACGGGTTTTATTGATATAGCGCATTATCCAGTATAACATGCTTTGCTTCCATAACCCCAAGTGATAACTGAAAACTATGAATACGCGGACTTCAAACGTGATGACCATACTATTGATCTGTTCAAGTTTGACGTTCCTTTTTGCACAGGACCGTGAATTAAAGCTGAAGTCTTTCAGTATAGGTGCAGGTTTTATGGGGTCATCATCAGAAACCTCCATAGGGGGATTTACGGTAAGTTTGGATTTGTCCATGATGCTGGACCAACATGTTTTTTCGCTCTATTTGAGTGATGGCTCGGAATTGGATTTGGTTGATGCAGAAGAAAAGTATACGGAATTAAACCTAACCTATGGTAGGCAATTAGGCTTAAATGCATGGCTAAAATTGGAATGGCATGCAGGACTGGGACATTTTAGGTATTCTTATAAAAGCAATTTAACGGATTTTGTTTCGAATAATGAATCGACCATTGGCGTTCCCTTAAGGGCAAAACTGATTTTTTACACGGGAAGGCATATTGGAATTGGAATAAATTCCAATATGAATTTGAATGCTTTGGTAAATACCTATTCCGGGAATATCTGCTTGCAATATGAATTTTAGTACACATATAATGATGACCACGCATAATTGCACGGTCCGTCCTGCTTTTCAAAACCCCTGTGAATTTGCGGTCGGGAACAAACGTTCGGGATTTGGTGCCAGTTGGCGCAACCGCCCACGCCCGATAGTGGTATCGTTACAACGGAGCAATAAAACGATGACAAACTACATCGATTTGCCACCATTTTTGGTGCATGACCAAATCTTTGATATCCCCTATAAGTTGTGGCCTAAACGGCAGTAGGCGTAAACCATCCTGGTACAGATGATAAATTTGGAAAACTTGGCATTGCAAAAACTCAACAAGGGCGACCTGAAGACCTTGGTGGGTTGGGCAAAAAACGAGGGATGGAATCCCGGGAAAAATGATTTCGATGTGTTTTGGAAAACCGACCCGGATGGATATTACGGATACTTCCTTGAGAATAAATTAATTGCTGGAGGGGCAGTGGTTTCGTATAATCGGGAGTTTGGATTTATGGGATTGTTCATTGTCCATCCCAAATTCCGAGGTCTGGGAATTGGAAGAAAACTGTGGTACTTAAGAAGGGACCTTCTCAAGGGAAGACTCAAGAATGGCGCAACCATAGGTATGGATGGTGTGGTGGAAATGCAATCTTTTTATGAAAAAGGGGGCTTCAACATCGCCTTTAGGGATGAAAGATATGAATGTATGGGCCAAAAGATGGCCGTTGATAGTGCCATATCCCCGATTGAAACCAAGGATTTTGAAAAATTGGTCGATTATGATACGGAATGCTTTGGCTATGGAAGGAGGGAATTTTTAAAGAACTGGTTGGTGATTCCCGATAGCAAGTCCTTTAAATTTTCAAGAACGAATGAAATCAAGGGGTATGCGGTGATTCGGGAGGTCAATTCCGGATGTAAAATAGGACCCTTGTTTGCAGATAATGATAGCATTGCTGAAGAATTATATAAAGCGTGTTTAAACTCGGCTCGGGGAAAACCGGTGTACCTTGATATTCCGGTACCGAATGGGGGAGCAGTTGGCTTGGTGAACAAATACAAGGCCAATTATGTTTTTGAATGCGCTAGAATGTATTACGGGGAATTCCCGGAAATACGAATGGATAAGGTCTATGGCATTACAACCTTTGAACTGGGATAGCGCAGGTCGTACCGCGAAATTTCAGAAAATGGTCATCAGTTTCAATAGCCATGGACAACCATTCCAGGATAGTTTACTTAATTAGGATTTGGTCCTTTGGCCCAATCCCCAAAAATAGAAAACAATGCATGCAATTTTTACCTCCGCTGCCAAGATAGGGCTGGTTCTTTTCTTTTTTTTAGGATTCCGGTCCCATGCACAAAATGTGCAATGGATGACCTGGCAGGAAGCCGTAACATTGGCCCAGACAGAGGCCCTGCCCAAAAAAACGTTCGTAGACGTGTACACGGATTGGTGCGGTTGGTGCAAAAAAATGGACAAGGATACCTTTCAAAACCCTGAGGTGGTGGCCTATATGCAGGAGCATTTTTATATGGTAAAGCTTGATGCCGAGGGGAAGGACCCCATAGAATTTCAAGGAAAGACGTTTACCTATGTCCCTTCGGGAAGAAAAGGCTACCATGAGTTGGCCGCTACCCTCTTAAGGGGTGAAATGAGCTATCCTACCGTAGTTTTCCTCGATGAGGAACTGAATGTGCTTTCCCCTGTTCCCGGATATAAAAAGGTAGGGCCCTTTCTACAGCTTGCACGTTATTTTGGGGATAATATCTACAAGGAAAAGGATTGGAACTCCTATGTCTCTGGCAAATAGCACCTGAACCCCAGTTCAATATATTGGAAACGGAAGACCAATGGTCATAAACTATTCCAGTCCTATAAGGATTCCCCGGGGTGCTGCCTCGGGTGTTACCTACAGTTGGTCAAACCAAACGGGAACCAAGAGTCAAGATAAAGCAAGTTCTATTTTTTGTGTGACCTGGTCGTCGAGAAGTCCATTGAGATGTTAGGTAGGGCCTGTTGAAACACCCCTGTGCTACCATTAAGAACAATTTTTACTTTCTAAATTTTCTTCGAGGCCTTGAAAATTCTACACGAAAATTGGAGGCTATGCTGCAGGGAAAGGCTATCCTAGTTGTAACGTATCCAATCGGCCTTTTTTCAGCTTCGATGGAAATCAAGACGTTTTCACTTTGGTTGAGGGAAGGCATCCAAAAAGCATTGCACAGTGTGCAAGCGGTCTGGATGCCGCGGCCGTGGAAAATCCGTAGATTTCGAGAAGCGGAAAATCAGCCTAGCGTTTTTTTGTCCTTTTTTGGGCGATGCAAAAAAGGACAGTTCACAAAGCGTTTCCCTTTTAACGCCAGTGATTAGGGGGTTGAAGTGAAGGGGAGATGCCTATGGTAACCCATCTTAAAACCTAGTGGATTTTTCAATCATTGTTTTACTCCTTTGAACCGATAAGCCGTCATTCCTGTGTATCAGCCTGATCGCTTCGAGTGGACAAGGAATCGAAAGGCGGACAGGAGTCCATTGGCACAGGAAATAAGGTGGGATTCCGTATCAAGTGGGGGATGGCAGAAAAGGTCACTCGATTCTACTTCAAGAACCACCTCCACCATATTGTCATTTCGACCAAGGGGAGAAATCCAAATTTAAATGGATTAATCAAACGGCACGTTTCGCACCCCATCTCAAAATGATGGTAACTGCGCTCGGATGGGCAATCTTCAGTCAGATGGGCCTTGCAAACAACCAAATCAGGGGCAAAATTGTCGGACAACACCCCCTATCGACCCCTGTTTTTGGATGCCGCCTATGGATAAATTGATCAGGATCTCCCACTTATTTCCAAATAGCCACGATTGTTACGCTGGCAAGTGGCGCTTGTTACATTGCTGTTAAAGTGTTGGCCCCAAGGGGATACCTTTACTTTAAAAGTGTCATGTGCGTTTAAAGGGAAAATTCCCACTTGGGGCCTTTTTGCCCACCAAACCTTGATGACACTTCCGGTCCAAAAAAACAACGGGTTCGGCCGGTTAGATGATTTGGAAAAGATTGGATTATAAGGGACCGATTGTTTTGGAAGCATATAGAAAAACAAGATGCGGTAGGTTGCATGGGGCCGGGTGTCTGGAAATTCCGGTACACGTTTCGCCTTGGTTGCGCCCATCTTTGGGATCCGATGCCAAGAGTGATGCCATTGCCCTTAAAACGGGGTTATGGACGCTCCCCTTCCTTCCGGCAATACCAACTGATTTAAGGACGATTTTTTTGTATAAATACCTTGATATATTATGAGAACAGATTACTTTATGGGCCTAAAGGGGCTGCTACTTAGCTTTTTCATGGGCCTAGCAATGACCACCGGCCTGTTTGCCCAAAGCGAATTTATCACCACTTGGGACACGACCAATCCTGGTACGTCCAATAGTAACTCCATCACCATTCCTTTGACGGGGACCTACGATGTGGATTTGGGTGCCGATGGCACTTATGAACCAACCCTGCAAAACAGTACAGGGACCATTACCATAGACATTACCACCTTTGAGGACCCTAATACCCGTCAAAACTATACGGCCGGGGAGATAAAGATAGCCATTCGCAATGCCCTTTCCGGGGATGGGACCTTGGAAAGGATATATTTCAGCAATACAGGGGACAAGGAGAAGCTGCTTTCCGTGGAACAATGGGGCAGCAGCATTGCCTGGACCGATATGTACGGAGCGTTTTACGGTTGTGCCAACCTGGAGGTCAAGGCGAGCGATGCCCCCGACCTGAGTAAGTTGACCGGTACCAGTTTGGAAACGATGTTCCGTAATTGTACATCACTTACCGGGAACACGGGCTTCTCCAACTGGAACACCAGCAAGGTGACCAGTATGCGATCCATGTTCCAGGGCGCAAGTAACTTTAACGGTGCGATTGGTTACTGGAACACCAGCAAGGTGACCAGTATGCGCGAGATGTTTTTGAACACAGAGGCCTTTGACCAAAACCTGGGGAATTGGAATTTGGGGCAATTGACCGATGGCTTTGCTATGCTCAACGGTATTGGGCTTTCCATTACCAATTGGGACGCCACGCTCAAAGGCTGGCATAGCCAGAACTTTACCAACAGCCTCGACATCTGGGCCTCCGGCCTCGTCCACTGCGAGGCTGCAGCCGAGCGTTCCGCGCTGATAGCCAATGGCTTCAACATTACTGGCGACAGCCTGGAAGCGAGTCCTCCCACGGCTGTATGCCGGGAGGCGACCTTGCAACTGGACATCGATGGTACCGCTACCTTGGATGCCGCCCTTGTGGACGATGGCTCCAGTGATGCCTGTGGGGAGGTCTCCCTGACGGTATCGAAAAATAGCTTTACAACCGCCGATCTCGGTGCCAATACGGTTACCCTCACGGTGATCTCTGACAAGGACAACAAAACACAAAGTTGTGTGACTACGGTGACCGTGGTGGATTCCACAAGCCTATTTGTGACCACCTGGGACACGGAAAATTCCGGTACGTCCGGCAATAGCTCCATCACCATCCCCGCCATAGGGACCTATGATGTGGATGTGGGCAATGATGGTACCTTTGATCTGTTTGCCCAAGGCGGGAGCGGGAGCATTACCATAGATATTACCACCTTTATCAATCCTGAAACCAATACGAACTACGCAGCAGGGGAAATACAAGTGGCCCTTCGCAATGCCATCACCTTGGCCGGGACGGGTAACTTGACCGGGATGCAGTTTAACAATACGGGGGATACCCTTAAGCTACTTTCGGTAGACCAATGGGGCGACATCAACTGGAGTACCATGGCGGGTGCATTTTATGGCTGTTCCAACCTGGAAGCCAAGGCAAGTGATGTTCCCGATTTGGACAGCGTGACCGATATGTCCAATATGTTCAATGGTGCCACGGCCTTTGATGGGGACCTGGGAGCCTGGGACCTGGGGCAGTTGACCAATGGCACTGGGATGCTCAATGGTAGTGGGCTCTCCGAGGACAACTGGGATGCCACGCTGATTGGCTGGCACGGACAGGATTTTACCAATACGGCAACCATCGGCGCTTCAGGATTGGTCTATTGCAAGGCCGTATCCCAACGCACTGCGCTGATAAGTAATGGCTTTAGCTTTACCGGAGACACCCAGGGAACTACGCCTCCAAAGGCCGAGTGCCGTGAGGCAGTCCTGCAACTGGACACCAGTGGCTCGGCCACCCTGGATGTTGCTCTAGTGGACAACGGTAGCGAAGGCTGTGGGGTTTCGCTAAGTTTATCGAATAGCAGCTTTACGACTGTGGATTTGGGTGCGAACACGGTGACCCTTACGGTGACCAACGGCAGCACCACGAGCACCTGTCAGACCACCGTTACCGTTGTGAATCCTGAGACTTTTGTGACCACCTGGAACACCTCAACCTCTGGTCCATCTGGTACGAACTCCATTACCATCCCCGCCTCAGGAACCTACGATGTGGATTTGGGCAATGATGGGGAATATGACCTTACGGACCAAAGCGGGTCCGTTACCATAGATGTAACAAGCTATGGCTATACTGCCGGGAAGATACAGGTGGCCCTTCGCAATGCAGTTTCGGGAGCCGGTAACCTTAGCAGTATAGTTTTCAATAATAGAGGCGACAAGCGCAAGCTACTTTCCGTGGACAATTGGGGAAGCAGTATCGCCTGGAGTACAATGGAAAGAGCATTTTACGGCTGTATCAATTTGCAGATCAATGCTACGGATGCCCCGAATCTAAGCAATGTGACCAATGTAAATGGCATGTTTAGGGCGTGCACCTCCCTTACGGGAGCGAAAGGTTTCTCCCATTGGGACACAGGCAATGTCACCAGTATGGCAGAAATGTTTAGGAGCGCATCTGCCTTTGACGGGGACCTCAGTGGCTGGAATACAAGCAGTGTCACCGATATGTCATTAATGTTTTCCCTTACGAACGTATTTAACCAGGATCTCAGTTCCTGGGATACCAGTAACGTGCTTAATATGGACGGGATGTTTAGCGCAAGTGGTTTTAACGGGGAGATCGGTATGTGGAACACCAGTAGCGTGACCACCATGAGCAGCATGTTTGCCGCTGCAAAATCCTTCAACAGGGACCTCAGTGGCTGGAACACCAGCAGTGTAACCAATATGGGCTATCTGTTTCAGTTCGCGGAAGCCTTTGACCAGAGCCTGGGGGCCTGGGACATGAGCAATGTGACTGCGGGCAGGGAGATGCTCTATTTGGCTGGGCTCTCCGTTGCGAGCTGGGACGCCACGATCATCGGTTGGGATGCCCAGCAACTTACCAACACCGTGACCATTTGGGCCAATGGACTGGAATACTGTACGGCGGGCACAGAGCGTGCCGCGCTGTCCCTAAACATCATTAATGACAGCAAGGAAACTACCCCACCGACGGCTGTTTGCCAATCGACCATACTCCAACTGGCCACTGACGGGACGGCTACCCTGGCCATCGCTTCCGTGGACAACGGCTCGAACGATGCTTGTGGGGATGTCTCCCTAAGCTTGTCCAAGGTCAGCTTTGTAACCGCCGATATTGGTGAGGAGACGGTGACCCTAACGGTGGAGGACCCCAATGGAAATGAAAGTAGTTGTACGGCCAAGGTCACCATTGTGGCCCATCCCACAAGCGCCTTCGTCACCACCTGGGACACGACGGAATCCGGCGCCTCTGGCGACAACTCCATCACCATCCCCGCCACGGGGACCTATGATGTGGACGTGGGCAATGACGGCACCTATGACCTGTTCGACCAGACCGGGACCACCACGGTGATCGTGACCAATTACACCGACCCTACGACCAGTAGCAACTACACTGCCGGGGAAATACAGGTGGCCCTCAGCAGTGCGGCCACTGGGGCGGGGACCCTGACCCGGATACACTTTGGTGGCACGGACGGTGGCGACAGTGAGAAGCTGCTCTCGGTGGACCAATGGAGCACCAATGTGGCCTGGGGGACCATGGAAGGCGCCTTTGAGGGCTGTACGAACCTGAAGGTGGGGACGGATGACGCCCCCAACCTGGGGAGTGTGTCCACCATGGCGAATATGTTCAAGGGCTGTACGTCCCTTGAGGGGGGCACGGGCTTTGCGATCTGGAACACGGCGGGGGTGTCCAATATGGCCGGTATGTTCTCCGGGGCGGTGTCCTTCAACGGGGAGATCGGCAGTTGGGACACTGGGAGCGTGACGGATATGACCTCCATGCTCAATGGGGCAACCGGCTTTGACCAGGACCTGGGTGGCTGGGACCTTGGGCTGTTGACCCTGGCGACCTCCATGCTCAACGGGACGGGGCTTTCGGTCGCCAACTGGGACGCGACGCTGGTGGGTTGGCACGGACAGGGCTCCAACGGCCTTACCGTTGGAGCCTCTGGCCTGGTGTACTGCGAGGCCTTCAACGAGCGTGGCTCGATGAACTTTGTCATTACCGGCGACGGCGTTTCGCAGGACCTGCCGACGGCCTTGTGCAAGGATGTGACGGTCCAACTGGACGGCGCCACCGGTACGGCCATCTTGACGGCCGACCTTGTGGACGACGGTAGCGATGGTTGTGGCGATATTTCCCTGGTAGTACGACCGAACGCCTTCACGACCGCCGGGACGGAAACGGCGACCCTTACGGTGACCGCTGCCAGCACCCTGACGAACACCTGTACGACCTCGGTGACCGTATTGGCAAGTACGGTTCCCACAGATGTATTCGTTACCACCTGGGATACGACCAAATCCGGCTCGTCCACCGATACGTCCATCACCATTCCCGCCATCGGGACCTACGATGTGGACGTGGGCAATGACGGCTCCTTTGACCTGTTGGACCAGACCGGGACCACTACCGTGGACATCAGTACCTATGGCTATTCCGCCGGGGAAATAAAGGTGGCCCTTCGCAATGCCGTCTCCGGGGATGGATCCCTGACCGGGTTCAAGGGTGGGGGCAGTAAGCTGCTCTCCGTGGACCAATGGGGCAGCGGCATCGCCTGGACCACCATGGAAGAGGCATTCAGGGGCTGTGGCAATCTGGAGATCAGGGCCCTGGATGCGCCCGATCTGGGCAACGTGACCAGTATGAGATGGATGTTCAATGGCTGTACCTCGCTTACGGGGAAACTGGGCTCCCTCGCCAGCTGGAACACGGCCAATGTAACGGATATGAGGGGCGTGTTCTACGGCGCGACCGTCTTTGACGGGGACATCGGTTCCTGGGATGTGGGCAGTGTGACCGATATGATCTACATGTTCACCAGTGCAAGCGCCTTTAACCAGGACATCGGCTCCTGGAACGTGTCCAGTGTGAGGGATATGGAGGGGATGTTCGGTTTCGCAACGTCCTTTGACCAGGACCTCGCCTGGAACACGTCCAGTTTATCGAGTATGCGGTACCTGTTCTGGGGGGCAACCTCCTTTAACGGGGACCTCAGTACCTGGGATGTGGGCAATGTGAACAGCATGTGGTCGGTGTTCCATGACGCAAGCGCCTTTAACGGGGACCTCAGTTCCTGGAACGTGGGCAAGGTGCAGGATATGGAGAGCATGTTCGATGGGGCGAGTTCCTTTGACCAGAACCTTGGGGCCTGGAACATGGCCAGTTTGTTCAATGGTGCCGCCATGCTCAGCGGTACGGGGCTCTCCGAGGCGAACTGGGACGCCACGCTCAAGGGTTGGCACGCCCAGAACCTTACCGTCGGTGCCGCCATTGGCGCCGATGGCCTGGTCTATTGTGAGGCCGGGGACGAACGTGCCGCGATGAGCTTCAACTTTTATGGCGATAGCCCAAGAAGTACACCAACAGCCTCGTGCAAAACGGCAACAGTACGACTGGATATCACCGGTACGGCCACCTTGGATGCAGTCCTTTTGGACGATGGTTCCACCCATGAGTGTGGCACTATCACCAATTTCAGCCTGTCCACGGACACCTTTACAACGGCCGATATAGGTTCCAAAACGGTTACCCTAACGGTGGCCGACGGCAATGGCAACACGGGCACCTGCGAGACCACGGTCACCGTGGAGGCCTATCCCACAACGGCCTTCGTTACCACCTGGAGGACCACCGATTCAGATACCTCCATCACCATTCCCGCCTCGGGAACCTATGATGTGGATTTGGGGGATGATGGCAACTACGATATAGAGGGCCAGACTGGGTCACTGACCGTGAATATCGCCGACTATGGCTTTGCCGCCGGGGACATACGGGTGGCTCTTCGCAATACTGCTGGGACCGGGGGGTTGACCAGGATATATTTCAACAACGGAGGGGACAAGGATAAGCTGCTTTCCGTGGACCAATGGGGCAGCAGTATAGCCTGGACCAACATGCAGGGCGCATTTTGGGGCTGTAGCAATTTGGAGGTTAATGCGACTGATGCTCCCAATCTGGGTAGCGTGACCAATATGGTGGATATGTTTTCCGAATGTGCCTCACTTACGGGGACGACGGCTACCTCCAACTGGAACTGGAATACGTCCAATGTGACCAATATGGCCTGGGTGTTTTTCGCGGCACAAGCCTTTAACGGGGACATCAGTTCCTGGGACACTAGCAACGTGACCAATATGAACGGGACTTTTTGGGAGGCACGAGCCTTTAACGGGGACATCAGTTCATGGAATACGGAAAAGGTAACAATCATGGGAGGTATGTTTGTGAATGCACTCTTGTTTAACCAGGACCTCAGTTCCTGGGAAACATCGAATGTCACCACTATGGGCAACATGTTTAATGGTGCATTCGCCTTTGACCAGGACATCAGTGGTTGGAATATTAGCAAGGTAAAGAATATGTTCAGAATGTTCAAACAGACAAGGGCCTTTAACCAGGACATAAGTGCCTGGAACACAAGTGGCGTGAACAATATGAACGAAATGTTTAATAATGCACAGGGCTTTGACCAGAACCTGGGGAATTGGGACCTGGGCAGTTTGACCAATGGTACCGGTATGCTCGCCGGCAGTGGGCTCTCCGTGGCCAATTGGGACGCTACGATCAAAGGTTGGCATGAGCAGGGCTTCCACAACACGCTTAGCACCACCATCGGTGCCAACAACCTGGTTTATTGTGAGGCCACCACTGAACGTGCCGATTTTGGCACCAAAATTACCGGTGATACTCCGGAGGATATTGATCCAACGGCCCTGTGCAAGGATGCGGTACTCATACTGGATGCCAGCGGTACGGCCACCCTGACCACAAATCTTGTGGACAACGGTTCCAGCGATACCTGTGGCAACGTCTCCTTACAGTTGTCCAAAACCGCCTTTACGACCGCCGGCACGGAAACGGTGACCCTTACGGTGACCGATCCCAACAGCAATATCGCCACCTGCACCGCCACGGTCACTGTAGTGGATCAGGCGACAGGAGTGTTTGTCACCAAATGGAACACCACCAATGATGGCACCTCGGACGACAACTCCATCACCATCCCAGCTATAGGGACTTATGATGTGGATATAGGTAATGATGGCCTCTACGAACCTGGACTGTTGGGCACAACAGGATCGGTCACCATAGATATCACCGCCTATACCGACCCTACAAACAATAATGCCAATTATACCGCTGGGGAAATAGAAGTGGCCCTTCGTAGTGCCGCCTCCGGTACCGGGGCCCTTACCGGGATACAGTTCAACAATACGGATGATACCCTTAAGCTCCTTTCCGTGGAACAATGGGGTAGCGGCATTGCCTGGAGCACCATGGAAAAGGCATTTTATGGCTGTGCCAATCTAACCGTGGAAGCGACTGACGCCCCCAACCTGGATGGTGTCGCCGATATGAGCTTTATGTTTTCCGGTGCAAGCAACCTTAACCAGGACATTGGTAATTGGAACACGGCCAACGTGACCGATATGGGCAATATGTTCAATGGGGCAACAGCCTTTAACCAGAATATTGGCTCCTGGAACACCACTAAGGTGACCGATATGGGTAGCATGTTCAATGGTGCCACTGCCTTTGACCAGAACCTGGGCAACTGGGACTTGGGACAATTGACCGAGGGCACCGATATGCTCAACGGCAGTGGGCTCTCCATTGCCAATTGGGATGCTACCATCATGGGCTGGTACAACCAGAACTTCCATAGCACCCCTACTTTCAATACCATCGGCGCCTCTGGCTTGGTCTACTGTACTGCCACTGCAGAGCGTGACGCGTTTACTACCTACATTACCGGGGACCGCGCGGAGAATGTCACTCCAACGGCCCAATGCAAGACAACCATGACCCTTCGATTGGAAGACGGTGGCAGCGCCACCCTGGAGGCCAATTCCCTGGACGATGATTCCTTTGATGACTGTGGGGACGTCACCTTTACGGTATCCAATGCTAGTGGTGTTGCTGTTAACAACAAGACTTTTACCACTGCCGAAATTGGGGCGAACACCGTGACCCTTACGGTGACCGATCCCAACGACAATACAAGTACCTGTACGACCACGGTAATTGTGGAAGATCCGGCAAGTGTATTTGTCACCACCTGGGACACGGAAAAATCCGGTTCCAATAACAAGTCCATCATGATTCCTGCTGTGGGAACCTACGATGTGGACCTGGGCAATGATGGCACCTATGAACTGACGGACCAAACCGTGACCCAAGCCCTACTTGTGGATGTGACGTTCTATAACTATGCCGCAGGGGAAATACAAGTTGCCCTTCGCAATGCCGCCTCTGGGATTGGAACCGGGACCAAGACCCTGGACCGGATACAATTCAACGGAGTGGGCGATACGCAGAAACTTATTTCCGTGGACCAATGGGGCGACATCAAGTGGACCACCATGGACAGTGCATTTGAAGGCTGCCGGAATATGGACGTTCTGGCAACCGACACCCCAGACTTGGGCAATGTGACCAATATGTCCTATATGTTTTTTGGGTGCAATTCCCTTATAGGGACGGACACCAACAACTTCTCCGGTTGGAACACCGGTAACGTGACCAATATGGCCCATATGTTCCAAGGTACCATCGTCTTTGACCAGAGCCTGGGGAATTGGGATTTGGGACAGTTGACCAGTGGGGGTGGTACCAATATGCTCAATGGCAGTGGCCTTTCCCAGGATAGCTGGGACGCTACCATCGAAGGCTGGCACGCCAAGGGCTACCATAATGCTTCCAATTTCCCCACCATTGGAGCCTCCGGACTGGTGTACTGCAGGGCGGGCACCGAGCGCGCCGATTTTGGCACCAAAATTATCGGTGACAGCGCAGAAACTACCCTGCCGGCGGCCTCTTGTCATACAGCGGTGATGATACAACTGGACAACAACGACGAAGCCATCCTGGATACCGCCCTTGTGGATAACGGTTCCAGCGATGCCTGCGGGACCCTCTCCTTTGGCCTATCCAAAACCGAATTTACGACCGCCGACATTGGGGAGGAGACGGTGACCCTTACGGTGACCGACCCCAATGGGAACACAAGTACCTGTACGAGCACGGTGACGGTCTTGTATTCCGCAAGCCTGTTCGTGACCACTTGGAACACGGAAAATTCCGGTACATCCGGTGCTAATTCCATTACCATTCCCGCCATAGGGACCTATGACGTGGATGTGGGTAATGATGGGACCTATGACCTGTTTGCCCAAGGCGGAAACGGGGACATTGCCATAGACATTACAACTTATATCGATCCCAACACCAATACGAACTATACTGCCGGGGAAATACAAGTGGCTCTTCGTAATGCCATCACCTTGGCCGGGACGGGGAACCTCACCGGGATACGGTTCAACAATACGGGGGATAAGCTTAAGCTCCTTTCCGTGGACCAATGGGGAAACAGTATAGCTTGGAGCAGCCTGGAAGGCGCATTTTATGGCTGTGCCAACCTGGAGGTTGTGGCGACCGATACCCCCAATCTGGGTAACGTGATCAGCATGGCCAATATGTTCAACGGTTGTACCACGCTTACCGGGGCAACAAGCTTCGCTACCTGGAATACGACTGGCGTGGCCAATATGGCCAATATGTTTGCCAATGCCACCTCTTTTGACCAGCACCTGGGGAATTGGGACCTGGGGTTATTGACCAGTGGGGGTGGGGCCAATATGCTGGACAACTCTGGGCTCTCTGTGGCCAACTGGGACGCCACCTTGATCGGGTGGGAGGCTCAGGACTTCACAAACAGCACTACTATCGGTGCCTCCAATTTAATCTACTGCACCGCTGGAGACGAGCGTGCCGCAATGACGACATTTACCTTTGCTGGTGATAGCGCGGAAACGACCAAGCCAACAGCACTGTGCAAGGTGGCGACAGTTCGACTGGATGGTGGCACGGCCACCCTGACAACTGCTGATGTTGACGATGGTTCCAACGATGCCTGCGGGACCGTCTCCTTGAGCCTATCCAAAACCGACTTTACAACAACGGATATTGGGGTGAATACAGTGACCCTTACGGTGACCGATCCCAACGGCAACTCAGAAACCTGTGACGCCATGGTAATCGTGGAAGACCCGGCAAGCGTATTTGTCACCACCTGGGACACGGAAAATTCCGGTACCTCCGGTAGTAGCTCCATCACCATCCCCGCTTTAGGAACCTATGATGTGGATGTGGGCAATGATGGCACCTATGACCTGTACGCCCAAGGCGGGAACGGGAGCATTACCATAGATATTACCGCTTATACCAATCCTGCTACCAATACGAATTATGCGGCAGGGGAAATACAGGTGGCCCTTCGCAATGCCATTACCTCGGCTGGGACGGGGAACCTAACGGGGATACAGTTCAACAATACGGATGATATCCTTAAACTGCTTTCCGTGGACCAATGGGGCCACATCAACTGGACGACCATGGAAAATGCATTTTATGGCTGTGCCGAAATGAATGTTCTGGCGAGCGATGTCCCCAATCTGGACAATGTGACCAATATGGCCTTCATGTTTTCCGGAGCAAGTGCCTTTAATGCGGACATCAGTTCCTGGAACACGGCCAACGTGATCAATATGGCCAGCATGTTCCATGCTGCCAGTGCCTTTGACCAGAATATCGGTTCCTGGAACACCAGTAGCGTGACCGATATGTCCTCCATGTTCAAGGATGCCAGTGCATTTGATCAGAACTTGGGCGCGTGGGATTTGGGGGCGTTGACCAATGGTACCGATATGCTCAACGGCAGTGGGCTCTCCCAGGGCAATTGGGATGCCACACTCATTGGCTGGCACAACCAGAACTTCCACAACACGCTTACTGTCACTATTGGCGCCTCTGGACTGGAATACTGTGAAGCCAATGCCGAGCGTACTGATTTTGGCAATAAAATAACCGGTGATGATCATGAAAAAGATCTTCCCGATGCCCAGTGTAAAGGGGTGACCGTGACACTTCAGCCGGATACTGGTGGCATCCTTGGAGCTACAGTGGATGCCGTTGATTTGAACAACGGTTCCAGCGATGTCTGTGGGGATGTTTCTTTCACGATATCCAAAACGAGCTTTACCATTGATGATGTTGGGGCAAACGCGGTGACCCTTACGGTCACCGATGCATATGGCAACGAAAAAGAATGCGAGACCACAGTGACCGTGTTGGATTCCGTAACGTTTGTTACCACCTGGGACACGACCAGGACCGGCGGAAACGGCGCTTCCGATGCGAACTCTTTCAACATCCCCGCCTTCGGGACATACGATATAGATCTGGGTGCTGATGGCAGTTACGAATTGCAGGGCGTGAGAGATGATATTACCGTGAACGTGACCACTCACGGCTATACCGCCGGGGTGATACAGGTGGCCCTTCGCGATGCATCACCCACCGCAAACATGAAGCTACGGGGTATCCAGTTCAACAGTAGGCTCCACGGTGGGGACCACGATAAGCTACTTTCTGTGGATCAATGGGGCGACATAGCCTGGCTCAACCTGGCGGCTGCATTTTGGGACTGTACCAATATGAACGTTCTGGCGACCGACGCTCCAGACCTGACCCTTATAACAAATTTGGGCTATATGTTTAGTGGTGCAACTTCCCTTAATGCGGACCTTAGTTCCTGGGATACAAGCAACATAACCCTAATGCCCCATATGTTTGCTCTTGCATCTTCCTTTAACGGGGACATCAGCTCCTGGAATACAAGCAATGTGACCAGTATGGTCCATATGTTCTGGAATGCACAAGCCTTTGATCAGGACATCGGTGCCTGGGACACCGGCAACGTGACCAGCATGAGCGGTATGTTCCGGGAGGCATATGCCTTTAACGGGAACATTGGTTCCTGGAACACAAGCAGCGTAACCACAATGAACTATATGTTTCATAGAGCACACGCCTTTAACCAGAATCTGGGGGAGTGGGACCTGGGGCAGTTGAACGATGCCGAGTATATGCTTGATACCGCTGGACTCTCTGTCGAGAACTGGGACGCCACACTCAGGGGTTGGCACAGCCAGGACTTCAATAACGCGGTGACCATAGAAGCCAATAAACTGCAATACTGTAGTGCCTTTGCCGAACGTGCGGAACTGAACGATTCCCCCTTCAAAATCAGTGGCGATAGCAAACAAAGCCAGGCACCGACGGCCGTATGCCAGGTATCGGTAACGCTGGAACTGGACTCCAACGATACAGCTACCCTGGATGAGGCCCTTGTGGACAACGGTTCCTATGATGAATGTGGGAACGTTGAACTGGACATAGATACCAAAAACTTTACGGCCGCGCACCTGGGTGCGAACACCGTGACCCTTACGGTGACCGACTCCAATGGCAGTACGGATACCTGCGATACCACGGTAAACGTGGTGCAGAACCTGGCGCCCGTAGCTTCCTGTAAGGACGCAATCACCGTGGAATTGGACGATGCGGGCAGTGTAACGATCGAACCGGAGGCTTTGGACGATGGCTCTTCCGATAATGGTGGCGCGGTGTCCCTTTCCCTGGACACTACCGATTTCACCTGTTTCAATGTGGGAACGGTACAGACGGTGACCCTTACGGTAACCGATATTGTTGGCACTACGGCCACCTGCACCACGGACGTTACGGTAGTGGACGTGACCCCGCCTACGGCGGAATGCCAGACGGCAACGGTTCGACTGAACTCCAGCGGAGTTGGCAACCTGACCAGTACTTCCCAAGTGGTCAGTGGTTCCGATACCTGCGGGACTGTCCTGGTGGAGGTATCCAAAACCCAATTCACGACCACCGACCTCGGCGATAACGCGGTGACCGTTACCGTGACCGATGGCAGCGACAACGAACAAACCTGTGTAACTACCGTTACCGTATTGTCCGCCTCGGCGCCCATAGCGGTCTGCCAGGATATTACGGTGACATTGGACGATGCGGGCAGCGCGACAATTACGACGTCGGACATCGATAACGGCTCGTCCGATAGTGATGGCATTGCCTCCCTATCCCTGGACAAGGCAAGTTTTGGCTGTTCCGATGTAGCACTGCCGCAGTCCGTGACCCTTACGGTGACCGACACTATAGGTAACACGGCCACCTGCACGGCAACGGTAACCGTGAAGGACGAGACCGCTCCTTCGGCGCGGTGCAAGTTTGCAACAATCCAATTGGATGACAACGGTGAGGCCAATTTGACGACCGACCTTGTGGACGACGGTTCCAGCGATGCCTGTGGGAACGTTTCCCTGAGTATATCCAAGGATTTCTTTACGACTTTGGACCTGGGCGTGAACACGGTTACGCTTGCCGTGAGGGATGTCAATGGGAATACGAACAATTGTACCACTGGGGTGACCGTGGAAGATGTTACGGTTCCCATCGCAGAATGCCAGGGCATCAGCGTGGAACTGGACGCACTGGGCAGCGCAACGATTGCCACATCGGACATCGACAACGGCTCGTTCGACAACAGTAAAACCGATGTCTCCCTTTCCTTGAACAAGAATACTTTTGGCTGTTCCGATATCGGTGATAACACGGTGACCCTTACCGTAACAGATGACAGCAGCAATGCGGCTGAATGTACGGCCACCGTTACTGTGGGGGACAATACCCGGCCAACGGCCATATGCAAGACTGCGGTGGAGCTCGAATTGGGCAGCGGTGGTACGGCCACGCTAACGACCGACGATGTGGACAACGGTTCGAGTGATAACTGTTCGATTTCACTAAGCCTTTCCCAAAGCAGCTTTGATACCTCCCACCTTGGTGATAACACGGTGACCCTTACTGCGGAGGATACCAGTGGTAATATTGCCTTCTGCGATACCACGGTCACAGTGGTGGATGGTGCGGAACCTACGGCCATTTGCCAGGACATTACCGCGGAACTGGATGCAACTGGAAGTGTAACGATTACAGCTTCGGAGGTTGACAATGGCTCTTTTGACAACAGTAGCACCAACGTAAGCCTTTCCCTGGATACGAACACTTTTGACTGTTCCGGGATCGGTGATCACACCGTAACCCTAACGGTGGAGGATGACAGCAGCAACACAGCTACCTGTACCGCCACGGTAACCGTGGAGGATAATAGCTTACCAACGGCGAGTAATCCAACATCGGTTAACGTAGAGTGTGTGTCCGATGTTCCCGATGTGGATACCACGGTGGTGACCGATGAAACCGATAATTGTGGGACACCAACGGTCACCCATGTGGGCGATGATACCAGTACTCCGGGAACAATTGTCCGGACCTATAGGGTGAGCGATGCCGCAGGGAACCATATTGATGTGGCCCAGACCATTACAATAAGGGATGTGACCCCGCCAACGGCAGTATGCAAGACGGACGTAGAACTCGAACTGGGCAACGACGGTACGGCCACCCTGGATGCAAACTCCTTGGATAACGGTTCCAGTGATAATTGCGGGATTGCCTCCTTGAATGTATCCCAAAGCAGCTTTGATGCCACCCACCTCGGGACCAACACGGTGACCCTTACCGTGAGGGACAACGGTGATAACATAACCACCTGCGATACCACGGTCACTGTGGTGGACGGTGTGGACCCAACGGCCATTTGCCAGGACATTGGCGTGGAATTGGGCGCAACAGGCAGTGCAACGATTGCTGCAGCAGACGTGGATAACGGCTCGTTTGACAACAGTGGCACCGTGACCCTTTCCCTGGATATGGACACTTTTGACTGCTCCGGGCTGGGACAGCGCGTGGTGACCCTAACGGTGACGGATGGCAGTAACAACACGGTCACCTGCACCGCTACGGTAACCGTGGAGGATAAGATTTCCCCAACAGCGGGCAATCCATCACCGATAAACGTAGAGTGCGCATCCGATGTCCCTGTCGTGGATACCGCTGTGGTGACGGACGAAGCCGACAACTGTGGAACACCAACGGTCACCCATATAGGCGATGACACCAGCACTCCGGGAACGATTATCCGAACCTATCGAGTGAGCGATGCCACAGGAAATACTATTGATGTGACCCAGACCATTACGGTAAGGGATGTTACCATACCGACGGCCGTATGCCAGGCGGCGACCCTGGAACTGGGTACCGATGGCACGGCCACCCTGGATGCGGCCCTGGTGGACAACGGTTCCAGTGATGCCTGCGGGGACGTTTCTTTGGACGTGTCCCAGAGCAGCTTTACAGCCTCCGACCTTGGAACGCACACGGTGACCCTGACGGTGACCGATGGTAGTAACAATACAAACACCTGCGAAGCCACGATTACCGTGGTGGACAACATGGCCCCAACGGCCATTTGCCAGGACGTTACCGTAGAACTGGACGAAACGGGAAGTGCAACGATTGTGGCAGCGGACGTGGACAATGGCTCGTTTGACAATAGTGGTACGGTGTCCCTTTCCCTGGATAGGACCAATTTTGGCTGTCCCGAGGTTGGGGAGAACACGGTAACCCTTACCGTGACCGACAGCAGTGGGAATATGGCCAGTTGTACCGCTACGGTAACGGTCCAGGATACAAGCACAGCGTTGACCATTGTGACCAACAGCGGACCGATCTGCCCGGGCTCCGTCCTACAATTGGACGAAATAAGTGGACTGGGAACCGCATGGTCATGGACCAGTAATGGAAATGCCATTTTTAACGACCCTGATATACAAAACCCGGAAGTGACCAATGTCTCGGATGGGGAGGAGTTCACCGTTAGGGTTACCCTGGCCAATGGCTGTACGGTTACGGGCGCTACCACGGCCTTTATTCTGGAGGTGCCTGTCCTGGAGACGGAGGGCGAACAGCTGTTCTGTGCCTTGGACAACGCCACGGTATCGGATTTGGTGGCTTCCGGTGATGGCACCATACGCTGGTATTCGGATGAGGACAGCATAGTGGAACTGGAGAGCGACGTTCCCCTTGAGGACGGTACCATCTACTATGGATTGTTGGAGGACGCTAATGGATGTATTTCCGAACGGGTTGCAGTGGCCATAAGCATTACCATGCGGGGCTGTGAAGAACCACCGGAGGCGGACAAACTCGGCTTCTCTCCGAACGGTGATGGGGTCAATGATACCTTTTCCATTTCCTGGTTGAGGAACGATTACCCCAATTATAGCCTTTCGGTCTATGACCGTAATGGTTCCATGGTGTATGAAGGAAATATCAGCACACCGGACTGGGACGGCAGCGCCGATCGTGGCCTTGTCCTGGGGGATGGTAAACTGCCCAACGGCGTATATTTTTATACGATAGATTTCGGAGACGGCAGCACACCGCCAGTACAGGGGATTGTCTATCTGAACCGATAAAAACAAATAAGAACGATTGATGTTCCAAAAGAAAGTAATATAAGCATCGCACTGGGCACTGAAACGTATCCTCAGCGTTTACTGTCCAAAAGTTGCGGTTGAAGGAAAAAATACAATTGGGGCTCCCTTTGCTATTTTTGGAAGGCCATTACCAGTGCAAAGGGTCGGCCCCATTGTTATGAACATTGGGTTCCGAAAGGGCACATCTTAAAGTTAAATTTTTTTTGGCCTCTCAGATTCCTTCAGCACTTTGGGATTTAGACGGGTTCCTTGATAAATACGTACGGCCCATAATAGTTACAGCCTTGTATACATTGAATCCAATCAAGAGTCTTCCAAAACAATAAATGAGGGGGAGTCATAGCGAATTAAACACTAAATAATTGGGACTTTTTAAGGTATGGAGAAGATATTTTCGTTTCCCCAGTCCCAGGATTTCGATAAACCCTATAAATAACAGCATCCTCTGAAGCACTTTCAATAATGATTGGACTATGGGTGGTGAAAAAGAATTGCACCCTAGGTAGCAGCATCCTCAATTTTTTGACCAAAACCCTTTGCCATTTTGGGTGGAGATGCAGGTCAATTTCATCTACCAGGACAATTCCATAGAGGTTTTTGACTTTCTTTACCTCGGGTTGACTGCTGCTCAGTCTGCAGAGCAAATCCGAAACAAAAATTACCATACTTCGGTATCCCTCCGATAACTGGTTAAAATGGAGCGGAGTCCCTTTTTCAATAAAAGTGACGGTATTGTACCCTATTCGTATTTGAACATTTTTATCGGACAGCCCATAGAACATATGTTCCAAAAATGATGTAGAAAACAGAGTTGCGGCGCCCCTATTATTTTTGGGATCCAGAGTCGTATTTCCATGCTCTTGTAATTCAGTCCGTTTTTGGTTCATAAGCCAGGAAATGGGGTTCATTAGTGTTTGGTCGTTATCGAAAAGGGACATAAATCCATACGATTCGGAATTGGACGACCGATACCTCGCCCGATGGGGGCCATATGCATATAAGTCCTTTAAATAGCCATCAGTTTTTTGACCATATTTTTTACCTCGGCTGTCAATCCCAAGAAGCTCCATTGAAGAATGACCATTTAAGATATGTTTTGTTTTACCGGCCTTTTCCCCATTGGTATGTTCCAATACGAAAAATCGATTGAATGTTAGATAAATGGCCATTAAAACAAGGGATTTCCCATCTCCGTTTTCTCCTACAAAATAAACTTCTTTGGCGCTGGAGAGATTGTCGATGCATGCCCGGTGGATAGCGTGAAAATTGGCTATTTTGACGGTATTGATATAATTGTCCTCGGTTTCGGTCATTTTGATTCCCTCCAACCATGACCAAAATTTATTGCTCGAAATACCCATGGCCTTATGAAAGTTGTTGCCAAGGCATATTTTGTAAAAATCGGTGTCATTTGGTGTCACTTTGGTGAGCCTGGTAATCCTTTCTTTAAGTACTCTTTTGAATAGTTTACCAACTTCGAAATTTTTAAAAATAGGGGAAAAATCAAAAGGAACTTCTTTTGCCTTTCTGAGATAGGGTTTGGCAGCGCCCGACTCTACAAGCGCACTTCTGATATTGGTGTATTCCTTACCGGATGTGTAGACAAACAGGCCCTTCATATCATCACCAGTGTACTCTTCCGCAAATTTCTTTACGATTTCCCCATGTGTGAAGATTACGGAAAACAAAGCAAAGAGTTTTTTCTCTTGGGGATATTTTTGGATATCGATCCAGTACTCGGGAATAGCATGATCAAGGGATTTCATTCCAAGAAATGAACGAAGTATGCGCCCATCCATTTTGGCTTCCCGATCCACATATTTTCTTAGGATTTCGGGACTGTGGACAACCTCCATTACCTGGACTATGTCATATTTTGTCCAAGAAGTTCGAATTTTGGTAAAGTTAAAATCGCCATTAAATTCCATAGGGTAACTACATAAGGGTAACTACATACAATATGGGATAGGCTTGAAAAGTATTTCCATAGTTTTATTCATTGCCACAAAATCAGTTTACCTCACATCCCTTACATTCAAATCCAGTGTACACACTAAAAAGTGTGTTGATTGAAGTGTACACTTACAATACAAAAAGGACTTTTCCTTCAAGTTCAAGTACTGGGGGTAGAATGAAAAACGTAATGTAACAAGCGGAACCCTATGACGATATCTGGGGCCAATACCACAGTTGAAGGGATGGAATTCGGTCCAGGAAGTCCTTGGGATCCTGTTTTTCCAGCAGTTCCAAAATCAAAAATAGGGGCCTCTTTGTTAAAACCCTTGCCCCATTTTACATCCTTTACCGTTTATAGCTTACACCGGATTGGCAATGACGAGGTATTCGGTTACTTCACGGGATTTATCTTTTATCCTCCCCATGGTGCTATGGATGTAATCAATTTCCTTTACCATGACTTTATAGGTATTTCCAAAAGTTCTATGGGCTATATCCAACAGGGATTCCAATGAGATCATTCCAGTGTTGCTGTAACTCAGGACAAGTTTGGCCTTTTTGCTTTTGATCTTTTCAAACATTTCCTCAAAAGCTCCTTTTACCTCACTTCGTTTACAAAACGGGGATTGATGTCGGTCATTTCTATATCGTCCCTTGAACTGAACTTCGGGATAATCGTATTTGACCAGGGTCTCCAAGGCATGGTAAAATCTTGAGTAGTGCATAAACGAGTACGGAGGGTCTGCATAGACCAGGGTTCCCTCGGGAATACTATCCAAACAATCCCTATAATCCCGCGCAGTAACCTGATGATTCAAATGGTTTGCACCGGTAAACACCATTATTTCCCCCAGCTTTCGTTTAAAATACGTTACAATCTCTTTCTTTCTATAAAGAATGATACTATGCATCGTCTCGGCATTACTTGCATCACGATACTGCGCAAAATGTCCTGTACTTTGAGCGTTGTAGGACATGGCAAACATGATACTTGAAAGTATGGGATAGTAAATGGACGATTCGGCATATTTTTCGGCAGCGATTCGCAATCCGTCTATCCAAAGACATTGTTCATAAGACCAATAGGTCCCTGAGTAATTCTTAATGAATAGATGATGCGCTACATCATTGAATTCAAAAAAGATCAAATCCTGTTGTAATTTCTCAATGGTATTGAATCCTTCCAAGGTTAAATCATCGTCATAGGTAAATTCGAGATTTGGGTATGCTTCCTTTACGAGATTTACATGTGCAGTGGCGAATGCTATCAATTCATCAATTAGATTTCCATGATCGTCCCAATTGTAACTTCCCAAATAGGTTTTGGCAAATACGGATGAATATTCTTGAATGTCATTGGAATACATGGTCACACTTGTTCCAATGGCCCCGCTTAGGATCGAAGATCCCGCAAATAGATCGCAAATAGGTTCACCCTCATAGATTTCATTGATGGATTGGATCAGAAAAGGAATGAGCTCCCGTTTGGAACCCATATACTTAACGATATGGGGGACGTCATCTCTTAATACTACCTTGGTTTCTTCGGAAATTATATGCATTGGAAGGGACATGTTGATGGTCAAACTACTGCCCGAAAGTAGTAATTCAAATGTCTTTTAATTTCGAAAAGTGGAAAATTTTCAAAAGTTTTTTTAACACGTAACCGTTCGTATGGTCTATTGAATTAGGAGGAATGGGCATATCCGTTTCTGAAAACATCCCCTGTGCTTTTTAAGCCAAATAGGTATATCTCTCGGCCAGCAAGAAATAGTTAAACGGGCCCGTACGATTGGGTTTCTTATGATTGGGAAGGGCTTCTTTTGGGAACATTGGCAATATCAATACTGATGGCCTGCAATAAAAATTGCATCCCCAGTAGTATGGGCAGGGCGGCCAACATAATTGTTCCTGCACTATTTTCCATGTTTTCCATAGCCCCGATTCTCCATTTATAGCTCCCTAATACAAAACCGAACAGCAACAGGGGCAAACCTACCAGCAAATAAATCGAAGCCATATTGAAGTTATAGATATAATACTTGAAGAGAAGTCTTTTTATCAACCCTTTCATCATTCTAAAAGGAAAGGTCAAAACAACGTTCCGTATGCAAAGACTGCTTATTTCATCGTTATAAATTGCTGAAATTGGAATGTCCTGAACAACTTTATCCACAAGGTTAAGATGGATCAGCATATCGGTTTCGAAAAAATAGCCCTTGCCAATTTTATCCAAATTCAAGTCCTGTAGTGTTTTGGAAGAAATGGCCAAAAAACCGTTTGTTGGATCCATAATATTCCAATATCCCGAAGCTGCTTTTATGATAAAGGACAAAACGCTATTACCAAAGAGCCTGATTTTGGGCATACATTTTAATGCTTTGAAATCGTGAAATCGATTTCCTTTGGTATAATCCGCTGCATTGTCCAGTAAAGGCTGAATGAGTTTTCCAATATGACCGGGACACATTTGACCGTCACCATCCAGTTTCACCACAATATCACATCTGAATTCAATAGCTTTTCGGAAACCACTTAGTACGGCTCCACCCACACCTTTGTTATTTTGGTGGCATATAACCGATACTTTGTCCAGGCATAATCCTTTTACCATGTTCCCGGACCCTTCTGGACAGGCATCATCAACAACAATGATGTGATCGATCCATTCTGGAACTGCAACGAGGACCTCGGTGATATGTCTCGAAACTTTATAACAAGGAATAACAACAGCTATTTTTTTATTCTCTTTCATAAACGTCTCCTTTTATTTTCCAGATTTGGTAAGCAGGGGTGTGTATTGAAACAGGCTCGAAATAAAGGGATTCTTGTTGCAACAGATACAGCTTTACCAATGTTGTGTTGGCCATTTCCTTGGACATGGCGGCACCAAAACCAGCATTTTTGTTCCATTGAAACACAAAACGGTTGTCCGCGGTACCCTGTAATGAGGTTTGGGCAGGGAACGTTTTTGAGTTGGCCCGAATACCGTCAAAAGTGGACAGGGATTGAAAGTACCTTTTTTGATTAAGATAATTTGCCGTACCGCTTCGCGTGTCTAAACTAATCTGATGGTTTGTTATTTCCTGCCCACGCTCCTTAAGACCGGTAAAGGTCAGGAAAAGGGGGAGTCCCATTGTTTTTCCTGTTTCCAAATCCGAATGCCCTTGCTTGAACCAGGAAGCGGTCTGTGTCATTTTATAATACATGAACAAATACATGTCCTTCTTTTGTTCAGGGTATAAAAAGGACAACCATTCTTCCACAGTGGTGAATTTATCCGTTTTGGGAAGGCGACCGTTCCGTTGCCCTGTCCTTAACCATTGTGCCGCCTTTTCCGGAGTCTGGGACAATACGTGTCCTAAAAACAAAAAAGTCTCGCTAATACTGGGAAACAGAGCATAAAGATCACGCATGCCTTGGGGACCATGCACGCTATAAAACTGCATATAATTTGCTGCTAGGGACAAGTCTTCAACTGCCAATGGGAAATATAGATAATAGGAAAGCTCCGGGGAAAATCCACCGTCAAGAAAAGTGCCCCGATCCAAATAGTACTGAATTTGATAGCCCAAATCCTGATCCGTCCAGATATTGGACTGCGCCAGGGTATTGTTTTCCAAGGCATCCAACAACGCTCTATTTTCGAACACCGCAGCCTTTTCATACTTTTTGGTAATGGTACCATAAGTTGAAAAAACACCTATCAGCACAATGATTAGGGTTGTTCCATAAATAAGGGCTGGTTTTAGTTTACCCTTAAAATCAAATAACAACTGGATAACATACCCAATTGTCAGCGCCATAATAGGGGCTGAAAATATAATAAAGCGATTACCTGCAATAAAAGGCAGGACGGCCAGCAAAATGGGCATGGCAAGAAACAGTGTCTTTACCCTAAGTTTCCAGATCATTAGGACAAAGCCTGCCAACATCAGGAAAAAAACAAATCGATTGTCGGTTGTCTTTTCTATAAAACCATCCAGGCTTACCTTATCCAATTCACTTATACCTAAATTGTTTGGAAAATCCGTGGTTGTACCCAACAGCAATTCAAAAAGGGAAAAGACCTGGTCTTTGGTAACATACAATCCCAATAAAATGGCCATCGCCAAAAACCCATATTTAACAAATGGTTTTTTGGTTTTATAAAAAAAGAGCAATGCTACCGACAAAGGCACTAGGGCCGATAAGAGAACTACACTATTTGCGGTGTCCCACCATAGGAAATATAAAACGGTGCACACAAATCCGAAGGCCAGAAATCGATAACGCCGGTAATCCTCTAGTTGGCCAAATTGTAAAAACAAATAACTGTTAAGGACCAGAAAAACAACATTCAAACAATCGGTGTCAAATACCCCTATGCGCGTTCTAACAACATAGGTCAGGGAAATTATCGAAAAAAGGGCGGCGGATAGTGCCGAAATCCGGTTCAGACGCAATCCCCGGCACAAGAAAAATAGGACGACCGCCATTAGGGAGGATAGGACTACCGGCATAAAAATGGCGACCGTAGTTAGGGGAATGGCGGTTAAACTACTGATCGTTACTGTTAACAAGGCCAGTAGGGGAGGGATGTAAGGGCGCTCCACACCTTCGGGAACATGTCTTTTTTCATCAAAACCATCATAGACCCCTTCCTGTACATCCTTGGCGAGTTGCAAATAATAATAGCTGTCAAAATTGGCCATTTGGTATTCGCCGCGATACTGAAAAGCGGTTTTATGCTTTTGCCAAACGGAAAAGTCTTCATAGCGTAAATACATGGCAAAAAGAACAATGGCGAACAGTCCGATCCAGGTTCCGATTTTTTGAAGTTTTTTTTCTCTTGGAACACCCATTTGTGGTAAATTAATCCCTCTTAAACTCTCTTTTGGTATAGCTTCATCCTGAAGCTTGGTACTATACTTTTTTTTCATTGTTTTCCAAAAATTGGTTCATTTGAACAGTTGGGAAATTATCATCTCATGGTCCGGTCGTTTCTTCCCTATGGGACTTTTTCGTCTTTACGATTTTTTTTTTTTGAGGTTTTGTCATCCATTTTTTTACAGAGACCTGGAAAATCCATTTTCATGGAGCGGGTTTCCTTTGGCAGTTCCAAATGGTGGTGAAACCTAAACAGGTTCGAAGGGATGTAGTTAGGGCCGTCATAAATACCATGTTATTTACTTACAACTGAAATTAGACTTAGGATGAAACTGTAAAGAATGATTTGGATTCCCAGAATGATCGGGACTGTGGAAAGCAATATTTTCTTTACAAAAAATGTAGGCTGCAATTCTGAAAACCCCGTATTCCCCCACAAAAGAAAATTGATTACAAACAATACCATCCCAAGAAGTAGGACAACTAATCCGGTACATATTCCTTTTTCCAATGTGAATATGCGATAGAAACGGTATAGTCCATTGCTTCCGGGCAATAAGCCGCTTGTGACCCTGAATGTTTTTACAAAGACGTGAAAGAATATAAATTGTATTCCTACAAGGAAAACAAAGGATAGCACGATCAATGTGTGAATATCGAAACCCACATTGCCTATTTGAATGGGGCCCATAAGTATCAATCCTCCACCTATGGACGATATGATCAACAACGAAATGCCGGGAATCAAGAATAACCATTTAGGGGAAAACATCAATAAAAACCGCAAATGCCTCCATCCATCCCTAAAGGTGCGCAAATGTGGAGGGCGGGACCTTCCATCAGGGGATAAGGTGGTGGGTACTTCCGATATCCTCATTTTCATCAGGGAAGCTTTGACAACCATTTCAGAGGCAAATTCCATACCTATGGTCTTAAGGTTCATTTTTTCGTACGCTGTTTTCCTGAATGCCCGTAAACCACAGTGGAAATCCCCGATCTTGACCTTAAAAAACAATCGGCCAATAAATGATAGCATTGGGTTGCCTACATATTTGTGCAGAAAGGGCATCGCAGTTTTGGCAATGCCGCCCTTAAACCTGTTTCCCATCACCAGATCATTTCCCTCCCTTAACTTTTCAATGAATGGCATTAAGTTTGAGAAATCATAACTATCATCGGAATCGCCCATGATCACATACCTTCCTACAGCATTGTTTATACCCTCCCGTAAGGCCGCACCATAGCCCTTTAGTTTTGCATGGACCACTTTCACCCCCAATTTTTCGGCAATCTTTATGGAACCGTCCGCACTTCCGTTATCAGAAATGATCACTTCTCCTAAAATGTTGTTCTTTTTAAGGAAATCCTGGGCCTTTTTTATACAGATGGCCAATGTTTCCGCCTCATTAAGGCATGGCATTACAATGGATACTTCCATAGGTGAAGCATCAATATTTTTGGTTATGGGCGTAGTTTTATCCACAACTATTTCTGGTGCTATCATTGCCTTGTTCCTTTGATTTTCCATATTTGGTAGTGTGGTGTGTTCAAGGATACCGGTTCAAAATATCCATCACCGTCTTCCTGCATGAACAGCCGCATCAATGTGGTCTTCGCCACATCCTTGGAGATGATGGCCCCAAAACGGGTTTTGCTGTTCCATATAAAGGTGTAGGGGGATGGGTTGTGCCGACTTGCTTTAGGGAGTGGTGTTTTTTTCAACGCCTTGCCATCGTGGGTCAAGATGTTCTGAAAGAGGAACCTGCCTCCCGTCCTCGTGAGTGCCTGTCCCGTTTTTAAGTCCAATTTGAACTCGTTACTGAAAATTGAGCCATCGTTTTTCTGCAGGTTGGAAAAGGATTGGAAAAAGGCCTCACCCTTCAGAACTCCGGTTTCCAGGTCTACCGTACCTTGTTTGAACCATGACGGGGTCTGCAATATAAGTTGATGTAGAAAGAGGTAAATGTCCTCGGTTTGATCGGGATATAGGAATGATGTCCATTCCTGGGAGGTCTCCAATCCTTCAACTTTTGGATATTCCCCGTCCGCAAGACCGGAATCCAATATGGGCATGGCACCTTCAATATCTTTGGAAAGTATGGTTTTGAGGAATGCAAAGGCTTTGGCCTCGGTCCCAAAAAGCACATAAAGCTTTTTCATGCCTTCCTTGCCATGTTTGCCATAAAACCTCATAAAGTTCGCGGAGAGGGCAAAATTGTCCGCTGCCAGGGGGAAATGCAGGTAGTAGTTGATTTCCCCACCGAATTCCCCGTCGGCGTAAGTGTTTTTGTCCAAATAGTAATGGATTTGGTGGCCGATGCCCCAATTGGTCCAGATATTGGCATTTTCTGGAGTGAACCTTTCCAGCGGACCCAAAAGGGCCTTGCTTTTTACAAAAGGGACTTGATGCATCTTGTGGATAATCTTGTTATAGTTGCTGTAAAGACCCAGACCCATAAGGAAAGCGCAGGCCAGATACACAAATTTGGTATGCTTCCGAGGGGTCATTTGGAAGAGAAGTTCCACAAGGGAGCCTATGCCCAATGCCAATATTGGCGAGGCGAAGATTAAAAAACGGTTTCCCGCAAAGAACGGCAATAGGCCCAATCCTATAGGCACCACAAAGAATAAGGCCTTTCGTTTTTGTTTTAGGAAAAAATGGACGAGCCCCACTATGATCAGCAGATATAGAAAACTGTTGGCATAGGTGGTCTCCATGTATTCGGTCATCCCCACGGGCACCAATTCCCCAATAATGTCCTGCAGGTGAAAAGAATTTTGTTTGTTTCCAAGAACCAAATTCATGATATTGACAATCTCTTCTTTCACCACGAACAAACCGCCCCCGCCAAGTAGTGCCAGGAAACCATATACGTACCGTTTATGTTTGGTATCGAAATAAAAAATGAAGGCAACAAAAAGAGGGACCAGAAATGAAAAAATGACAACACTGCTTGCGTTGTACCAAAAGGTGTAAAATAAAAAAGTGTTCAAAATGGCCAGTAACAAAAACCGGAAACGTCTGTTATTTTGCGATTGGGCAAAGCATAGGAACAAATAACAGTTAAGGAGTACAAAAACCACATTAAGGCAATCGGTATCAAAAAAACCGATACGTGTTCTGGAGATATCCGTAATGGAGATGGCGGAAAAGAAAGCGGCAACCAGTCCCCCTATTCGGCTAAAAGCTAATTTTCGGGCCAAGTCATAGATTAGGGGGACAATGAACGCGGATAAAATAATCGTGATGAACAAGGCAACAGTGGAAAGCGGAATGCCCGTTATTCTGTGTATGGCCACGGTAATCACGGACAATAGTGGGGGTATGGCCGGCCTTACCGCCCCATTGGGCACATTACGCTTTTCATCCAACGAATCATAGGTTCCTTCATCGATATCTTTGGCATGTTGGAGGTTGATATAGGCATCAAGACTTCCCATAATGTACTCCCCTTGGTATTGAAAAACGGGCTTGTTTTTTTGCCAGTCGATAAAATCCTCATAGCGCAAAAAAATGGAAAGTGCCACAATGAGGGCCAATGCCATTATGGTAGCTATGGACTTTTGGCGACTTGTTGCTAAAAAATCCTTTGATTGTTGGGGTGGGTTAACTTGGGCTGATGGTTTCAATTTGCTTTATGTTTTCAAAGCATCATGACTATAAAAAATAAAGGACTCGTGGGGCGGTATCATTTTTGGCCCCAAATGCAGTTTGCGGACCAATGCTATACCCTTGCCAGAGATTTCCTTATGTAAAGGAAAAAAAGGTGCTTTTTTGCTGAAAAAGGAAAGTAATAGGCGGGATGTATGCTGAACAACTGTTTCCTTTTTGAAAAATGGAACTTTTGGATTTGCGAACTTATGAAGGCGCTCAGAAACGGTTTTTAGGAAACATGATGGTTTTTCCCAGGTTTTCCGTCCTGGAAAGAAAATCAAGTAATGCTGCTCAGGTCCGCCTTGCGTATAATAGCGTATACTTTTGTTAAAAGTTTGGCAATTGCACCGCCCCAAATCCGTTTCAAAATTTCGAATTCTTCAATTTGTGCAACTCCACTGGCTAGGGTTGCAGAGGTTTCGGACCCAACATGAATGCGGTGTTTTACCAGTTTTTTGCGGATGTACGTAAAACGTCCATCCATTTTGGCTATCTCCAGCCAGGCTATCCAATCCAACGCAAATCTAAAATGGGGGGAAAACGAAAATCCTTTTAGGATTTTGGTGTTATAGGTCACTGTAGGACAACAAATGGAACTGCCAAAAATCAACACCAGTCTTTTTAGCAATTTGCTTTTATATGATGACTTGATAAGAAATGGAAATAGCGATATTTTTTTGACGATGGCATTGAGCGTGTTCTTTTTGCAGTTACCATTGACCACATCCCAGTAATCCGTAAAAACTATGGAACTTCCTTCTACGCATTTCATCACTTCTTCCACATAATTGGGCGCATAAACATCATCTTGGTGCGCAATGGTCACATAGTCGGAATTGGCCATTGAAAGCGCAAAATTCCAATCGTTGGCGATTCCCGTTTTTTCTTGGGTATTGACATAATAGGGTATCCCGTATTTTTTTGCCAACTCCCTTGTGCTTAACATAGGTGTAGCGGTTGTCATCACAATATCACTGGCCACAATTTGCTTTTTCAAGCTCATGATGCACATCTCCAAATAGGGCGGTTCTTTATAAACCGGAATTATAAATGTGTGTCTCCCCATCCTATACAATTAAGTTTTTGTCTTGTCCAATTAAGGCCATTTTTTGAATACGGTGTTTTGGCAAAAAAGGCAAACTATTCAAAAAAGAGCTGCTTAATGCAAAAGGGAATACTTAAGCGGGGCTATAGGGGGATAAGTGGGCGCTATAGAAGCCCTTGAAAAAAGGCATTTTTGTTGATCAAGTGCATAGCGTGTCCGAAATACCGGGCCATCCTATCGTAATTTGTGCTGTTGCGTTACGCCGAATTGCCATGGGGAACATCCAAGTTGGGTCACCATAAATCTTCAATGGCACCATTTAATTTTTAGGGATGGGAAGTACATTTTATTCCATTGCATCAGCTGTATTGAAAAGCTGGACATATGGAGCTTCAAATGGTTGGCCTCCCATGCCTGGCAGCTATTGCTCCCAAGATTTTTTTATGAATAGGACATTATTGCACACTTATTTTTTCCATGACCCACTTATGCAATGTTCTTTGCTCCTCTTGCCGGCCTTACCTAGTTTCGGGTCGTTCAGTTTCAGGAAGCCATATCTCAATATATGTTCTCTGGTAGATATGGTCCTGTTCTTCAAGATTAGGATTTCTTGGCTGAATACTTTTCTAGTGTTTAGAGCAGGGGAGGACTGGTGTATTAATCTGGTTGTCAAAATTTCCATCCTTAAGTGCCGGTTCTCCCCATTTTTTAGGATTTCCACCGCTAAAATCCAAACTGATGATATATGACATGAAAGGATGCTCAAAAATCATGGGCAAAAGGATCAGACAACTAAGGACCAAAGTTTACCTTAAAACGCAGGAGGAGTTTGTTGAGATGGTCAATGGATATTTAAACCGCAAACAGCTCTTGGATGACGAGGGCAAGTTTACCCAAAATATAATGGCAAGGCTAGAGGCAAAGGATGACATCACGTCTACGCGACTGTATCACTTGCTGAACTTTTTATACGATACCAAGTGTATAAATCCTGCTTGGGTCATATTGGAGCGGAATCTGTCCCATGCGCCATACCTTAGGAAGGTTCCTGGCAATATTGACCTATTTGCTTTGAAAAAGGATATCCGTGAGTATCAACGCCGGATAGACGAGCGTCTGGAGACCATTATGCATTTTTACGGACTTGGAATATAGCCATACCGTCCTGTAAGCTAAAAATCCAATCCATACCCTTATCATGGCAACAGACTATAATACCATTGCAAAGGAATATCAAGCATCGAAAATGCAACCCTGGCGAAAACATATCGAGGGGTTTTCTTTGTTCAAATTGACGGGGGATTTATCAAACCAGACGGTACTTGACCTGGCCTGCGGAGAAGGTTTTTATACCAGGCAATTAAAATTAAGGGGTGCACGCCATGTTGAAGGGGTCGATATTTCAAAAGCAATGATCCAGCTCGCAAGAAAGGCCGAAGACCGGAATCCACTTGGAATTACATATCATGAGCACGATGCCTTGACTCTAGTGTTGCCTAAAAAATTTGACCTTATCACCGCTTCCTATTTGCTTAATTATGCCAAGACCCCTGAAGAATTGATCCAATTTGGAAAGGTCATTTCAAATCATTTAAAGCCTGGGGGCCGTTTTGTTACAATTAATAGCAATCCCGATTATAAAGCCCCTTTGGGTACATTGCACAAATATGGATTTACACGGGAAAACAAAAGTCATTCGGAGGGAGGGGAAATCATATATCGCTTTTTCTCATCAGACGGGAGCCATATCGATGTGATCAATTACCACCTCGAAAAATTGACGCACGAAATTGCTTTGAAAAAAGCAGGATTGTCAAACATTCAGTGGCACACCATCGAATTGTCCCCAGAAGGAAAAGAAGAGTTTGGAATTGACTTTTGGCAATCAATTCTAGAAACGCAACCCGTGATTGGCCTTTCCTGTGCTAAAAGTTTTTAACCATATTTACCAGTGCAAACAAAGAATCAAAAATTTAATATGCAAGCGAAAAAAGTATTCCCAAACTGGGTATGGTTTATTTATATACTATTGTTTTCCCTTTCCATTCCCTGGTATTTGCCCAAGGGCCTAACCATGCACTTAACCTTTGGCTTACCATTATGGCTGGTGCTGTGTATTGCGGCCATATTTGGTATCGTGCTGTTTACGCTATGGATTATTGGAAAATTCTGGAAGCAGTAAGCTGTGGATACCACAATTCTAATAATTAGTATTGGCTGTTATTTGATCCTGTTGTTGGGACTAGGTTTTTTGGCCAATAGCCGAAAAAAAACAAATTCGTTAAAAGAGTTTTACCTGGCAGGAAGGAGTCTGGGCCCATTTGTACTGCTATTTACGTTATATGCCACGCAGTATAGTGCCAATACCATGCTCGTAACACCTGCAGAGGTGGTAAACAGCGGAATGGGTATGATATTGATACTTGGGTACTTGACGGCAGTTGTGGTCTTCTATCTCACCTTTGCACCGCAATTGTATCAAATATCGCGGAAGTTCAATTTTATTACACCTGGGGATTGGTTTGACCATAGGTTCAAGCTACCTAAATTGACCTTATTGGCAAATGGTATTCTGGTTATCGTATCAATCAATTTTTTGTTGTCCCAATTAATGGCAATGGGACACATCGTAAATGGCGTTACCGATGGACAGGTTCCGTATTGGATGGGAGTGGTATCCCTGGCATTCGTTGTTATAGTTTACGAATCCCTTGGAGGGATGAGGGCGGTGGCCTGGACGGATGTCATCCAAGGAGTAATGCTATTTGCCGGTTTGATGGGTTTGTTCATAATGGTAATGCCCAATACGACCGAATTGACAAAAATCAGCAATTGGCTCATTGAAAATGAACCCCAAAAAATTGGTGTCCCCAAAGTAGGCTTTAGAATTTATTGGGCCAGTCTATTGCTTATGATTGGTTTGGGAGCTGCAGTATATCCACAGGCAATCCAACGCATATACGCTGCCAAATCGGTAAAATCACTTCGCCAATCATTGGGAGCCATGGTGATAATGCCATTTGTGACCGTTTTGATCCTGTTTTTATTGGGCATGATAAGTATCCCCCATTTTGTGGGCACCGAACAAGCATCAAAGGACACCGTACTCCCAGCAATGCTGGTTTTTTGGGCAAATGCCTCCACGTTCCATTTCGGATTGGCGGTTATGGTCATCGTAGGGTTAATAGCGGCCATTATGTCAACGGCCGACTCTGTCTTACTGAGCCTATCATCCATACTGGCAAAAGACATTTTTGCAAAGTTCAAATCCAGGAAGATATCAAGTGAACGACTCACGAAAACTGGAAAAATGTTCTCCTGGGTTATTATGCTTTTAATGGTATTGGTGGCCCTACGGCCCAAAATAACACTATGGGGATTGATTGAGTTGAAAATGCAAATTTTGGTTCAGATCGCACCTTTATTCTTGGGTATTTATGCCAAAAACGTGACGTCCAAAGGCATGTTCGTTGGGCTAAGTACCGGCTTTGTCTTTGCAACGGCCACCTTTCTGTTGAATATAAAGACAATTGGTCACATACATGTGGGTTTAATAGGGTTGATGGTAAATATCATTTGTTGCTTTGCGTTTTCCCGTATTAAACCCAAGGCCAGAAATCCAGATGATTGATGATTAAAAAGTAATCGCTGACCGTGTCTTGATTACCTACTGTTTTGTGGGTTTAATGTAATTGGGCATCCAAAAACGGTACCTAAGCCTGGCCTACCCACCATGGGCTTGTGGTTTTTTGTAAACACAAAACCACGGCCCACTTATTTTTTCAATAAACCACTTATGCAATGATCTTTGCTCTTATTCCCACTCCTATGTAGATTGAAATTATCCGGTTCCGGGAAAACGATAACGTAAAGCGTTTTTTTACCAAAGAAAGAAGCTGTTCTTACAAACTGGGACCCCTTAGCCGTGAAGGACTCATGTGTTCTTTTGATGGGCACAATTTCCTTCTGTAAGCACTGGATTTTCACTGCCAAAACCCAAACTATCAATACCTGTCATGAGAGAATGCTCAAAAAAAATAGGTCTAAGGGTCAGACGACTGCGGACTGAAGTGTATTGCAAAACCCAGGATGAATTTGTTGAAATCGTCAATGGGTATTTAAACAGCAAGCAGCTTTTGGACGCAGAGGGGAAATTTACCGCAAACACGATAGTAAGACTGGAGAGTCGGAATAGTATCACATCAACCAAGTTGTGCCACTTGCTAAATTTCTTGTATGAGACCAAAGGCATCAATCCGGCCTGGGTCATGCTGGAGCGCAACGAAATCCATTCTCCTTACCTGATGAAAACGTTTGGGAGTATTGACAATATGCCTATAAGTGGTACCTGGAAGTACTGAAGTTAGATGGGGCATCTGTAGGATGTTTGTGAAATTTTGGGCTTGGGAAAGGCTCTGTACTAGGTCATAGTACGTTGATTATCAATTGTTAAATGACAACCCAGGACTTTTTTTAAGTCCTCACAAAAGTGGATTTAGTATATTTGATTACCCAATCTTCCCCAAGAAATGAAACGGACCTGTTGCCTTTTAGTGTTCCTCACGCTATCCCTGTCTGCGCAGGAGGTGGACCTCACAAATGCTGTCCAATCCCTAAAACTAAAGATCAATAATTCCGAAGCCGGTGAACGCCTAATGTGGATGGACAGTCTGTCCACATTGATCGAAGACCGAACGGATTTTGGTTATGATTCCATTGTAAGGAGCACTATTGATTATGCCCTGGAGTTGGACTCCACGCGAATAGCCCTGAAACACGGCCGCAAATTGATTGTTTATGGCTGGCAGGAACTGAGAAACCCGGAGCTGGCCCTGGAGGATTTCTACAATCTATTGGAGAAGGTTCCCGGGGAAGAGCATTTAGCGGAATTGAGTGGAGTATATGTCGAAGCTGGCCGGAACTATATCGTGCTCAACCGTTTGGATGAAGCTCTGGAAAGTTTTGAACAGGCTTATTCATATTCCTCAGAGGTTAATGATCAGCCGAAAATGGGCATTATTAAAGACCACATGGGCATGGTGCAGTCTATGTTGGGAGATTTCCAGGGTGCATCGGCCACATTACAGGAATCCTATCAAATTTTATCGGAGAGTGATCCCGAAATGGCATGGTGCCCAAAAAATACCCTGTCAATATTGTATTCCCAGAACGGGCTGCAGGAAGAGGCAAAAAAAATTCGTATGGAAATCATAGAAGAGGCCAGGGGATATACAAGCGAGAAGAATAGAAATGAAGTATTAAATAGTACATTTCATAACCAGGCCTTTGACGAGATGCTCAATGGAAGCCAGGAGGAACGGATCAGATTCCTGGATTCCACCAGGATATATGCTTTCAAAACGGACTATGTATTTCACGAACTGCAGGTATTGGTGGCCCAGCTGAGTGCTTACTCCGAAAACGGGATGCTGGATAAGGCGGAGGAGGTGAAGAAAGAGTTGGATGCACGAAGGGAGCAGGGCAACTTCTTTGAAGTGGATGAGTACAACCTGGCCATGGCCCATTATGAATTTGCAGTGGGCAATTACCAGAGAGCGGCCCTACTGGGGGAACAGGAATATGATAAGCTAAAGAATTCCCAGTTCTATGAGGGCATTTATATGTCCCATGGCTTTTTGGCCAAAGTGTACGATAGTCTGGGCAAAGTTGACAGGGCATATGACCATCTCATGGCCCATCACAAAATAAAGGATTCCATTGAGAGTGTCCAGAAGGCGAATGGTTTTTCCTATTACCAGGCACTTTACGAGGCAGAGAAGAAGGATTCGGAGATAGCAACCCAGAAATCAGAGATTACGCTATTGAACGCCAAGAACCGCGCAAAGAACATGTGGATCACTTTTGGCGGTCTGGGGGTATTGGCTGGGGGGGCTATCCTTTACCTGGTATGGGTACAGAATGCCACCAAAAGGAAACAGCAGGCCCAGGCCCGCTTCTCCAGAAACCTGATCAAGGGCCAGGAGGGGGAACGCACGCGCGTGGCGAGGGAACTGCATGACGGGGTAGGGCAAAAGTTGATGCTGCTGGCCAAAAGGACAAAATTGAGCGGGGATGCGGAGATGGCATCCCTGGCAACGGATACCCTGGAGGAGCTGCGGAGCGTTTCCCGCCACCTGCACCCGGCGACCTTGGAGAAGTTGGGTTTTTCAGGGGCGGTACGGGCCATAATCGACGAAGTGGATGCCAACACGGACATCTTCTTCACGCACAATATCGACGACGTGGACGACCTGCTGAGTGATGAGGGTTCCCTTCAGCTATACCGGATCGTACAGGAGCTGTTGAACAATATCGTGAAGCATTCCGGTGCGAAGGCAGTATCGGTGGACATCGAAAGAAAGGCCGACGGGATTGCAATGGCGGTCAGGGACAATGGGAAGGGGTTCAGTGTCCGGGAAAAACTCCGTGACAGTTCCAGTCTCGGGATGCGGACGCTTTTGGAACGTGCCAAGATAGCGGGTGCCAAATTCCATGTGGAGAGCAAAGCCTCCTTGGGTACAACAATTTCACTGGCAATGCCTACATGAGCATCGTTTAGCACAGAACGATAATTATCCTTTTTTGTAATTTTTTTAATAAAGAAACCTTTTCATTCCGAACTACCGATGTTGGGCATTTCAACGGACTCAACAGGGCACCTCAACGATCAGGCTGCCCAAGAGGGTACTGAAGTTCCTGAAATGGAATCACACCTTTACGTATGGTAGCATCCTCAATAGGGTTATTTCGACCAATGGGAGAAATCCAAACCTCTGACGAAAAGTAGGCTTTTATAAGGTGAAATACGGATATTTTACCTTTTATAATACGGACTGAAAATGACTTAATTGGACCGGATGAAAACCCATGGGAATGATTGGCATCCGACCAAACCATGGTCAGGCGTATCGAAAGTAATTCCCTTTATTTTGAATGGTAAACTATGGCAAATACCGTACCTGCAAACAGGGTTTGGTGATGGACCAAATCACGGATCCCATTTATAACCAAAAAAGGAACGTTGGTTACTTCTCTTTTTAAGTGTTGACAACAAAACCATAGTTTAACAAGAAACTTCTTATAAATCTTTATATCTACCATGAAAACAAATTACCTTATGGGCCTAAAGAGGCCTTTGTTCACTTTTTTTATAGGCCTCTGCACCACCACGGGCCTGATTGCCCAGAGTGAGTTCATCACTACCTGGGACACGACCAAATCGGGCACCTCGGACGGGAACTCCATCACCATCCCCGCCACGGGGACCTACGATGTGGACCTGGGCAATGACGGCAGCTATGAGCTGTTGGACCGGACGGGGACCATCACCATTGATGTGACCACCTATGGCCATACCGCCGGGGAGGTCCAGGTGGCCCTGCGCAACGCCGCCTCCGGTACCGGTACCCTGGACGCGATACAGTTCAACTACACCGGTGACAGGGATAAGATCCTCTCGGTGGACCAATGGGGCAGCAACATTTCCTGGAGCACCATGGAGGGGGCGTTTTACGGCTGCAGCAATCTGGAGGTCAAGGCGACGGACGTCCCCGATTTAAGCAATGTGACCAATATGTACTCCATGTTCGCCCTTTGCAGGGTGGTCACGGGTACGGGCTTCTCCACCTGGAACACCAGCGGTGTGACGGACATGGCGCGGATATTCCGTGGGGCAGACGTCTTCAATGGGGACATCGGTTCCTGGGACACCAGTAGTGTTACCGATATGAGGTACATGCTCAATGGTGCGGGTGTGTTCAACCAGGACATCGGTTCGTGGAACACCGGCAGCGTGACCGATATGGGCTTTTTGTTCGCCAGGGCATTCATCTTTGACCAGGACATCGGTTCGTGGAACGTGGGCAATGTGACCAATATGCAATCCATGTTCGTCAGGGCGGACGCGTTTGACCAGGACATCGGTTCCTGGGATGTGGGCAAGGTTACCGATATGACCTACCTTTTCTGGAATGCGGGCGCCTTTGATCGGGACATCGGTTCGTGGAACACGGGCAAGGTGGTCGATATGTGGGGCATGTTCGAAGGCGCAAAGTCCTTCAACCGGGACATCGGTTCGTGGGACACGGGCAAGGTGACCGATATGGAGGAAATGTTCGAAGGTGCGAGCGCCTTTGACCAGGACCTGGGGGACTGGGACATGGGACAGGTGACCAATGGGGCCAAGATGTTGGACAACAGTGGGCTCTCGGAGGCCAACTGGGACGCCACGCTGATCGGTTGGGCCGGCCAGGACTTCACCAACACGCCGACCATTGGAGCCTCAGGACTGAAATACTGTACGGCCGGCACCCAACGTGCCGCGCTGACCTTCAACATTACTGGTGACAGTGCGGAGACCACCCCGCCAACGGCACAGTGCAAGACGGCGGTAACACTCCAACCGGGCAGCAGTGGTACGGCCACCTTGGACACTTCCCTGGTGGACGACGGTTCCAGCGATACCTGCGGGGACGTATCGCTGAGTTTGTCCCAGAGCAGCTTTACGACCTCCGACCTTGGTGCGAACACGGTGACCCTTACCGTGACCGACCCCAACGGCAACACGGACACCTGCCAGAGCACGGTAACGATAGTAGATCCCATAGCCACATTTGTCACCACCTGGGACACCACCAAACCCGGCTCCTCCGACGGGAACTCCATCACCATCCCCGCTACGGGCACCTACGATGTTGACCTGGGCAATGACGGCAGCTATGAACTGCTGGACCGGACGGGGGCCCTGACCGTGGATGTGACCGCCTATGGCCATGCCGCAGGGGAGATCCAGGTGGCCCTGCGCAATGCCGCCTCCGGTACCGGTACCCTGGGCGCGATACAGTTCAGCTACAGGGGCGACAGGGACAAGCTGCTCTCGGTGGACCAATGGGGCAGCGGTATATCCTGGAGCACCATGGAGGGCGCATTCTGGGGCTGCAGCAATCTGGAGGTCAAGGCGACGGACGTCCCCGATTTGAGCGGTGTCACCAATATGGTCAACATGTTCAACAATTGTTCGTCACTCACGGGTACGGGCCTTTCCACCTGGAACACCGGCAGCGTGACCAATATGGGGGGTATGTTCTCCGGTGCGACCTCCTTCAACGGGGACATCAGCGGCTGGGACACGGCCGGCGTGACCGATATGCGGTCCATGTTCCAGGGCGCAAGTTCGTTTAACGGGAACATCGGTTCGTGGAACACGGGCAGGGTGACCTATATGTCCTTCATGTTTGATGGTGCGAGCGCCTTTGACCGGGACATCGGTTCCTGGAACACGGTCAGCGTGGGCAATATGAACTTCATGTTCCGGAACGCGAGTGCCTTCAACCAGGACATCGGTTCGTGGGACACAGCGGGCCTGAACCGTTCGGTCGGTATGTTTTCCGGCGCCGTTGCCTTTGACCAGGACCTGGGGGATTGGTATATGGGCCGGTTGAGGAACGGCACGGATATGCTCAATGGCAGTGGGCTCTCGGAGGCCAACTGGGATGCCACGCTTATCGGTTGGGCCGGCCAGGACTTCACCAACACGCCGACCATTGGCGCAACGGGCCTGGTCTACTGCACGGCCGGCACCCAACGTACCGCGCTGACCCTCAACATTACCGGTGACAGCGCGGAGGCCACCCCGCCAACGGCGCAGTGCAGTACGTCGATAACGCTCCTACTGGGCACGGGCGGTACGGCCACCCTGACGACCGACCTTGTTGACGACGGTTCCAGCGATACCTGTGGGGACGTATCGCTGAGCCTGTCCCAGGCCAATTTTACGACCTCCGATCTTGGGGCGAACACGGTGACCCTTACCGTGACCGATCCCAACGGCAATACCAACACCTGCCAGGGCACGGTGACGGTAGTGGATTCCGCAAGCTTATTTCTTGTAACCACCTGGGACACGACCAAATCGGGCACCTCCGATGGGAACTCCATCACCATCCCCGCTACGGGGACCTACGATGTGGACCTGGGCAATGACGGCAGCTATGAGCTGCTGGACCGGACGGGGACCATCACCATTGATGTGACCACCTATGGCCATACCGCCGGGGAGGTCCAGGTGGCCCTGCGCAACGCCGCCTCCGGTTCCGGAACCCTGGGCGCAATACAGTTCAACAATACCGGCGATAGGGATAAGCTGCTCTCTGTGGACCAATGGGGCAGCAACATTTCCTGGAGCACCATGCAAAATGCATTTTACGGCTGTAGCAATCTGGAGGTCAAGGCAACGGACGTCCCCGATTTAAGCAATGTGACCAATATGCACTCCATGTTCGCCCTTTGCAGGGTGGTCACGGGGACGGGCTTCTCCACCTGGAACACCAGCGGCGTGACGGACATGGCCTGGATATTCCGTGGGGCAGACATCTTCAATGGGGACATCGGTTCCTGGGATACCAGTAGTGTTACCGATATGAGGTACATGCTCAATGGTGCGGGTGTGTTCAACCAGGACATCGGTTCCTGGGACACCGGCAGCGTGACCGATATGGGCTTTTTGTTCGCCAGGGCATTCATCTTTGACCAGGACATCGGTTCGTGGAACGTGGGCAATGTGACCAATATGCAATCCATGTTCGTCAGGGCGGACGCGTTTGACCAGGACATCGGTTCGTGGGATGTGGGCAAGGTTACCGATATGACCTACCTTTTCTGGAATGCGGGTGCCTTTGATCGGGACATCGGTTCGTGGAACACGGGCAAGGTCGTGGATATGTGGGGCATGTTCGAAGGCGCAAAGTCCTTCAACCGGGACATCGGTTCGTGGGACACGGGCAAGGTGACCGATATGGAGGAAATGTTCGAAGGTGCGAGCGCCTTTGACCAGGACCTTGGCGGATGGGACATGGGACAGGTGACCAATGGGGCCAAGATGCTGGACAACAGTGGGCTCTCGGAGGCCAACTGGGACGCCACGCTGATCGGTTGGGCCGGCCAGGACTTTACCAACACGCCCACCATAGGAGCCTCAGGACTGAAATACTGCACGGCCGGCGCCCAACGTACCGCGCTGACCCTCAACATTACAGGTGACAGCGCGGAGACCACCCCTCCAACGGCAGGGTGCAAGACGGCGGTGACGCTCATACTAGGTACGGACGGTACGGCCACCCTGACGACCGACCTTGTGGACGACGGTTCCAGCGATACCTGCGGGGACGTATCGCTGAGTTTGTCCCAGAGCAGCTTTACGACCTCCAATATTGGTGCGAACACGGTGACCCTTACGGTGACCGACCCCAACGGCAATACCAATACCTGCCAGGGCACGGTGACGGTAGTGGATCCCGCAAGCTTATTTCTTGTCACCACCTGGGACACCACCAAACCTGGCTCCTCCGACGGGAACTCCATCACCATCCCCGCTACGGGCACCTACGATGTGGACCTGGGGAACGATGGCACCTATGAACTGTTGGACCAGACCGATGAAATTACTGTGAATGTCACCACCCATAACTATACCGCCGGACAGATACAGCTGGCCCTGCGCAATGCCGCCTCCGGTACCGGAACCCTGGGCGCGATACAGTTCAACTACAGGGGCGATAGGGACAAGCTGCTCTCGGTGGACCAATGGGGGAGCGGTATATCCTGGAGCACCATGGAGGGCGCATTCTGGGGCTGCAGCAATCTGGAGGTCAAGGCGACGGACGTCCCCGATTTGAGCGGTGTCACCAATATGGTCAACATGTTCAACAATTGTTCGTCACTCACGGGTACGGGCCTTTCCACCTGGAACACCGGCAGCGTGACCAATATGGGGGGCATGTTCTCCGGCGCGACCTCCTTCAACGGGGACATCAGCGGCTGGGACACGGCCGGCGTGACCGACATGAGGTCCATGTTCCAGGGCGCAATTTCGTTTAACGGGGACATCGGTTCGTGGAACACGGGCAGGGTGACCTATATGTCCTTCATGTTTGATGGTGCGAGCGCCTTTGACCGGGACATCGGTTCGTGGAACACCGGCAGCGTGGGTACTATGAACTTCATGTTCCGGAACGCAAGTGCCTTCAACCAGGACATCGGTTCGTGGAGCACGGTCGGCCTGAACCGTTCGGTCGGTATGTTTTCCGGCGCCGTTGCCTTTGACCAGGACCTGGGGGATTGGTATATGGGCCGGTTGAGGAACGGCACGGATATGCTCAATGGCAGTGGGCTCTCGGAGGCCAACTGGGATGCCACGCTTATCGGTTGGGCCGGCCAGGACTTCACCAACACGCCCACCATTGGTGCAACGGGCCTGGTCTACTGCACGGCCGGCACCCAACGTACCGCGCTGACCCTCAACATTACCGGTGACAGCGCGGAGGCCACCCCGCCAACGGCGCAGTGCAGGACGTCGATAACGCTCCTACTGGGCACGGGCGGTACGGCCACCCTGACGACCGACCTTGTGGACGACGGTTCCAGTGATGCCTGTGGGGACGTATCGCTGGGCCTGTCCCAGAGCAGCTTTACGACCTCCAATCTTGGGGCGAACACGGTGACCCTTACGGTGACCGACCCCAACGGCAATACCAATACCTGCCAGGGTACGGTGACGGTGGTGGATCCCGCAAGCTTATTTCTTGTCACCACCTGGGACACGACCAAATCGGGCACCTCGGACGGGAACTCCATCACCATCCCCGCTACGGGGACCTACGATGTGGACCTGGGCAATGACGGCAGCTATGAACTGCTGGACCGGACGGGTGCCCTGACCGTGGATGTGACCACCTATGGCCATACCGCCGGGGAGGTCCAGGTGGCCCTGCGCAACGCCGCCTCCGGTACCGGTACCCTGGGCGCAATACAGTTCAACAATGGGGGCGACAGGGATAAGCTGCTCTCTGTGGACCAATGGGGCAGCGATATTTCCTGGAGCACCATGCAAAATGCATTTTACGGCTGCAGCAATCTGGAGGTCAAGGCAACGGACGTTCCCGATTTAAGCAATGTGACCAATATGCACTCCATGTTCGCCTTTTGCAGGGTGGTCACGGGGACGGGCCTTTCCACCTGGAACACCAGCGGCGTGACGGACATGGCCTGGATATTCCGTGGGGCAGACGTCTTCAATGGGGACATCGGTTCCTGGGACACCAGTAGTGTTACCGATATGAGGTACATGCTCAATGGTGCGGGTGTGTTCAACCAGGACATCGGTTCCTGGAACACCGGCAGCGTGACCGATATGGGCTTTTTGTTCGCCAGGGCATTCATCTTTGACCAGGACATCGGTTCGTGGAACGTGGGCAATGTGACCAATATGCAATCCATGTTCGTCAGGGCGGACGCGTTTGACCAGGACATCGGTTCCTGGGATGTGGCCAAGGTGACCAATATGCGGGCCATGTTTATGGATGTGAGCGCCTTTGACCAGGACCTTGGCGGATGGGACATGGGACAGGTGACCGATGGTACCAATATGCTCAAAGGCAGTGGGCTCTCCATTGCCAACTGGGACGCTACCCTCATCGGCTGGGACGCCCAGAACTTTACCAACACGCCCACTATAGGGGCCTCAGGCCTGAAATACTGCACTGCCGAAACCGAACGTGCCGCGCTGACCTTCAATATTGTTGGGGACAGTAAGGACTGTGGTGGGGCAGGCGGCGGACGTGTGTTCCTGCCGAAGGACGGTCTGACCACTGACAATGATTTCAGTGGGTTGCCGAATCTGGGCGAAACGGAATCTGCACCGGAAGGTGATGAAATGGACAGCAAGGACCTTGGTGGACATCCGGATTTGGGCAAACGGGGCTTCTCCCCGAACGGTGACGGAATCAACGATACCTTTTCCATTTCCTGGCTGAGGCGTGATTACCCGAACTACACCATGACGGTCTATGACCAAAACGGCATCCTGGTGTACCAAGGGAACGCGGGCACACCGGACTGGGACGGCAGCGCCGCTGGGGGCAGTACTGTCCTGGGTGATGGCAAACTGCACAACGGGGTGTACTACTATAAGATTGATTTCGGGGACGGAAAGACCCCGCCGGTCCAGGGAATCGTCTATCTGAACCGATAGGCAGGGAGTGCAAATAATGTACTGCCCATGATAGCAGACGACATGGCAAAATCCCGATAGGCCACTGTCCTAATAACGTATTAAAGGGGATGTCCCGATTGTTCGGACATCCCCTTTTTTATTTGGGAAGATGTCGGAGAACTAGCCCCAAATACCGAACCTAGTGAAGAGTTGATTTCCATGGCCCGCTTGCCGAATTGTCGTGGGTTACCAGGATTCCAATTATCGGTCACATAGCAGAAATCCATAGGGGCTGCAATGATTTCTTCGACCCCAGAAGGACATAGGGGGATTTTTGAGGGGACCAATGAAAAGATGCCTTACAGACGCTGTGGTTGACATCATGGGGAACATAAATCTGTGAGCGTTTCAGGGCATTTTGAAACAGATCGAAACCTATCCGGCCAACGGGGCTAGGAATCGGCAGCGGACAGCTAGGGCCAAGGTCATCGAAAAGTATTCCCTCTTTTTTGGATAGGGAACAATGTCAAATGTCATTTCTGGATTCATGAATTCGTTCAAATATAATATTAGATCCCACTTATTGCCAAATAGAAACGCTTGTTACTTTTTTGTTAAAACGTTGGTAACAAACAAATAAATTGTAAGAAGGTAATTACAAAAATTTTCAAATGACAAATCCTGGAACATCTCTGTTTCAAAACAACGGATTTGGCCCGTGGGATGATTTGAAAAGACTTGGAACATAAGGAACCGACCGTTTTGGAAAAGCATGTGAAAAACAGTGTATGGGATGTGGTATGGAAGACCTGGTTTAAAACTTCTAGGATACTCTGTTTCCTCTTTGTCCACACTTCCGGTCTCCGTCCCAAAGGCAGTACTATGACACTTAAATCGGGATCCGAAGGGCCCCTCTCCCATGTAGCAATGGCGGCCGATTTAAGAACAATCAATTCATATAAATACAAATATATCATGGAAACAAACTACTTTCTGGGCCAGAAAGGGCTCTTACCTACTTTTTTAATTTGCTTGTTGGTCAGCACGGGCCTGTTTGCCCAGGGCGAGTTCATCACCACCTGGGACACCACCAAATCCGGAACGTCCGACAGCAATTCAATTACTATTCCTGCCACTGGTGTCTACGATGTGGATTTGGGCAATGACGGCACTTATGACCTTTTGGACCAGACGGGGAAGATTACCATAGATGTGACCCAGTATGGCCATACCGCTGGGGAGATAAAAGTGGTTCTTCGCAGTGCGGCCTCCTGGGCCGGGACCCTTGGCAGAATAGATTTCAGTTATTGGGAGAACTATTTTTTGGGTCTTAGGAACGACGGTCCGAAGCTGCTTTCCGTGGACCAATGGGGTAGTAGTATAGCCTGGAGTACCATGGAGGAAGCATTTTATGGCTGTAGCAATCTGGACATCCTGGCGACGGACGCTCCGGACCTAAGCAATGTGACCAGTCTGAAAGGCATGTTTCGCGATTGTACGTCACTTAAAAAGGCAACAGGCTTTTCCTCCTGGAACACTTCCAACGTGACCGATATGCACTCCATGTTTACGAACGCAACCGTCTTTAACGGGGACATCGGTTCCTGGGATACCAGTAACGTGGTCGATATGAGCTATATGTTTTTTTACGCTACCGCTTTTGACCAGGACATTGGTTCCTGGAACACCAGTAGCGTGGTCGATATGAGCTATATGTTTTTTTACGCTACCGCTTTTGACCAGAATCTGGGGGATTGGGACATGGAACAGATGACCCATGGAGCCTCTATGCTTACCAGGTGTGGGCTCTCCGTTGCCAACTGGGATGCCACGCTCATCGGATGGGATGCCCAGAACTTTACCAATACCACCAGTATATCAGCCTCTGGACTGGTGTACTGCAAGGCCGGCGCAGAGCGGACCGCACTGAGTCTTAACATTGTTGGGGACAATGCGGAGAACACCCCGCCAACGGCGCAGTGCAAGACGGCGCTAACGTTGCAACTGGGCACCGGTGGAACGGCCACCCTGACCAACGACCTCGTGGACGAGGGTTCCAGTGATGCCTGCGGGGACGTCTCGCTAAGTCCGCTCAATTGGAGCTTTTCGTCCACCGATATGGGTGCGAACACGGTGACCCTAATGGTGACCGACGCCAATGGAAACACCAACGACTGCTCGACCATAGTGACCGTGGTGGATCCCGCGACTTTTGTCACCACCTGGGACACCATGAAACCCGGTACGTCCAACAACAACTCCATCACCATCCCCGCTACGGGGACCTATGATGTGGACCTGGGCAATGATGGGACCTATGACCTTTTGGACCAAACCAACACCACTACTGTGGATGTGACTACCTATGGCCATACCGCCGGGGAGATACAAGTGGCTCTTCGCAGTGCGGCCTCTTGGGCAGGGAACCTGAGCAGGATACATTTCAACAATACGGGCGACAAGGAGAAGCTGCTCTCGGTTGACCAATGGGGAAGCAGTATCTCCTGGAGCACGATGAAGGAAGCATTTTATGGTTGTACCAATTTGGAGGTCAAGGCGATCGATGATCCCGACCTGGACAGTGTGACCAATATGCACTCCATGTTCGCCCTTTGCAGGGTGGTCACGGGGACGGGCTTCTCCACCTGGAACACCAGCGGCGTGACGGACATGGCCTGGATATTCCGTGGGGCAGACGTCTTCAATGGGGACATCGGTTCCTGGGATACCAGTAGTGTTACCGATATGAGGTACATGCTCAATGGTGCGGGTGTGTTCAACCAGGACATCGGTTCCTGGAACACCGGCAGCGTGACCAATATGGGGGGCATGTTCTCCGGTGCGACCTCCTTCAACGGGGACATCAGCGGCTGGGACACGGCCGGCGTGACCGATATGCGGTCCATGTTCCAGGGCGCAATTTCGTTTAACGGGGACATCGGTTCGTGGAACACGGGCAGGGTGACCTATATGTCCTTCATGTTTGATGGTGCGAGCGCCTTTGACCGGGACATCGGTTCCTGGAACACGGTCAGCGTGGGCAATATGAACTTCATGTTCCGGAACGCGAGTGCCTTTGACCAGGACATCGGTTCGTGGGACACAGCGGGCCTGAACCGTTCGGTCGGTATGTTTTCCGGCGCCGTTGCCTTTGACCAGGACCTGGGGGATTGGTATATGGGCCGGTTGAGGAACGGCACGGATATGCTCAACAACAGTGGGCTCTCGGTCGCGAATTGGGACGCCACGCTGATTGGATGGGATGCCCAGGACTTTACCAATACCCCTACCATAGGGGCCTCCAGACTGATCTATTGCACGGCCACTGCAGAGCGTGCCGCACTGACCCTCAACATTACCGGTGACAGCGCGGAAAGTGTCCCTCCAACGGCTGAGTGCAAGACAGCACTAACGCTGCAACTGGGCACCGCCGGCACGGCCACCCTAACTACAATCGATGTGGACGACGGTTCCAGTGATGCCTGTGGAAACGTCTCGCTAAGTCCGCTCAATTGGAGCTTTTCGTCCACCGATATGGGTGCCAACACGGTGACCCTTACAGTGACCGACCCCAATGGAAACACCAATACCTGCACGACAACGGTGACCGTCGAGGATCCCGCAAGTCTATTCGTGACCACCTGGGACACCACAAAATCCGGTACGTCCAACAACTCCATCACGATCCCCGCAGTGGGGACCTACGATGTGGACCTGGGGAACGATGGCAGCTATGAACTATTGGACCAGACCGATGAAATTACTGTGAATGTCACCACCCATAACTATACCGCCGGACAGATCCAGGTGGCCCTACGCAATGCCGCCTCCGGTACCGGAACCCTGGGCGCGATACAGTTCAGCTACAGGGGCGACAGGGACAAGCTGCTCTCTGTGGACCAATGGGGCAGCGATATTTCCTGGAGCACCATGGAGGGCGCATTCTGGGGCTGCGGCAATCTGGAGGTCAAGGCGACGGACGTCCCCGATTTGAGCGGTGTCACCAATATGGTCAACATGTTCAACAATTGTTCGTCACTCACGGGTACGGGCCTTTCCACCTGGAACACCGGCAGCGTGACCAATATGGGGGGCATGTTCTCCGGTGCGACCTCCTTCAACGGGGACATCAGCGGCTGGGACACGGCCGGCGTGACCGACATGAGGTCCATGTTCCAGGGCGCAATTTCTTTTAACGGGGACATCGGTTCGTGGAACACGGGCAGGGTCACCTATATGTCCTTCATGTTTGATGGTGCGAGCGCCTTTGACCGGGACATCGGTTCGTGGAACACCGGCAGCGTGGGCAATATGAACTTCATGTTTCGGAACGCAAGTGCCTTCAACCAGGACATCGGTTCGTGGAGCACGGTCGGCCTGAACCGTTCGGTCGGTATGTTTTCCGGCGCCGGCGCCTTTGACCAGGACCTGGGGGATTGGTATATGGGCCGGTTGAGGAACGGCACGGATATGCTCAACAACAGTGGGCTCTCGGTCGCGAATTGGGACGCCACGCTTATCGGTTGGGCCGGCCAGGACTTCACCAACACGCCGACCATTGGCGCAACGGGCCTGGTCTACTGCACGGCCGGCACCCAACGTACCGCGCTGACCCTCAACATCAACGGTGACAGCGCGGAAACCACCAAGCCGATACCACAGTGCAAGGCAGCGACGCTGCAACTGGGCATGGACGGTACGGCCACCCTGAAAGCTACCCTTGTGGACAACGGTTCCAGCGATGCCTGCGGGGATGTAACCCTGGAAGTGTCCCCGAGTAGCTTTACGACCACTGGTACATATACAGTGACCCTTACGGTGACCGATCCCAACGATAACAAGGATGACTGCGATGCCCAAGTGACCGTAGTGGCCCATCCGATAACCACATTTGTCACCACCTGGGACACCAACAGATCCGGCTCGAGCAACAACAACTCCATCACCATCCCTGCAGTAGGGACCTATGATGTTGACCTGGGCGATGATGGCATCTACGAGCTGCTGGACAAGACCGGGCCCCTAACCGTGGATGTCACCACCCATGACTATACTGCCGGGCAGATAAAGGTCGCCCTTCGGGATGCCACTTCCGGGAACGGAACTTTGACTGCGATACAGTTCAACAATATGGGAGACAAGGCCAAGCTGCTTTCCGTGGACCAATGGGGCAGCAGTATCTCCTGGAACAGCATGCAAAATGCATTTTACGGCTGTAACAATCTTGACGTTAAGGCGAGCGACGCCCCTGACCTGGGTAGCGTGACCGATATGAGCCATATGTTTGCCGCATGTCAATCGCTTACGGGGACGACAAGCTTCCCAACCTGGAACACGGCCGGTGTAATCGATATGGGCAATATGTTCAATCAGGCAAGTTCCTTTAATGGGGATATCGGCTCATGGGAGACGGGCAATGTGACCAGTATGGCTGCTATGTTTACTGGTGCAAGCACCTTTGATAAGAATATCGGTTTGTGGAACACCGGCAATGTGACCGATATGGGCAACATGTTCAATGGCGCGATCGTCTTTGACCAGGCCATCGGTTCCTGGGACACCGGCAACGTGACCAATATGCATGGCATGTTCTCTGGCGCAAGCACCTTTGACCAGGAGATTGGTTCCTGGAACACCAGCGGCGTAACCGATATGGGTTTAATGTTTTATAGTGCAGGCACTTTCAGCAGGGCTATTGGTTCCTGGGACACTAGCAGCGTGAAGGATATGTCCGGCATGTTCGCACTCCATTCTAGCTTTAACCAGGACATCGGTTCCTGGAACACCAGCAGTGTGACCGATATGTTTGGCATGTTTTTGAGTACAAGCTTTAACAAGTACATTGGTTCCTGGGACACCAGTAATGTGACGAATATGGCCTGGATGTTTTTTTACGTTATCGACTTTGACCAGGACATCAGTAACTGGAACACCAGCAGCGTGACCAATATGGCCAACATGTTCAATGGTGCCAGTGCCTTTAACCAGAATATTGGTTCCTGGGATGTGGGAAATGTGACCACTATGCTAGCGATGTTTTCTTCTGCAAGCGCCTTTGACCAGGACATCGGCTCATGGAACACTGGCCGTGTGACCAATATGGGAGGCTTGTTCCTCGATGCAACTGCCTTTAATCAGGACATTGGTTCCTGGGATACCAGCAGTGTAACAGCAATCGGCAGCTTGTTCGAAGGGGCAACGGCCTTTGACCAAGATCTGGGCGATTGGGACATGGGGCAGGTGAACAATGGGCTCCGTATGCTCGATAACAGCGGGCTCTCCGTGGCCAATTGGGACGCCACACTGACCGGTTGGGATGCCCAGAACTTTACCAACACGCCCACTATAGGGGCCTCAGGCCTGAAATACTGCACTGCCGAAACCGAACGTGCCGCGCTGACCTTCAATATTGTTGGGGACAGTAAGGACTGTGGTGGGGCAGGCGGCGGACGTGTGTTCCTGCCGAAGGACGGTCTGACCACTGACAATGATTTCAGTGGGTTGCCAGATTTGGTCGGATCAGGGTCCGCACCGGAAGGTGATGAAATGGACAGCAAGGACCTTGGTGGACATCCGGATTTGGGCAAACGGGGCTTCTCCCCGAACGGTGACGGAATCAACGATACCTTTTCCATTTCCTGGCTGAGGCGTGATTACCCGAACTACACCATGACGGTCTATGACCAAAACGGCATCCTGGTGTACCAAGGGAACGCGGGCACACCGGACTGGGACGGCAGCGCCGCTGGGGGCAGTACTGTCCTGGGTGATGGCAAACTGCACAACGGGGTGTACTACTATAAGATTGATTTCGGGGACGGAAAGACCTCGCCGGTCCAGGGAATCGTCTATCTGAACCGATAGGCAGGGAGTGCAAATAATGTACTGCCCATGATAGCAGACGACATGGCAAAATCCCGATAGGCCACTGTCCTAATAACGTATTAAAGGGGATGTCCCGATTGTTCGGACATCCCCTTTTTTATTTGGGGAGGTGTTGGAGAGGGGATTTTTGGGTTGACCAATAAAAAGTAGCTTGACAAAGGCTGTGATTGGCATCATGGGAAACATAAATCTGTGAAGGTTTCAGGGCATTTTGAAACAGATCCAAACCTGTCTGCCCTAAGGATCGGAATACTATTGAGAAGGAGGACGGATACCTGACCCAACCAGCGCCAAGGTCATCGGACAGCGTTCCCCCCGGTCATAGACTTGGTACATTGGCATACCCTATAACACAGCTATGGCCTGTTGATAAGACCCAAATAATGGATCCCATTTATTTTCAAATAAGAACGCTTGTTACTTTTTTACTAAGATATGGGCCAAAAAGAGGTAATTTATATAGGAAAATTCACACGAATCCTTTTCTACTTGCCAAACTCCGGAACACTTCGGATCTAAAAAACAGATTTGGCAGAGGGATGATTTGTAAAGATATGGGTTACAAAAGGACAGACCGTTTTGAAAAAAGACAGGAAAACAATAGTCGGAGTATTGTGTGGGTCAGGGCATCTGGAATTTCCAGTACAGCCCGGACCCTTCTTGTCCCCTTCCCTTGTCCCCGGTTCTGAACTCAGTGCGATGGCTATTGGGTCGGAATCTGGAAAATTCCCTTCCTGTGCGGTAGCGTTGGTCGATTTTAAATCGGTCGTTTCACGGCGATACCCCATTCCGCTATGAAAACAAATTGCTTTAAGGGCCGGAGGGGCGCAGCACTTGTTTTTTGCGCCTGCCTATGGATGACCAATGGTCTGTTTGCCCAGGGTGAATTCGTCACTACCTGGAACACGACCAATACCGGCACCTCTGACAACAATTCCATCACCATCCCAGCCATAGGGACTCTTGATGTGGACCTTGGCAATGACGGAATCTACGAACTGACGAACCAGACCGTAACGGATCGGACCGGGTTCTTAACCGTGAATGTCACCGACCATAACCATACCGCTGGTGTAATACAAGTGGCCCTAAGGGGGATTACGAAGATACAGTTCAACTATGAAGGTGACCGACAGAAACTGCTTTCCGTGGACCAATGGGGCAGTAGTATCTCCTGGAGCACAATGGAAGATGCATTTTCCGGCTGTACCAATTTGGAAATCAAAGCAACCGATGCTCCTAACTTGGGCAGTGTAACAAATATGAATTGGATGTTTGGAGGATGTAGATTGCTGGCAGGGGCAACTGACTTCTCGACCTGGAACACGGCCAAGGTGACCGATATGGGCTTCATGTTTCACGGGGCACATAACTTTAATGGGAATATCGGTTCCTGGGATGTGGCCAAGGTGACCAATATGCAGGCCATGTTTATGGATGTGAGCGCCTTTAATCAGGACATCGGCTCCTGGAATGTGGCTAAGGTGACCACTATGGCCAATACCTTTCGAAACGCGGCAGCCTTTAACCAAGATATCGGTTCCTGGAATACGGGCAGCGTGACCGATATGATCTCCACGTTCAATGGCGCAAGCACTTTTGATCAAAATCTGGGGGGCTGGTACCTAGGGAAGGTGACCGATGGTACCGATATGCTCAAAGGCAGTGGGCTCTCCATTGCCAACTGGGACGCTACCCTGATGGGTTGGGACACCCAGGACTTTACCAACACGCCCACCATTGGCGCTTCCGGATTGGTCTACTGCACGGCGGGAACCCAGCGTACCGCGCTGTCCCTCAAAATTACCGGTGACAACGCGGAAACAATAAAACCAACAGCGCTGTGCCAGACTGCGGTGACGCTCCAGCTGGACACTACGGGTACGGCCACCCTGGCAGCCTCCCTTCTGGATAACGGTTCCAGCGATACCTGTGGAAATGTCAGTCTGGAGGTGTCCTCGGACAGTTTCACGACCGTTAATCTCGGTGTGAATACGGTGACCCTAACGGTGACCGATCCCAATGGAAACGAGAAGACCTGTACAACTTCAGTGACTGTGGAAGACAACACGGATCCCACTTCCGCCTGCAAGGATACTACCGTACAACTGAACACCAACGGAAATGCGACAATCGAAACTTCGGATATCGACGCCGGTTCTACCGACAATAGTGGTACGGTGGTCCTTTCCCTGGACACGAACAGTTTTGATTGTTCCGATGTAGGAACGAACACAGTAACCCTCACAGTGGCCGATGGCAGTAACAACAAGGTTACTTGCACGGCTACGGTATCGGTGGAGGATAAAGTGCCCCCAACGGTAGCATGCCAGCCAGTAACCCTCGAACTGGACGCCGATAATAAAGCCACCCTGGATGCCTCCCTTATGGACAATGGTTCCAGCGATGTTTGCGGAAGCGTTACCCTAAGCCTGTCCCAAATCAGTTTTACAATGTTGGACATTGGGGTAAACACGGTGACCCTTACGGTCACCGATTCCAATGAAAACAAGGATACCTGCCATACCACAGTAACCGTGGTAGATCCCTCAAAATACTATTTTATCACCACCTGGAATACGACCAACGACGGCCCATCCGATGACAACTCCATCACTATCCCTTTAACAGGGACCTACGATGTGGACCTGGGCAATGATGGTACCTTTGAGTTGCTGGACGAGGAAGGGACCTTAATCCTGGATGTCACCGACCATAACCATACCGCTGGTGAGATACAGCTGGCATTTCGCAATGCCGTTTCGGGGAACGGGACCCTGACCAGAATACATTTCAACAATTTGGGTGATCGGCAGAAGCTGCTTTCCGTGGACCAATGGGGCAGCGCCATATCTTGGAGTACAATGGCGGGCGCATTTTATGGCTGCACCAATTTAGAGGTGAAGGCCACCGATACGCCCAATCTGGGCGGCGTGACCACTATGAGGGAAATGTTTATGCGCTGTACGGCACTCAAAGGGACGACAAGCTTCCCAACCTGGAACACGACCAGCGTTAACGATATGGCCTATATGTTCAATCAGGCAAGTTCCTTCGATGGGGATATCGGTTCATGGGATACGGGTAGCGTAACCAGTATGGCAGCCATGTTTACCGGTGCAAGCACCTTTGACCGGGACATCGGTTCCTGGAACACTGGCAATGTTGTCAATATGGCCTCTATGTTTTATCAGGCGAGTGCCTTTAATGGGAATATCGGTTCATGGGATACGAGTAGTGTGACTACTATGGTTTCCATATGTTATCAGGCAAGTGCCTTTGACCAGAATTTAGGAAATTGGAACTTGGGGAAATTGACCAATGGCACCGCTATGCTTAATGGTACAGCACTCTCCATGGAGAACTGGGACGCTACACTTACTGGTTGGTTTAACCAGCGTTTTACCAACAATGTTGCCATAGGTGCTTATGGATTGACCTATTGCAAGGCCGGTGCGGCACGTGCGGCGCTGACTCTTAATATTATTGGAGACGGTGCAGAAAATGTCCCCCCTACGGCCAGCAACCCTGCACCGATCAATGTACAGTGTGCGTCCGATGTCCCTGCTGTGGACATCAGCGTAGTGACCGACGAAGCGGACAACTGTACGACAAGCCCAACGGTCAGCTTTGTCAGTGATGTCAGTGATGGCAAGAGCAATCCGGAAACGATCGTCCGAACCTATCGGGTAAGTGACGCTGCGGGGAACAGCACCACCGTGACCCAAACGATCACGGTAAGGGACACCCAAGCTCCCACGGCCAGCAATCCAGTGGCGATCAATGTCCAGTGCAGTGCCCCGGCTCCGGACAGTGCAGTGGTGACCGACGAAGCGGACAACTGTACGACAAGCCCAACGGTCAGCTTTGTCAGTGATGTCAGTGATGGCAAGAGCAATCCGGAAACGATCGTCCGGACCTATCGGGTAAGTGACGCTGCGGGGAACAGCACCACCGTGACCCAAACGATCACGGTAAGGGACACCCAAGCTCCCACGGCCAGCAATCCAGTGGCGATCAATGTCCAGTGCAGTGCCCCGGCTCCGGACAGTGCAGTGGTGACCGACGAAGCGGACAACTGTACGGCAAGCCCAACGGTCAGCTTTGTCAGTGATGCAAGTGATGGCAAGAGCAATCCGGAAACGATCGTCCGGACCTATCGGGTAAGTGACGCTGCGGGGAACAGCACCACCGTGACCCAAACGATCACGGTAAGGGACACCCAAGCTCCTACGGCCAGCAATCCGGTGGCAATCAATGCCCAGTGCAGTGCCCCGGATCCGGACACCGCAGTGGTGACCGACGAAGCGGACAACTGTACCGCAACCCCAGCGGTCAGCTTTGTCAGTGATGCAAGTGATGGCAAGAGCAATCCGGAAACAATCGTCCGGACTTATAGGGTGAGTGACGCTGCGGGGAACAGCACCACCGTGACCCAAACGATCATGGTAAAGGACACGCAGGCTACCACGGCCAGCAACCCGGCGGCCGTAAATGTGCAGTGCGCATCGGATATTCCCGCCCCGGACGCCGCAGTGGTGACCGACGAAACGGACAACTGTACGGCAAGCCCAACGGTCAGCTTTGTCAGTGATGCAAGTGATGGCAAGAGCAATCCGGAAACAATTATCCGGACCTATCAGGTGAGTGACGCTGTGGGGAACAGCACCACCGTGACCCAAACGATCATGGTAAAGGACACGCAGACTCCCACGGCGAGCAACCCGGCAGCGGTAAATGTGCAGTGCGCATCGGATGTTCCTTCCCCTGACATCAGCGTAGTGACCGATGCAGCGGACAACTGTACGGCAAGCCCAACGGTCAGCTTTGTCAGTGATGCAAGTGATGGCAAGAGCAATCCGGAAACAATTGTCCGGACCTACAGGGTGAGTGATGTTTCGGGGAACAGCACCACCGTGACCCAAACGATCACGGTAAAGGACACGCAGGCTCCCACGGCGAGCAACCCGGCAGCGGTAAACGTGCAGTGCGCATCGGATGTTCCCGCCCCTGACATCAGCGTAGTGACCGACGAAACGGACAACTGTACGGCAAGCCCAACGGTCAGCTTTGTCAGTGATGCAAGTGACGGCAAGATTAATCCGGAAACAATTATCCGGACTTATAGGGTGAGTGATGTTTCGGGAAACAGTACCACCGTGACCCAAACGATTACGGTAAAGGATACGACCGCCCCTATGGCACTGTGCACGGAGGTAACACTACAACTCGGTGCGGATGGCACAGCCAGTCTGTCGGCCGAACTCGTGGACAACGGTTCCAGTGATACCTGTGGGAAGGTCTCTTTAGGTGTATCCCCTGCTAGCTTTACAGCCTCCAACTTAGGTGCCAATACCGTGACCCTAACGGTGACCGACACCAGTGGCAACGTATCGACCTGTGAGAACACGGTCACCGTGGAGTACGGTGAGACGCTCACAGCCATTTGTAAGGACATCACCGTGGAACTGGACGTCACGGGCACTGCAACGATTACCGTCGCCGATGTGGATAACGGCTCCTTTAATAACAGTGGTGGTACTATGGCCCTTTCCCTGGATAGAACCAGTTTTAACTGTTCCGACGTGGGGGAGAACACGGTAGCCCTTACCGTGACCGATGAGGGCGGGAACATGGCCGCATGCACCACCACGGTATTGGTTCGGGAGGCGACTGAGCTACCGACTATTGTTACCAACAGCGGGCCGATCTGTCAGGGATATCTACCCTTACAATTGAACGAGACAAGTGGACTGGGAACCTCCTGGTCATGGACCAGTAATGGAAATGCTGTATTTAACGACCCTAGAATACAAAACCCAAGGGTGACCAATGTTTCGAACGGGGAGGAGTTCACCGTTACGGTAACCTTGGCAAATGGCTGCAGCCTTACGGGCACCACCATTGCCTCTGTTTCCGAGGTCCCTGTCCTTGAGGCGGAGGGCGAACAGGGGTTTTGTACTTCCGAAAATCCCACAATATCGGATTTGGTAGCCTCCGGTAACGGTACCCTAAGTTGGTATTTGGGTAAAGGCGGTAACATAAAACTGGAAAGGGATACCCCTCTAGTGGATGGTGCCGTTTATTTTGGATCGCTGGAGGATGACAAAGGATGTACTTCCAATCGGGTTGCGGTAAGGGTCATCTTGGAGAATTGCGGCCAGCCGAAAGGTCTGGGAAAACGGGGGTTCTCACCCAACGGCGACGGAATCAACGACACCTTTTCCATTTCCTGGCTAAGGGACGATTACCCCAATTACACTATGGCCATCTATGACCGTAACGGTTCCCTGGTGTACAAGGGGAACGCCGACACGCCGGATTGGGACGGCAGCGCCGGTCGCGGTCTTATCCTGGGGGATGGTAAACTGTCCAACGGGGTGTACTACTATAGGATAGATTTCGGGAACGGGACCACACCGCCAGCACAGGGAATCGTCTATCTGAACCGATAACAAATGAACAAATGGCGCCAATTGTTTTCTTAAGGCTATGGGTGTTGTTTTGGACAAAAAAGGGTAAAGGGACATTTTTGGGATGCCGAAGAATTACATCGCTTTTTCATATAGACACATATCAACTAAAACTGCCATTTGTTCTGTTAAAAAAACACTTATGCATCAGTTTTTGCGCTCCTTCGTACTCTTGATTAGATTTCCATCGTCCAAGTTTCAGGGATATCATATGTTTAAATGTTATGTCTTTTTTAAACACGGTGCTATGATTTCAAATTGGGATTTTTGAGAGACCCTGGCATCGAAAGTTTATGGGTCTTTGTAGGGGGCAGAACAAGTCTTATGTTGGGCATTTGAAGAAAATCCGGGAGTTAATATCCCATCTGTCTTGCAAAGGACTAGCTGAGATTAGCGTTGGACACATTATGCCCTGGGCATAAACCATTTCATGGGTTCCGGCTATAGCCGTTCAGCCCTTCGTTTTAAAACTTCAATTTATGCTGGACAGATTGAGTGACATGGTACGGGAAGCCCAATTCTTCCTAATGCTTGGGTTGGTTATCTCTGCCGTGGTCGTACCACTTTTTTTGTGGATCAGGTCGTACAAAAGGCGATAATAGGACAATTTGAAAAGGTATTATAACAACTCATCCTATGTAAAAGATCAAATGGTAGTTGAAGGTATGTATAAACCACTAATCCTCCCCCGCTATGTCAAAACGAGTAAATAAAAAGCAAAAAAAGGGGACTCCCCCTGTTCTTTCGAAAGAAAAGCAGACCAAAAACCAGAAAAAACCAATTTACCTAAAATATGGTATACAGGTAGTACTTGTTGTTCTTATAGTAATGATTTATGGCGAAACCACCAATTTTCAATTTGCCATAGATGATACCATACTGGTAACAGAGAATCAATATGTACAAAATGGCCTATCGGGAATGGGAAGGCTTTTCTCCGATATGGCCAACGGGGATTGGGAATTAGAGACAATAAGTATCACCCGACCCCTCACCGCAGTCTCCCATGCATTGGATGTGTCCCTTTTTGGCATGGAACCCCAGCACCATCACATGATGAATCTGGTGTACTATATAGCGCTGGTGTTACTGCTCTTTCAAATTTTGAAGCGCTATTTGCTCAAAGGCCGACCAATGATCATGATTTTCACCATTCTTGTCATTTTTACGGTTCATCCCGTACATGTTGAATCGGTAGCGAACATCAAAGGAAGGGACGATATCCTATGTTTTCTGGCCGTTGCATTGTCTTTATGGTGGCTCTTTAAGGCAGAAGAAGAACGAAGTGGTTTTTGGAAGGGAGTGAGTATGCTCGCCTTTACGGCATCGCTTTTTTTTAAGGAAACCGGGGTCGCTTTTGCCCTGCTTATCCCCCTTACCTTCTATTATTTTCAAACGCAGCCCCTGAAGTCGGTCATGCGGAAGACCTGGCCCTATTTGGCCATTGGATTGGCATTCATGCTTTTCCGGATGCTGCATTTGGAAAACGATTCAAGATACCTCAACGCGTTTAACAATAGCCTGATTATGTTGGATACGCCCGATAGGCTGATCATGACCTTTTACATTTTGGGATATTACCTAAAACTACTGTTTTGGCCACATCCCCTTAACTGGGACTATTCCTCTGGACATTTCTCCATGGAGGATGGGACCCTGACCGGCGCCATAATCAGTTTGGTGATATATATTGCCCTTCTGGGCTATGCCGTTTGGGGCATCAAAAGGAAACATCCTGCCACTTACGGTATTTGGTTTTATTTGCTTACCCTTTTTCCGGTCAGCAATTTGCTGGTCATTATTCTTGCCACGATGGCCGAACGCTTCCTGTTCATACCTTTATTCGGTTTCTCCTGGGCAATTGTTTTTGCAGTGCAGGCAGTGGTAAAGAAGGGAAGGACCCGTCGTCGCAAGGGACAGGCTGTTTATTACTTGTGGGTAGGGGCTCCAGCGGTCATAGTGTTGTTTGCGTTCTTGGCTTCTGCCCGTGCCAGTGATTGGCGCGACAGTGAAACCTTAATTTTGGCCGATGTGGAACATGGGAGATCCATTCGAACACAGACGTTTTACCTTCAGCACCTTACCGGTTTATCGGATAACCGAATCCAAAACCACATGAAGGCCCTGGACCATTGTAAAAAAACACTGGAACGATTTCCTGATGATACCAAGTTGTGGTTCATTTACGGCGTCATCCAGTCAGAACTGGGCAATACTCCGGAATCCATTAAAGGTTATGAAAAAGCTGTGGAGAAAGATTCGGAAAACACCCTTGCCTTGACCAACCTGGCCCAGCATTATGTCGATCGCGATGCAGAAAAGGCGATGACCTATTTCCGTCAAGCCTCTGAAGCGGATCTCAATAATGCATTAGCTGCCGGAAACCTGGCAATTATGTTGCACCAAAGGGGACGGTTGGAGGAGGCCATACCTTTTTACGAGCGCGCGGTCAACACCGGATCGGCGGAGAAAAACGTATTGGATGGTTATGCGATGTTGAAGGATGATCTGGGATTGGAGTGAGTACGGTATAGGTTTTGGCAAGTACGGGATAAATGCCATTTTAATGAACAAAACAAAGAACGATTGGCAATGGATCAAAGTTCCTGAAAAAGTGCTAGTATCGTTTCAGGAAAAATCAAAAATCATAAAACAACCCATTTGGGGTTATAGCTTTACCTAAAATTTAACTATGGATATATTTTTTAAAGAAGCCGTTAACCAGGCCAGAAAAGGCTTATCCGAAGGTGGAATTCCAATTGGGAGTGTCATCGCACACAAAGGGACCATTCTCGGGAGGGGGCATAACAGAAGGGTCCAAAAGGGCAGTGTCATCCTTCATGGGGAAATGGATGCATTCGAAGATGCGGGAAGGCAAGAAGCAAAAGTCTACAGGGAATCCACCATTTACACAACACTGTCACCGTGTCCCATGTGTACTGGGGCAATTTTGCTTTATGGAATTCCCAAAGTTGTCATTGGGGAAAACAAGACCTTTTTAGGCGCCGAGGATCTGTTAAGGGCCCACGGTGTGGAGGTTATCGTTTTGAACGATGAGGAATGCATAAAAATGATGGAGGACTTTATAGCGGACAGACCTGAATTGTGGAATGAGGACATTGGCGAAGAATAAATACCCATCATCTCGAATCTACCTTCAAAAATCATTTCCCCTATTGCCTTTTCGGCCAACGGTAGAAATCCAAATTTAAGTAGATTTCCCAATCGTCGCTTCGCATCTTATTTTGAAATGACCAAGGAAACCCAAATGTCATTCGACTAACAAAAATCATTCAGTAAATAGTCATTTCTGACCAACGGGAGAAATCTAAATCCCAATTGACGGGATTTCCTCATTGGCGCTTCGCAGGATCCATTATAAATCGATGGTACGAAGCTAACTTCATTAGGTAGCAGGTACTTACTGGGATCTGTTTTCAAGACTTATTGGACGATAAATCCCACAGGGTTTCCCACTTATTACTAAATGTTGACGACTGTTACATTGAAAGGAAACACTTGTTACATTGGTGTTAAAGTGTTGACCTGTAGGGGATACCTTTACTTTTAAAAGTGTCATAATCGTTTGAAGAGGAAAACTCCTACAGCATCTTCCCGCTCGGCAAACCTTGGGACACTTCGGATCCAAAACGACAGGTCTCCCTGCTTGGATGATTTGGAAAAATTGTACGATAAGGGACCGACGGTGTTGGAAGCGCATAGGAGAACGATGTCAGGGATGTTGGGCGAAGCAGGGTGTTTGGAATTTCCAGGGCACCCAAGGCTTTTTTGTGTTCATCCTCAGGTCTCCAATTCTGAAGTCAGTAGGGTGGCCTTTGATATGGGATTCGGGCCGTCCCTTGCCCACGCTGCAATGCTGGTTGATTCAAGGTCGATTATTTCATACCTATACCTTGATATGTTATGAGAGCAAATTACCCCATGGGCCTGAGCCCTATATTCATCTTTTTAATATGCTTAGGGACCAGCACGGGCCTGTTTGCCCAAAGTGAGTTCATCACCACCTGGAAAACGAACAATTCGGGCCCCTCCAATGATAACTCCATTACCATCCCCGCTACGGGGACCTACGATGTGGACCTGGGCAATGATGGCACGTATGACCTGTTCGATCAGACCGGGACCACTACCGTGAATATCACCACCTATGGCCATACCGCCGGGGAGATACAAGTGGCCCTTCGCAATGCGAGTTCCGGGACCCTGACCAGGATATATTTCAACAATGGGGGTGATAAGCAGAAACTGCTCTCGGTGGACCAGTGGGGCAGCAGCATTTCTTGGAGCAACATGGCCGGTGCATTTAGAGGTTGTACCAATCTGGAGGTCAAAGCAACCGATGCCCCGGACCTGAGCAAGGTGACCAGTATGGAAAGCATGTTCCAATGGTGTACCTCACTTACACAAGCAACGGACCTCTCCAGCTGGAACACGGCTGGGGTAATCTTTATGCAAAACGTATTCAATGGAGCAAGTTCCTTTAACGGGGACATTGGTTCCTGGAACACCGGCAGGGTGGTCACTATGGCTGGTATGTTTGAGGGTGCAAGTTCCTTTAATGCGGACATTGGTTCCTGGAATACCAGCAGTGTGTGGGTCATGGGCTTGATGTTCTCTGGCGCCAGCGCCTTTGACCGGGACCTGGGGGATTGGGACCTGACGGCGTTGGCCAATGGCACCGGAATGCTCGATAACAGTGGGCTTTCCGTGGACAATTGGGATGCTACGCTCAAAGGTTGGCACAACCAAGATCTTATCAGTAATACAACCATCGGAGCTTCCGGATTGGTCTACTGTACGGCTGGCATCGAGCGTGCCGAGTTGAAAGAGGACAATGCCGTCAACTTCACTGGAGACAGTCCGAAAACCAGTGCTCCGACCGCCCGATGTCATTCTGGGATTACCTTGGGATTTAACTCCAATGGCCTTGCCAACATTACCAACTATCGGGTGGACACCGGTTCCAGTGATGCCTGTGGGATTGCCTCCTTGGTCATATCCGAGTGGAGCTTTAGGACTTCGGGTACGAGGATAGTGACCCTTACGGTGACCGGCAATTCCGGCATGGTATCGACTTGCACCACCCCGGTGACGGTGGTGGATCCTGCCACTTTTCTCACTACCTGGGACACCACTAAAACCAGTGACGGCTCGTCCGACAGCAACTCCATCACCATCCCTGCCAGCGGAACCTACGATGTGGACATTGGCCATGATGGCACCTATGACCTGTTCGGCCTGACCGAACCCACCGAGATAGATGTCACCAAATATATTGACTATGGTGACCCTGCTCGTAACAACTATACGGCGGGGCAGATAAAGGTGGCCCTCCGCAATGCGGCCTCCGGGAACAGGCTCGTTGAGTACGGGACCCTGGACCGGATAAATTTCAACAATGGAGGGGATAAGGATAAACTGCTTTCCGTGGACCAGTGGGGCAGTAGTATAGCTTGGAGCAGTATGGTGGGTGCATTTTGGGGCTGTACCAATCTGAAGATCGAGGCGAGCGATGCCCCCGACCTGAGTGGGGTGACCGATATGGGCAATATGTTCCGCGGGTGTACCTCACTCACGGGAGCAACGGGCTTCTCCGACTGGAACACGGCCAAAGTGACCAGTATGCGCTATATGTTTTCCCGTGCAAGTGCCTTTAACGAGGACGTCGGTTCCTGGGACACGGCCGAGGTGACCAATATGGAAGGTATGTTCAGTTGGGCAAGCTCCTTTAATGTGGACATTGGTTCCTGGAACACCAGCAAGGTGACCAAGATGAACTCCATGTTTGAGACTGCAAGTGCCTTTGACCAGGACATCAGTTTTAACGAAGGCACCGGTTCCTGGAACACGGGCAGCGTAACCAATATGAACTCCATGTTCAATAGTGCAGTCGCCTTTGACCAGGACCTGGGGAATTGGGACCTGGGAGCGCTGGGCAGTGGCATAGGGATGTTCGCCAACAGTGGGCTCTCTATAAGCAACTGGGACGCCACGCTCATCGGTTGGCACAGCCAGGGCTTCAACAACAATGTAACCATCGGCGCTCATCTTTTGGTCTACTGTACGGCCAGTACCCAACGTGCCGCGCTGATAAGTAATGGCGTCAACTTCGTTGGGGACAGTGCGGAAGCCACCAAGCCAACGGCCAGATGTAAGGACGCGGCGATGCGGCTGGGTCCCAACGCGAGTGTGACCCTGGATCCCGCCCTTATAGATGACGGTTCCAGCGATCCCTGCGGAATTGCCTCGTTGAGCGTGTCTCCGAGCAGCCTTACGGGCACTGGTGTGAAGACAGTGACTCTAACGGTGACTGACAATAGCCGTAGGACAGCTGATTGCACAAGTGAAGTGACACTGGGCGCCTATTCCTCGGATAACTTCATCACCACCTGGGATACGACCAAAACCAGTAGTGACTCATCTGATAGCAACTCCCTCCGCCTCCCTTTCGGCGGGACCTTCGATGTGGATATAGGTAATGATGGCAGCTATGAAGTGACGAAACATGGAGGTAGTGTCTACAGGCCCTTGACCATAGATGTGACTACCTATACCGACCCTAACGGTAAGAACTATGAGGCAGGGGAAATACAGGTGGCCATACGGAGTAATACTGATGGCCAGCCAGCAAATGGGACCAGATGGAGCACATTGATAAGGATTTGGTTCGACGATGAGGAGAATGACAAGGAGAAGATACTATCCGTGGACCAATGGGGCAGTACAAAATGGTACAATTTGAGTAGTGCATTTGCGGGCTGTACCAATCTGGACGTTTTGGCGACCGATGTCCCCGACCTGAGCGAATCCCACATGCACACGGGAGGAGGTACAGGGCTGTCCGCCATGTTTATCGACTGTAAATCACTCAAGGGGAATGCTAGTTTCGCCAACTGGAATGTAAGCACTGTCCCCAATATGGGGTCCATGTTTCAGGGTGCAAACCTCTTTAACCAGGACATCGGATCCTGGAACACCAGCAGTGTAACTAATATGGGTGCCATGCTCCGGAACGCCACCTCCTTTGACCACGACCTTGGCAATTGGAACATGCAGCAGGTGACCAGAGCAGATAAAATGCTCGATAATACGGGGATGTCCGTGGACAACTGGGATGCCACGATCATAGGTTGGGACAAGCAGAACTTCACCAACACCGTCACTGTCGGCGGTGGCGGCCTGGTCTATTGCAAGGCCTACCAAGAGCGTGCAAGACTGACCTTGAACATTAGTGACAGCGCTGAGGATGACCCACCGACAACCAATTGTGAGGAGCAGTTATGGCTGGTATTCGGCGACACCTACAAAGCCACTCTGACGGCTGATGATGTGGACAAGGATTCCGGAGATGCCTGTGGACCTGTCTCGCTGAGCTTGTCCCAATACGAGTTTACTAGTACAGGCGTATACACAGTGACCCTTACGGTGACCGACCCCAACAGCAATACCGCCACCTGCCAGACCACGGTGAACGTGGGCTATTCCGGAACGGCACATTTTGTCACCACTTGGGACACGACCAAATCTGGCACCTCCACCAGCAATTCCATTACCATCCCCGCCACAGGTAACTACGATGTGGACCTTGGCAATGATGGGGATTACGACCTGTTCAACCAGACCGATGAAATTACGGTAAATGTCACCAACTATACCGACCCCGACGGTAACAATTACGCGGCAGGGGAGATACAGGTGGCCCTTCGTCATAACTCTGATACCAGTGGACTGACCAGGATAAACTTCGGTGATTCGTCGAACGGGGGTGATAGGCAGAAGCTGGTTTCGGTAGACCAATGGGGCACCAATATGTTGTGGAGCACTATGGAAGATGCCTTTTACGGCTGTACCAATCTGGATGTCAAGGCCACCGATGCCCCCAATCTGGTCAACGTGACCAATATGGCCAATATGTTCGATGGCTGTACGTCACTTGGGGGGATTACGACAAACCGTTTCTCCAATTGGAACACCAGCACGGTGACCAATATGGATAGCATGTTTAAGGGGGCAAGTACCTTTAACAAGAACATCGGATCTTGGGATACAGGCAAGGTAACCGATATGGCCAATATGTTCAATGGGGCAAGTGCCTTTAACCAGAATAACATCGGTTTGTGGAACACGGCCAGCGTGGACGATATGGGTTACATGTTCAATGGGGCAAGTGCCTTTAATGGGAACATCGGTTCCTGGAATGTGGCTAAGGTAACCGATATGGGTTACATGTTCAATAGTGCAAGCACCTTTGATCAGAACCTTGGCACATGGGACCTGGGAGCGTTGACCAATGGCGCCAATATGCTCGATAATAGTGGACTCTCTTCGGACAGTTGGGACACTACGCTTATCGGTTGGCATGCCGAGGATTTCACCACCCCCACCATCGGTGCCACAAGCCTGACCTATTGTAAGGCCTACACTGAGCGTGCTGCAATGACCAACATTACCGGCGACAGCCTATCAGATGCCCAGCCAACGGCCGAGTGCCAACAGGAGGTGACACTACGGTTGGACACCAACGGTACGGCCACGCTGACGACCGACCTTGTGGACAAGGGTAGCGATGGCTGCGGAAGTATCTCACTAAGCCTGCCCCAAACCAGCTTTACGACCGAAGATATTGGCACGCAGACGATGACCCTAACGGTAGCCAGCTCCAACAACAAAACGAACACCTGCACGACCACGCTGACCGTGGAGGATCCCACAAGTGTATTTGTCACCACCTGGGATACGACCAAGTCCGGAACCTCCAACAGCAATTCCATTACCATCCCCGCTACGGGGAACTACGATGTGGATTTGGGCAATGACGGTACTTATGAACTATTGAACCAGACCACTGAAATTACCGTAAATGTCACTGAACATAACTATGCCGCAGGGGAAATACAAGTGGCCTTTCGCAATGCGGCCTCCGGTTCCGGGAACCTGACCGGGATACGTTTCGCCCTAAATCAGACGGACGACAAGCTGAAGCTGCTCTCGGTGGATCAATGGGGCAGCAGTATCTCCTGGAGCACTATGGAGGAAGCATTTCTCCAATGTTCCAATCTGGATGTGCTGGCAAGCGATGTTCCCGACCTAAGCAATGTAACCAATATGAGCTGGATGTTCGCAGAATGTAGCTCACTTAAGGGAACGGCGACGAACAACTTCTCCGGTTGGAATACCAGCAATGTGACCGATATGGAGGGCACGTTTAGCGACGCAAGCACCTTTAACCAGGCCATCGGTTCCTGGGACACCAGCAGTGTGACCAATATGAAAAACATGTTTTCTGACGCAAGTGCTTTCAATACAGACATTGGTTCCTGGAATGTTTCCAGCGTGACCTATATGGACTTCATGTTCCGGAACGCAAGCGCATTTGACCAGGATATCGGCTCCTGGGACACCAGCAGCGTGAGCAGTATGTGGGGTATGTTCAATGGCGCCACGGTCTTTGACCAGGACATTGGTTTGTGGAACACGGCCAGCGTGACCCGTATGGACGGTATGTTTTATAAGGCAATCGCTTTTAACCAGGACATCAGTTTATGGAACACGGCTAGCGTGACCAATATGCGTTACCTGTTTTATGATGCAACTTCCTTTGATCGGAACCTGGGGCATTGGGATATGGCAAAGGTGACTAATGGCACTGATATGCTCAATGGCAGTGGGCTCTCGGTTGCTAATTGGGACGCCACCTTGATCGGTTGGAACAGCCAGGGATTTACCAACGCGGTGACCATTGGGGCCTCCGGCCTGACCTACTGCATTGCCACTACCCAGCGTTCCGCATTGATATTAAGAGGTTTTAACATTACCGATGACAGCGCGGATACTGCCGGACCAGTGGCACGATGTAAGACAGCGACCTTTGAACTGGGAACTGAATTTACGGCCGATTCTGTGGACAACGGTTCCAGTGATACCTGCGGGGACGTCTCGTTAAGCGTATCCCCAAGCAGCTTTACGCCGGACGACCTTGGTGACAACACGGTCACCCTTACGGTGACCGACCCCGATGGAAACACGGATGACTGCCAGACCACGGTGACCGTAACCTTCCGTTCCGAAAACCTGTTCGTCACCACCTGGGACACGACCGAGTCCGGCACTTCCAACAGCAACTCCATCACCATCCCCGCCACAGGGGCCTACCATGTGGACCTGGGCAATGACAACAGCTTTGAACTCATGGACCAGACCGGGACCACCACTATAAATGTGACCGAACATAATTATACTGCTGGGGAAATAGAAGTGGCCATCCATAGTGCGGACACCGATCCCCTGACCAGGATATACTTCAACAATGGGGGTGACAGACGAAAATTGCGCTCCGTGGATCACTGGGGCAGCATCTCTTGGAGCACGATGGAGGGCGCCTTCCATGGCTGTGGGAATTTGAAGGTCAAGGCCACCGATGCCCTGGATTTGAGCAGGGTGACCAATATGTCCCGTATGTTCAGGTCCTGTGGCTCCCTTACAGGGACCACGGGCCTCTCCGGTTGGAACGTGTCCAACGTGACCGATATGTCCAATATGTTTTACAGTGCAAGCAACTTTAACGGGGATATTGGTTCCTGGAACGTGTCCGGGGTGAGGGATATGAGCGAGATGTTTACTGGTGCCACCGCCTTTAATCAGGACATCGGTTCCTGGAACACCGGTAACGTGACCAATATGAATACTATGTTCTCCGCTGCAAGTGCCTTTAACGCGGACATCGGTTCGTGGAATGTGGCCGGGGTGACGGATATGGGCTGGATGTTCCGCTTTGCCATTGCCTTTGACCAGGACATTGGTTCCTGGAACGTGGGCAAGGTGACCAATATGGACAACATGTTCCGGGCTATGGATGTCTTTGACCAGGATCTGGGTTCCTGGGATACTGGCAGTGTGACCGATATGTCCGGTATGTTTGCCTACACGAAGGCCTTCAACGGGGACATCGGTTCCTGGGACACCACTGGCGTGACCGATATGGAGGGCATGTTCCTGAACGCGACGGCCTTTAACCGGGACATCGGTTCCTGGAACGTGTCCGAGGTGACCAATATGACCTGGATGTTCGCCATACCAAATGGTGCAACCGGCACAAGTATATTTGATCAGGACATCAGTTCCTGGAACGTGGCCAAGGTGAGCAATATGGGTTGGATGTTTTTCAATGCAAGCGCCTTTGACCAGAATTTGGGTTCCTGGGACATGGGGCAGGTGACCACGGGTACCAGTATGCTCAGCAACAGTGGGCTCTCGGTTGCCAATTGGGACGCCACGCTGATTGGTTGGCACAGCTTGGATCTCATCAGCAATGTAACCATCGGCGCTTCCGGATTGGTTTACTGCACGGCTACTGTCGAGCGTACCGAGCTGGAAGATGATAATACCGTCGACTTCAGTGGAGACAGTTCGGAAACGACCAAACCGACGGCCCGGTGCAAGACGAATACGCTGGAAATCCAATTGGGGACCGATGGCAAGGCCACCCTGGATCCCGCTTCTGTGGACGATGGTTCCAGCGATGCCTGTGGCGGGGTCTCGTTCAGTTTGTCACAAAGCAGTTTTACGCCTGTGGATATTGGTACAAAAACAGTGACCCTAAGAGTGACCGACCCCAATGGGAACTGGGCGGAGTGTCCCGCCACGGTGACGGTGGTAGATCTCGCGGCTTTTATTACCACCTGGGACACGACCATCGACACCGGCACGTCCAACAGCAACTCCATCACCATCCCTGCCATAGGGACCTACGATGTGGATTTGGGCAATGATGGCAGTTATGAACGGACGGACCAGACCGGGCCCGTTACCATTAATGTAGTTGACGAAAACTATACCGCCGGGGAGATAGCAGTGGCCCTTCGCGATGCCGCTTCCGGGAACGGGATCCTGACCGGGATACAGTTCAATAATGGAGGGGACAGGGATAAGTTGCTCTCCGTGGACCAATGGGGAGGGATATCCTGGAGCACCATGGCCGGTGCATTCCATGGCTGTAGCAATTTGGAGGTCAAGGCAACGGACGCCCCTGACCTCAATGGGCTGACCAATACCAGTATGGCCAATATGTTCAACGGATCTACAGAACTTACAGGGACGACAAGCTTCTCCACCTGGAACACCAGCAAGGTTACTGATATGGATGGCATGTTCAGGGATGCAAGTGCCTTTAATCGGGACATCGGTTCCTGGAATGTGGCTAAGGTTACCAATATGGGCAATATGTTCAATGGCGCAAGTGCCTTTAACCAGGACATCGGATCATGGAATGTATCCAAAGTGACGGATATGGTTGGCATGTTCAATGACGCAGGCGTCTTTGACCAGAACATCAGTTCCTGGAACACCAGCGAAGTGACCGATATGGCCGATACGTTTGCCGGTGCAAGCGCGTTTGATCATAACATCGGTTCATGGAATGTATCCAAAGTGACCGATATGGGTAATATGTTCAATGGCGCAAGCGCCTTTGACCAAAACATCGGATTCTGGGATGTGGCCGGTGTAACCAATATGGCCGGCATGTTCGATGGCGCAAGAGTCTTTGACCAGAATATCAGTTCTTGGAATGTGGCCGATGTAACCGCTATGGCCAACATGTTCAATGGTGCAAGCGCCTTTAACCAGAACATCGGTTCCTGGAACACTAGCCAGGTGACCACTATGCCTTCCATGTTCGAAGACGCAAGTGCCTTCGACCAGAATCTGGGGAATTGGGACCTAAAGAAGCTAAGCAGTGGTGCCAACATGCTCAAAAACAGTGGGCTCTCCATAACGAACTGGGACAACACTATTATTGGTTGGGAGAACCAGGGCTTCACCAACGATGTCACTATCGGGGCCTATGGGCTTACCTACTGCAAGGCCACTGCCGAGCGTTCCCAACTGAAATCTGAAGGTTTTGACATTGTCGATGACAGCCCGGAGGATACCGCGCCAACGGCCCGGTGCAGGACAAATGCACTGGAACTTGAGCTGGGGACCGATGGCACGGCCACCCTGGATTCCGCTTCCGTGGATAACGGTTCCAGCGATGCCTGTACGAGCGTCGACCTGGAAGTAGACCCCGAAGAATTTACAGCCGTCGACCTTGGCACAAACACGGTCACCCTTACGGTAACCGATAAGAACAACAACGAACATACCTGTACGGCCACAGTGGTCGTGGTGGATCCCACAAGTGTATTTGTGACCACCTGGAATACTACCTTATCGGGTACGTCCAATAGCAACTCCATCACCATCCCCGCTACAGGGACCTACGATGTGGACCTGGGCAATGACGGCAGCTACGAACTGACGGACCAAGCCGTGTCCGAGTCCCTGACCTTGGATGTCACCGACCATAATTATACTGCTGGCGGCGTAATACAAGTGGCCCTCCGTAATGCCGTCTCCGGGAACGGTGACCTAAACAGAATACATTTCAATAATGGGGGTGACCGACAGAAACTCCTCTCGGTGGACCAATGGGGCAGCGCTATCTCCTGGAGTACCATGGCGGGGGCATTTCATGGTTGTAACAACATGGAGGTTAAGGCAACCGACACCCCCGACCTAAGTGGTGTGACCGATATGTCCGATATGTTCAATGGTTGTAGGGTACTTACGGGGACGGCTACGAACAGCTTCAACAACTGGAATACAAGCACGGTGATTGATATGTCCTATATGTTCGATGACGCAACAGCCTTTAACGGGGACATCGGTTCCTGGAACACATCCAGCGTGACCGATATGAATCGGATGTTTCAGGGCGCAAGCACATTTGACCAGGACATCGGTTCCTGGAACACTGGCAGCGTGGATAATATGTCTTTTATGTTTGATGCTGCAAGCGCCTTTAACGGGCCCATTGGTTCCTGGAACGTGAGCAAAGTGGGTACCATGAACTTCATGTTTCGGAACGCAAGCACCTTTGACCGGGATATCGGTTCGTGGAACACCAGCGGCCTAAACCGTTCGGCCGGCATGTTTTCTGGTGCAACTGCCTTTGACCAGAACCTGGGGGATTGGTACCTGGGGAGGTTGAGAAATGGTAACGATATGCTAAGCAATAGTGGACTCTCCGTTGCCAACTGGGACGCCACACTCATCGGTTGGCATAGGCAGGGTTTCACCAATACTACCAATACACCCACCATTGGCGCGAATGGCCTGATGTACTGCGTAGCCACCGTCCAGCGTACCGAACTGAAATCTAGGGGATTTAACATTATTGGTGATAGTGCAGAAACCACCAGGCCAACGGCCAAGTGCAAGGCAGCGGCCTTACGGCTGGGTGCCGATGGTACGGCGACCCTGGATGCTGCCCTTGTGAATGACGGTTCCAGCGATGCCTGTGGTGCCGTTTCGTTGAGCGTGTCCAAAACCGAATTTACGGCCTCGAACCTTGGGGAAAACACGGTGATCCTTGCGGTGACCGACCCCAATAGGAACACGCAGACCTGCCGGGCCTTGGTGACCGTGGAGGACCCCACAAACGTATTTGTGACAACTTGGGACACGACCAAGACCGGTACGTCCGACAGCAACTCCATCACCATCCCCGCCACGGGGACCTACGATGTGGATCTTGGCAATGACGGAAGCTATGAACTGACGGACCAAACCGTGTCCGAGTCCCTGACCGTGGATGTCACGGCCCATAATTATTCCGCTGGGGAGATACAGGTGGCCCTCCGCGATGCCATCTCTGGGAACGGGACCCTGGACGGAATTCGGTTTAACAATACGGGTGACAAGAGGAAGCTGCTTTCCGTGGACCAATGGGGCAGCAGTATCGCCTGGACCACCATGGCTGGCGCATTTTATGGCTGTAGCAATCTGGAGGTGCTGGCGAGCGATGCCCCCGACCTGAGTAAGGTGACCGATATGTCCTCTATGTTTGCCTATGCAAGCGCCGTTAACGGGGACATCGGTTCCTGGAACACCGGCAATGTGGAGGATATGAGCCTCATGTTCTGGAATGCGACCGCCTTTAACCAGGACATCGGTTCCTGGAACACTGGCAAAGTGACCGATATGTCCTCCATGTTTGCTGATGCAAGCACCTTTAATCAGGACATCGGTTCCTGGAACACGGGCAGTGTGACCAAGATGGACGGTATGTTTTTTGGTGCAAGCGCCTTTAACGCGGACATTGGTTCCTGGGACACCAGCAGCGTGACCAATATGCGCTTTATGTTTACCAACGCAAGCAACTTTAACGGACCCATTGGTATCTGGAACACCAGTGGGGTGACCGATATGGGCAATATGTTTCAGAGAGCGACCGCCTTTGACCAGAACCTTGGGGGTTGGGACCTGGAAAAAGTAATCAATGGTGTCGGGATGCTCAATGGTAGTGGGCTTTCCATAGAAAGCTGGGACGCCACGTTGATTGGTTGGTACGGGCAGGACTTTGAAAATGATGTTACCATTAGTGCCAGTGGACTGGTCTACTGCAAGGCCTACACCGAGCGTGCCGCACTGACCCTCAACATTCTCTACGACAGTGCGGAAACCAATCTCCCGGAGGCGCTGTGCAAGCAGAGGGTCGTGCTCCAACTGGACGCCAACGATGAGGCCACCCTAACGACGGGTGATGTGGACAACGGTTCCAGCGACGACTGCCTCGGCGAAGGGGACACAATCACCTTGAGCCTGTCCAAAACCGATTTTACAGCCTCTGACCTTGGTGCGAATATGGTAACCCTTACAGTAAAAGACCCCAACAACAACACCAATACCTGTGAGACCACGGTGAACGTAAGGAAGGACGATCCCGCAAGCGTTTTTGTGACCACATGGGACACGTCCAGCGGTAACTCCATTACCATCCCCGCCACGGGGACCTACGATGTGGACCTGGGCGCTGACGGCAGCTATGAACTGACGGACCAGACCGATGAAACTACCGTGAATCTCACGAACCATACTGCCGATAAAATACAGGTGGCCCTACGCAATGCCGCCTCCGGCAACGGGAACCTGACCAGGATATGGTTCAACAATGGGGGCGATAGGCTGAAACTGCTTTCCGTGGACCAATGGGGCAGCAGTATCGCCTGGACCACTATGGCCGGCGCATTTTATGGCTGTAGCAATCTGGAGGTGCTGGCGAGCGATGCCCCCGACCTGAGCAGTGTGACCGATATGTCCTCTATGTTTGCCTATGCAAGCGCCGTTAACGGGGACATCGGTTCCTGGAACACCGGCAATGTGGAGGATATGAGCCTCATGTTCTGGAATGCGACCGCCTTTAACCAGGACATTGGTTCCTGGAACACGGGCAAAGTGACCAATATGCGCTCTATGTTCAATGGGGCAACGGCCTTTAACCAGAACATCAGTTCCTGGAACACCAGCGAGGTGACCGATATGGTCTCCATGTTTACTGGTGCAAGCACCTTTGACCAGGACCTGGGGAATTGGGACCTGGCGAAGTTGACCAATGGCGGAGGTACCAATATGCTTAATGGCAGTGGACTTTCCGTTGCCAACTGGGACAGCACGATCAAAGGTTGGTATAACAAGGGTTACCACAATGCTTCCCAATATCCCAACTTTCCCACCATCGGTGCCTCCGGCCTGGAATACTGCAATGCTGTGGACGAACGTAAAGCGTTTGATACCAATAATAGGATTACTGGTGACGGTGCGGAAACCGATTCCCCGGAGGCACTGTGCAAGCAGTTGGTCGTGCTTCAACTGGACGCCAACGATGAAGCCACCCTGACAACCGGCGATGTGGACAACGGTTCCAGCGATGCCTGTACGAATGTCTCCTTTGGGTTGTCTAAAAAAGACTTTACGGCCTCGGACCTAGGCGCACATACGGTCACCCTTACGGTAACCGATGGGAATAACAACACCAGTACCTGCGATACCACAGTGAACGTATGGGAGGACGATCCCGCAAGCGTATTCGTGATCACCTGGGACACGTCCAGCAGTAATTCCATCACCATACCCGCCATGGGGACCTACGATGTTGACCTGGGCAATGATGGCAGCTATGAACTGAAGGACCAGAACGGGACCATTACCATCGATGTCACCCAATATAACTACACCGCTGGCGAGATACAGGTGGCCCTACGCAATGCCGCCTCCGGCAACGGGGGGCTCACCAGGATAGCGTTCAACGATAGGGGCGACAAGGGTAAATTGCTTTCCGTGGACCAATGGGGCAGCAGTATCTCCTGGACCACCATGGCATATGCATTTTGGGGATGTTCCAATTTGGACGTGTTGGCAACTGATGTTCCCGACCTGAGCAGTGTGACCAGTATGGCCAACATGTTCGCTTATTGTATTTCACTTAAGGGAACGGTTATGGACAATTTCTCCGGTTGGAACACAAGCGGTATACAGAATATGAGTGGCATGTTCGCTGGCACCGAAAGCTTTGACCAGGACATTGGCAGTTGGAACACAAGCAAGGTTACGGACATGAGCTACATGTTTTATGAGGCAGTCGTTTTTAACCAGAACCTTGGCAGTTGGGATGTAAGTAATGTCAACAAGATGCGGGAAATGTTCTCGACCGCAATCGCCTTTAATGGGGACATCGGTTCCTGGAATGTGGGCAATGTGAGCGATATGTACGAGATGTTCTACTATGCCGAAAGCTTCAATCAGAACATTAGCGGTTGGGACGTGGGCAGTGTTGCTGACATGGACGGGATGTTTTATAGGGCAATCACTTTTAATGCGGACATTGGTCCCTGGAACACCAGCAATGTGACCGATATGGGCAATATGTTCAATGGGGCAACCAATTTTCACGGGAACATCGGTTCCTGGGACACCAGTAAGGTGACCGATATGGCCTCAATGTTTGTCAGCGCAATTGCCTTTAACCGGGACATCAGTTTGTGGAACACGGGAGGTGTGGAGAATATGCGGGAAATGTTCTGGAACGCAACTGCCTTTAACCAGGACATTGGGTCATGGAACACCAGTAATGTGACCAATATGGAACTCATGTTTGGCGTATCAAGTAGGGTAACTAGCTCCAGTACATTTAACCAGGACCTTGGTTCCTGGAATGTGGCCAAGGTGACCGATATGGAATCCATGTTTCAGAATGCAACCGTCTTTGACCAGGACATCGGTTCCTGGGATGTGGCCAAGGTGACCGATATGAACGCCATGTTTTCCGGTGCAAGTGTCTTTAACAGGTACATCGGTGATTGGAACACCAGCGGGGTGGAAGATATGCGCGACATGTTCCAGAACGCAACTGCCTTTGACCAGAATCTGGGGGGGTGGAACCTAGAGAAGTTGACCAATGGCGGTGGTATGCTCGACGGCAGTGGACTCTCCATGGACAGTTGGGACAACACGATCATCGGTTGGCACGAACAGGACCTTAACAATACGTCCACCATCGGGGCCTCCGGCCTGGTCTACTGCGAGGCCGCTATCCAACGTGCCGCACTGACCTTCACCATAACTGGCGACAGCCCGCAAATTCCCGAACCTACGGCGGCATGTAAGGAAGCAACGATCCGACTGGGTGCCAACGGCACCGCCACCCTGGATCCCGACCTGGTGAACGACGGTAGCGATGGCTGCGGGATTTCCCTGGGCCTGTCAAAAACCAGTTTTGATACCACCGACCTTGGGGATAACACGGTGACCCTTACGGTGACCGACCCCGATGGGAACACGGCCAGCTGCGATACCAAGGTGACCGTGGTAGCCTATCCCACGACCGTATTCGTCACCACCTGGGATACGACCATATCCAGCTCGTCCAACAGTAATTCCATCACCATCCCCGCCACCGGGGTTTACGATGTGGACCTGGGCGCCGATGGCAGCTATGAACTGACGGCCCAGACCGTGACTGGGTCCCTGACCGTGGACGTCACTACTCATAACCATACCGCAGGGGAAATACAAGTGGCCCTTAGGAATGCCTCCTCCGGCAACTTGACCCGAATACATTTCAACGATGGGGGCGACAAGGAGAAGTTGCTTTCCGTGGACCAATGGGGCAGCAGCATAGCCTGGACCAACATGGAAAATGCATTTTACGGCTGTAGCAACCTGGAGGTCAAGGCCACGGACACCCCCGACCTAAGTGCCCTGACCAATACCGGTATGGCCAATATGTTCAACGGATGCATCTCCCTAACGGGGAAGACAAGCTTCTCCAACTGGAACACGGGGAAGGTGACCGATATGCAAGGTATGTTCGAAGGTGCAAGCGCCTTTAACGGAAGTATTGGTTCCTGGGATACCAGCAAGGTAACCGATATGGGCAAAATGTTTTACGGGGCATACGTCTTTGACCAGGACCTCGGTTTATGGAACACCAGCGAGGTGACCCATATGGGCTATATGTTCGCTGACGCCGAAATCTTCGACCAGGACATCGGTTCTTGGGACACCAGCAAGGTGACGAACATGGAATCCATGTTTCATGACACCTGGTATTTTGACCAGGACCTCGGTTCGTGGAACACTAGCGAGATGACCAATATGGCCCGTATGTTTGACAGTGCCAGTTTCAATCAGGACATTGGCAGTTGGAACGTAAGTAAGGTCACTAACATGTACAACATGTTCTACGGTGCCAATTACTTCGATCAAGATATCAGCGGTTGGAATGTGGGCAGTGTTGCCAACATGGAAGGCATGTTCCATGAGGCCCAAGACTTCGACCGGGACATCGGTTCCTGGGACACCAGTAACGTAATTACCATGCAGTCCATGTTTAAGAAAGCATCCGCCTTTAATGGAAATATCGGTTCCTGGAACATCAGCAAGGTGAACAATATGTACGCCATGTTCGAAAGTGCTATCGCCTTTGACCAGGACATCGGTTCCTGGAACACCAGCGAGGTGGACGATATGGGCAACATGTTTGGTGGAGCTGAAATCTTTAACCAGGACATCAGTAGTTGGAATGTGGGCGGTGTTGCCAACATGGAAGGGATGTTCGAATCAGCTTATAACTTTGACCAGAACCTGGGGGAGTGGGAACTAGGGGCGTTGACCAATGGTGCCAATATGCTGGACGGCAGTGGGCTCTCCGTGGACAACTGGGACAACACGATCATTGGTTGGTATAACAAGGGTTACCATGATGCTTCCCAATACCCTAATTTCCCCACCATTGGCGCTTCCGGCCTAGTCTACTGTAGGGCCACTACCCAGCGCGCCGAACTCAATATTACCGGTGACAGCCGGTCAACTACCATTCAGCCAATAGCACGGTGCAAGGAGGCAACGATCCAACTGGGTGCCAACGGCACGGCCACCCTGGATCCGGACTTGGTGAACGACGGTAGCGATGGCTGCGGGATTTCCCTGGGCCTGTCCAAAACCAGCTTTGATACCACCGACCTTGGGGATAACACAGTGACCCTTACGGTAACCGACCCTGGTGGAAACTCGAGTGACTGCATGGCTGAGGTGACCGTAGTAAGGTATCCCGCGACCGAGTTCGTGACTACCTGGGACACTTCCAGTGGCATCTCCTTTACCATCCCCGCCACGGGCACCTACGATGTGGACCTGGGTGCTGATGGCAGCTATGAACTGCTGGACGAGACCGATGGAACCACCGTGACCCTCACTGGCCATACTGCCGATAACATACAGGTGGCCATTCGCAATGCCGTCTCCGGCAACGGTAACCTGACCCGGATACATTTCAACAATGGGGGGGACAAGGATAAGCTGCTCTCCGTGGACCAATGGGGCAGCGCGATGGCCTGGACCAACATGGAAAATGCATTTTACGGCTGTGGCAATCTGAAGGTCGAGGCGACCGATGCCCCCAACCTGAATGCCCTCACCAATACCAGTATGGCCAATATGTTCAACGGATGTTCCTCACTTACGGGGGATACAAGCTTCTCCAATTGGAACGTGGCCGATGTAACGGATATGGGCTATATGTTTTATGGTGCAAGGACCTTTAATGGGGATATTGGTTCGTGGAATACCAGCAAGGTAACCGACATGGGCCATATGTTTTATAGCGCAAGGGCCTTTAACGGTAGCATCGGTTCCTGGGACACGGGCGAGGTGACTACAATGAAGCGGATGTTTTCCTCCGATGGCAATCAAAATAACAAAATTACATTTAACCAGGACATCGGTTCCTGGAACACCAGCGAGGTGACCGATATGGAGGGCATGTTCAATGGCGCCAGTGCCTTTAACGGTAACATCGGTTCCTGGGACACCAGCAATGTGACCGATATGGGCAACACGTTCGATGGTGCAAGTGCCTTTAACGGTAACATCAGTTCCTGGAACGTGGCCAAAGTGGAGGATATGGGCAACATGTTCAATGGTGCAAGTACCTTTAACGGAGCCATTGGTTCCTGGAGCACTGGTAACGTAACTGATATGAACTCCATGTTTGCTGGCGCAAGCGCCTTTAACGGTAACATCAGTTCCTGGAACGTGGCCAAAGTGGAGGATATGGGGGATATGTTCAATGGTGCAAGTACCTTCAATGGTAACATCGGTTCCTGGGACACCGAGGAGGTGACCGATATGGCGGGCATGTTCTCCGGTGCAACTACCTTTAACGGGCCTATTGGTGCTTGGAACGTGGCCAAAGTGGGGGATATGGGGGATATGTTCAATGGCGCGAGTGCCTTCAACGGCAACATCGGCTCCTGGGACACGGGCGCCGTGACCGATATGGGTGGGATGTTCTCCGGTGCCAGTTCCTTTAACGGGACCATTGGTGCTTGGAACGTGTCCAAGGTGGAGGATATGGGTAATATGTTCACTAGTGCCAGTACCTTCAACGGAAACATCGGCTCTTGGGATACCAGCAATGTGACCGATATGGAGGGGATGTTCTCCGGTGCGGGTGCCTTTGACCGGAACTTGGGCGAATGGGACATGGGGGCGTTGACCAATGGCACCGATATGCTGGACAACAGTGGGCTCTCGGTTGCCAACTGGGACGCCACACTGATCGGTTGGGAGGGCCGGGGCCTTTCCAACACGCCGACGGTCGCCGTTGGCGCCTACGGCCTGGTCTACTGTAGGGCCTATTACGAGCGTGCGGCGCTGATAGGTAACAGCCTTAACATTACCGGGGACAGCAAAGCGGGTACCCAGCCGACGGCCGGGTGCCAGCAACAGGCGGTGGAGCTCGAACTGGGTGCCACTGGCACGGCCACCTTGGATCCCGCCCTTGTGGACGCCGGCAGCGATGGTTGCGGGATCACCCTGGCGTTGTCCAAGACCGACTTTGGTGCGACCGACCTTGGGGACAACACGGTGACCCTAACGGTGACCGACCCCGACAGCACCACGAAGATCTGTACGGCCACGGTGACCGTATTGGGTACGGATCCCACAAGCGTATTTGTGACCACCTGGGACACGACCAAATCCGAAGGCAACTCCAATAAGAACTCCATTGTTATCGCGGCCTCGGGAACCTATGATGTGGACCTGGGCAATGACGGCAGCTATGAACTGACGGACCAGAACGGGACCATTACTGTGGATGTCACCAAACACAACCATACTGCCGGGGAAATACAGGTGGCCCTTCGCAACGCCCACTCGGGGAACGGAACCTTGGATGGAATAAGTTTTAGTCTGTTTTCGGGAGCCTTTTTCGATAGGGAAAAGCTAATCTCCGTGGACCAATGGGGCAGCGCCATCTCCTGGAGTACCATGGCATCCGCATTTTCGGGTTGTAGCAATCTGGAGATCAAGGCGACGGACGCCCCCGACCTGGGCAGTGTGAGCAGTATGTCCAATATGTTCAATAGCTGTACGAAACTTAAGGGGAATACGAGCTTCTCCGGCTGGAACACGTCCAAAGTGGAGGATATGACCGGCTTGTTCAATGGCGCAATTATCTTTAATGCGGACATCGGTTCATGGAATGTGGCCAATGTAACCAATATGGGCTCCATGTTCCGTTCTGCGGAAGCCTTTGACCAGGACATCGGTTCCTGGAACACCGGCCAGGTAACCAATATGTTTTCCATGTTTCGGTTTGCAAGCGTCTTTAATCAGGATATTGGTTCCTGGGAAACGGGCAGCGTCGCCAATAAGCAGTGGATGTTTGACGACGCAACGGCTTTTGACCAGAACCTGGGCAAATGGGATTTGGGGCAGTTGACCAATGCCATTGGTATGCTCGACGATAGTGGGCTCTCCATGGCCAACTGGGATGCCACGATCATCGGTTGGCACGGGGAGGGCTTCCATGAGACCCCCGCTTTCACCATCGGCGCCGATGGCCTGGTGTACTGTACCGCCACTGACGAACGTGCCGCTTTCGGCCTTAATATTATCGATGACGGCCCGGAGAAGATAGACCCGACGCCACAATGCAAGGCAGCGACAATTTACCTGGGCACCAATGGCACGGCCACTCTGGAGGCCTCGCTTGTGGACAACGGTTCCAGCGATGCCTGTGGGGACGTCTCATTCAGCCTGTCCCAGACCACTTTTACGGCCAGTGAACTTGGGGACAACACGGAGACCCTAACAGTGACCGATCCCAACGGGAACGAAGACACCTGTACGGCCACGGTGACCGTGGTGGACGATACGAATCCCACGGCGAGCTGTAAAAATGTTACGGTACAACTGAGTGCAGCGGGCAGCGTTACGATTGCGGCAGGGGATGTGGATGGTGGCTCATCCGACAATAGCGGCACGGTGTCGCTTTCCCTGGATACGGATACTTTTGCGGCTGTTGGGACCTATACGGTGACCCTTACGGTAACGGATGGGAGCGGCAAAACGGCCGACTGTGATGCCACGGTCACCGTGGTGGCGTACCCCACAACGGTGTTCGTAACCACCTGGGACACATCCAACACCACCTCCTTCACCATTCCGGCCACTGGGACCTACGATGTGGACCTGGGCGCTGATGGCAGCTATGAACTGACGGACGAAACCGATGGAACTACCGTGGTTCTCACCGGCCATACTGCCGACAGAATACAGGTGGCCATTCGCAATGCCGTCTCCGGCAACGGCAACCTGACCCGCATACATTTCAACAATGGGGGCGACAGGGAGAAGCTGCTCTCCGTGGACCAGTGGGGCAGCAGTATCTCCTGGAGTACAATGGAAGATGCGTTTAATGGCTGTAGCAAAATGGACGTTTTGGCGACAGACGCACCTGACTTGAGCACTGTAACGAGTATGCATAACATGTTCCACAGCTGTATAACACTTAAAGGAACAACAGATTTCTCCAATTGGAACACCAGCAAGGTAACCGATATGGCAAGCATGTTCTCCGGGGCAAGCGCCTTTAACGGGAACATCGCTTCCTGGAACGTGGCCAAAGTGGAGGATATGGGGAATATGTTCTCCGGGGCAAGCGCCTTTAACGGGAACATCACTTCCTGGAACACGGTCAAAGTGGAGGACATGGGCAACATGTTCAATGGCGCCGTTGCCTTCAACGGTAACATCGGTTCCTGGAACACCGGCGAGGTGACCGATATGTCCGATATGTTCAATGGTGCAAGCGCCTTTAACGGTAACATCGCTTCCTGGAACACGGTCAAAGTGGCGGATATGGGCAACATGTTCAATGGCGCCGTTGCCTTCAACGGTAACATCGGTTCCTGGAACACCAGTGAGGTGACCAGTATGGCCAATATGTTCAATGGCGCCGTTGCCTTCAACGGTAACATCAGTTCCTGGAACGTGGCCAAAGTGGCGGACATGGGCAACATGTTCACTGGCGCAAGCGCCTTCAACGGCAACATCGGTTCCTGGGACACCAGTGAGGTGACCGATATGGGCGGGATGTTCTCGGGTGCCAGTTCCTTTAACGGGGCCATTGGTCCCTGGAACACGGCCAAAGTGGGAGATATGGCCAATATGTTCGATGGTGCCAGTGCCTTTAACGGCAACATCGGCTCTTGGGATACAAGTGGTGTAGCCAATATGGCCTACATGTTCCAAAATGCAAGTGCCTTTGACCGGAACTTGGGGGAATGGGACCTTGGGGCGTTGACCAATGGTACCGATATGCTGGACAACAGTGGGCTCTCGGTTGCCAACTGGGACGCCACGCTAATCGGATGGGAGGACCAGGGGCTTTCCAACACGCCCACGGTCACCGTTGGCGCCTACGGCCTGGTCTATTGTAGGGCCCATTACGAGCGTGCGGCACTGATAGGTAACAGCCTCAACATTACCGGGGACAGCAAGGCAGGTACCCAGACGACGGCCGTGTGCCAACAACAGGCGGTGGAGCTCCAACTGGGCAGTGATGGTACGGCCACCCTGACCGCCGAGGATGTGGACGCCGGCAGTGACGGTTGCGGAATCACCCTGGGGGTGTCCAAGACCAGCTTTGATGCCGACGACCTTGGGGACAACACGGTGACGCTTACGGTGACCGACCCTGATAGCACCACGAAGGCCTGTACGGCCACGGTGACGGTTGGGGACAACACGCTCCCCACGCCAAGTTGCAAGGACATTAGCGTACAACTGGGCGCGGCGGGCAGCGCAACGATCACCACCTCGGACATCGACAACGGCTCCTCGGATAACAGCGGCACCACGGTATCGCTTTCCCTGGACAAGACCAGTTTTGGCTGTTCCGATTTGGGGGACAACACGGTGACCCTTACGGTAACGGATAGCAGCAGCAACTCGGACAGCTGTGCCGCTGTGGTGACCGTGGAGGACAAGGCCGAGCCTTCTCCCCGTTGCCAGGACATTACCGTACAACTGGACACCTCGGGCAGCGCGACGATTACGACATCGGACGTGGACAACGGTTCCTCCGACAACTGTGGGAGCGTCACCCTGGCGTTGTCCACGATCGACTTTGGCGCCACCGACCTAGGGGACAACACGGTGACCCTTACGGTGACTGACCCCAGCAACAACTCGAAGACCTGTACGGCCACGGTTACGGTGGGGGACAGCACGCTGCCCAGTCCAAGTTGCAAGGACATTAGCGTACAATTGGGCACCTCGGGCAGTGCAACGATCACCACCTCGGACATCGACAACGGCTCCTCAGACAACAGCGGTACCGCCGTGACCCTTTCCCTTTCCAAGACCAGCTTTGGCTGTTCCGATTTGGGGGACAACACGGTGACCCTTACGGTGACGGACACCAGCAGCAACTCGGACAGCTGTACCGCCACCGTGACCGTGGAGGACAAAACGGCCCCCACCCCAGGTTGCCGGGACATCAGCGTGGAACTGGGTGCCTCGGGCAGTGCGACGATTGTTGCGGCGGACGTGGACAATGGTTCCAGCGATACTTGCAGCAGCGTTACCCTGGCGGTGTCCACGACCAGCTTTGGTACCAATGACCTTGGTGACAATACAGTGACCCTTACGGTGACGGACACCAGCAGCAACTCGGACAGCTGTACCGCTGTGGTGACGGTCGAGGACAACATGGCTCCCACACCATCCTGCAAGGACATTACCGTACAACTGGATGCCCTGGGCAGTGCAACGATCGCCACATCGGACATCGACAACGGTTCCTCCGACAACAGTGGCACCACCGTATCGCTATCCCTGGACAAGACGATTTTCGGCTGTTCCGACCTTGGGGACAACACGGTGACCCTTACGGTGACGGACGGCAGCAACAACTCGGACAGCTGTACCGCTGTGGTGACCGTGGAGGACAAAACGGCCCCCGCACCAAGTTGCCAGGATACCAGCGTACAACTGGGCGCCTCGGGCAGCGCGACGATTACGACATCGGACGTGGACAACGGTTCCTCCGACAACTGTGGGAGCGTTACCCTGGCGGTGTCCACGACCAGCTTTGGTGCCAATGACCTTGGTGACAATACAGTGACCCTTACGGTGACGGACACCAGCAGCAACTCGGACAGCTGTACCGCTGTGGTGACGGTCGAGGACAACATGGCTCCCACACCATCCTGTAAGGACATTACCGTACAACTGGATGCCCTGGGCAGTGCAACGATCGCCACATCGGACATCGACAATGGTTCCTCCGACAACAGTGGCACCACCGTATCGCTATCCCTGGACAAGACGACTTTCGGCTGTTCCGACCTTGGGGACAACACGGTGACCCTTACGGTGACGGACGCCAGCAGCAACTCGGACAGCTGTACCGCCACCGTGACCGTGGAGGACAAAACGGCCCCCACGCCAAGTTGCCGGGACATTACCGTGGAACTGGGTGCCTCGGGCAGTGCGACGATTGTTGCGGCGGACGTGGACAATGGTTCCAGCGATACCTGTGGGAGCGTTTCCCTTAGCGTTTCCCTGAACAGCTTCACCGCCATTGGTGACAATACAGTGACCCTTACGGTGACGGACGGCAGCAGCAACTCGGACAGTTGTACCGCTGTGGTGACGGTCGAGGACAACATGGCTCCCACACCATCCTGTAAGGACACCAGCGTACAACTGGATGCCCTGGGCAGTGCAACGATTGCCACATCGGACATCGACAACGGCTCTTCCGACAACAGCGGTACCGCCGTGACCCTTTCCCTGGATAGGACCAGCTTTGGCTGTTCCGACCTTGGGGACAACACGGTGACCCTTACGGTAATGGACTCCAGCAGCAACTCGGACAGTTGCACCGCTGTGGTGACCGTGGAGGACAAAACGGCCCCCACGCCAAGTTGCCAAGACACTACCGTGGAACTGGACACCTCGGGCAGCGCGATGATTACGACATCGGACGCGGACAACGGTTCCAGCGATACCTGCAGCAGCGTTACCCTGGCGTTGTCCACGACCAGCTTTGGTGCCAATGACCTTGGTGACAATACAGTGACCTTGACGGTGACGGACACCAGCAGCAACTCGGACAGCTGTACTGCTGTGGTGACGGTCGAGGACAACATGGCTCCCACACCATCCTGTAAGGACACCAGCGTACAACTGGATGCTCTGGGCAACGCAACAATCGCCACATCGGACATCGACAACGGTTCCTCCGACAACAGTGGCACCACCGTATCGCTATCCCTGGACAAGACGACTTTCGGCTGTTCCGACCTTGGGGACAACACGGTGACCTTGACGGTGACGGACACCAGCAGCAACTCGGACAGTTGTACCGCCACCGTGACCGTGGAGGACAAAACGGCCCCCACCCCAAGTTGCCGGGACATTACCGTGGAACTGGGTGCCTCGGGTAGTGCGACGATTGTTGCGACGGACGTGGACAACGGTTCCAGCGATACCTGCAGCAGCGTTTCCCTTGGCGTTTCCCTGAACAGTTTCACCGCCATTGGTGCGGAAACGGTTACCCTTACTGTAACGGACGGCAGTGGGAACTCGGACAGCTGTACCGCTACGGTGACCGTGGAGGACAATATGGCTCCCATACCAAGTTGCCAGGACATTACCCTGGAACTGGACGCCTCGGACAGTGCGACGATTGCCACATCGGACATCGACAACGGCTCCACGGACAACAGTGGTACCACCGTATCGCTATCCCTGGACAGGACCAGTTTTGGCTGTTCCGATCTGGGGGACAACACGGTGACCCTTACGGTAACGGACGCCAGCAACAACTCGGACAGCTGTACCGCTATAGTAACGGTGGAGGCCGTTCCAAAGGCTTTCTGCAAGGCGGCGGCGATTCGACTGGACGTGAATGGTACGGCCAATCTGACAGCTGACCTCGTGGACGACGGTTCCTATGTTGCCTGCGGTAGCGTCATCCTGGGGGTGTCCCCGAACAGCTTCACCACCATTGGTGCGGAGACGGTAACGCTTACGGTAACAGACGGCAGCAACTCGGACAGTTGCACCGCCACAGTGACCGTATTGAGTAACACGGACCCCATAGCTTCCTGCCAGGACATTACAGTGGAACTGGACACGACGGGCAGTGCTACGATCACCGCGGCGGACGTGGACAACGGCTCTTCCGACAACAGTGGCATATTGACCCTTTCCCTGGACAGGACCAGTTTTGGCTGTTCCGATGTGGGGGACAACACGGTGACCCTTACAGTGGAAGATGACCATAATAACACGGACAGTTGCACCGCTGTGGTGACCGTGGAGGACAAAACGGCCCCCACGCCAGGTTGCCAGGACACTACTGTGGAACTGGATGCCTCGGGCGGTGCAACGATTGCCACATCGGATGTGGACAACAATTCCAGTGACGCCTGCGGGATTGCCACCCTGGGCCTGTCCCGAAGCAACTTTGACACCACCCACCTCGGGGATAACACGGTGACCCTTACAGTGAGGGACAACAACGGCAATACAAACAGTTGCACCGCTGTAGTGACCGTGGATGACAGGACGGCCCCTGCACCAAGTTGTCGGGACATTACCATTCAATTGGACGCCTTGGGCAATGCAACGATTGCCACATCCGACATTGACAACGGCTCCTCCGATAACAGCGGCACGGTGTCGCTTTCCCTGGATCGGGCCGGTTTTGGCTGTTCCGACCTAGGTAACAACACGGTGACCCTGACCGTAAGGGATAGCAGCGGCAACTCGGACAGTTGTACCGCTGTGGTAACGGTGCAGGACATAACCCAGCCGACGGTCATATGCAAGAATGCGTTGGAGATTGAATTGGAATCCAATGGTATGGCCACCCTGACCACCGACGATGTGGACAACGGTTCGAGCGACGCCTGTGGGATTTCGCTAAGCCTATCCCAGGCCAGCTTTGGTGCCTCCGACCTTGGGGATAACACGGTGACCCTTACAGTAACGGACGGCAGCAGCAACTCGGACAGCTGTACCACTACGGTGACCGTGGAGGACAAGATGGTCCCCGTGCCAAGTTGCCGGGACATTACCGCACAACTGGACGCGGCAGGCAGTGCTACGGTTGTGGCGGCTGACATCGACAACGGCTCCTCCGACAACAGTGGCGCAGTATCCCTTTCCTTGGACAAGGATACCTTTGGTTGTTCCGATGTGGGGCAACGAACGGTAACCCTAACGGTGGAAGACGGCAGCAACAATATGGACAGTTGTACCGCCACGGTGACTGTACAGGACGTAACCCAACCGACCGCCGTATGCCAACAACAGGCCATCACGCTCCAATTGGGCACCGATGGGACGGCCACTCTGACTACCGACCTTGTGGACAACAATTCCAGTGACGCCTGTGGGATTGCCTCCTTGAATCTGTCCTTGAGCAGCTTTGATACTACGCACCTCGGGGATAACATCGTGACCCTTACGGTAAGGGACAGCAATGGCAACACAAATATCTGCGAGGCGACGGTGATTGTTGAGGATATCACGGTTCCCAAGGCGGAATGCCAGGACGTTACCGTGGAACTGGACTTGTCGGGCATTGCAACCATCGCTATAACGGATATCGATAATGGCTCCTCCGACAACAGCGGCACGGTGTCGCTTTCCCTGGACAGGACCGGTTTTGATTGTTCCGATGTAGGGCAGCACACGGTGACCCTTACCGTAACGGACACCAGCAACAACTCGGACACCTGTACGGCTACGGTGGACGTGGGGAACAACACGTTCCCCACCCCAAATTGCCTGGACATCAGTGTGGAACTGGATGATACGGGCAGCGCAACGATAGTGGCGGCGGACGTGGACAGCGGTTCCAGTGCTGCTTGTGGTAGCGTTACCCTGGACCTTTCCCAGGATAGTTTTGATACTACCCACCTCGGCGATAATACAGTGACCCTAACGGTTAGGGACAACAACGGCAACACGGACAGCTGCACGGCCACGGTGACCGTGGAGGACAAGACGGCCCCCACACCAAGTTGTCGGGACATTGCCGTGGAACTGGATGCAACGGGCAACACAACGATTGCAGCGGCTGACGTGGACAACGGCTCCTCTGACAACAGCGGCACCGCCCCTGCCCTTTCCCTCTCCAAAACAAACTTTGGCTGTTCCGATGTGGGAGACAGCACGGTGACCCTTACGGCAACGGATGGCAGTGGCAACACGGCCACCTGCACCACTACGGTAACGGTCCAGGACGTGACCCCGCCGACAGCCTTGTGCCAACAACAGGTGGTAACGCTCCAACTGGGTGCCAATGGCATGGCCATTTTGGATGCTTCCCTTGTAGATAATAATTCCAGCGATGCCTGTGGAAATGTCACCCTGAGGGTACTCCCGAGCAGTTTTACGACTGCCCATATTGGTACGAACACGGTGACCCTAACGGTGACCGACCCCAGCGGGAACGAAAAAACCTGTACAGCGAAAGTGACCGTGGAAGATAGTACGGCTCCCACAGCCATTTGCCGGGACCTTACCGTGGAATTGGATGAGACGGACACGGCAACGGTTGCTGCGGCGGACGTGGACAATGGCTCGTTTGATGACATTGGTGGCACGGTGACCCTTTTCTTGGACAGAACGAATTTCACCTGTTCCGATGTGGGGGATAACACGGTGACCCTTACAGTGGGCGATGGCCACAACATGGCCAGTTGCACCGCTACGGTAACGGTCCGGGATGTGACCCCGCCGATGGCCGTATGCGAACAACAGGGGGTGACACTCCAATTGGGTGCCAATGGTATGGTGGAGCTTGATGCTTCCCTTGTGGACGATGGTTCCGGTGATACCTGTGGGAACGTTACCCTGGGTGTGTCCCCGAGCAGCTTTACGGCCTCACATCTGGGCACGAACACAGTAACCCTGGCGGTTGCCGACAGCAATGGCAACGTCGCGACCTGTGAGACCGAGGTGATTGTGGAGGACAATACGGCTCCCATGGCCATTTGCCGGGACGTCACTGTGGAACTTATAACGGGCAGTGCAACGATCGTTGCGACGGAGGTGGACAACGGTTCGGTTGATAATAGCGATGAAACGGTGTCACTTTCCCTGGACAGGACCAACTTTGGCTGTTCTGATGTAGGACAACATACGGTGACCCTTACCGTGACCGACACCAGTGGGAACATGGACAGCTGTACCGCCACAGTTACGGTGACCTCCTCCTTACTGGCCGTCGTTACCAATAATGGACCGATCTGTCAGGGCTCTCCCCTGCAATTGAATGAGATAAGCGGACTGGGAACTTCATGGTCATGGAGCAGTACCGGGGATGCCATATTCAGTGATCCTACCTTACAAAACCCGGAAGTGACCAATGTCTCGGACGGGGAAGCATTCACCGTTAGGGTCACCCTGGCCAACGGCTGTACCGGCATGGGAACCACCACGGCCTTTGTTTTGGAAGCCCCTGTCCTGGAAGCGGAGGGTGAACAGGGATTCTGTCCTTTGGACAACCCTACGGTTTCGGATTTGGTGGCCTCCGGTAACGGTACCGTACGCTGGTATCCGGACGTAGACAGCATGGTGGAACTGGAAGGCGATGTTCCCCTTGGGGACGGTACCGTCTATTACGGAGCGTTGGAGGACGAAAATGGATGTGTTTCCAATCGGGTCGAAGTCGTGGTAAGGACTGCCATGCAGGGGTGTGACGAATTACCGGGTCTGAACAAACGCGGGTTCTCACCAAACGGCGATGGAATCAACGATACCTTCTCCATTTCCTGGCTGAAGCTCGATTATCCCAATTACATCATGTCCGTCTATGACCGTAACGGCTCCCTGGTGTACAAGGGGAACATAAGCACACCGGACTGGGATGGCAGTGCAGACCGTGGCATTGTCCTGGGGGACGGCATACTGCCCAACGGGGTGTACTACTATACCATAGATTTTGGGGACGGCATCACTCCGCCGGTTCAGGGAATCGTCTATCTTCACCGCTAAAAATGAACAGGTACGGAACCTCCAAAAAAGTTAAACATGAAAGCAAAGATGCACGAATCGCTCTTGGCACTGGCACCCTGATGTTTTTGCCACTACTTCATAATTAAACGGAACCATTTTTTCCCTTTTGCGTTCCATAATTCGGATTGAACCAGGCCATATGCAATGGGGTTTCAAATTGTGATTCCGTAATAGGCATTTTGTCTTTTGACATCCTTTGTTTATGAAACCAAGACTGGTATAAAACCTTACATTGCGCTCATTATGCTCGTGGGTGTACAATTCGATTGTTTTAATGGAGGGCACGTCATACTTCACTTTACCCAGGAAACTCCCGAAAAGTCTTCTTCCAACTCCTTTGCCTTGGCTGTCCGGGTCAACGAGGGTTGTTACATCCGTTGGCATATGTTGAAAAGCATGGATTTTTGGGGTATATGCATGAATTTCCCCCACAATTTTCCTACTGATTGTTGCAATGAGGATGCGCCCATTTTCAATGGACCAGGTCAATAACTCAGTGATATACCCCTGATCAATCCCATTTTCAGAAATTTGCACTCCTTCCCGGGCAAGTAATAAATTGAGGTTGTTGACCAATACTTAAGCATCATTTCCCCAATTGTTTTATAGCCTTCCTCATCAATTTAAGGCCCCAGTCGTAATGACTGGAGGTGCAACTTACAAAGTATGCTCCCATGGCATTATTGCCCGTCCACCCATACCTGCGGCGTTCGAATAGTTCATCGTTGGCATGCCCATCCACAAGTGCCATAATGTCCCTATGGGATTTTTCAAGAAGTGCTTTGGCCTCATTTAAGGGTGTTTCGTTGTAGCGCTCCCATATTTTACGGTTCAATTGTGGGATTTCCCGCCAATTGTAGGCTTTGGAAGGGATATCGGGCTTTTCCCCGCGCATCCCCACCGTGTACCATTCCAGTACCATCAAATGCCAATGGTGCAGGTGGGCCAGAATGTCCCGGATATTGCGGTTCATGGTGCCATTGGGAAACTCGCAGTGCTGTACTTCAAGAGGGAGACCATTGATGTAGTCCATAAGTTTGTTATAGTTTTTCTCCCCTAGGTCTTGAAGGTCCTTTTTGGTTTGGGGTCTGGCCATGGGATATTCGTATTTTTATGGTTGAACTTGTCGCTAGGTTGCCATAGTGTCCTATTCAAAAATAGCCATTGGCCCTATCATCTTAAACCTGTGAGAATGGGAAAAATGGAATGGGAACCGGATTTAGCAAGATTGGACAAGTGAGGGTTATGGGGCAAAACCCATTTTTGTACATACAATGCTATTGGAATGCATCCTACCACCAAGAAATCCCACCAAAAATCCTTGAACAGGGCCATTGATTATATCAATGATCACCTGAAGGAGTCCATCGACTTGAATACCCTTACTGAGGTATCCAACATTTCAAAGTACCATTTCCATCGGATTTTTAAGGCCCATATTGGGGAGTCGGTAGCGGCCTATGTTACCAGGATACGTTTGGAAAGGGCGGCCCAACACTTGCAAACATCCAAAATGTCCCTGATCGAGATTGCCGCAAGGGTAGGGTATAGGTCCCAGTATTCCTTATCCAAGGCCTTCAAGAAGCATTTTGGGATGGCGCCCTCCAAATTCCGGAAAATGGAGATTTACGCCCTTACGCCCAATGACCATGTGAAGGCTAAAGCGGGTGAATTGCATCCCGTAATACGCACTGTTGGGAGCTTTTATCTTGTCTACATCCGCATCATAGCAAAGTATGGATCCTCGAAGGAGTATGATCGGGCATGGTACAGGCTGTTGGAATATGCCCAGGAAAAAGAAGTGTTGAATGACCGTACGGAGTACCTGGGGCTTAATTTTGATGACCCGGCCATTACCAAGGATGAGCAGTGTCGGTTCTATGCCTGCATTACCGTGGAGGAACCCTTAAAACCAGAAGGCGAGTTTGGTTCATTGTTCGTGGAAGGCGGGAAATATGCCATTTTTACCCATAAAGGCCCTTACTCAGGGCTCCATGGTCTCTACCAAAACATTTGTTTCGATTGGATTCCCAAAAACGCCATTACGTTTGGAAAGGGAGTTTCGTTTGAAAAATATTTGAACAGTCCTGATGAGGTATCCCCAGAGGAGCTGATTACTGAAGTCTTTATTCCAATCCAATAGAAGCCAATTCACCAGGACCCCGTTCTATTCCTGGGGTTGTACTAAAGCTTGTCCATAAAGGCGTCGATTTTAGCATTTACCTCTTGAATCGCCATTTTTCTTGCTTCCGGGCCGTAAAAATCCGTAGGTTCAATGTTCATAAAGGTGATGTCCGTTATTCCAAGAAAACCGAAAATCAAACTTATATAGGGTTCAACAAAGTCCATGGCCTTAGTGGCTTTGTCTTTGTATGAGCCGCCCCTACTGTTGAGAACCACAACTTTAAGATTCGTTACCTGACCGTGAAATCCGGTGTCATCGGCCACAAAAGTTCGGCCCGAGCGAGAGATGTGATCGATATAGGACTTAAAAACGGAAGGTATTCCGAAATTGTACATGGGAAGGCCCAGAACCATCAGGTCCGCTTCAAAAAGACGGTCGACCAATTTGTTGGACAGCGCCAACACTTTTTTGGTTTCAGTGGTATGTTCATCCATGGGAACATACATGGCCTGTGCATAGTCCTGGCTAATATGGGGTGGCGTATCCACCGCCAGGTCCAATCGGTCTATTTCAATGGAGTGCCTTTTTCTGAGCTTATCAACAAATGCCTGTGATAGTTGTCTTGAAACCGAACCCTTATGTCTTAGGCTACAATCAATGTGAAGTACTTTCATTTTTGAATATTTTGGGATGTTCTTTTTCGCTTTTCGAATTTTTTTAGGACGTTCGCATAAGCAATGTCCAGTAGTTTTTCCAAGGTTTTCAATTGGTTTTTGGAAGGATTGTTCATGGCCACCCATCCCATCCAGGCGTATACAGGATGGGGCATCAAGGTTTGTAGGGAAGTGAAATCAAGGTCAATGTCCACAACACCCCCTTTGGGCGCTCGTTTTGGAGTAGGGCCAAACAGTTTTTGATATCTGCTTTTTCCAATACCTATACTTATCCGGTAGGTTCCGTTCCTTTCCAAGTGGGACGCCTTATCATTGGGGCCGTCATTTTCCTTGATCGTGGTGAAATAAATCCCCTTGGGCAATAGGCCAGTGGGATTGTAGAAGAAACTTCGTTCTCCATAGGTATCGGTCACAACAATATCGCTATAGTTGTTCAATATCCATTTTTCAAGTTCAGGGACGGTCATGGGCTTCGCATTACGATTGGTGCGAAGTTATCGGTGTTGGGTGACAACCCTATGTCAGCCGTGTTGTCATTTTTTCCAACTTTTTTAGTTAGGTGTTTTTTATCGTATTCTACACCTTAACTATTTTGAATATCAATACTGCAACGTATTGTTGGCGATTAGTTGTAAAAGCTCTTCTTCCACTCCTTTACAAATGACAACACTATTATGCGTACAGTTTTTTAATCGTATGGGGTTAAAATTGTGTATGCTGATGGAAGTTGGTTTCAGTTCTTTTGACAGCAACAGGGTCAGCATCTCCAGAGCGGCCTTTGCCGTGGAGTACCCCGTCATTTGATAGTCGGCATAACAAAAGCCCTTGTCTTTCATCTTTTCAATTTCCCCCAGCGAACTGGATACATTGACAATGATTGCATTTTCGCTCTTTGACAAAAGGCCATGTAGACCTTGGATGGTGCGTATCACCGAAAAGAAGTTTTCTTCGAAGAGTTCTTTTACCTCTTCTATCTTTAGCTCATTGATTTTTTGACCAAATCCATTGGCTATTTCAGCATTGTTTATAAGTACATCGAGCTTTCCATGAGCGCTTTCGATGTACTGGCTGAGCCTGTCCACACTTTGCTGATCGGTGAAGTCCATTTTGAGGAGTTTGATGCCATGGAGGTCCGTTTTTTCCAGTTCTTGATGACTTTTTCCCTTGGCCCCCAATATGACCTCATACCCTTGATTTTGCAAAATGGTTGCAAAGGTCTTTCCCATTCCATTTCCCGCCTCGGTAACCAAAGCAATTTGACGCTTTTCCATAGTCCTATTTTTAAACACTACAAATTTCCGAATAGAATTAAAGAAAAAATAACCACTTTCCACTACAAAATGGCACAAATGTTAACTATAGGGACTGCCTGAACTTATTGGGCGTGGTGCCGCTGTACTTCTTGAAGAAACGTGTGAAGTGTGTCGGTTCCTGAAAGTTGAGTCGATAGGCGATTTCCGCTACGTCCAAGGTTGTAAAGGAAAGCATGGTCTTGCTTTCCAGAAAAACGCGTTGTTGTATGATATCCTTGGCGGTCTTACCGGTGATTTGTTTTATGGTGGTGGTTAGGTAATTGGGGGTCACATTCAGCTGTTGCGCATAATCTCCGACATTTTTTGAATCGACGTAGAGTTTGTCCACCAATTGCTGGAATTTTTGGGTAAGCACCTGTCCTCTGGATAAATGACTTTCGGTGGTCTTGTACCGCTCGTAAATGGATTTGCAGTTATAGAGTACCGATGTCAACATGCCCTGTAACATCCTTTCCTGGTACGGATGGGGGTTTTGAAATACGGAATGCATCCGTTGCATGTCCACCTCCAGCGATTGCTGTTCTTCGGGGGTCATTAGGAATACACTGTTTTCAGAGAGCTTTAAAAAAGGGAATTCCCCCGTTAGATCGGGAATGGATTTTGAAATAAACTCCTTTCGGAACTGAATATGATATCCAGTGGATTCAGCATCCCGAAACCAGGAGAACACCTGACCGGGAACCACGAACCACAACGGCAATTTTTCCAGTTTCACGGCATTGGTATTCAGATTTATTTGACTATTGCCCGTATTGCTGAGAATTCCAATTTGGTAAAATCCCTGACGGTAGGGAGGCATACACTTTCTTGTGGTTGGTTCCAAGGATTCCAGCGTAAAAATATCGAACCCGGGAATATGGCTGCGATGATCGTATCCCGTTGCCTGGTGAAGATCATTACTGGTTTCGAATACCGGAATTTCCTTTTTGGCCATACTTAAAAATAGCAATTTCAAGTTAAGTTGAAGCTACTTTTTCCTTCTAAATAATATCACTTACCAGCGCAAAGCCTGTGACCATAATGACAACCGATACTGTTAAATAAAGCAATGTAATTAAAACGAACTTTTTCATGATTTCTAAAATTTATACCACAAAGTTCAGTCTAAAGCCCCCTTTTTTGTTAACCTAAAACGTATCGAAAATGACCAAAATCTAATCTAATTTGGCGAGTGGTGCATTGGTCTTCAAAGCACCCCAATTAACTGGGGAGTAACACCTTGACCTTTTTGTTCCTGAACTGCTTTGAAGCTATCAATAGGGCAATGAGAAGAAAGATAAAACCACCGGTCATAAAGACCAGGGTCGTTATTTTTTCAAATAGGATACCTCCCATCACCAGTCCAAACATGCTGGCAATACTTCCCACGGAAGTACCATACCCCTGAATGGCACCCTGTGTACTATTATTGCCAGTGCGGGACAATAGTGCCATGAAGCTGGGCCACATAAGACCATTGCCCAGGGAAAGAAAGGTTATGGCAACGTATAAAAGCACTAATTGCCGTTGGGACAATAAAAAGAAACTTGTGGCCAATAACAAGGATCCCATAAGCACCAATGCGTGACTTGAGAATATTTTGGAAAGTCGATTCAATACCGGTCCCTGGACAAAGAACATAATTAGACTAGAATAGGCCAGGAACAGCCCTAAATCCACGGCGGACCAATTAAGAGTACCACTGGCATAAATGGGCAGTCCGGCATAGAAAAGGCTAAAAGCAAAAAAGGTCAGGAAATAGACCAGATACAAGATGGGCACTCCACTAATTTTCAAGACCTGTTTTAAGCCATTTCTGTTTTCCGGGAGCAGGGCATCGCTACCTTCCGTAAAGCAATCTTTATGCTCCACTTGAAAAAACCGTCGTACGTTTTTTAGTGAGATGTTTCCTGTATCAACGATACAGGGAACACTTTCCTCCAATCTAAAACCGATAACGATTATTGCTATTAGGGATATGCCTGCAGCAATCAATAGGGGCAACACCTCCCCGATTATGGTACTGGCAAGAAGACCTGCAAACGCAGGACCGATCACGAAGCCCAAACTGGTTGATGCCCCCATTTTTCCAAAATTTTGGTTACGGTCCCCATCGGTTGAAATGTCGGACATATATGCATTGGCCACTGATATGTTCCCTCCGGTAAACCCATCAAGGACGCGCGCCAAAAAAATGGTCAAGAGTGGGAGGGTCATGAGGTAAGAACCCGTAAGTTCCGTGTTTTGTCCCCATACTTCCGTGTTGGGCAGAATAAAGGCCAGAAGGAACAATAGCCATGCCAAAAAAGTACCTGACTGTGATAGCATCAATACCTTTTTTCTTCCAATTTTATCGGACAGCCTTCCCAAAATAGGGGCACCTATAAATTGAAAGAACGGATAAGTCGCCCCAAGAATTCCATAAATAAAACCATTACCCCCAAAATCGGTGACGATAAAAATCAATATGGGCATCACCACACTGTACCCCAGTATACCGATGAAATTTACCAACAGGATTGGGAAAATTCTGGATTTAAAAAAAGCGAACAACTTGGATTTGTTTAGTCAGGACCTGAAGATACTCAATTAATGGGTTGAAGCCGAAGTAAGCCGGAATTAAAAAGATTTTTCCGCTTCGCTATTCAACGGTTCGTCCCTCCTTCGAAAACATAACTTCAACACCGTTTTGGGGTTAATGTAAAATTGCCCTAAAAACTTAGGGCATCTACATCTTTACTGGAAGGGGTGCTTGAACGTACGTTACACTCCCGTTGCGCGGTACCCGGATGCGGATGTCAATGGATTCTTATACTCCATTTATAAATTGAATGGCTCGGTCAAGGGCTTCTGGGGTACGTAAGATCCTGAAATGTCCGGTCCCCGTTAGCTCCATAAAACGTGCATTTTTCCACTGTTCCTTTACTTTTTTTGAACGTTCAATAGGGATCACAGCATCATTTTTATCGTGAAGGATCAGTGCTTTTTCCACTTGGATCTGACTCACAAAATCAGAAACATTCAACTCGGCCACGCTGGATTGAAGTTCCATTTCCAATCTGGCGACAAGCCTGTTTTTTACATTTTCCGTGATGCCTACCTGCTGGGCCACATCATTGATTCGTTCCAAAAACCGGTTGGGGACTGTAAACAGTACATAGGTCTCAATACGGATATCGGGGTTTTTAAAAAGTGCATAGGTTGTGGCGACACCGCCAAAGGAATGGCTGACCAGTTTAGCAACCTCGAACTTTTTGATCAATACCCCCACGAGTTCCGCGAACTCAAAAAGACTGGTCTTTCCTTTGCTGCTAAATCCGTGGGATGGGGCATCAAAAGCATAAATGGTATAATCGTATTGCCGTAGGGCCTGGATTAAATCGGTAAAATTTCCGGCCTGACCTTCCCAACCGTGGATCGGCAAAATACGGTTGTCCCCTCCGAGCCAGGTGTATAATTGAATGTCAAAGTCCTGAAATCTAAATGTTTCCTGTTCAGCTTGATCCAGAACTACGAGCTCATGTGGCCTTAATTTACGGATTTGTGGACTGGTCAATTGATGGTACGCAAAAGCGACCACCCTATTAGGGAAAAGGATGGAGGCTATACGAACAAACCATTTTTTTAGCACTCGTTTCTAAATCTTACGATTCGTTCGGTAAAAACCCCAATCCAAAAAGGAATCAAAACAGAAACCAGGTTCGGGACCGGGATTACCGTGGACGTAAAAGTACGGAATGGGATGGGGAATGTCCCCAATTCATTCCCAAAATCAGTGCAAGATTCCCGTAATTATTGGGTAAATGGCCAGTCAGATGATAACTCTGGAGCTAAGCTTTTTCATAAATCCTGGATGTCAATTGGTAGGATCGGAGATTTTCCATTACATGTTCCTTGGATGGGGTTCCTGGAAGGGTAATTATAGTATCTAAATGATGCGATAAGCGGTCAAGAGCTATTTTATGGTAACGGTTGCCAAAGTAGGTATGCCATCAATTTTCACAATGGGAAGGGATTACATTTAATGCAAAAAAACAGCGACCCCCGATGTTGGGAAATCGCCGTTTTGTCCAACACTAAAACGGTTGTTGTGTGGTTATTTGGATGCTGACAATTTTATGGTTTCAAACTGTTCCTCCAACTCTTTATCGGAAATGATTTCCCATCCTCCACCCAGGGCTTTGTAAATGGCAATCAAGGATGTGGCCGAAGCAATTTCGCTAATGGCCAGTTGGTTTTCGGCCAGCAATAGGGTATTGTCGGTGTTGAGGTAATCTATAAAACTGTCCAGACCCGCATTAAATCGTTTTTGTGCAATTTCCGCTGCTTCTGCACTGGCGATAGCGGATTTTTGCAAGGTCTCCCGGCGTTCCAACTCATTGGTGTAATTGGTCATTGCCGTGCTGATTTCCTCCAAAGCCTCCAAAACGGTTTTTTCGTAGCGTTGCAAAGCGGCCAGCGTTAAGGCATCGTTCCGGTTTATTTGCTGTTTTACCCTACCTAGATTAAAGGCAGCCCAGCTTATGTTGGGAATAATACTCCAGGTAAAGGATTCGTTGTTCCCGAAGTTGGAAAAATCCACTGCGGAAAAGCCAATGGATCCCCCAAACCTGATATTTGGATAGAGTTCGGTTACGGAAAGATTGTATTGTGCTATTTGTTGTTGCAATTGGGCTTCTGCCAATCTTACGTCAGGACGTCTTCGCAATAAGTCGGTAATGTTTCCAAGGGTCACCGAAACTGGTAAATTGGGAAGTGGTTTTTTGTCCACCAGGCTTTCATCCAGATTTCCGGGGACCTCCCCAATCAAAACGCTCAAGCTGTTCTTTAGCGCAGTTATTCTTGCCTTTAACGGAGGAATGGTCGCACGGGTGTTTTCCAATTGGGCCAAGGCACGGGAAACATCCAAGCTGTTGCTGGTGCCGGCCTCCTTTAATCTTACCGTTAAATCATAAGTGGCTTGTTGTCCTTTCAGGTTGCGTTGGGCAATATCCAATTGGTATTGTGCCCCTCGGAATTCCATGTAATTTCTGGCTACCTCTGCAAAGATGCTCACATACACCCCCTGTATGTCGGCAAGGGCGGTTTGCTGGTTGGCGTAAGCAGCTTTAATCCGATTGGAAACCCTACCAAAAACATCGGTTTCCCAAAAGGCATCAAAGCTTCCGTTGTAGGTAGTGAATGTAGGATTGGCCCCGGGAACAAAAATGTTTTCTCCCAAACGGGTTCGGGTAACATCGCCATTGGCCGTGACAGTGGGCAATCGGTCCAGTTTTGTTCCTTTTAGTGCTGCCCTTGAGGCATGGAAGTTGGCAATGCCTGCATTGATTTCCAGATTATGCCTTCTGGCCTTTTGGATTAAGGTGTCCAAAATGGAATCGTCAAATTCCGACCACCATTCGGTTACCGTTTCACTTTGTGCCTCGTTAAAGGCAACGTGATCAATTACATTTTTTACGTAATCCTGTTCGATTTCAATGTTTGAGTTGACTTCAAAGTCCCTTTTGGTAATTCCACAGGAAACCAGTATCAAGGACAGTAATATTAGTAGTGTTGGATTTTTCATGTTTTCTATTTTTAATTTATTGTCAAAGTTCGGTCCGGATGGATGCTTCCGGTTAACCAAAAACACCCGTCCCATGACCAAAATCTAATATGTTATTGTGCCGATTGGATTTGATATTGGGTCGTATCGATCGTACCCGTCTTTTTGGTTTTGGTTGTCCATTTTCTACCCAGGTAATAGAACACTGGGGTAAGGAAAATTCCGAATAGGGTAACACCGAGCATTCCGCTGAACACGGCGATACCCAATGCGTTTCGCAGTTCAGCACCGGCCCCGGTGGCGATGGCCAAGGGTACCACCCCTAAAATAAAGGCCATTGCAGTCATTAAAATTGGACGTAAGCGTAACTTGGAAGCTTCAATAACCGCTGTTCTTAGGTCCGTTCCCTGATCTTCCAACTGTTTGGCGAACTCCACAATCAATATGGCATTCTTACTGGCAAGGCCTACCAGGACCACCAGCCCGATCTGTACCATAATATTATTGTCCAATCCTGCAAGATTGATCCCTACCATAGCGGATAAGAGCACCATGGGCACGATAAAGATAACGGCCAATGGAAGTACCAAACTTTCAAATTGTGCGGCCAACAGCAAGAACACAAAGACCACGGCAAGTAGGAAGGCGATTCCAGCCGTATTTCCGGTCTGTTTTTGTTGATAGGCCATTTCGGTCCACTCAAAGGAAATTCCCTGGGGTAAAATTTCATTGGCCAGTTCCTCCATTCTATCCAAAGCCTGTCCTGTACTGAAGCCAGGAGCGATATCCCCAACCAATGATGCCGATGGATACAGGTTGAATCTTGGAATCCTGTTGGGCCCGGCAATATCCTTTTGAGTGCTTATGGTACCCAATGGCACCATATCCCCGTACTGGTTTCTTACCTTAATTCTGGAAATGTCATCCGGGGTCAATCTGTTGGGAGCATCTGCCTGTGCCGTTACCTGATAGGTCCTGCCCAGGTAATTGAATTCGTTGACAAATGCGGAACCCAGATACACTTCCAGGGATTGGAATACATCGGCTACATTAATGCCCAATTGTTCGGCTTTTACGCGGTCAATGTCCAAATACAATTGTGGGGTCTGATTGTTGAAGAACGTAAACACGCTATTTAAGATAGGATCTTGATTGGCAGCGGCGGCCAATTGATATGTAGCGTTCAACAGCGCTTCCGTACCTAGGTTGGCCCGATCCTGGACCATCATTCGGAATCCCCCCGCATTACCAATACCACGGACGGAAGGGGGAGGAATGACCACAACAAAAGCGTCATCCACTGCTGCCATTTTTGCGCGAAGTGTTCCCAATAAGTCCTCGTAACCAATTCCTTTTTCCGTTCTTACGTCAAAATCCTCAAGGGTGACGAAAATCGCTGCGGCATTGGAAGCGTTGGTAAAGGAGGCCCCATCAAAACCGGTAAAGGATACTGCGGTTTCTACCCCATCAACTTCCAATAACACATCAAGGGCATCATTGACCACTTTGTCGGTTCTGGATAGGGAGGCACCAGGTGGCAACTGAATGGCGGTGATAAAATATTGCTGGTCCATGGCGGGCACAAATCCCGTGGGTACCCTATTAAACTGAAATCCCGTAAGGGCAATCAGTCCTCCATATACGATCATGACCATGGTGCTGGTCCTGACCAATTTTCCAACACTATTACCGTACCGCAAGGAAAGTCCATCCATAAAACGGTTAAAACCGTCACCAATAAATTTGAAAGGGCGCAATATCCATGGTGATTTTTTCTTGCTGTCGTGTGCTTTATTGCGCATCAACAATGCCGCCATAGCGGGGCTTAAGGTGAGTGACACGAAAACCGAAATGGCGGTGGCCACCGCAATTGTCAACCCAAATTGTTTGTAGAACTGTCCTGAGATGCCCTCGAGGAATGTCGTTGGGATAAAAACGGCAATCAATACCAATCCAATGGCCACTAAGGCACCACCAACTTCATCCATGGTTTTTCGTGCCGCCTCTTTGGGTGATAGTCCCTTGGCCAGATACCGTTCCATATTCTCAACCACAACAATGGCATCATCCACTACAATCCCAATGGCCAGTACCAATCCAAACAACGTAAGGTTGTTCAAGGAGAATCCCAATCCCTGCATCACTGCAAAAGTTCCAATTAAGGAAACGGGGATGGCCAAAATAGGAATGATGGCGGCCCGCCAGGACTGTAGGAAAAGCAGAATGACCAATATGACAAGTATGATGGCTTCAAAAATGGTATGGTAGACCTCATCCACCGATTTTTGTACAAATTCGGTAGGATTATAGGCAATTTTATATTCCAGGTCTTCAGGGAAATTCTTTGAAAGCTCCGCCACTTTTTCCTGAATGGCAGCAGCGGTTTCAAGGGCATTTCCACCGGGTTGCTGATAAATGGGCATCGCGATGGCAGGGTCCTTTCCCAAATATCCCTTGGTAGCGTAATTCTGCGCGCCCAATTCTACTCGACCTACATCCTTTAATTGAACAATACGACCATTTTCACCAGCTTTGATGATGATGTTTTCAAACTGTTCCTGGGTCACCAATTTTCCCTGGGTCTGGACGTTGATTTCAAAAGCCGATTGGTTACCTGATGGCAAGGTGTTCAAAGTACCGCTGGCAATCTGTACGTTCTGAGCCCTAAGGGCAGAAACCACCTCACCTGCGGTCATATCCAAATTGGCGATTCTATCGGGATCCAGCCAAATGCGCATGGCATATTCTGCTGCGCCAAAGATTTGGATATCACCCACCCCTTTGATTCGGGCGATCTGATCGATCATCTGCAGGGTGGCATAGTTGCCAATATAGGTCTGGTCATAGGTTTTATTGGGGGAGTACATATTGACCACCAATAGAATATCCGGAGACACCTTGTTGGTGGTGATTCCCAACCTACGAACGGATTCCGGTAGTCGGGGTTCCGCGATGGCCACCCGATTTTGGACCTGAACCTGGGCACGATCCAGGTCGGTTCCCAATTCGAACGCTACCTGGATGGAGACCACTCCATCCGCGGAAGACTGGGAGGTCATATAGATCATTCCCTCCACTCCGTTGATTTCCTGCTCCAAAGGGGTGGCAACGGTTTCTGAGAGGGTCTGTGCATTTGCCCCGGGATAGGTAGCCACTACCTGAACGGTTGGAGGTGCTACATCCGGGAACTGTGAAACTGGCAAGGAGACGTATGCCAATCCGCCCACAATCACGATCAGGATGCTGAGCACCGCTGCGAAAATGGGTCTTTTGATGAAAATGTGACTAAATTTCATGATTTCTATTTTTTTAGTGTTGGATTGCCATTAGCTTCGCTAAGGACAAGCGTATCCCTGTCGCCCTCTTTTTTCCATTCCCTTTGAATGGAGAGGGCGCTAACGGAATACAATAAGATTCTTGGGTTTCTGGTTATTCTGTGGATGCGATGGCAAAGGCTTCCTTTGTCGCTATTGGGGATTTTTCGATGGGACGGACCGCAACCCCCGGTCTAATCTTTTGGATGTTATTGGTAATGAGTTTGTCTTCAACGGTCAACCCATTTCTAATGATTCGCAATCCATTGGTATGCAATGGGCCCAATTCTATATTTTTGGTGGTGACCGTATTGTCCGCGCCCAAAACATAAACGAAACGTACGGATTGGTTGGTCCCAATGATTTCATCGGGAATCATTATGGCTTCATGTTCCGCACTGCCCAACAATCTTGCCTTTCCGAACATTCCGGGCTCAATTAGGCCATCTTCGTTGTCCAATGTGGCACGTCCCTCTATGGTTCCGGTACTTCTATCAATTTCATTGTCTACAAAATCCATAACGGCTTCGTGGGTATAGTCGGCTTCATCCTGGAGTTTCAATAGCACTGGATTTGCAGTGGAACGTGAGGAACCCCTTTCCCCATTTTGGGCCAGGCGGGAATACTTCAAATAGTCCGATTCACTTCCCCTAAAGTAAAAGTGGATGGGGCTAGTAGCCACAATTGTGGTAAGGAGCGTTGAATTTGATGAACCACCATCTATCAAGTTGCCCTCATTGACCATATCCCGACTTACCCGACCGGAAATTGGTGCCTTTACCCTGGTAAATTCAAGGTTCAATTTGGCATTGTCCACAGCAGCCTGGGCCAATTGCAGTGTGGCTTTTGCCCCTGCCAATGCTTGTTGCCTATGGTCATACTCCTCCAAGGAAACCGCTCCCGATTCACGTAGGGACCGTACACGGTTAAAGTTATCCTGGGCCGTTGTTAAATTAGCCAGTGCCTGACCGTAACCGGCCCTGGCCTGGTTCAACGCAATTTTGAAGGGGCGTTGGTCTATGGTAAAGAGAACATCACCTTTTGTAACGTCCTGGCCATCCTTAAAACTTACGTTTTCAATATAACCGCTCACCCTTGCCCGGACTTCCACCCGGTTGCTGGCTTCGAAACGACCGGTGTACTCGTCCCATTCCGTGATTTTTTCAAATATGGGATGGGAAACCTCTACCTGGAGTCCTTGTGGCTCGTTTTGTGCCAATTCCTTTTTTTCTGTTTTGTCAAAGGCCGAAAAGACCACTAATGCCATTACGGCAAGCATCATGGTAAAAATCACAAAGACCCTTACACTTAAATTGCCGGTTTTTAAATTGATTGTTTTCATTGTACTGTATTTTATTTTTTGTGTTGTTTAAATTTTACAGTACAAATGTATTTGGGGAAGGCACCCTGGTGTTAACCAAAATCATAGTGGAAATGACCAAAATGTAAGATTGGGGGTTTCCCATACCCCAATTTGAAGTTTAGCTCCAAAAAAACCTTATTGGATTTTAAATGAAAGTAAAAAACTAAAGAATCAATGATTTCTTGTATTATAGGTTGGGAGCACTATCTACAAAGTGGAGCGAGAGACGACCGAATATCGTAAAACATCCAATGGACATTTTTAAAAGGGATGTGGGCTGCAGCCTTGGATTTCGAAGTATAAACACCAGATCCTAATCTTTAAATGCCCTTGATAATTGGAACTTCCAAGCATTCATGCTTTTGTGCTCACCGAACAGAATCTCCGGGCTACGGGACTTATGGGTTTTAGAAAGCCCAACTATTTAAACAAAAACTGGGAGGTGATACCATATCCGTTCCCATAAAACCGGTAAAACCAGATAGTAGTGGTAGGCAGGTGGCTCTCCAGGAACCTGAAGATAAAGAGCCTCCTTTTCTTAACACTGTTGATTACCTTTATCTACTGGTTGGTCACTGATATTGGGGTATGGCCGACCGGGAGTTTATGTCCGATGACCTTAAAAGGATTGTGGGCCTGTTTGCGTGCGGCTATTCCCTTTGAAAGGAATTTCCTCATAGGGACATTGGTATATGACGCTGTACCTTTTGGATTATTCGAATGGTTTCTGTTTACAAATCCTTCGTTGGCAAGGAGACAAATTGTAAATTAGTATGCTTGAAAAAGATGAAGACCACCCTGGAACATATCATCATTTTATTTTCGGGAGATTCCGGTGATGGGATGCAACTGACAGGCACACAGTTTTCAGATACTTCGGCCCGTATGGGCAATGATATTGCCACGTTTCCGGATTATCCCTCGGAAATTAGGGCTCCCTCAGGTTCCGTGTTTGGTGTTTCCGGGTTTCAGGTGCATATAGGGGCCAAGGAGATTTATACGCCCGGGGATCAACCCGATGTATTGGTGGCCATGAATCCAGCTGCACTAAAAGTCAAATTGCCCTTATTGAAAAAAGGGGCGACCATCATCATTAACGATGATGCTTTTGACCGTTCGGGATTTAAAAAAGCAGGTTATGAAGTAACATCCTTGGAGGCCATTGGGGAATTAAGAAACTATAAGCTGATCCATGCACCCATAACATCACAAACTGAAAGGGCTTTGGAGACCATTGATTTGGACAACAAGTCCAAAAGGCGCTGCAAAAACTTTTATGCGTTGGGGCTTTGTTATTTTATATTCTCAAGAGATCCAAACCTTACCAAAGCGTGGATACGCGAAAAATTCGAGGGCAAGGATGCTTTGGTCAGTGCAAACATCGCAGCGCTTGAGGCAGGATACCATTTTGGGGAGACCATAGAAGCCTCCATCGCCATTTACCAAATTCCGGAGGCACCCCTTGAAAAGGGAACCTATCGCCAGATCAATGGCAATACTGGAATTGCCTGGGGGTTGATGCAAGCTGCAGAGGCTTCGGGTTTGGACTTGTTCATTGGATCGTATCCCATTACTCCGGCAACGGATATTTTACAAGAGCTTTCAAAACATGGCGGATTTGGGGTTCGGACCTTTCAGGCCGAGGATGAGATTGCGGCTATTTGTGCAGCAATTGGTGCTTCTTTCTCAGGGGCATTGGCCGCTACCACAACCTCAGGACCCGGACTGGCATTGAAATCGGAAGCATTGAACCTGGCCGTAATGCTGGAACTGCCGCTGGTAGTGATCAATGTACAACGGGGAGGCCCTTCCACGGGATTGCCCACAAAAACGGAACAGGCGGACTTATTGCAGGTATTTTATGGAAGGAATGGGGAATCTCCCCTTATTGTTCTCGCTGCTTCAAGACCCGGTGATACCTTTGCCATGGCCTATGAAGCCGCTCGATTGAGCCTACAACATATGACCCCGGTAGTATTGCTAAGTGATGGATTCATCGCCAATGGATCGGAACCCTGGCGTATTCCAAACCTTACGCAAGAATACCGTCATATTCCGATCAATTTGGCCCAAACATCCGGGGAAGGCTTTAAAGCATATAGCAGAAACCTGCAATTGGTACGTCCGTGGGCCATTCCGGGAACGGAAGGGATGCAGCACCGCATTGGGGGACTTGAAAAGGACTTTGAAACCGGAGATGTGAGCTACGACCCGGAAAATCACGAAAAAATGGTGGAAGTCAGGGCTAAAAAAGTGTCCCTGGTGGCATCCAATATACCGGAGCAACGGGTGGAAGGCAAAGCGCATGGGCAACTGTTGGTCATTTCCTGGGGAGGTACGTATGGTGCAGTACGAACTGCAGTGAAACGGCTTCAGGCGCAAGGTCATGGAATCAGTTTGGCACACCTTACCTACCTCAATCCATTTCCAAAAAATTTGGGACCATTGATCACCAATTTCAAGCAAGTTCTTATACCGGAATTGAATAAAGGCCAATTATTACGCATTATAAACGCCCAATTTCATTGTAAGGCCAAAGGATATCACAAAGTTCAGGGCCAACCTTTTACCATTTCGGAACTTATTTCTGCCTTTGGGAAGGAATTAAAGCTTATGGAACATGCAAAGCAATAGTGAAAAACTGAGCGCAAAGGATTTTGCCACGGACCAAGCCATTCGTTGGTGTCCCGGCTGTGGTGACTATGCCATATTGAACAGCGTAAAAAAAGTGTTGGCCACTTTGGGAAGAAGAAAGGAAGACGTGGTTTTTATTTCCGGCATAGGTTGTTCCTCGCGTTTCCCATACTATGTGGATACCTATGGCATGCATTCCATTCATGGCAGGGCCGTGGCCATTGCAACGGGTACAAAAGTGCACAATCCTTCGTTAAGTGTTTGGGCGATAACCGGTGATGGGGATGGACTGGCCATTGGGGGAAATCACTTCATCCATGCGATACGACGAAACATCAACATCAATATATTAATATTCAATAATGAAATCTATGGGTTGACCAAGGGGCAATATTCCCCAACGTCACAACTGGGGCAACGTACAAAAACCAGTCCTTTGGGGACCATTGAAAAACCCTTTGACCCTGCAATGCTGGCCCTGGGGGCAGGGGCCACCTTTTTTGCCCGGACCACAGCCTCCGATCCCAAACATTTACAGGAGATCTTGCTTAGGGCCGAGGCCCACTGTGGAACTTCCGTAGTGGAAATCTATCAAAACTGTGTCATCTTCAATGATGAAGCTTTTGAACAGTTTTTAGGAAAGGAAAACAGGGATGACCATACTGTATTGCTGCAGCACGGTAAGCCATTGGTTTTTGGTAGAGGGTTGGACAAAGCGGTCCAATGGGGAAATCATGAACTATTGGTAAGCACGGAGTTAGATAGTGCTGCAATCCATGATGAACAAAATCTAAGCCTTTCTTTTTTATTGGCGCGACTGGAGACCGTAAAACCTCTTGGGGTTTATCGATGTGTACAGGAACCTGAGTACGCTTCCAACATGGATGACACTGTTAAAAAGGAGTCCAGAAAACAGGTTTCCGAACTTCTTCATTCCGGGTCGACCTGGGAAATCGAATAAATTGTTTTACCAAACTTATAGAGGCACAAAAGGCCCATATGATTGCTATTGCCGATCTGATTGTTTCCAGCGAATCGGTTGTGGAGCCTGGGTAGCGTGGGAATTATCGAAATATACGAAGCATTAGGTATCCTAACAGGGATGGTTTATTGTTTACTAAATTCCAATTAAAATTAGTCCGTTAAAAGCCTAAGGGGTAATTTAGGCACATTATGGATTATAGGAAACTGAAAAAAATCCTAGCAATTGTTACGATTTGCTTCATCATTTTGGTTGGAATTGCATTTGTGATAAATCCACAATTGTTTAAGATTATTTGGTACCAAAAGCCTAAAGTGGATACCTACCAAAGCTTTCCTTTACGAGTGGTTGATACAGGAAATGACGCTTTTTATTTCAGAAGTGATACAACTAAAGGAAGAACATTGGATTCGCTTCGCGTAAAAAATTGGGAAGGAGCGAACGTACCGTTTATGGAATACTTTGCCAAAGGAGATTTATTGGCCTTTTTGGTTATTCGAAATGATACCATTATATACGAAAAATATGGCGACAACTATAACAGGGCAAAGATCTCCAACACCTTTTCAATAGGAAAATCAATGATTTCCATCTTGGTCGGAAAGGCAATAGATCAGGGGTATATTAAAAGTGTTGATCAAAAGATCATCGAGTTTTTACCTGAATTGAACGGAGTGGCCGGTCTTGAAAAATTAACGATATACGATTTACTGAATATGAAATCCGGTCTTAAATTCAACAGGGTTGGGAATGGTTTGATTTCCGATATGTTCTCCGATGAAGCCAGGTTTTATTATTCCGATGATTTAAAGAGAGATCTCTTGAACGTAAAAATAAAAATCGAGCCCGGGAGCCATTGGAAATACAGTAACCTCGATCCTTTGATACTTACCTGGCTTCTTGAAAAAGCTACAGGTCAAAAAGTTTCCAAGTATTTTGAAAAAGAAATTTGGATACCTATTGGCGCAGAATATGCTGCCAGTTGGGGAATTGACCGGAAAGGTGGTTTGGAAAACTCACCGAGTAGTTTTCAATGCACGGCAATCGATCTTGCTAAAATTGGTCGATTGTTTTTGCAAAATGGAATACGTGATTCCCTTGAGATCTTATCCTCCAAATGGATACGTCAAAGTACCCATATTGAAGAAAGGAACAGGGGAAACACCTCAAAAGGTCTGCAGAGAGCTACACATCAATATTACTGGTGGTTACCACAGGACGATTTTGAAGGCGACTTTTCAGCAGAAGGATTAAGAGGGCAAAGACTCTATGTAAACCCTAAAGAGAATATAATAATCGTTCAATTCGCCCATCAGGGATATGGGGGTTATCCTTACAGGGACATTTCAAGTCATTTCTCACTTAAATGAGGATCGGGTCGAAATATTTGGCTTATGTCCTGCCCAATTCAGCCTCTGAATCCTTAAATCCAATAGTTCTGCTATCTCAATATCTTGCTCAAATGCCATAAATATGAGCTGTTGTTGCCCTGCTTGAATTAACTTGGAATTTATCCCCGGGAAAGGTATATCAGCTTCTGGGTCTTCATCAATGATAATTGGGGACATATACCTTAGTTAGCAGTTAAAGATTTTATTCCCTCCTCAAGCTCTTCATGGGATCTATCAACGCAGAAGAAACTGCTTGGAAACTTACCGTTAGCAATGCAGCCAACAAAGCGATGGTGCCTGACAGCACGTAGATGTCCCAACCGATGTTTATGCGGAACGCATAATCCTGTATCCACCTGCTTATCAGAAAGCCTCCCAAAGGAATTCCGATGACAACGGCCACTAGGACAATTTTCATGAAATTGATACTTAGGAGAGTATAGATATCCCTGAACGTCGCCCCTAACACAATCCTCACGCTTATCTCCTTTTTACGTTGCTCTGCCAAATAAGTAGATAAGGCAAGCAGTCCCAAGCAAGCAACAATAAGGGCGACTAAGGTGAAACCGTCCAGAATTTTGGCCCTTTGCTCTATGTCGCGATGCATTAGGGCATATCTTGTATCCAAAAAGGAATATCTTAGTTCTTGATTAGGCATAAACTCCTTCCAGATATTGTCAACATTGCTTATTGCCCTTTCCATGTCATTGGTGTTGGTCCTTACCAGTACCATACTTTTTTCATGTCCTATGACCATGGCCAAGGGGCGAATGACATCCTTGAGATTGGTGAAGTGAAAATCCTCCACAACCCCTATAATATCATAATCAATCCTACAGTGGACGCGCCTACCAATTGGGTTCGTGAATCCCAATGCCTTTGCCATACTACGGTTTATAATGATAGAGTTAACGCTGTCACTTGCAATATCCCTTGAAAACTTACGTCCGTCCAGAAGGCTCAATCCCAGGGTCCCTATATAATCGTAGTCAGTCCACCATAATTGGGCATCTACATCATATATGTTGGAGGGATTTATAACCTTAAATGGCATCTGGTTTCTTTTTGTACCCTCAACAGGTAGAAAACCACTGACCGATACACTAGTAACCTCACTGAGTGAATTAATCCTTTGTTTAAATGCTTCCAATCTATCCCCGATTTCTTGTGTCCCAGATACGACCAGCACCCGTTCTTTGTCATAACCAAGATTTTTGTTCAATATATAGTTACTCTGCTTATGGACCGTAATCACACAAATTATCAATACCACTGAAGTGGCAAACTGTAGAATTACCAGGGACGTACGTAAAAAGGATTTTTCGGAGGTCGTATGTGTTCCCTTTAAGGTGATGCTTGGTTTAAAAGAAGAGAGATAAAAGGCTGGATAAAGCCCGGCCAGGAAACCTATTACAATTGTACTAAGGATGAGTACAGATATCAGCCATAGATCCCCATACCCAATTTCTATGTTCCTATCAGCAATTGAATTAAATAGCGGTAGAATGGCTATTGCAATTATTACCGCAAAGCAAAATGCAATGAAGCAAAATATTATGGATTCAGAAAGAAATTGCACTATTTGTTGATGCCTAGAGGATCCCAAAGCCTTTTTCACCCCTATTTCTTTCGCTCGTTTACCAGCCTTGGCAGTGGATAGATTTATGAAGTTGATACAAGCCAAAATAAGAATGAAAACGGCTATGGTGGAAAACAGGTATACAAACCTAATATCACCATGGGAAAAAGTGTCAAAAACTATCCCATTTCTAAGATGAATGTCCTTAACACTTTGCAACTTAAAATTTAAGCTCTTGACAAATTCACTATTGCGCTCTCCTGCAGTGGTGAATGTCGGGTCATAATATGTTTCTTTGAGTCCCTGTATTTTATCCTCCAACACTTTTGGATGGATGGATGGCTTGATTCTTATATAAGTAAAAAAATTATGCGGCATCCATGAATGTTCCTCTCCTGGATACAACTCTTTGCCTTCCAAGGTGAAAATGAAGTCCAAATCCAAGTGCGAATTACTTGGAAATGCCTTGAACACTCCCTTGACCACCTTGGGATTTTCAACATCATTATCAATGATTATGGCTGAATTAATAATCTCCTGGTCGGAAAAGTACTTTTCAGCCATCCGGTCTGAGATTATCAAAGTATTGGGTGTGGTGAGTGCGTTATTTACATCTCCATTGATCATCTTTACCTCCAGTATTTCCAGTAGACTGTTGTCCGCGTATGCGAATTTTTCCTCAAATTCATTTTTGGTGGTCTGTGTTCCCCTGACCTCAATACCTCCTGTTCCCGAAAGGTCCCTTAACAACAGCCTTCCCGTCAAATCAATTTCAGAATATGTTTCCTTCAGGACACTTGCTGCCGGGGCAGGAGTCATTGCATCTGCCCTATTTGTCCCCTTCATGTCATAATATCTTACCAACCGAAAAATATCATCCTTTTTCGAATAGTGGCTGTCATAGCTAAGTTCGCCCTTGACAAATAAGACAATCAGCAGGCAGCTACTTAAGCCGATGGAAAGGCCGAATATGTTTATAAATGAAAAAACCTTATCCTTTTTTACGTTTCTCCAGGCAAAAATCAAATTCCTCATGTCTTCGTAATTTGGTATACCTACATCACCCCAACAATATGCCATATTTATAAATATTTGATTTCCAACATCTTAAAATTTGAACTCTGGTTAATACACAAAGGTTTTGTACAAAATTTGGACACCTTATGTAAATATATTTTACAGCTTGTTTTGCTTTCATTTTTTTGTTCTATCGAATTGGTTTTGCGCAGGTAATTTACCACCTCAGTTCCCGTTCTGCCCATTTCCCAATCACATCCCCGATGATCATGGATTCCTCCTCTTCGCGAATTCTTACCGCAAATCATGAACACTCCAGCTCCCAACCTAGTTTTGGGAATCCATAAGATACTTTACTTCAGGGATGAAAAGGGCTGGTTACCGAAATTAAATATCGAGATGGGAAGGGAATTTCCAAAGTAGAACCGATACCGGTATTTTTTTGGTGAAACATGAATAGGACCGGAAAAGAGGCTCTCGTTTCAAGGATGTATTTGAATGCCCAGGGGGAAGTGCAAGGATAGGCCCTAAAAGGAATAATCCCCATTGTAACTGACATCCTTTTGCCGTTGCCTTTTTTTCATGATTTCCCTTTGGTAGGCCCTTGGGGTCTTGCCCGTTTCTTTTTTGAATGCTGCATAAAATGCAGATGGGGTACTGAACCCTGCATCGTAGGCCAATGCTTCTACTTTAAAAAGACTGCTATTTGGATTGGACAGGACTTCGGTAACATCCTTAACTCTAAAATGATTGATTAATTCTGGAAACGGCTTGTTGTATTTTTCGCGTATCGCCAAAGAAACCTTATAGGTGGGTTGGTCCAATAAACTGGCAAATTCATTGACAGTAAGAGCGTTTTTCCTGTATAATTTTTCAACTTCCAATGCCTTTTGAATTTTGTTCAATAGCTCTTGATCAATAGAGGAAATCTCTTTGGGAACAACGTGAAGCTTGTTTTTCTTTAGGAGAAAAAAGAAAAGTCCATACATGATCATGGAAGCCATTCCAGCTCCCAAAGCATATTCAAATAAGGTCTCGGAGTACAACTGAAGCCAAAAGAAAACCAATATGATCGTGATGCTTATGGCCGTCATCATGTTCCAGTTTCTAACGAGTAGTGGCCTCTTTGCCCAATCCTTGAATATATAATAGAACCCAAATGATGTGCATATAAAAGACCATGAAGTTCCTAATTTGTAGATTGTTTTCGCCGATAGAATTTCAAAGGGCCAAATAAAAAAGAAACCGATCAGTGCAGGAACAAAAAAGAAAAGATCCATAACCTTAATTCCTGCATCATGATTTCTGGAACATTTAATATACAACCATAAAAAAACACCCGTACATGTTGATCCCAGATAACCAAGGGCAACCGCAAACAAGGGAATGTCAAAATGATAGTACATAATGGATTTTCCTATTCTAATGGCAACTGAGAGGATCAAACCCACAAACAACAATCGCAATAATTTGTTTCCTTTTGAAACAAACAGGATATAGGTTGCAATAAAGCCACAAGTGGTAACCGCGATTCCCGAGAAAATGCTTAAGGGCAAGAGATAATCCATTGTAAAGATGAGTCCTTATGGGTTTTTGATCTATTTTTAAATTTAGGCAAAATATACCTTGAATCCAATGGCCGCAAGGTGTAATGGCTGTAAAACAACAAAGGAATTTCCTCAAACAAGGCTTCCCCAATAATTAGTACTCCTTATTCGTGAAATCTATAGTTTTAAGCTAGGGCTGTACTTTATTTTTCGAATCATAAATTCTGTATGCATGGTTCAAAGTTCAAGAAATGTTCCCTTTTGTATACGTTCCTTCTTATTGCAGCTTTCCCTTTATGGGCAGAAGTCCATGGAAACCATATTGGGCGAACTTCGTCCTGAAATTTTTCTCCCTGGGAAAGTGGGCACGGGCGATTTGGAACATGGTTCTGCTCTTTTAAAGGATGGTTCAATGTTGCCTTTTTTAGGGGAGGGGCATGGCTCAAATCCCTATTTTTCCCTCCATTCAAAAAAACTTTTTTTTGTGGGCAATAGGCCAACGGGAGATTCCGCCTTGAAAAATAGAAATATCCGGTATGTGAATGTGGAACGACTAAAATCAACTTTGAACGCTTACATCAACGGCCTGGTGAATATTTACTGCCTAGCTATTTCAGCTTTGGTAAAACAGTTTGATATCAAAGGATTGTAGTACTTGGAATCTGCAAGGATACGATACTGCATTTTCTAGAATAGACTTTTAAAATAATTTTGGAATAAATGGAAGAAGAAAGACTTAGAAATGACCTTTTAAAATGGGACAGAAAGCATACGGATTACCTCAAGCGCATTTACGCCAGGCACGAGCGTGATAGTGGGTTTATCAATTCAATCATTGGTTTATTCTTAATGGAGAATGAATTGGAACATGCCACAAGTTGGCTCCTCAAACATCATATGGACAATGGTCATAATTTTGGACAAGAGGAAGTTGATAGGATATTTCAAAAAATTGGGAAACCAACCTATTGGGAAACCCAACTTCATTTGCTACAGATTTTACCGAACGTCCCAAAAAACCCAAAACAAATGGCAATGATTGAACCCTATATTCGAGAACTTCTTGATGCAGACAAGAAATTTGTAAAAGCAGCGGCTTACCAGGCTTATTTGGAAATCGTAAAACTCTTTCCGGAACTGAAAAACGATTTTTCAACTATCTGCCAGAAGGCCCTTATTACGGAAAGTGCATCGGTAAAAGTAAAGATTAGGAGCGTGTTGCTGGCATTACAGTCATGAGCCGATAATCGATAAACGCATTAACTGCCTAGTGTTAAAGCTAGAACAACCTAAAAAACATAAGACTGATGTTTTAGGGAAAAGCTGGTCTAATTTATACGATTGGAATCCTAAATGATCAATGAACCTATTGGAGCTTGGCATCCAGTAAGATTTCAAAAGACACAATGGAATGAGCTAAATACATAAACATGCTAACAAATGTAAATCCAATATTGCCCATGCGCAGTAAGGACAAAACAAAAGTATACTATCTAAACAAGCTTGGCTTTTTGGAATGCGAAGATTATGATAATTACCTAATTATAAAAAAGGACGCCGTGGAGATTCATTTTTTCGAATTTAGAGGTCTTCAACCAAAGGAAAACTACGGCCAGGTTTATATTCGGACCATTGGTATTGAAAATCTATACCAATTCTTACTGGAAAAGAAGATAAGTATCCATCCATATGGCCATTTGGAATTAAAACCCTGGGGGCAAAAAGAGTTTTCCCTTTTGGATCCTGATGGTAATCTATTGACTTTTGGAGAAAGCTTATAGGATTAAGGCCTTTGACCAACTAAAAACCCTCCACAAATCTGTTTGTATTTGTGGAGAGTTTTTATTCTAGGAGTCCTAACGAACAATTATCAATTCTGGTCCGAAGGGGTCATATTTGGATTGGCATCGATTTCTTGCTGAGGAATCTTAAAGATCCACTCATCATTGACCGAAGGCCTCTCTACCTGATAAGCCCCTTGATAAAGCACTGCTGAAGCCCCAGAACCACCATTGGCATCGTGGTCAATCCCTTCGTCCCAACGTATATGATCGGTATAGCCAAAACCTTCTCCCCAAAGTTCCACACGCCGCTGAAACTTAATGTGGTCCATCAGGGACTCTTGCGTATTGAAGGCGTTGACATCGTATGCGCTATCACGCTCTTCGCCCAATGGTCTCAAAGCTTCTTGGGCACCAAGGATGTCACCCATCATGGCTTTTGCCTCGGCCTCAATTAAATACATCTCCGAAGAACGCATGTAAATCACATCGTCCGGATCAATGGATCCAGGGTTCTTGTTCTTCATCTTAAAATGCATGTAGGGGTGTAGGTTGAAACGCGTGGTAATACCGTACACCGCATTCAATGAATCCACTGCGGCATTGAAAGCGTCCTGGTCCGTAAAGTTTGGATCGTTACCAAAACCTCCTTGGTTGTTGGCCGCAGAGGTATTGGTATTCGGCGCATTGATTATGAATACGTCCTTTCTATAGTCGGTATCAGGTATGGCATCGACCACCCTTCGGTCTGCAATTTTGGGATTGTTCCTAACTTGGCTGCCGTTAAAGGTGTTGCTCATCAGGTAAAAATAGGAACGGAAAAATGAGGTCTCCGGTGCTATCACGTTGCTCCCCCAAATAACCTCCGAAAGCTCGTTGGTGTTGAATCCGGACTTCCAGTCATCCTCGCCCATCAAGGGATAATCTTGTCGTGCCGTCACCGCGGCGTCCGCAGCGGCCTGCCAATCACCTTTCGAAAGGGCCATTCTGGCCATTAGACCGTAGGCAACATCTATATTCAGTTGTGATTTGGCTGCCGCACTAATGCTTCCTCCCCCTCGCTGATTGGCATTCCCAAAGGTGTTGATTGCTGCATTCAAATCGGCTTCAATTTGATCATAGATTTCCTGTACCGTAGATCTTGGCTCACTGGTAAATGGCGCTTCGGAAGAAAACAAAAGAGGCACACCGGGGTCCGTGGAAGGGTTTCCAATCAGATAGCCCCTGGCATAGTGCTGGACCAATGAAAGGTAGGCATAGGCCCTATACGTATACGCCTGACCTAAGATAGCGTTCAATACCGCGGTCTCTGCCAAACTCCCATCTGCGGTTCCCTCAATAATCCTATTGATAATAACATTGGCACCCAATATGGTGTTGTATCTGTGGTGCCACAAAATCCTGGTCGTGAATGATGTGGGCAAGGTGTGTGAGTTCCATTGCATCTCGGTACGCCATCCCAGGTTGTTGGCGTTTGCAGAATGGATGATACCTCCTGTCAGCAAATCGCCCAAGGGCACCCAATAATGGTTACCTGCCCTCTGTGTACTGCCCCCACTAAAAATTAGTTGTGACTGGGTGTACAGGCTACGGTGCAGCCCGTTTAAGATCAGTTGCAAATTGGTTTCGTTGGCCAATACTTCATTAGCAACCAGGGCATCTGTGGGTGTCCTCTCCAGAAAGTCCTCATCACAGGATGTAATGGTAACTGTAAGGATTGTGAACAACAAGAATTTTATTTTGTTTGACATAAGGATTGTATTTTTTGTTTATACTTAAAATGATACGTTCAGACCCATGGAAATATATCGTGCTGGGCTGAAATCGTTGCCCTGAGGGGCACCTGCAAACTCGAACTGGGGATCTAGGCCGGTACGCTTGCTCTTCAGAAACAGGTTCTCGCCGGTCAGTGTGACCCTTAGGCTGTTGAGCCCGAGCACGTCCAGGATCTGCCTGTTGAAACTGTAACCAATATTCACGTTCCTGAGCGACCAGAACGAAGCATCCGTCAAAAATCTGTCTGACAGTTCCCTGACCAGGTTGGGGTTCCCGTTTTCCATCCTGGGCACATTGGTGATGTCACCGGGCTGCCGCCAGGCGTTCATAATGTCGGGATGGAGCGCCCTCCCATAGGCTCCACTGTGCATAATGTCAAAATAGCCCCTGTCCAGGACCTTACCACCGATACCGTAGGTTATCAGTACATCCAATGAGAACCCCTTGTAGCTGAAACTGTTGGCGATCGATCCCAATAGATCGGGCACCGCAGAATCTCCGGTATAGGCCCTCTCGGTCTCCCGCCAGTTGTTAGTGGTCATCTGGTTTCCATTGGCATCCAGCACCGGTACGCTCTCACCGTTCTCATCCAGTTCGTACATCAGAAAAAGTTGATTCCCATTGTCAGGATCTACCCCAGCGATCTTCCACAAAAAGAAATCGAACCGGGACCGTCCTTCGGCCCATCTCGCCTCATCTTGGATGAAAGGGGTCGGCAGACTGGTAATCTCGTTGTTGAACGTGGACCCCTGTAGGGTAAGGTCCCACCTGAAGTCGCCTGTGTTGATAAGGTGTGTGGTCAGGCCTATCTCCCAACCCTCGTTGAACATGTCCCCCGTATTTGAAGGAAATGAGTTTATCCCGTTACTGGGCGCTATGGGAAGGTCGATGAGCAAGTCGGAGGAGTTCCTCCTGTAATATTCCACCGTACCCTCCAAAAAGTTGTCGAACAGCGCGAACTCCAATGCCACATCATAGTTCTCAAGCGTTTCCCATCTTAAGATCGAATTGCCCAAATCCGTGAATATGGCCCCAGGGGCTGCGGCATTGGAGATGATGGTGAACCTGGGCTGGGATATGAAAAAGTCATCCACAAAAACTCCAAATGTATTCACACTTCCCAAGGCATCGTTGCCTACTTCACCATAAGACGCTCTTAATTTTAAACTATTGACAAAGGACACGTTCTCCATGAACTTCTCCTGGTCGATCCTCCAAGAACCTCCTAAGGAGAAGAAAGTACCCCATCTAGAATCACGTTCGAAGACGGATGAGCCGTCCCGTCTTACCGAAGCACTTAGATAATACTTATTATCATAGTTATAGTTGGTTCTCAAAAAGTACCCCTCAAGGCCTTTTTCCGTGGTGAGTCCATCCAAATCCACAATATTTGAGAAGTTGGCAAATTCAAAGATCCCGCTCGCCGTCTGTACGGTGGCCAAACCTTCATTCTGTGAAAAGGTCCTTCGAAAGCTCTCATGGCCAGCTGTGATGTCCAGGTTGTGGTTGCCGAAACTCTTGACATAGGTCAGGATTTGGTTAAAGTTCTCTACTTCCCTCCTGGCTCGCTCCTCACTGTACCTACCATCCGGCTGGGCATCCCCTATAATTTCATTTTCATACTCCTTTTCAAGTTCTTCATTGATGTCCCTGCCGTAGTTCAGTCTTAGGTTGAGCCCGTTGAGGATCTCCCAGTCCGCAAAGAACCGGAAGCCGTAGGTGTTATCACGGTCACGCTCGTCGTTCAAGAGAAGCTCCTGGAGTGCATGGCGGCCCTGGTTAATGGGTCTGGAGCCGATATTGAACTCAGCGAATCCTTCTCCATTGTCGAACACGAGTTCCCCGAACTCGTCCCTTACAAGGTTCCCCTGTAAATCGTTCACATAGACGGGATAGACCGCACCCACGTTGTTAGCAAAACCGAAGGGGTTTACTATGCTGTTTTGCCCCGCAGAACTGGGACCTACGGCCTCTGCAATGGTGATGTTGGCACTACCACCCATCTTGATGCGGTCACTGACATCGAACTCTGCGTTCAGACGGGCCGTCAGCCGCTCAAAGCTCGATGTGACCGCAAACCCCTCTTCATTAAGGTAGGATGCCGAGAAGAACACCTTGTGGTCCTCCCCACCACCGGAGACGTTCACATTGTAATTCTGTCTGACACCGGTGCGCTCCAACACATCGAACCAGTCCAGGCTTTGATAAATAACCTCGGCGTTCGGATTTATCCTTCCGTCCGTCCCCACAATCTGATCGTTGGGCACATTGAACGGGTTATACCCCAATTGGTTGTATATGTTCGCGGAGGCAAAGGCGGGATCGCCGCCACCGGCCGATGAGTTCTTTAGGGCTTCCCACATGATTTCGTAATATTGCTCGGGACCGATCCTGTCAAACGGGGGAACCGCCCTGGTTACGAGACCGTACTGCATCGAGGCAGTTACCTGTGTACCCCCTCTGGTTCCGCTCTTGGTGGTGATGATCACCACTCCGTTGGCAGCCCTGGAACCGTACAGTGCCGTGGAGGCCGCATCCTTCAATATGGTAAAGGATTCTATATCCTCCTGGTTGATGGTGTTCAGGTTGCCCTCGAACTGAATCCCGTCAACAATGAATAAAGGATCGGTATCTCCTGTCAATGTTCCCACACCACGTATCACTATGTTTGGTGTGGAACCGGGCTGACCGTTGGTCGAGGTGAACTGCACCCCCGTTGCCCGACCCTCGATGGCGGCTATGGGGGACGTGACATTCCTTATGGCCAAATCCTCGGCCCCCAAAACGCTTGCTGAGCCCGTAAAGGCCTCTTTTGTAGTGGTACCATAAGCGGTCACGATTACCTCGTCAAGGGATTCGACATCCTCCTCCATCTGCACATTGATGGTATTGGCGGTGCCAATCGTCCTCTCTACGGTGACCTGGCCGATGTAGCTGAACTGCAGCACCTGCCCCTGGCTGGCGATAATGGTATAATTACCATCAAAATTGGTCTGTGTCCCATTGGTGGTGCCCAACACCACAATGGAAACACCCGGTAATACGAGACCGTCCTGGTTCGTTACATTACCCGAAATAGTTTTTTCTTGAGAAAAAGAAAAAGACATTGTCAACACCAGAAGTAGCGTCAACATCCAAGTTAACTTTGATTTCATAGAAAATAGTTCTGTTAGTTATTATGTATGAGTTAGAACAATTGAAAAAGGAGGGTGGGAAAAGCAGGTAATAGTTGATCAAAAAATGAAAACAAAACGTGATCTTGAATCTTTTGAGAGAGCCTTTCACCACCCTATTTTGCAATTGTGCTTCAAAGAAAGCTAAGTGTGCAGCCGAAGAGGTTTAGATGTGTAATTGTTTACTTAATTCAGGTGGAAATGTTTACCCATATATTCCCTGGGTGTACACCCAAAGCTCTTTCTAAAGGCCTTATTGAAGGTAACTTTATTGTTGAAGCCTACCTGATAAATAATTTCCGTTATGGAGGTATGCCGATTTTGTTCAAGCAAAAATGCAGCTTCTTTTATCCTAAATTCGTTAATAAAACTGTTGAAGTCCTTTCCAAAGGATTGATTGATTACCTGAGAAGTTTGGTTATTGGATAAACCTATCCTTTTCGCTACATCCGAGAGTTTCAGATTTGGATTGAGGTACGTTTTTTCATTTTCGATAATTTGCACCATTTTCTCCCCGAAATCCTCTACCAATTCATTGGAAAGCCCAGAACTACTATACTTTTCCCTGTTTTTTTTGGATTTTATCCGAGTCGATTTGGATTTTGCATGGTTTTTTGAAGTCTCTCCTGTTTGAAATGTCCAAGTCCCTTTGTAGAATAGACGATAAAAGACCAGGGAAATCAACCCCATTTGAATGATGATGACCATCAAAAAAACAGTATTTAGGCTTATAGAAGTGTCCATATGGGCATTTATTGGTGTTTCTGGCTAAAAGGACCATGCAATCAATTGGATTTCGACCTATTAAAATGGAAAAATAAAGAGCCCACACTCGAAAGAATGGAAGCCGTTCTTATACATTCTCTGGAATACCGATTGATTCGTCAGGTCCTTGGACCTAATTCCCTACAACTGGGAATTAAGCCAGCTTCTCGTTTGTTTATTAATTACAAGTTAGTTTGGAAGGACGTCGGGACTATTCTGATTCGGTGAATCCAAATAATACAATGGAAGGTTTTAATATTTTTTTAGTAAAACAAAACGAATCGAATCATTCGTGACCATCCAAGAGAAGTATTTTGTTCTTGAACTTTTTTTGGCTATTGTGTGTGAATTGTCACCTTTTGCGACACCCTCGGCACACGAAAAGCGCAGGGGTTAGCCCTTTCCACAATTATGGATGTCTCGCAAATAAGCACAAAGGAAGCTTCCTCAATGTTCAAATAGGGTAGTTTAATGGAAAGTAGCTTTATGCTCCAAACTCAATTTGCACATTCGAATTTAGATTCTCAAATACAAATCTGTCTTCATGTCAATTCTCCGGATAGCTATCCATTGGACCATATTAGCGATGTTTTAACCGAATTAACCTACTTTACATCTTAAGACCGTTTTCAATTTTGCAGAAGGAACCTTTCTAAAATCGGTCAAATAGATTTCCCTATGTTCCATTGACAACCGGTTAAGGTTTTCCCTTTCCATAAATTCTTCCATGATTTTAAAGCTTTCGGATTCATTGTCATAACTACCCAAATGTAGCATCTGAACACATTTTCCTTCTTCAATCCGCTCAAATCCAACATTACCCAATAAAGGATTTGGTTTCCTTTTTTTAGTTAATTCAAGTATTTCAAAATAAAGCTCTTCTTCTACGAAATTGGGTTGCCGAATCATCAATTGAAAAACCAATTCGTCTTTGTTGATAGTTCCCTTGAATTCTTTTTTTGCCTCATCATTAATATCCCAAATACCTTCCAGTGGGTAAACGGTGTAATCACAATAACCCTTTGGTTGCGGTTCCATTTTTTTAAGGTTCATCTTAATTGCATACGACATTGCGTATAAAACACCCACACAATCTGAAAACAATTTGTTGTTGGGATTACCTTTCCCCTTTATAGTAATAAACTTAAATTCGGGAATGTTTATTAGCTCTGGGATAGGTTTTGGAAAGTAGATGTTCTTTTCCTTTTTTCGCCATTCGTGTTTTTGCATTCTTGAAGTCATTATGTTAGTGGAAAATGATTGTTTTAAAAAATAGTTCAATTTGGTTTAATCAATCGTAGCTTGCAGGGGCAATTGACACTTCGTTTTCCAAACTAAAGGAAAACCCATCAAGCATAGTAGGTTTCCTACCAATGTCCCTTCCCTGGCAATGCTGGGCCATCTGAACCTGAAATTGTTCCCCTTATTGTCTTTTCCTGACCAGCCGCAAGGCATTAAGAATCAAAAAAAGGCAATACTTTCCAAAATAGGCTTTTTATACGTTCTTGTTTGTTGGGATTAAATGAGTTCGGTAAATCATATGGGAAAGGAGGGCAGGAAAGAAGGAAGTGCTAATTCAAAAAATCAAAAAATGAGAACAAAACCAATCTGGAAGTCCCTTTTTTGGTAAAATCTCTCACTACCCTACCTTACAAATGTTTTGACAAATAAAACCAATCGGGAATGTGAAAGGGGTTAGGTGTGTAATTCTTTACCTAATTCAAGTGGAAATGTTTACGCCTGTTTTCCTTGGGTGCACGACCAAGGCTTTTTTAATGCCGGTTTTAGGGTGACCTTATTGTTAAAACCCACTTGGCGGCTAATTTCGGCTATTGGCGTTTCGTTGTTTTTGCTATATGGCAGTTGTGAGTGATTGTGGAGAAAAGCCGGAGGGACTAGAACCTGCCTCTTAAAACCCGAATAAATAAGGGTTTTCTGATCTTTTCAAGAAACAAGCTTACAGAATAGTTGACTTTTCTCAAGTTGAATTTAAAATTGAGGAAAAACCCCAGTTTTTCTAAGGGGAATCTACAGCAAAATCTAAGATTGGTTTGTTAATTTCAAGAGCTTCAGATTTTCTTCCAGTTACTTTTCTTTTTGTTTTGGTAAAAATCCCTAGGAATGGGGATGGGATGCTAAATATTTAATATTAAAATTTGGTTTAAATTAAAATCTGAAGCAATGCCAACTACTGAATATCATGCCTTAAAGAATTTGAAATTATACGACTTACCCGAAAATTCTAGATTATGTTGGGCCGCCTGTTTACAAATGTTTATTCATCTTCGAAGTCGAGGCAGTCAAATTCCATCTATTCGTGAACTTGTTGTAGATTATAAAAATGATACATGTTACAAAACTTATGAGACTCAAAATTCATCTGACAATATTGCGATTCACGAAAGTTGCTTGATAGATACATATGACAACTACGATATTGATTTAGAATTGTATGAAGGTAAAATCGACTTTGATTTTATAGAGAAATGGTTAAATGAAAATCATAGTCCTATTCTTGTAGGATTAAAGATGGATAAAAATAATGGCCATTTAGTTTTGGTAAGTGGTTATGCAAAATGCAGCGATACGAGATATCTACTGTTTTTTGATCCAGGAAACGGAGGATCAAGGAGATATGAGAAATTCTCTAAAGATGCATTTCTATATCAAGGAAAATATGAGCCGGTAAAATATTGGCTCGTTCCTGGGCCTTTCTATGATGTAAAAATGGTAAAAGAAAGTTTTACAAAAGAAGAATTGTTAAAAACTTATAATATAGAGAACAATAGCAATTTCAGACTCGATTTCAGTTTACCGATACATGAAATAGATTTCATCACAACATATGATATTATCAGGGGCGAGCCAAAATCAAATTATTTTCGCTTGGTTGACAATAGTACATCGGCCTTTAAAGATATTGTGCTTATGGAGCGCCATATTAACAAGTCTTGTAAGCTGACAACGCGTCCTTATGAACCAAGCAAAGCTATACCAATTAATGATTCAGTCGATAAAGCTATTTTCACTAATGAAAGTGATTACAAAGCTGATTCATTGGTTTTTCTCAATTCTCATTCTGTTCAAGCTTACATGCATACGGCAAACAACGGAAAAAAAATGATATTGCCTGTTTATTCTCCCCGAGATTATGACTTGGAGCTTAAATGGCAATCATATGAGGATTTCAAGAATAAAATTAGTTCAATTGAACCACCACATACAATCGTTTTTAATAACTAAAAATTAATAAAATTATGCACGAGAATCTTAGATTTAATATTAAACCTTCAAAAATCAATGATTGGCAACCCATCTTGGCAACTGAGTACATAGGGACTTTTTATATGATTTACATAAAATTTCTCGAGGAACCCCAAAAGATTGAGGATACATGGGTAGCACCTTGTCAATTTTTTCTTCAAAATTGGCGAGGTAGTATAACAATGGGGCTTTATTGCGGAGAAAATGAATGTAAAAATGTGGAGAAATATTTAAAAACTGAGATTGGTTTAGCTAACACTGAGGCACTTGGTTACTCTTTCAGAATACATGTTTCTGTTAAGCCTTTTTATAATGAAAATCAGGAATCACCTATAATTCAACTAAATTTTGGAAATGAGTTTGGCGAAAGAATCAAATTTGAAACCGAGGTAGATTACTACGATCCCCCAAAGGATATTTTTGATCCTGATGATGTTTCAAGTAGTAAATTTTTGCATCCATTGTTTCTTTTTAGGGAGGGAGATAACATTCAGCATGTTTACTATCGAAAAGATGATGAAGACACAGATACGAGTGTTACAACAGGAGGTAACTATGATAGATATCGAGTAAATGTAATAGAAGGCAGACCGGTGAATTTGAGCGAGAAAGGCAATAAGCCAGGATTATTTTTAGGAACGAAGAACAGTCCTACTTGTGATGCCAAGAGATCGGAGATTATCATATGATAAGGTGTTTATGTACTATCATTTTTTGTTTAGGATTTTCTTTGTCGTGTATTTCCAATAAAAAGGAAAGCTTAAGTTTAATTATGAATTTTCTTAAGTTTCGTGAATATGAGAAAGCTCATCAATTATTGAAAGATTCTGATTTAACAGAATCGATAAAAAAACAAGTTTATCAATATTATTGGGTGCATCTTAAAGGTAAAGCTGTTGAAAAAGAATTTTATAGTAGAGAGAACAATGCCTATTCCAAAATTCTACACCATTTGTATCAAGGCATGTTAATGTTTTATACAGATGGAGATGAAATTAATGCAATTAAAGAGTTTAATGAAGTTTTGGAAATCTCATTAGAGATTAAGGATGTTGCATTTGCATGTGAGTCTTTAAGACGCATTTTAGAAGTATATAATAACTTTTCTAAAACAATAAATGATAAAACATACACCTATTTTCTCAATGTTTATAAGAATTATCAAGTCGATTACTTTGAACAAGCAAGTTATGCCTATTATGAATTTCGATTAAAACAAAGATTCTATCCCACCTTGGAATTGCGTTTTGAGGATGAAGTACTAAAAAGCTATGAGCAGAAAATTCTAAGACCTAATTTTAGATCTTTATATGGAAAGTTTTTACTAACTAAGGCAACATATTTCTTTCATTACACCCGACAAAGGGACAGCGCTTTCATTTTAATTGGAATGGCAAAAGATATATTTAAAAGGTCAAAACACTTTTTAGATATTGAACGTTTCCAAGCAGCAAGCTTAAATGAGATTAATTTCAGGTTGAAATTAAATGAAGTAGATAGAGTTGAAACACTATTTTCCTTTATAAATATAGATACTACTAGGGGGTATTCTTTTAAGTTGTTGAAAAAATTTTATTTACATCACAAATGGAAGAGTTTTCAGTTAAGAGGGTTATTTGATAGTACTTATTTCTACAAAGCAGAGTATTTTGACTATGAGAATTACTTGAACCAGCGGCAGAATTTAGCTAAGATTTCCAAGTTGCAAGCAGATAAAAAGGAAAGACAAAATATTGAACTTAAAAATCAAAATCTTTTAATATCTAACAAAGCAAAAACCAACCGAAATTGGCTCATTGCAGCAGGCATAGTAATCCTTTTAGGAACAGGTATCACAGTTCTTCTACAAAAGAATACCATTAAGAAAAGACTGTTAGCGGAACAAGAAGTCCAATTAAAGCAGCAACGAGTAGAAAATCTTCTTAAAGAGCAAGAATTGGTCAGTATTGATGCCATGATTGCCGGACAGGAAAAAGAACGACAAAAAGTGGCTGGAGAGCTTCATGACGATTTGGGGAGTTTGATGGCCACGATAAAATTGCATTTCGATCATGCAAATATTTCTGAGCAAGACCCCGCCTTGCGACGTGCACAAAAACTTTTGGAAGAAGCTTATCAGAAAGTACGGAGTATGGCTCACAGCAAAAACTCTGGAGTGATGAGTGACCAAGGTTTGTTGTCGGCCCTAAAAAAAATGGCCAAAACTATTGGGGAGACCAATGCCATGGAGGTCACTGTAGAAGATTTTGGATTGGGAGAACGTATGGAAAATTCCTTGGAGCTTTCCATATTTAGAATGATACAGGAATTGGTGGCCAATGCCATAAAACATGCTGAAGCTTCCAGAGTAAATATTCAGTTGACCCAACACGAAGAGAATCTAAATATTATTGTGGAAGACAACGGCAAAGGATTTGACCGCTCGCAGTTGGATAAAGAATCCAGAGGAATGGGGCTTACCAACATCGAAAAACGCGTGGAACATCTGGAAGGAAATTTTACTGTAGACAGTGTAATTGGAAGGGGAACATCCATCTTAATCGATATACCGGTATGATAACGGTAGCCATAGCCGAGGACCATCAAGCCCTAATTGATGGTATCCGTTCTTATATCAAATATGAGGATGATATTAGCATTATCGGCCATGCCAACAATGGCAAAGAATTGCTCAAATTAGTACGGTTAAAACAACCCAAAGTGGTGCTTTGTGATATCCGTATGCCCAAATTGGACGGTATTGAAGCCACCAAAACCATTTTGAAGGAACTCCCTTATACCAAAGTAATAGCCTTCACCATGTTCGATCAGGAACAGGCTGTACAACAGATGTTGGCAGCAGGTGCTCGTGGCTATATCTTAAAGAACAGTAGTTTGGAGGTGGTTTTGGAAGCCATAAGGGAAGTGGCCTCAGGAAAAGCCTATTACGACAAAAAAATCCACCTCCCCAATGCAGAAAAAAACAGCTCTAAAAGTGTTCTTTCCTCCCGGGAACAGGAAATCCTTCAACTCATTGCCAAGGGCCGTACTTCCCATCAAATAGCAGATGAACTCTTTATTGGTAAAAGTACGGTGGATACCCATCGTAAAAATATGATACGGAAACTGGGGCTAAGCGGAGCAGGGGAATTGCTGCGCTATGCGGTGGAGAAGAAGTATGAGTTTTAGTTTTCATTATTTCGAATTGGTCAATTGTAAGGAGCACCAGCTCCTTTTTTTATTGCTAGATGCTTATAGAACGTAGATTAAGAAGGAAAATCCCTATGAATGGGGATGGTATGCCGAGGGGTAATATGGTTAGTTTACAGATAACTAGGGAATAAAATAATTCTTTAGATGTCAGTAGTTAAAATTAAAAAACACCAACCAATGAAAAATTTTATGATAAGCATTGCGCTTTTGGTTTTTATCTTTTCCTATGGCCAAGAGGTTAAAGATTCAACAAGACTTAAAGAATTAATGAATTATCACAAGAAGATCAGCGATGCCATGGAAAACTACAATCGGCTTTCTGATACTGATAAGCAAGACATATTTACAGCCTGTAGCGTTGCTGGACCCTTTTATGATTATTTGGTAGCAAAACAGGAAATTACCATGATGGAGGCAGATATCTATAATGTAGGGTTGTTGTGTGACAGATTTAAGAAAGTGGAGGAGGAAGCCAAACCAGAAACCGAAGAACGGGAAACAGAAGAAGATTATGAAGATGAAAATGAACAATCAGAAGGGCAAGTACTTCTTGCAACCGTAGATAAAGGAACAACTGTTTCGTCCGGAACTTTAATGTTAAATAAGGATGTCCCTTTTAAAAGAGTTACTGACGGAAGAGAAGGTCAGATAAAGAACTTTCTTGAAGATAAATCGGAAAAGCTTGAAATTAAAGAGGCATTTGTGCATTTTTTTAACAACAAGGCGACCACTATTTTCATTCAAGCGGTATATCATTCAAATGGTACGGAAGAGAAGCTTACTTTTTTAAATAATGAATATAGCATCCCTATTAGAGCTTTCAATTTTTATAGACCAGATCGAAAGGACCGGACTAAAACAAACACCTATGAACTTGCGGCGAAAACAAAAGGAAAAGAGAGCATCGTAGTAGCCATTAATGATGTTTTTGATTATGTTAACAACAATGGGTTTAACTACTCGGTTGCCAACACAGAAGTGACATTAAATACCCAAGATGAATCCAAAACAAGAAAAGCTATTATTCAACGACGCTTTTTTGACTTTTTTACTGGAGTAGTTTATTCCGATCTGTTAGGAGTCAATTCAGAGAATAGCAACTCCTTATTGAATGCTCAAGCTTCACTTCTGATTCCGATGAACCAAAAAAACTCTAGAAAGTGGACGGCCACAAGACAATTCTTGACCACAGCAAATATTGCATTAAACAACAGTTTTGATGATGAATCGCGATTTATTGGATTTACTGATGGAGATGAAGTAAACCATTTTGATTTACTCCGTAAGAATAATTTAAATGCGAGGATTGCCTTAGATATTATTACCTATGAATCCAAAGGGTGGTTTTTGAACACTTCGTTGGGATTTAGCGGTGCATTCTATAGAACAGGATTTAGAAATACCTTAGAGGCAGAAGCAGGAGATAATATAACTGAGGGTCAGGTTTTTTCTTTAACTTATGGTCCATATATTAACTTTGAATTCAGACCTCAAACTAATTTTGGTGCCGATATCACTTTCTCTTTGGAGAACTTCACTTTTAATGATTCTCAAGAGATTAATGGAAGGGATTTTGCTAACGAAATTTTAGTAAACGATGAAAGCCAAGACTTTTTATTCAAGCATAATTTGCTGGGAGTTACGGCCAACTTTTACTGGCTTACCGATCAAAATAAACGCACTGGAGGAATTTATGCTCGATTGGCGGCTACTTATCATACCCCAACAAGTTCTATATTTCCTCAGGTCTTCGTGGGATATGCTACGAACCTGACTTCTTTCGTAAATAAGTTTAATTCAGATAAAGATAAACAGTGATGGCAAATAACACCGGAAAGAAGAAGCCTCTGATCAATTGTCATGCGCATATATTCACTGGGGATTATGTACCACCATTGTTAGGGAAGGGCATACTGCCTCCTCTGATTAGTTGGGTGGCACATCTTAAGGTGTTTATCTGGGTGATGCGCTATATTGTAATGCCTATACGATGGCCGGATCCTAATCGCGGAACCGTTGTGGACAAAATAACGTACCAAATAAAACAGTTACGAAAATGGCTGTATGACAAGTATACTTTTTTTCCTATTGTACCCAGAATTGCAGAGGTTATTCAGTTTATGTTGGTATTGCCCACTTTGTTCATTGTTTTGTGTTGGTTTGACAAGAAACTGAGATTAGGAGATTACCCAAAACTCCAATCGGTAAATGGGTTTTTGGAACTATTGGAGACTGTAACACTCAATCTTCTACCAGAGCTCTTGCACCAAATAATATTCATACTCATAGTGTTGTTTTTTTTAAAGGTCACGCGAAATCTGGCCTATTCCATATTACGAAAGATTGTCAAACTGCCTGGGAAATTTAATCGTGCTCTTTTTGTGCGATACCTTCAAATGGCCGAATTTGCCAAATACAAGAATCAATTCGATATTCTGGACAGGCTTAAAGATCAGTATCCTACAGGGACCCAATTCGTGGTGCTACCAATGGATATGAAATTTATGAAAGCCGGCGGACTGGTTGCAAGACCCAAAGAATATAAGAATGAACTCAAAGATTTAAGAGGTGGTGATGTTGAAGGGTATGGGCCATATTCGAAAAATAGATTACTGTTAAATAAGCAAAACTATCTTTTACAAATGGAGAAACTCAGGGATCTCAAGGAAACCCGAGGCGATGAAATACACCCCTTTGTTTTTCTTCATCCACAGCGCCTTAGGCAGGATCAAAAAAATACAGCCAACAATCCAAAACAGCTCAAACCTTATTTTGATTTCAATATTACGGAAGAGGGCAAAGTCGAATTAAAAGATTGCTGGCTTAAACGTTATTTGGAGCCCGAAGATTCAAAGCTCAAGTTTTCAGGATTTAAGATTTATCCAGCTTTAGGTTATTATCCTTTTGATATTGAATTGTTGCCACTATGGAAGTATGCCGTGGACCACAAGATACCTATTATGACGCATTGCACCACGGGCACCATATTTTACCGGGGCTGGAAAAAACGTAGTTGGAACAGACACCCGGTCTACTACATGGGCAATAGTGCTACCAAAAAATTGCGTTTATCCGCCACTAGGTCCAGAAATTATCAACGTTACTTTACCCATCCCTTAAATTTCCTTTGCTTGTTACATCCGGAACTCTTTCAACAACTTCTGAATAATTATCATGTTGATAAGAATGTGACACAGGAACAAAAACAGAATCTGATAAAACTTTTTGGAGAGCCTTGGGCAACTGAAGGTTTAAAGAACAATTTAAGTGAACTAAAAATCTGTTTTGGCCACTATGGTGGATTGGCCGAATGGAAGAAGTACCTTGTTGCCGATCGTAATCCACATAGTAACCAATTATTCAAGAGACCGGCATTTGGATCCGCTCTGGCACATAAGGTTGATTCTTCGGAGCTTTCCTGGTATAATGCAAGAGCAGCATGGGAAGAGATGGACTGGTATACCATGATTACAAGTTTGATGCTTCAATATCCCAATGTTTATGCGGACATCAGTTACATGCTGCACGATGAATCCATATTCCCATTGTTAAAGCAAACCCTTGGTCATAATCGGGGAGAAGTTAAGACAACGCCACCACACCTTTCCCATGTGAAATTGGATTTGCCCAAGCATCCCCTAGGAAGTCGGATACTCTACGGAACAGATTTTTATATGGTTCGTAGCCACAAGACCGAAAAGGACTTGTTGGGACAAACACAGGCCTTATTATCTGAGGAGGAATTTGACTTGATTGCCCGAAGCAATCCTAAATCCTATTTAAACATTTCCTAGACCATGATTTATGTAGACCGGAACACCGTAGAACGCCCTATTTCACTTTCCGATGAGGTTTTTGAGGATGCCCAGCGCCAACTATTGAGTAACCTTGCCAAGGATGAGTCCATTTTAAAACAAAAACGGGTCAAAGGCTTTAGGGTCTTATACAATTCAAAAGAAGTCAAAGAAGCCCTACGCTCCCTTTTCCACGGAAAATGCTCCTATTGCGAACAACCCCTGACCGATAAGTTGTATCTCACTGTGGATCATTTCAGGCCCAAACAATTGGCCACCGATTCCATTGCCGGTCTAAGGCATCTCTATTATTCATGGCTGATCAATGAATGGGAAAATCTACTCCCATCATGCCCTGAATGCAATAGCGCCAAATTCAATTACTTCCCACTGAAGAGGTATGCGAATTTTCAGGAATCGGTCGAAGGTTGCCGAAAGGTGGAAAAGGACGCCATTTTGGATCCCTGTTTTGACAGGAAGATATCTGCCCATCTGAAATTTCTTAGAGACGGTACGGTAAAGGCAAAGAGCGAACGAGGGGAAAAGACCATTGAACTGCTTAGCCTAAACAGGAAAAACTTGGTTCGATTGAGAAAAAAACGTTGGGAAAGTGTCATGTCCCAATTGCAAACGGCGTTGAAATGGGAGGACAACGTTAGGACCCTGGCCAGGTTTGCCAAGCTTATGGACCAAAAGCAACCGTTTGTGGCGGTTTCACGCACAGCGGGAATGACCTTGCTCGTTCCGTTGGTCACGAAAATAGGGACCATGGACACGATCTCCGACTTGATGAAACACATATGGGAAGGGGATATTGTCCCCGCTTCAATTCAAGAACTGACTTCATTGATGGGTTTGGAGAAGGCTATGGAACCTGAACTGATTTCCCAAAATCAAGTCATACCTCCGAAGATTAGATTGATATCTTCTGTGGAATTAACAGATTATAAGGCGCTTGAGGACCTGAAAATCTCATTTCCAAGCCATACCGGACAGGACAGCGCCCCTTGCTTGATGCTTTTGGGTGAAAATGCCACGGGAAAGAGCACCATTCTTGAGGCCATTACCCTGTGCTTGCTGAGAGAGAACCATGGGAAGGCCTTGAAACTGGATCCCCAATCCCTTCTTCCATTTGGCAGGCCCACTGCCAAACCTAGGGTAAGCATACATTTCAACCCCAAGGACGGGACGGATCATTGGGAATTCGGTGTCAGTAGCAGAAAGGCCTATTGGAAAGAAAGGGATTCCCATGAAATCCCGGTCATTGCCTTTGGCGCCCATCGCTTTGTAACGAATATCAGGCGTTACAGACAACGTCACATCCAGGTCCAGACACTGTTTGACCCTTCCAAGGGGATACCCGATCTGAGAAAATGGCTGGTCAATGCCCCGGCTTATAAGTTCAATGCAGTTGCCCGCGCGATGAAGGATCTGCTGTTGATTCCCTTGGACCAGGATACGGTCATGACCCGAAATAAAGATGAAGGAACTATCGGTTTTGAACTTTTTGGACAAACCTTGGACCTAAGCTACCTAAGTGAAGGATACAAGACGATAATAACCTTGAGTCTCAATGTCATGCGCGTGCTATTGGAATACAACACCAATCTGGAGCATGCCCATGGCGTTGTCCTTATCGATGAAATAGAGACCCATTTGCACCCTCGTTGGAAAATGCAGATTGTCAGCGGGCTTCGCAAGGCCATGCCCATGGTGCAGTTTGTGTTTACCACCCATGATCCCTTGTGTCTCAAGGGCATGAGAAACGATGAGGTGGTGGTTTTGCAACGAAACGAAGACAGCAAAATTGAGTCGTTGAAGGATTTGCCGCCCATTGAAGGGTTACGTGTGGAACAGATTCTGACCTCGCCTTATTTTGGTCTGTTCAGCGCCCTGGACCCGGAAGTGGAGATTAACATGATCCGATATGCGAATCTGGCCGCTAGCACAAACACTTCGGACAACGACCAACAACTGAAGGAATTCCGCGATCAGATAGAAAGTGAAATGGTCATTGGCAGGAATCCCTTGGAGGAGATTGGCTATAAAGCGGCACTAAGGACAATCGAGGACAAAAGGACCAGGATAGCCGATTTGTCGAATATCAATGACGATGTATTCAAAGAAGCCTTGGATATTCTCAACAAAAAACCTGAAGACCTTTAATCATGATTTTTGTGCAACGTCCAGAGTGTCCTACTGATTTGGAGGCGGTACTAACCGCAAAAAATGAATATGGCAAGGCCCTTAACTACTACGCCCAAGTTCCCCTACCCAAAAAGGCATTTGACTTTGGTAATTATAGGCAACCCAAGGTCAAATTGGCACTGAATCGCTTGTTCCATAAAAAGTGCGCATACTGCGAGACATTTTATGCTGCTGCTGGAGCATTGAACGTTGAACATTATAGGCCCAAGGGAGGGGTTAAGGATGCTCCAGACCCAGACACCCCTAGATATTGGTGGCTTGCGGCGAAATGGGATAATCTGCTTCCCAGTTGCATTTCCTGTAACCAAAAGCGGAAGCAACACGCAATTCCACATGGAGCGAGTATAGAGCAGATCAAAGAGATCATCTTTAATACGATTCCGAAGGAAAGCATGGGGAAATCCAATTATTTTCCAACCAAGGACCAGGTATACCTTGATTCCGAAGATGATACCGGCAAAGTAGAGGAACCCCTGTTGATCGATCCCTGTAGGGTCGATCCGGAGAACCATCTGGAATGGTATTTTGATAGAGATCATGACGAACCCATTTGGCTTTGTACGACGATTGTACCTTTTTTACGACCTAAGCAATCTGATCAGGGACAGGACGAAAAGGGTGAAAAATCTATACAGATTTATGGTCTAAATAGAGGAGATCTTGTCTATACCCGATTAATCGTTTTGAAACAGATACAAACAATATGCGCTGCTTTCGTTGATGCACTGTATTCACTAAATGTAGATGTGTCCGATGCTCAAAAAGAAATTGCGAGAAAGGGTTTGAAAAGGAACAGGCTGCAATTGGAAGGGTACATGCTGCCCGAGAGCCAATACAGTGGCATGGCCAAAGCCTTTTATGCTCTTTTTAAAAAAGAATTGAACGCAAGTGCCGCAATGTAGTGGATAGTGAATACTATCAAGGTCGATTGGCTGAATTGGATATACCATTTATGTTTTCGGAAGTAAGGTTGTAAGTATGAACTTCCGAACCTAAATTGTCAAGCGTTGGATTTATTGTAGTTTGTATTCCATTCTTTTTTTGCTCAACAAATAAGCCACTTTATAAAACGTAACCTGTTTTGTGGAAAAACCCCGGTTTTTCCAAGGGTTTTGTGTAATAGGTTTTGGTTTTAAATTTCTATTTTTCCTTTCTACCCAAAAAAACTAAACCTACCAAATATTATGAAGCCAAAATCCTTTCTGATTTTAGCTTGCAGTACTTCATTTTTGAGCAAGTATGGAGGCAATGAAGTACAGTTTAATGAAAAGCAAAGGAAAGTTTTGTTTTCAAAACAACCACTAAGTGATGTAGGTTCTGGTTTCTTCAATATTTTTATATTCAACAACAGATAACTAATTATTATAATACAATATCACTGATTTAAATGTAAATAGGGCTCAGGGATGGTATAAGTTTGAAAAACTTACAGGTTTGTTGTTAAAGCTTACTTATGGGTTGGAAGAAAATGAATTTGAATTCACGAGAGCCATTAAAGATGGGGGTAAAGATGCGATAATCGAAAGGCTGATTTCTTCGGATGTGCTCAATCGTTTAAAAATCACAGCTTGGGTAGAAGCAAAGTACCGTCAAGAGAACAACGTCGATTTAGGAGACATAGGGGGAAATGTTATTATTGCTTCAAACTCAAGTGTACATAGTGTATTTTTTGTTACTAATCAATTCTTTACCCAACAGGCTATCGAGCAATTGCTCATTTTTCAAGTAAGGACTGGACTTCAAATTGAATTGATTGATGGTTATCGATACAGGAATCTTTTACAAAAACATTTTGAGTCAATTCAAGAACAGAAGTTAGAGATAAGTAAATTAAGTAAGCTTGAACTAATAGAGTTCGCTAAAAATCTACTCGATAATTTGCCTACTCGTCCACCTAAAATAGAATATAAGGTCAATTTGATTGTTGAACGCGGGAAAATTACTAAGAATAGCAAAGCCGGAAGCCTGAGTAATAATGAGATAAACCTTGAACGCAGAGCTTTAGACCTTTCTTCTATTATTGATTCAAAAGAAACCCTATCACTTTCAAAAGCAAGGATGTCTTTTGTAATACCAAAGAATCAAATTGAAGGTAATCCAAACTACGAGCTGTTAGGGATTAATCGAAAGGACTTGTTTCGACAGACCATTACACTATTGGAATCTGGTAATATAGTTGTAATTAAAGGTGGTGCAGGACAGGGAAAAACATTCTTTTCTCATCATATTGCTAGAGTATTCTACGAATCTGATAAAAACGTCATTTTTATAGATATCGAAAACCATACTGTCCAATCATTAACTCGAGCAATCATTATAGAGATAATCGGAATTGATTATTTTAAGTATTTACAGGATAGGGAGGCAGTCCTGGAGTATCTTTCCAGCTATTATGCGATTGATAGTTTTGTGGCTACTAAAGTTATCAGCCTTGTTCAAGAAGATAAGACTTATGATGAAATTACAGATTACTTATGTCTCAAGTTATTATTAAAGCTTTTTAAAAACATTACAACAAGAAAGCCTTCACTTATGATTGTTGATAATTTTCATAAGGCTTCTCGGAATGTTGTAACATTTTTAAAGAATCTTTTCATCTTTTTGAAACAATCTCAGATTCCGGTGCTTGTATTGACGCGTGACGAATCCATAAGGATTAAGAATTTAGAGGCTGACTGGTTAGAGGTTTTAGATGACATTATTGATAGCAATCATTTTGTAAGAATGGTTATGCCAAAACTGAATAAGGAAGATAGATTTCACTTTATTCAGTTACTAGCCCCTGGTGTTAGCAAAAGTTTTACACAATTAATAGAAAGTGTTTCTTTTGACTCTCCCCTCTTTATTAAGTTGATTGTGGATTTTTTAAAATCCGAAAGGATAATAATGTCTAAAGACGATGGTTTTTGGGTTCTTGGTGGAAATTATTCAGATAGTTTTATTACAGAAAGCGCCCAAATTGAATATTTGGTCGTTTCTCGCCTTAAAAGATTGTTTGGAGACCAATTATTGAGAAGAATAGCACAAGTAACGTTCCTTTTCAACAATCAATTACCTGAGAGTATTTTCCGGAGAATTTTTCCCAATATTGACTACGTGGCTTTAGCTAGTTCAGATCTTTTTTATACTAACCTGACTACAGATGGCTTCATTATAAGTTTTAATCATGATTTATATTATGAAAATCTAAAAGGTGGACTTAGGAATCCTATCCAAGAACTTAACATTCAGTCAACAACTCTATTGTCTTTTCTGAAAAAAGAAAATTTAATCAACAACATCCAGGACGATATCTTGGGAACATTATTTGAACATTCAGGTCAATTGGATAAGGCCCATGAATGTTTTTTAAAATATGCAAAGAAGAATCTTTTAGTAGACGGGTTCAAATCAATTATTTATTTTGAAAAAGCATTAGAATGTTTTTTGATTCCCAAAATTCCTGTAATTGGAGACGTTAGTCGTAATGAAACAATAGCTGACATAATTTTTAGGATATTTCCCCTTTACAATAGGTACAATTTACTTTCTAGAAGAAAATCCAAAAGTCTTTTCGGTTTGTTGAAAAGGCTAAACGACATTCAATGCCTTAATTCAGTCCAACAATTAACAAGGCTATATTTTATTGGTCTCAAAGAAACTAAGGAAGAGAATTTCTGGTATGCAAAGCAAGCTTATGAAGAAGCCTTGGAACAGTTAGATAATAGTCCTGATGTTCCTTCAGCTTTAATTGACAATATCATATCCCAGTATGGTATTAATCTGAAACATGTTGGAAAAAAAGATGATTCATTGATTTTTTTTGATTCATTTTACCGGAAAACACTATCAGAGAGAGTGAAGCATCAAAAGTATTCGAATGAAGCAGCTTACTATCTTACATCCAATCCAAAAAAGTCACTTCAACGCTATGAGTTTATAAGGGATAGCCTGTCCAAAAAAGATGATATTCACTTAATGGTCGATTTTGGCATGGTCTATTTCTATTTGAAAAAGTATGATTCAGCAAATGAGCATTTGAAACTAGCTTTACAGAAAGCCCGAGAACAGTCTGACTTATCCGAAGAAGCTAGAGCCGAAAATATTTTAGGAGTACTTTCTTGGCAAAGAGGTGAACGCCAACTTGCAGAAGAGTATTTTGACCTTGCGGCATCCAACTGCGAGTTGGCAAACAATCATAGATGGTTATGGAGAATTAGAACAAATCAAGCTCAAGTTGCACTTGAAAATCAAAACCAAAAGAAGGCTTACAATATCGGTTGGACGGTATTGCAGCATCTTAATAAAACAAAAACAGCGATTTCTAATGAAATTACTCAAAGCGTCGGATTTTCAAGGCGATATGCTTCTCTAAAAGCAGTACTGTTAATCTATTACAAGCTAGGCAAGTACGAAGAAATCGAAAATATAATCGACAGTTTCAATATTTCAGAACTGGTTTCCTTTTGGGAAAAGTTGAAAAAGAACGGCAATAACGAATTTGACAGAAATGACTCTAACCTTTATGGGGAAAGATACTATATTTTAGGGTAAAAATAATGAATAGCACTGCCAGTGTTTCTGAAAAAAGTCTTGCATTGAATAATTATCCACTATAGTTTTTTTTGCTTCTTTTCCGATTTTTTGCCTTATTTCAGGATTGCGCAATAATAATTCAATTTTATTCGCCCAATCTCTTTCATTATTACTCTCTACAATATATCCATTGTGACCGTTTCTTATAATATCTCGACTAAATCCGTGAGGTTTTGCAATTACGGGTAACCCACTGGCCATAGCTTCTAAGAGTGTTCTACCCCCAGGTTCATATTGTGAAGTAAAGCAAAAGATGGAACACTTGGCCAAAATATAAGGTAACATTTCATGAGGTATATGACCCCACCAAAATATTAGGTTCTTCGACTCTAATTCATTTACAATACTTGCACACTCGACACTTTCCTTAATTTTAGCTATTTCATGATTGTTCCCTCCAACTATCCATATATTAGGTGCAATTTCTAAATCCTTTTCAACAACAAGCTTTATAGACCTTAGAAACAGATCAATACCTTTAGAAGCCGTTAGTCTTCCGAAATAAATTATAGGCGGCTTATTATTTATTTGACTATGTGTATGCAAATCTATCATTTTACATTTGGTTTTGTCCGAGGAATTAACGTACCGTTTTCCGTATATAGTTCACTTAAAAAAAGGTTATCGACACCTCTACCAATTACCCTTATTTTAATGGGATCTACGTCATAATATTTGACCACATCATTTTTTTCCTCATTCGAAATGGAGATAAGTAATGACGCATTATCAAAAATTCGTTTTTCTTCTTCTATCTGTTGACTAGAAACTAGATACCCCGATTTACGTTTCCTTAATCCATTTGAGATAATTGTATGAATAAATGGAATTTCAAGTTTATTTGATAAATGCATTGCAGCTCTTCCTGAATACCAATAAATAGAATGAATAAGACTAGGCTGAAAACTTCTATTTGTAATTTGAGATTCAATTAAGTCATTTATTTTTTTTTCAAGGTTAATTAGGTTGGTTTTGTCCCATTGTTTCTCTGGGCCTATCTTAATACGGCTTAGACTTACCATGTCATATTCAAAAAGAGCGGGTCCAAAAGAAGCTTTTCTAGTAATGAATAATGCCGGTACTTGTTTGTAAATGAGTAAGTTCATAACTTCATTTACGTACATATGGGTACCCCCACCTTCCTCGGCACCAGGTTGTATTGTAGGATCGGCATGTAAAGTCAATACAAGAATACTCATCAATAATTCATAATAATTAGTTATCCGTTATTCGGATAGCTAATTGTAGGATATAAGATTACGGGGATGCTTTAGTTTAAGAATTTCTGAGGTTCTTTGATGGCTAACATGAGTATAAATCTGGGTTATGTTAATGGAGCTGTGTCCCAAGAGTTCCTGGATATATCTAATGTTGATATTAGCTTCTAATAGCTGAGTAGCAAAAGTGTGCCTGAAAACGTGCGGAGTAACACCACGTTTAATCCCGGATTCTTGAGATATTTTTTTGATAAGATGACGAACAGATTGTTCGGAAATCCTATGGTTCAATCGATTGATAAAAAAGTAAGAGTTCTGTTTTATTTTGTCTTCAAATAAGCTATGGTAGTCTTTTAAAGCAGTTATGGTCTCCTCATTGGTAATGGGAATGATACGTTCTTTATTTCCTTTACCAAGGATTTTTATTGTGCTGAAATCGGAATGTATGTTTGATTTTTGAAGAAAACAAAGCTCTGAAACGCGAATTCCCGTAGCGAATAACAACTCTACAATAGCTATATTTCTAACAATTTGGCGATATCTCATTGAACTTTTTGAAGCTGCCAATTTTTGAGATTGAAGTTGTCTAAGTATTGCAGTAACCTCTTTTAATGACAACACAGAGGGAAGTGACTTTTGGACCCTTATGTTAATCCGTATTTTGTCAAATGGATTTTCTGAAATGCAATCTTCATATAAGAGATGGCTATAGAAAACCTTAAGGGTTGCTATTTTTCTTTTGACCGTTCTGGGAGCATATTTATTGATGTGAGCCAAATGCTTCTTAATATGTTCTTTTTGAATTGATCTAAAATCCTGGATATCAAATTCGTCTTTGATATATTTTTTGAATTGTTTGAGATCTGACGTGTAAGCCTCAATTGTTTTTTCACTTAGTTTTTTTTCCGTTTTACAATGAGACAAGAAGTCGTTTAAATACATGATGTGGTTTTTAAGTTAGAACCACGTAAAATAGAATTATTTAAAATAGTTGTCCTAGAAAGCATTGCCACTGAAGCAAGACTTAAACAGAATTAGAAATTGTGGACTTTTTTAGCAGTACTAATTTAGCTCCATTTTTTTAGTGATTTTTTCAACTTTTTCAAATACATGGGCAAGATTATTTTGATGTGAAATCTTTCGTGAGGTCAATTTCCATTTAGGTGTTGCTAAATAGTAATTTAGAAACAGACCTAGAAAAATGATGATCATACCACTAATAGTATAAATCATATTTTCGTTCAATTCTTGGAAGAAATAATACCAAGTGGTAAGCAATCCAACAAATAGTGTACACATCGCTACAATTAAATAGGCTCTAACTTGCCGTAAAACACCCAAAACCATAAGGACTGTTGCGAATATCGCCTTAAGTAAAATCATCAATACAAGGGCATATGTATTAAAATAGGCAATTGAATCACCATGGTTCTCATTTTTGAAAATAGTATAAAGACTTTCTTGTAGTATGGGATTTAAGAACGCCATAACCATTAGTAGAAAGAATACCTCCAAGGTTTCGTTCCACCTTAACGAAAAAGGAGGTATCTCTTCACGCCTTTTTGAGAAATACAACGCAAAACATAATGTACTTACTATGGATGTAATGATGAATACTTCAAAGGAGAAACTCATTCGAATATACTCAAATAGACAAGTCTGTAGCAGCACGAAAGCGGAATAAATGGCGATATAGTTGTGGTACCGAATTGCTATGACCCATGCTACTAATGCTACTATCAAAAATTGGATTGGATTTTGGATTTTATTTTCATTAAATATCCAAAGGATGGAAGCTATCAAAAATAAACCCCCTATCAAGATAAGGGCTTTATCCATACCAGCTTGGTTGTACCTTTTTCCAATGTAGACTTCGTAAATGAACAGGGTGCCAGTTCCTATAACAAATAGTGCAGTAGGATTAAGTTCTGTTATAAGTAAACCAATCAAATATGTTCCCCCCAAGAGAAAAACTGTGGTAGCAGAAAATAATAAGGTTCTTATGGATAGATTTGTAGACTTCCTTTTATCCGAGTACTTTTCATTAAGATTACTGGCTTCGGTAGCTGTAATGTAATCGATATCGCTCCATTGCTTTACCTTTCTTTCAACAAGACGTTTAAGAGACGATTGATTACCGGGGTATTTAAGATTGATCATGTCTATTTCTTTTAACTAAAAAATATGCAATGACGATGAATGCGGTACAAATAAGATATAGGGATGTTGCATATTCATTTTTCCATTTAAAAACCTTGAAGTACGTAGTCATGGCGACATATAGATATATGATTGTGGTAGTTGATACGATGGGACTTTTTTCTTTTCTTGACAACGCTAAAAAGACAATACTCCCAACAATAATAAGTCCAAAGTATAGAATGTTGGGATTTTCTTGATAGACCAAATTAGCGGTTAGAGCCAACATGATAAGTTGTGTAGCAAATATTAAATACGTCTTTTTGAAATGCTTTTTCCAATTTTTCCAACTAGTTAAATAACCAACAATTAGGAATCCGACACCAATTAATGTGCTTTCCGCAACTGGAATATCCTGCATAAATACATTTGGATTCTCCCATGAAAATATATCAAAAGCTATGGAGAACCATGCGGTAAATGCAATAAGCCCTTTTGTAAGTATTACACGGCTATCAAAATAATAGGCGCAAAAAAAATAGAATAATGTGGTGATTATCGCAATATCGTCATAGCGATTTCCAAAAATCTTGAATTCATATTGCACATAACCTTCCAGAGATAGAAAAAACGTAGTGCAAGCAACGAGTACTAAGTCAAAGAAACGTGCCTTTTGTTCTATTTTCCCCCACGAAAAAGGCTCTTTTCTAGTAAAGCAATAATAGGAGGTGGATAAGAAAGCGATAAGTAAAATAGTAACAAGAATCCATTTTAGATAGTGGTCAAAATGATCAATTATGATATTGAGAATGCCTATCGAAAAAAAGCTGATTCCTATACCTAGCAATACTTTGAGTTCCCAATACACGGAGAGAACAGATGAATCCAGTTGTTTCTGTAATTCGTTTATTCTGAACTCTGACATATCCTTTTCCTCTTTAAACTGGTGAATTACAGACTTGTCTTCTTTGGAAAGTGACATTTGGTTGACTTCTTATAATGTATTGGTTGTTAACTTTTTAAATATACATATCTGCGTTATGATAGTCAATATTTTCGTTAGATCACTGTAAGTAATATCTTCATCCGATCTCAATTGCTCTTTAACGAAACTGGATTGTATAAAGACCAGAACCTAAATTTTAAATGGCTTGGTTCATTGGTATTTAAAGGTATTTGTATTTTGATGCCCACCGAATAGGTGACTTTTGGATGGATTAAATTGGAATCTCCTAGAAATTCCAGCATCTCAGCGAAAAAAGAGATTTCATGCGTTTAAAAAACTTCTTTCCTGAAGCTGTTAGCCGGTTTGTTGAACAGTCTGTTTGATCGCAAATGACGTCATTTGACTTTCATTCCAAGGTTAGGAATCCTAGATTATAAAGCAAAAGGATGTAATGGGTTTACTCCAATAACCCCATTCTTATTAATTCAGATAAGCTTCTATATAGGCCTTAGGACTCATTCCTGTCTTCTTTTTAAATAAGCGCGAGAAATATTGCGGATATTCAAACCCCAATTTATAGGCAGTCCCAGAAATAGTATTTGAGGGGTTTAAAAGCATGTTCTTGGCTTCATCAATGATAAATAGATTGATTTGGTCAATCGCTGTTTTGCCTGTTTCCGCTTTTATGGTGTCACTCATATAGCGGTGACTCACCTGTAGTTGCGATGCCATCCATTCCACAGTTGGAATGCCCTCTTCGGCAAAAAGGTTCTGCTCAAAATAGGTGTTTAGAATATCGTTGAATTTTGTAAACAAGACCTTGTTGTCGTCGGTTCTGTCAAGAAACTGTCTTTTGTAAAATCGGTCGGCATATTTTAGTAATGTTTCTAGGTGTGAAATGATAATTTCTTTGCTGAATTCATCCTGATTGTTCTCATATTCAATCTTCATGCTATTGAAAATATCCTTTACAATCTGCTCTTCTTTTGGAGATAGATGCAAAGCTTCATTCACGTTGTAATTGAAGAAGTTGTATTTCTTTATTTTTTGATAGATTTCCAAGTTGCGGATATAATCCTTATGGAATGCTACATGATAACTTTCAGAACTGAAAGCGATGCCCTTAAAGCTCAATTCTTGATTGGGCGCTGTAAACAAAAGAGTTCCTTTTGAACAATCGTATTTGGTACGGCCATAGGTAAACTCGCCAGAAACTATGTTTTTGAAACTAATGCCATAAAACTGACAATTAAGTTCTACAGGCTCATCAAAAGTATAGGCTTCACAACTTTTTTCTTCGCCTTCTTTCAATTGGGTATGCAAAACGCTGAACAAGGGGTTTTCTGGTTCTGGTAAATCAAACTGTTTATGAAATTCCGATATCGTATTGAATTGATAATTGGGCATTTTTGTCTTTAAATTGGATTTTCAATTTACGGTTTTAAGGTGGTAAATTTTATTTAGCTACTTTTTTGCAAGTTGAAGGATATCAATAGGGTCCATTATCTTCTTATCATATCCACTTTTAGTAGCTTTAATCATTGATAATCCAATTTGAGCTGTATCTACTACTGAATTTGGAGCCAGACGCTTCATTAACTTCAATAACCAAGTCATATTTTTGATTACTACTCTGTAGAGTTTACTACTTGGAGATACTCCTTTTGCTGGAATAATCATGCCTGGGCGGAACATAAATGCTTGCTGAAATCCAAGTTTTAATATGTCATTCTCTGTTTTACCTTTTACACGAGCCCACATACTTCCTTTTTCGTTAGACTTGGTACCTTGCCCAGAGACGTAAATAAAAGTCATACTAGGGTTTAGTCCAACCAGCACTTTTGCTAATGCCATAGTGTAATCATAAGTGAGTTTGGTGTATTCTTCCTCCTTCATTCCGGCCGAACTCACACCCATACAGGCGTAACAAGCATCATAATCTGCCAGTTGACCTTTTATTGAGAGAAATTCAGAAAAATCTTGGTGAAGGAGCTCCTTTAGTTTCGAATGGTCAATACCTACGCTTCTTCTCGAAACGGACAATACTTCTGTAATTTCATAGCTATCCAAGCATTCCAACAAAACGCCTTTGCCAACCATCCCCGTGGCTCCTGTTATAATTACTTTCATGATTTATGTTTTTTAAAAGGTAAAGAACATTTATATTCTCTACCTTAAATCTTATTTATTAAAGAATTTCGCCACGGCATCCGTCGATACTTTTACAGCTTCTGGTTTATAGTAAAAATCAACATGGCTAAACTCATCTACAGCTAAAACCTCATGTTCATTGGTAAGCTTCTCAATAAATCCAGTTGAACAAGGGGCTGTGGAAGCAGTTGTTCCATAGACCACAAGAGTAGGCTGTACAATCTTGTCTGCATAAGCCTCACCTATAGAAATAAGGGATTGCATTGCTTGGTCACCAATGTGCATATTGGTATAGTTCTCAACCGCTTTAGGTCCTCTAAACCCATCCCTGCCGTAGTAATCATAAGTTTCTCCAGCCATTGCTGGATATGCCGCGGTTCCTACAAATTCCTCTCTTGACTGCTCATCGTCAAGCCCAAATGGAGCTACATAATCTGGCGCTCCAGTTTCATACTGCTTTTGCATTGAAGCATTTGCAGCAGCAATCATTTGATACGCCATTTCTTTGTCTGTCCATTGGAAACCATCTGCCGCCATCATACCTGAAACCGTTGCAATTTTCTTGATTCTATGGTCTGTAACTGCTGCCGATGCAATAATAGAACCACCTTGGCACACGCCAAGTCCATGAATTTCTTCAACAAAAGGCAGTGTACCGAGATAGGAAACTGCATCCCAGGTATTTTCGATTAACCTGAACATGTATCTAGATTGCTTAAATTCTCCTGGCAAAGCTGGCGAGTCTCCCATTCCTAAATAGTCAAAGCCCAAATAGATAAAACCCCTTTTGGCCATTTCTGGACCATAGGTAGCTGGAATTTGGTCTTTCACTTGTGGAAACGGACTTGCCCCAACAATCGCTTTATATTTTTGATTTGCATCAAAACCTTCTGGAAGGTATAAATCCCCGGCTAGTTCTACTCCAAATGATTTAAAAGTCACTTTGTTTTTTCCTACTTGTAGTTCCATGATATAACTGCTTAATAGATTATTTTAATTATTTGAATACAAAACTACCAAGCACTTTAAGCTCAACTCTTAAACATTTTCGCAGGAGACGTATACATTTTGGTTAAAAGAAAAAAAACACCATATAGAGTGGATTTATGAGATGTATTTTTCAGGATATAGAACACTTGTCATAGTTTCACTACCATCCATTTTAGGTTTCCCATAGTTATTTAATTCACTTACCCAGCCTTGGCCATCACACTTTTTTGATAGTAAAACACCAACATTCACCAGTTGACTGGACTGCATAAAGCCGGTCGCACACTCCCTTTTTATAAGTCTTTGGTCAATCCTGAATATTGAAATCGCGTGGGCATCAAAAAAAGATAACGACTACACGGCTCTATGGGAAGTAAATCAAAACATCGAATTATGGAATCATCTCAAAATATCCATCCGGAAGTGAAACTAAAGAATCAAAAAGAAAAACGCTGCCGGATATGATAGAGCCTGTGGGAGCATTGGCTTTCGAATCCCGAAGGCGTAACGAAAAAAGCGAGCTTTTTTATTGGCTCGCTTTTGCATTTAACTTCAAAATTTTGACTTTAGTGGAGCCGGAGACGGCCGAGCGTTAGGAAAAGGTCTTGCAGACCTTTTTAGCGAAGGAGCGAGCTGGAGCGCTGGCTTTCGAATCCCGAAGGCATAACGAAAAAAAGCTACCCAAAAAGGTAGCTTTTTGAAGTGGAGCCGGAGGGATTCGAACCCTCGTCCAAACAAGCAACAACAATGCTTTCTACATGCTTAGTTCTGATTCGTTTTTCGACGCACGACCGACCCAAAACCGCCTATCGTACGCTTAGCTTCTTTAGTTTAGGATTTCCATTGAAGCCCTGAAAATCCGGTGTTGACTTTTATGGTGCCCCAAAAAAGGTCGCCGTCAACAAGGGCTACCAAGGGACATTTAGCTTTCCCGCCTTGCGGGACTAGGCTTGGACTTACTGTAATTCAGTCAATTAAGCAGCTAAAGCGTAGTTAGACTCGCCATTTAAAAGTGTGGGATATTGAATTTACGAGCATCATTCCCATAGCTCGACATGCTTACATCGCCATTGGTCTCGCTGTCAAAACCAGTCGGCCCCATAATGGGATGGCAAATCCGTGATTTGCGTGGTCAAAGTATATCCCGAATGTATTTCGGAACCTCATACCCCACTATCCCATCATTTTTGTCAAAGAACACTTTTGAAAAGGATGGCAAAGTTAACCAATTATCTTTCCCGATCAGAAAAGTTTGCGCATGCCCTACAATCCCATTATTTTAGTCCAAATAGTATACCAAACCCGTCATGCGATTCGGAATTATCCAAGAACGTAAGAACCCGCCCGATAGGCGTGTGGTCCTTTCCCCAAAATTGTGTCAAAATGTCCAACAGTCCCATTCGGAAGCCAAAATTATTGTTGAACCTTCTCCCATACGTGTTTTTGAAGATGCGGAGTACAAGGCCTTAGGGATTGAAGTGGCCTCCAAAATGGAGGAGTGTGATGTGCTATTGGGGGTAAAGGAAGTTCCAATTGCTGCGTTGATACCCCATAAAAAGTACTTCTTTTTTTCCCATACCATCAAAAAACAGCCCTATAATCGGGATTTGCTCCGAGCTATTCTGGACAGGAATATTGAACTCTATGACCATGAGGTGATTACCAATTCCAAAGGGCTGCGTTTGGTTGCTTTTGGGCGCTATGCCGGCATTGTGGGGGCCTATAATGGCATTCGTGCCTATGGTATGAAATATCAAAGCTTTAATTTGCCCAGGGCTGAAAACTTAAAAGATCAACAGGCCTTAATTGCCGAGTTGAACAAAATCAAGCTGCCAAACATTAAAATTTTGTTGACCGGTAAGGGTAGGGTAGGCAATGGCTCCAAGGAAATGCTTGATGCCATGGGCATTCGAAAGGTCAATGTTGCCGAATACCTGCATCATGATTTTGAGGAACCGGTATATTGCCAAATAGACGTTTCGGAATACAATACACGTAAAGATGGGGTACGTGGCAATAAAACGGATTTCTTTGCCAATCCCTCGGAATACAAGTCCAATTTCTTTCGCTTTGCCAAGGTGACCGATTTTTATATCGCCGGACATTTTTATGGGGATGGTGCCCCTTACCTGTACACAAGGGAAGATGCCAAACATCCCGACTTTAAGATTAAAGTGGTGGCCGATGTTAGCTGTGATATTGATGGTCCCGTGGCTTCAACCATTCGGCCTTCCACGATTGCCAACCCCGTTTATGGGTATCACGCCATCTCGGAACAGGAAATGGACTTTAAGGATGCCAGGGCGATTGCGGTGATGGCCGTGGACAACTTGCCTGCGGAACTCCCCAGGGACGCAAGCGATGGATTTGGGGAAGCCTTTTCAAAATATGTGATTCCCGCTTTTTTTAATGGGGATAAGGACGGAATACTGGAGCGTGCACGAATGACCAAAAATGGAGGGTTGACGGAACGTTATTCGTACTTGCAAGAGTATGTGGCCATCGAGTAAACAGGTAGTTCGTCTTTTTTCCTTAACGCAATTTTAAGGATTTCGTAAAAATGTATATATTGAAAGGCTTTTGTGCTTAAACCACATGAAGTTTAACTGGAAGTCCCCTGAAAAAGAAATGAGCGAAAAGCTCAAAAAGGCCTGTATCGATTTTGAATACGAATTGAGGCCTAAAATCACTAAATTCTTATTGGAACGTTTGGACGCAGAGTGTTGTGGCGATTTGAGCTGTTTTTATTTTGATGTGGACCTCAACTCCGGATGGGTAGGGATTGGGACCGAAACTCCTCAGGATTATATTGACAAGATCCAGGTTGATTTTGACAATGAAATCAATGGCAACCTTAACTTTTCGGCTTTGGCTTCCTAATTATTGATCAAAATTTCCATTCCCTGCAGGATGTTGTTTCGGAGCAATACAATTTCCCATAACTTTTAACTTTAGACAATTCCTTCGCATTTTTTAAGTGTTTTTATGTTTAGGATTTTGGATTCCCACCGTTGATTTCCATAGCGGGTGAGTTTTCCTTAGGCGCGCTGGGTTTGGAAAAAAAGTCTGATTTTTGGGATATGAACCCCGCAGAAGAATATATCCTATCCAGAGAGGAGCCTTACCGAAGCATTTTGTTGCATCTTAAGGCCATCCTGGAAGGGGTCATCCCCAATGTAGATATGAAATACAAATGGAGGATTCCCTGTTTTTATGCGGACAAACATCCTATTTGTTATTTAAACGCCTCCTACAAGGGAGGATTTGTGGATATCGCCTTTTGGAATTCCGCCCATTTGACCAAACACCTTGAACTGATGCATTCTGAAAAAAGAAAAGTGGTCAAATCCTTTCGCTACTTCACTTTGGAGGAAATCAATGATGAAGTCCTTATTGAAGTGGTGCAAGAGGCTTATGATCTAAGGAAAAAAGGGTTCTACAAACGGAGTTAGTTGTTCATCGGACCATTTTTCGATATTAAAATTGGGCTCGTCCCCACCCTCAACAAAAGGGAGGTTGGGAATGCCGTCAACACCTTTTACCAATACCTGCAAACCCCAACTTCCCCGGTAAAATTTGAAGGTAGCCGGACTATTGATTTCCATGGTACTCTGTCGTTTATCATCGGAAATTCGGGTCATCCTTGTTGCGGATGGATTCCAATTACCAGGGTTTTTATGATTTCCGGTAATATACCACTTCATGCGCATTGGAAACCGTTACCGTGTAGGTGGCCGTAACTTTTTTGGATGGAATAAACTGCCAAGGGTATATTTTGTTACACTATTTTTTAAAGGGAATTAATTGTTTTTCGAATAGCGACCAAATCGGAAAGCAATTTTTCCAAAAGACTCAAATCCAACATATTGGCACCGTCGCTTTTGGCATTGGAGGGATTAAAATGGGTTTCCATAAACAGGCCGTCAACCCCGGCCGCGATGCCCGCTCTTGCCATGGTACCTATTAGTGCGGGACGTCCCCCCGTGACCCCCGAAGATTGATTGGGCTGTTGCAGGGAATGGGTAACATCAAGGACTACGGGGGCGTATTGTTTCATGGTCGGTATCCCCCTAAAATCGACCACCATATCCTGATAGCCGAACATGGTCCCCCGATCGGTTATCCAAGCATGTTCGTTGCCTGATTCATGCACTTTGGTCACCGCATGCTTCATACTTTCGGGACTCATGAATTGGCCTTTTTTTAAATTGACCGTCTTGCCCGTTTTGGCCGCTGCAACCACCAAATCGGTTTGGCGCACCAAAAAAGCGGGTATTTGTAGCACATCTACATATTCTGCCGCCATGGCAGCATCCTGTTCCGTATGGATATCCGTTATTGTGGGTACGTTGAAGGTATCGGATACCTTTCTGAGGATCTTTAAGGCTTTTTCATCCCCAATTCCCGTAAAGGAATCCAGGCGACTTCGATTCGCTTTCTTAAAACTGCCCTTAAACACATAGGGAATCTGGAGATTATTGGTTATTTGGATCACTTTTTCCGCAATTCGTAAGGCCATATCCTCTCCCTCAATGGCGCAGGGACCGGCCAATAGAAAGAAATTGCCACTGGATGTATAGGTAATTTTGGGTATCTGGGATAAGGACATGATCGCTTTTTCGACAAAAGTACTATTTTGAAATAGGATCGTTATACCTATACCCAAATAACCTACTATGCTACGTCTTCCACTTTTGGTCTTTTTGGGCCTTGTTCAACTTACCTATGCCCAGTTTGGGAAGAATTGCGAATTGCGGCAATTAAAAATTAATCTCATTCACCCTGGCATTGAATATGAGATGGCCCTGGGCGTAAACTCCACTTTGGATATTAGGGTGGCCTATCAGACCTCGCTAGATCCCTTTACCGAAAGACCAATCGAAAACTATGACTTTTTTCCCGCATTGACCCTTCAAAATCGGTATTACTACAATTTTGGAAGTAGGGGGAGAAGGGGACATCAGATTTATGGGAATTCGGCCAATTATATAGCCCCGTCGGTCTCGGTATTCGAATCGGGGAGTAGAGTAGTGGAAGGCGCTATTGCAGAAGGAGTTTTTGCCACCACGGGTTTGGTCACAGGACTTCAAAGAAGTTACAATTCGGGACTGAGCTTTTCAGTGGATATTGGTGCCGCCTATTATTGGGGACCCTTTGATGAAGGCATCCAACCGGTTTTCAACCTAAGTATCGGTTGGATCGTTAATGAAAAACGATGGTGTGTGGGAAGATAGGGCCCCATGCTAAACTTTTGATAAATAGTACGCAGGGTAAGGACAAAGACAATAGCTTTAGGGATACTAAAAACCGGACCATGTATAAACCACTCTTATTGCTATGCTGCCTTGCCATTTTTTTCGGTTCCAATCTCAATGGTCAGTACTTACAGGAAAAAGGATTGGGAATCATTAATTTGGAACGGCACCAGTTTACCATAAACCTTTTGGCACCGGGCTTCCGTTATGAGCTGGGTCTGTTGAGAAACGTCAGTGCTTCCACTAGTTTTAGCCCGGCCTTTGTAAACTATAGAGAGGGATACACTTTTGGGTATTCATGGCATGTGAGATTGCGATATTACCATAACATTCGAAAGCGATTGGACATCAATAAGAATGTGGTCGGAAACTCAGCAAATTATTTTGCTGCGGCCCAATCCATTTTTTGGGAACCGATTCAAATAGTTGAAAATATGCCCAACACCAAAGATTGGTCGTTTTCGTTTTATGGAGCGGTTTATGGCATACAAAGAACTTTTCGCAAGGGGTTAAATATCAATGCTGAGGTTGGTTATGGCTACATTAGGGGAGACGGACTGCTAGATGGTCATGGTCCTTTGGTTCATATCACCTTTGGATGGGTACTCACTAAGCGTAGGAAGCAACCAGAGTTTCAATTTGATGTTGATTAGTTACAAAATTATTTTTTTTAAAGCTTCCATATACCCCCGACTTACCCGGACCACATCCTGGTTAAGCATGGTAACATCATAGCTTTTTCCATATTTGTTCAATTCCTTCACTTTGTCCAGATTGATGATGGAAGAACGATGTACCCTCAGAAATTTCTGGGGATTCAGTTTCTGTTCCAAATCCGAAATTCCAAAATTGCTCAGGTATACCTGCTTGTCCACATGAAGCTTGGAGTAATCACCGTAAGCCTCTACCCATTGGATGTCATTGACAGCCGTTGTGATCAGTTTTTTGTTTTGCTGGACCAAGACCCGGGTAGGATAATCCGTTTTATTCATAAGAAGGCTTTCGGTAAGCCTGCCCAGTTTTTGGTTGTCCGGGTTGAGGCGTTCTATGGCCAATCTAAAACGCTCTTTGGTATACGGCTTTAAAAGGTAATCCACGGCATGGACCTCAAAGGCCTTTAGGGCATATTCATCATAAGCCGTAGAAAAGATAATGGCGGGCAGTTCCTCTAAATAGGTCAATACCTCAAAACCGGTCTTGCCCGGCATCTGAATATCCAAAAACACCAAATCCGGTTTAAATCGGTTGATTTCGGAAATGGCATCCACCCCATTATTGACTTCAGCGATGAGGACCAAATCCGGATAGTCTTCCAAATACTCTTTAATCAACGTTCTACCGGCCTTTTCATCATCGGCAATGAGTACCTTTTTCATAGGGCAAAGCATATTTTAAGCCCCTGGGGTGTGTTGTCCAAAATTTCCAATTGACTTTGATACATTTTTTGAAGTCGTAACTGGGTGTTGCTTAACCCAACCCCTCTGCCAAATAGGCTTTTTTTATCCTTAACCCCTTTTCCGGTATCCGCGATTTCAAACTTCAACTTTTCACCTTCCTTAAAAATTGAAATTGAAATTTTGCCCCCTTTCAACGTATTGGATATGCCGTGCTTAACAGAATTCTCGACCAAAGGTTGTAACAACATGGGAGGTACCATTTCACCCAACAGTGCTTTGGGAACGTTCATTTCAATCTCTAGGCGTTCTTCAAATCTAGCCTTTTCCAGTTCTAGGTATTTGTTCACAAATTCAATCTCATCGGAAAGCGGTACCAACTCCTTTTTTGAAGCTTTTAGTTGGTATCGGAACAAATCCGCCAAAGTGGCAATTAGTTGTCTGGTTTTTTCCTGTTTTGGAGGTACCGAGGCATTTATGGTATTGAATACATTGTAGAGAAAGTGCGGGTTGAGCTGCGCTTTTATTGCGGCCAATTCACTTTTCAATGCAGCTTGGCGTAACTCCCCTTCCATTCTTAATTTTTGTTGGGCCACATTATAATATTCGTAAGCATGAAAGATGCCGAATTGAACTAGATAAAGCAGTGCGGGAATATAAATATCCCAAACAGAACCTGATCCCTCCAAATGTCCAAAATCCACAGCATCTGCAATTGAATAATAGACTTGTTGTGTGCCAAAAATGAAAATGGGCAACGTCACAATGTGTATCAATAGGCGTTTGTAGAGACTTATGGAACGTAATTGTTTGAATATCAAATACCAAATTGGGATGGTGAACAGTAAAAAAATTACGTATTGCAGTCCACAGGAGTCGATATAGGATACAAGGTCAAAAAATTCACCCCGCATGCCGGAGGTAATCCAAATGGCTACATAATAAAGGGTGGCAAAAACAAAATAGAAAATCAGTACTGCCAAAATTTCCTTTCGTCTTAAACCCCAAATCACTTTTCTATCCATGATTGTGTATTTCTCCGAAAATTAAGGAGTTCTTCTCAAATGACGTTTCCATGTTTCGACGAATGGACCTATATGCAGATGAATGGCCCCGGTCAATTCATCGTTCCATGGTTCAATTCAACAGAACCCTTTTTCCATGCTGTAACCATTTGAGGAGTTTTGGGGTATACTTAAAAACGAACAGTCATGAAAACCTTTATTTTTTCGGTATTGCTATTGATCGGTACGGGACTTTCCGCCCAAACCATTAAGGGCAAAGTAGTGGATGATAATGAGCAACCGGTCATATTTGCAGCGGTTACCTTAAATAACCCAAAAGATTCCAGTTTGGTCAAAGCTACCATTACCGCCGACTATGGAATCTTTGAATTTAATGGGATCGTATCCGGAAAATACATTTTAAAAATCACCAATATGGGCTATGCCGATTATACGAGGCGTATTGATTTTAAGGAGGAAAATTTGGATTTTGGTACCATATACCTCAATTCAGAAGCACAAAATTTGGAAGAAGTAACCGTAGTTTCTGAAAAGCCCATGGTCCAGGTATTGGCGGATAAGACCGTATTCAATGTTGAAAATACGATCAATGCCACCGGAACAAGTGCATTTGAGTTGTTGCGAAAGGCCCCCGGTGTCATCGTTGACAATGGCGGCGGGTTTATTGTTGAAGGGAAAACCGGGGTTCAGATTTTTATTGATGGGAAGTTGTCCGTTTTGCAAGGTGAGGACTTGACCAATTATCTGGAAAGCTTACAGGCCACCGACGTGGAATCCGTTGAAATTATCACCCAGCCTTCATCCAAATACGATGCTGCAGGAAATGCTGGGATCATCAACATCAAACTGAAAAAAGATAAGAGCCTGGGTACCAATGGCACTTTTACCTCCGGAATGACGGTTGGGGATTTTGGCCGTACCAATGCCAGCATAAATTTCAACAACAGGGAAAAAAAGGGCAATTTCTATGGTACCTACAGCAACCGATTTGGAAAGAGCACAGGGTTTATCGATCTGTTGCGAAACCAATTTGGGACACAGTTCGATTCCCGCTCCTCCAGCATCTATGATCGCAACACCAATAATATAAAACTGGGGTATGATTACTATCTGAACTCAAAACACACTATTGGCGCCATTGTGAACGGAAATTTTAATAATGGATTTACCAATAGTACTACGCGTACCCCCATTCGGGATGCGGATGCCATCGAAAATGATAGTTTACTTGTAGCGTTCAACCAAAGACAGAACACCTCGTACAACATCAATGCCAACTTGAACTATAAATATGCGGATACACTGGGTCATTCCATCAATGTGGATTTGGATTATGGGCGCTACAATAGCGAACGGGATGCCCTACAGCCCAATACCTATTTCAATGGGGACGAATCCCAGGTTTTGAGCGAGCGAATCACATTTCAGGATACCCCTATCGATATCAATATAGCCACGATAAAAGCGGATTATGAACAGGACTTTCTTAAGGGAAAACTGGGGGTGGGTTTCAAGTTGTCCTATATCAATACGGACAATACGTTTGACTTTTTCAATCAGTTGAATGGGGAGAACATCTTGGATACTTCACAGAGCAATCAGTTTGAATATCAAGAAAATATCAATGCGGCTTATGTCAATTTTAACCGCAAATGGGGCAAATGGAACCTTCAGTTTGGTCTAAGGGTGGAAAACACGGATTCCGATGGGATTCTTACCAGTCAACAGCAAAATGAAGACGATAGGGTACAACGAAACTATACGGATTATTTTCCTTCCGGGGGATTGACGTATCAAATGAACCGCAAAAACCAGTTTGCCTTGACTTATAGCCGAAGGATACAACGCCCCAACTATCAATCGTTGAACCCATTTGAATACCAATTGGATGAACTTTCCTTTAGTAAGGGAAATCCATTCCTGCAACCACAGTATACCAACAACATTAAATTGTCCCATACCTTCAATTACCGGTTGACGACTTCAATCAGCTATAGCTATGTAACGGACTTCTTTGCACGGGTGACCATTGCCGATAGTGAAACGACCAACTTTCTGACTACCTTGAACGTTGCGGACCAAGAAGTCATCAATCTGGGTATTTCCTATCCCAAAAAGATTTATGAATGGTGGAACATTTATTTTAGTCTAAATGCCTATATCAGCGATTTTAAGGCCACCAGTGAGGAGTTTTTACCGGTGCGTCAAGAAACCCTGAGTTTTTATGCCCAGAACACCTTAACTTTATCAAAAACCCTGAAAATGGAAATTTCAGGATGGTACAGTTCCCCTTCCATTTGGGGAGGAACATACCAAACCGAATCCTTGGGTTCCTTGAACCTTGCTTTTCAAAAGAAACTTTTTGATAATCGATTTACGGCCCGTCTTTCCTTCAATGATATTTTGTTCACGGTCCCTTGGAATGGAACTACACAATTCGGTGATCTTTTTATAGATGGCAGGGGAGGCAGTGATAGCCGACAAGTTGCTTTTAGCCTTACCTACGATTTTGGACGAAATGAAATTAAAAAGGCCAGAAAGCGAAAAACAGGATTACAAGATGAAAATGACCGAATAGGGAGTTAGTTTACAGGACTTTCTTGACGTTTTGTACAGGGGGCCACCTGCTTTTAAAAGCAAGATCTCCTTTTAAAATGCAATTCCCGTGAAAACCGAAATTATTCATTGAAATGCAAAAAATATTCAGACTGTTACCACGTATCTTCTGGATTTGAGGCAAGAAGAAAACGTAAGATCAATACAATGTAAACTATTGAATATCAACGGTGTAAAAATGTTTTCTTTCAAGTAGTTGAATGTAATCCTTCTCGGTATGTTTTTTGATATAGATTGCGGTATCAAACGTTAAAAACAATAACCATTATGAGAAAATCATTGACTGCCTTAATTCTGCCCATTTTAATTTCCTCAACCACTTTTGCCCAGCGCAGGGTGGAAGACAATCTTTTTTCACTGAATGTATTGGCTCCAGGAGCAACCTACGAGTTTGCAGTGGGCAATACATCAACAATCAATGCAAGTTTGGAATTTGGGATTTTGTATAGGAATTCTGATTTTTTTGAAGATGGTTTTGGTATTTATCCCGGAGGTACTTTACAATATCGTTTCTATAACAATTTTAAAAGACGTGAATCAAAGGGCAAGAACACCTTTGGTAACATGGCCAATTTTTTGGCTCCCAGCGTATATCTTCAAAGTGGCAATCCACTTATCGGGGATTTGGAAACGGTTTCTGACATCAATGGAGGAGCCGGAGTTATGTATGGACTGCAAAGAACGGGTAAGAAAGGCTTTCAATTTAATTTAATGTTCGGCCCTGTTGTATTCTTCGACGATTTTGATACGGAAGCGGGTATACTTTTAGATATTAGATTGGGCTTTGTTCTGGGTGCCAAGAAAAAGTTTAATAACTGATACAAAAGAACAAATAAGCAGTACCTTTGCGCGCTCAAAAGCAAGGCCATGCAGAAAATCAAGAACATAGCTATCATTGCCCACGTAGATCATGGGAAGACCACCTTGGTGGATAAGATCATGTACCATTGTCAATTGTTCCGTGAAAATGAGAATAAAGGGGATTTGATTTTGGACAATAACGACTTGGAACGTGAACGCGGTATTACCATTGTATCCAAAAATGTTTCCGTGGTTTATAAGGACACCAAGATCAATATCATCGATACCCCGGGGCACGCCGATTTTGGAGGGGAAGTGGAACGCGTACTGAACATGGCGGATGGTGTACTGCTATTGGTGGATGCTTTTGAAGGGCCCATGCCCCAGACCCGTTTTGTGCTGCAAAAAGCCATTGATTTAGGGTTAAAACCCTGTGTGGTCATCAATAAAGTGGACAAGGAGAACTGTACCCCGGAAGAGGTACATGAAAAGGTTTTTGATTTGATGTTTGAACTGGGCGCAGAGGAATGGCAATTGGACTTTCCTACCGTTTATGGCTCTGCAAAACAGGGTTGGATGAGCGAGGACTGGCAAAAACCGACCGAAGATATTTCCCCACTGTTGGATATGGTCCTGGAACATGTTCCCGAATTTAAACCGGAAGAAGGCTCTACCCAAATGTTGATCACCTCCCTGGACTTTTCAAGTTTTACGGGCCGTATCGCCATCGGAAGATTACAACGTGGAAGCCTAAGGGAAGGGCAACAGGTCACCTTGGTCAAGCGTGAGGGCAACATGATAAAATCCAAAATCAAGGAGGTCTTTGTATTTGATGGTTTGGGAAGGAAAAAAGTACAGGAAGTACAAACGGGGGATATCTGCGCTTTAGTAGGGATGGATGGTTTTGATATTGGAGATACCGTTGCCGATTTGGAAAATCCGGAAGGGTTAAAGACCATTGCCATAGATGAACCTACAATGAGCATGCTCTTTACGATCAATGATAGTCCGTTTTTTGGTAAGGACGGCAAATTCGTTACTTCCAGACACATCAAGGAACGTCTGGAAAAGGAGCTGGAAAAGAATTTGGCCCTACGGGTGGAAGAAACGGATAGTGCGGATAAATTCATGGTTTTTGGTCGTGGGGTGTTGCACCTTTCCGTGCTCATTGAAACCATGCGTCGCGAAGGATATGAACTTCAAATAGGTCAGCCTCAGGTCATCATAAAGGAAGTGGACGGTGTTAAATGCGAACCCGTGGAGCAATTGACCATTGATTTGCCCGAGGAGGTTTCCGGTAAAGCCGTGGAAATGGTTTCCATTCGCAAAGGCGAAATGGTAAGTATGGAGGCCAAAGGTTCCCGAATGGTATGTGAATTCATCATCCCTTCCAGGGGAATCATAGGTCTACGGAACCAGTTATTGACGGCAACCGCCGGTGAAGCCATTATGGCACATCGGTTTTTGGAATACCAACCTTTAAAAGGGGCAATTACGGGTCGTATCAATGGGTCATTGGTTTCCATGGAAAACGGAACGGCAATCCCATATTCCATAGATAAGCTCCAGGAGCGTGGGAAATTCTTTATTGACCCTGGAGAGGATATCTATGAGGGGCAGGTCATTGGGGAAAATTCACGCCAGGATGATATGACCATCAATGTTACCAAAACCAAAAAACTTTCCAATGTAAGATCGGCAGGAGCGGATGATAAGGCCAAAATAGTCCCTGCCATCAAATTTTCTTTGGAAGAGGCCCTGGAATACATTCAAAAGGATGAATATGTTGAGGTAACGCCCAATCATCTCCGTTTGCGAAAAATACACTTAAAAGAAGTCGACCGAAAACGGAATAAGGTGGACTGATTATCTTCTCATTCCTGTATGTCATCCTCAGCGTAGTCGAAGGGAAAGCCGGAATCTATTGGTCCATTGACAACATGAAGTGAAAACATATTTAATCTAGGTACCTACTAAGAGCAAGGGGATGGCGAATTTATGGATTCCGCAATGAATGCGGAATGACAAATTACGTATAACATAATTTTGTCATTCCTGCGAAGGCAGGAATCTATTAATCAAACCAGTCGATAGCTAAATCGTTCCAATTTGGGTTTTCTTTTCAATCTTTTTTAGGTTTTACTATACCGAAGATGCAACCCAACCAGCTATGATTAAGTTGCTTAGCCCCAAAAAAAATCCCGCCAATTTATGTAGGACTTCATTGATACGTGAACGATATGAAGTAAAAACATATCTAATCTCGGCACATATTGATAGCAAGGGGATGGTGAATTATGGATTTCGCAATGAATACGGAATGATAGATTACCTATAACACATTTTCTGTCATTCCTGCGAAGGCAGGAATCCATTCATCAAACCAGTCGATAGCTAAATCGTCTCAATTTGGGTTTTCTTTTCAATCTTTTTTAGGTTTTACTATGCTGAAGAGGCAACCCAACCAGCTATGATTAAGTTGATTAGCCCCAAAATAATTTCCCGCCAATTCATATAAGATTTCATTGGTACATGAACAACATGAAGCAGAAACATATTTAATCTTGGTACTTATTAAGAGCGAGGGGATGGTGAATTATGGATTCCGCAATGAATGCGGAATGACAGATTACGTATAACATAATTTTGTCATTCCTGCGAAGGCAGGAATCCATTAATCAAACCAGTCGATGGCCAAATCGTTCCATTCAGGGTTTTCTTCCTCGATTAAGTTTATTTTCCACTGCCGTTTCCATTTTTTCAATCTTTTCTCCCTTAGAATGGCATCGTTCACGTATTGGTATTGCTCAAAGTAGACTAGTCTATTTAAACTGTATTTTTTGGTAAATCCCTCAACTAATTTGTTCCTATGTTCCCAAATCCTTCTTTCCAAATCGTTGCTTATCCCAATATAAAGGGTTCCATTCTTTTTATTGGTCAGAATGTAAACGTAGTATTGGTGGTTGATTTTGAACATTTATTGTGGATTCCTGCCTGCGCAGGAATGACAAACAAGAGAAAATAATTGCTATTTATGATTAGTAAGGATTAGCTCAAATGCCCATGATGTTGCTCCCTTAGGCAGGAAATGGCCGCTCCAATGATTCCGGCATGGTTCATAAGCTCGGCCTGAACAACATCGGTCTCAATATTGATCAGATGTCCATATTGGTCCCATTTCTTGGAAATGCCCCCACCAACAATGATCAAATCCGGAGCAACAATGAGTTCCACATATTTAAGGAATTTGTTGAAGCGTTTGGCCCATTTTTCATAAGTAAGCCCTTCCCTTTCCTTGGCTGATGATGCAGCCCACAACTCAATTTTTTTGTAGTTCTTATAGGGTATTTGTCCCAATTCAAAGTTGGCCAGTAATTCACCGTTATAAAAAGCACCACTACCAAGCCCCGTACCCACGGTAATCATAATGACCAGGCCCTGTTTTCCCCTACCAACCCCATAGTTCATGGAGGCATATCCTGCAGCATCGGCATCATTGACTACGGTAAATTCACGCCCCGTGGCTGCGGTAAAAAGCTCATCGACATTTACACCGACCCAACTCTTATCCAGATTGCCGTAACCTTTACAGATACCATTTTTAACTACGGTAGGGAATCCACAGCCCACGGGACCTCTATAGTTAAAATGGTCGATTATCTGTCCTATAACCTGGGCCATATCATCGGGTTTTCGACTTTGGGGTGTGGGTACACGAAAGCGTTCCGTGACCATCTCACCCGTTTCCGCATTTACCAAGGCTCCCTTCATTCCAGAACCCCCAATGTCTATCCCTAATAATTCCATATTTTTTATAAAAATTTTAACAAAGAAACAAAAACTGAATGGAATGCAATTTTTTAAATGGATGGCTTATCCAATAGTTTTCAACGGGAATTAAACAGCCTTTTGTACCACTTCAAATACTTTACTACCATCGCATTTAATGGTCTTATGTGGGTATTTGAGGATCAGTGCGTAGTCATGTGTGGCCATAATAATGGTTCGTCCATTTTCATTGATTTCCTGAAGCACCTTCATGACCTCCACACTGGTCTGCGGATCTAGGTTTCCCGTAGGCTCGTCCGCCAAAATTAGTTCGGGATCGTTGAGGAGTGCCCTGGCGATGGCCACGCGCTGTTGTTCCCCACCGGAGAGTTCATGTGGAAATTTGAATCCTTTGGTCTTCATGCCTACCTTGTCCAAAACCTCTTCGATCTTCGCATCCATTTTAGCCGTATCGGTCCAACCGGTGGCCTTGAGCACGAACTTTAGATTGTTATTGACATTTCTATCGGGAAGTAATTTAAAATCTTGGAATACGATGCCCAGTTTTCTTCTTAAAAAAGGGATATCATGCTCTTTAAGTGTTTTGAGGTTAAAATCCACTACCGTGCCTTCCCCCTTTTTTAGGGGCAGGTCACTGTAAAGGGTTTTCATAAGACTGCTTTTGCCACTTCCGGTCTTTCCGATCACATAGACGAATTCCCCTTTTTTTACTTGAAGGGTGACACTGCTCAATACCATGTTCTCTTCTTGAAAAATGGCAACGTCCTGTAGTTTTACTATCGTTTCGGGCATTATTCTCTTTACTGCTGTAAAAATATCAAGATTTGGGTTAATGCACCATAGAAATGGTGTTTCATTGGTTATGCCCATAAAAAAATAGCCCCCTTTTCGAATTTTGGAAAAGGTATTTGGCGCCAAAACCCATCATTGAAATCATTCTACCGGATAGTAGATATCGGTCTGGATTTTATCAGGGGCAACCAAGGTAGGGTCATTGACATAAAGTTCATAAACGGGTCCGGCCATTGTCATTTTATGTGTTTCCATAAATTCTTCTATGGCCAGATGTGCCTCCCTGTCCCCAGTTCCGTAATTTCCGAATTTGGAAACGGTGACCACGGTACCTTTGGCAAAGCTCATGGATTGCATATCTTCCGCTGGTTTAATGGCTTCCTTTAGAAACACCCCTATCATAAAATCGGTCTCCCCAGTGGTTTCGTCCCATTTGGTAAAAATGGCCCCAGGGGTGAACTCCCCGTATTGAAGCCCTTGCTCAACAGCATATTCACCTACTTTGGGCATGGATTCCTGGAATAGTTTTGACATGGCCTCCTGATCCATTTTTGAGCTGTGGGCATATCCAATGAAATTTCGTTTGTCAACGGTCACCTTGGATACTTCACCCAGGGACCAGGCAGACATCATTTTGTTGTACGCCTCGGCCTCAATGACCATTACGCTATCAAGTCGTTCCAAACCTCTTTCGAACATGGGCCCCATCATCTTATCATAGCCACCGCTAATGGCACCGAAAAACTTGAATAGGTAGGGCACGTTATCGGCCTTCATGCCCCAGGTTACCTCAGTACCTTCCACATTGGGGTCGAATTTCCAAAATGCGGAGGCGCTGCCCATTCCTTCAAAAGTCAGTTCGGTGGTAAGGGATTCATGGGGTATGGCACTGGTCATTTTTTGACTTCCCTTGCCATCCTTACCATCCCAACTATAGGAAGCACCTTCACCTTTTGTGGTTTCCCCATAGCTAAAGGTCATGCTAGGGTCTTCCTCAAGCCAGGGCCCCCAAGCCTCCCAATTTTTATAATCGCTTACATTGTTGTACACAAGTTCCACCGGAACGTCGATAATACGACTCCTCTTTACCTCATAAGAATTGGGTTGAACCGCTGCATATATTGCTAAACCAATGATTGCAATCAATAAGAACAATACGATATATTTTACAATTTTCATGTCGCTGGTTTTTAATGATTAAGTGTATCCTAAAGATACGATTTTTAAGGCTTTAGGACTTAATTGTAAGCTTTTTCTTTCAATTATGTATGCGCTGAACTAGTCCATAAAGACGGAATTATAGGAGCGTTGAATGGCCCAAAAGGTTGTATTTCGAGAAGGGTGCCATACTTTGGCGCGAATTTTGACGTTAGGTATGTACAATCAGAGAACCACGTAGAACACTATGAGATGGAATTTTCAAGTCATTCCATTCCTTTTTATGGGAATGGTCCTTTTTGGCACTGCCCAGGAAACACAGATTTTTTCACACGACAACAAACAGTACCAAGACGCTTTGGCGTTGTATAATAACCAACAATACCAAGCTGCGCAGTCCCTTTTTGAACAGGTCAAGGAAAATACGGATGATCAGGAAGTCCAGGCCAATAGTCTCTACTATGCGGCCAATGCCGCCATTCGATTGAACCAAAGGGGGGCTGATAAATTGATGGAGGATTTTGTGGAGCGTTATCCTACCTCCACCAAGCGAAACTCCGCCTTTATGGACGTGGCCGATTATTATTTTGAAACGGGAAAATACCCTTATGCGTTGAAGTGGTACAAAAAAGTGGAGGAAAGCGCAATGTCCAGAAAGGATAAGGCACGTTTCAACTTCAATATGGGGTATTCCTATTACGCTGCCAACCGTCCGGCAGAGGCAGAACGGTACTTTAGTAGGGTTTCAAATTCACCTAAATATGGCTCCCAGGCAAAATACTACCTGGGATATATCGCGTACGAACAGGATGACTATGATTCGGCCAATGAACGTTTTGATAAGATCAGCGATCCTGCGGTGCTGGAAGAAAAGCTTTCGTACTATCAGGCGGACCTAAACTTTAAGTTGGGCAATTTTGAAACCGCCATTGAAATGGCCGAAAAGCAGCTGTCCAAATCCAACCGAAGGGAAATATCGGAACTGAACAAGATTATTGGGGAAAGTTATTTCAATCTGGAAAAGTATGACGAAGCCATTCCCTATTTAAAAAAATACAAGGGAAAACGCGGTAAGTGGAGCAATACCGATTTTTACCTTTTGGGATATAGCTACTACAAACAAGGTGATTTTCAAAACGCGGTAGGTCAATTCAACAAGATTATAGACGGAACAAATTCCGTTGCGCAAAATGCCTATTACCATTTGGCGGAATGTTATTTGAAATTGGACCAAAAAACAGAAGCCTTGAATGCCTTCAGGAATGCTTCGCAAATGTCGTTCAGTCCGGAAATCGAAAAAGATGCTTCCCTAAATTATGCCCGATTGAGCTATGAAATTGGAAACCCATACGAACCGGTTCCCGAGGTAATGACGGACTATTTAAGGAAATTCCCCGGGGACGAGCATGAAGAAGAGATTAAAAATTTGTTGGTGGATTCGTTCATTACCTCCAAAAATTTTGCCGGGGCCATGGAACTATTGGAAAAAAATTCCGGTTATGCCGGAAAGGATACCTACCAAAAGGTAGCATTTTACAGGGGGGTGGAATTGTTTACGGACAATGCGTATTCCGATGCTCTGGAAGCATTTGAAAAATCCTTGAAAAATGCACCAGAACCCATTATCAGGGCCCGTTCACAATATTGGAGGGCAGAATCCGCGTATCGTTTGAACCGTTTTGACGATGCCTTGGATGGATTTAGGGAATTTCAGCAAAACCCCACGGCCAAAAATGTGGACGAATACGGACAATTGGACTATAATTTAGGGTATTGCTATTTTAAACAAAAAGACTATGGCAATGCAGTGGCTGCATTTAAAAAGGCTTCGCGATCCACTGGTCTTGATGAGGTGATGAAGACCGATGCTCTAATGCGTTTAGGGGATGGCCACTTTGTGACCAGTAACTATAAATCCGCTTTAAATGCCTATGATGCCGCCGCTAAGGTCAATGGTCCCGAACGTGATTATGCCGCTTTTCAGAAGGCTATGTGCCATGGTTTTCTTGGGAATACTTCCGCAAAAATAGATGGACTGGACCAGTTTGTGATACGCCATCCAAAATCCTCCCTCCGGGACGATGCGCTTTTTGAACTGGGCAATACCCATATAAAAGCCAATAACGAATCACGGGGTTTGCAAACCTATGACCAGTTGATTGACCAATTTAGCAGGAGCAAGTTTGCTCCCCAAGCCATGCTGAGACAGGGATTGGTGCATTATAATGCGAGTAGGAACGAGCAGGCCTTGGGGAAATTGAAAGGAGTGGTCAATACCTATCCCAAATCACAGGAGGCCAAACAAGCCGTTGCTACGGCAAAGTTGGTCTATGTGGATATGGGAAGGGTCAGTGAATATGCGTCTTGGGCAAGAAATTTGGACATTGTTGAGGTGACGGACTCCGAATTGGATGATGCCAGTTTTGAAGCCGCCGACCGTAAATACATAGAAGGAAAAACAGGGGTTGCCATTCGGGCCTTTGAAGATTACTTAAAGGAATTTCCCAATGGCGTACATACCCTTCAGGCGAATTTTACCTTGGCACAGCTGTATTTTTCGAAAGGGGAAAAGGAAAAAGCGTTACCCAGATATACCGTGGTTGCGGAACGTGGTTCCAGTGAATATAGCGAACAGGCACTCACCAGGGTCTGCGAGATTTATGTGGGCAAAACCGATTATGAAAAGGCCATTCCGTTCTTGGAGCAATTGGAAACGCTTGCGGAAATCCCTCAAAACAGGACCTTTGCCCAGAGCAATTTAATGAAGGGCTATTATGAACGAAAAGACTATCAAAAAACCTTGGCCTATGCCAAAAAGGTACTGAGTGCCAGTACCATTGACAATAGAATACGAAGTGATGCGCAGATCATGATCGCCCGTTCTGCCATAGAAACAGGAAATGAACAATTGGCCGAAACGGCATTTGCGGAAGTGAAGAAAATTGCCACGGGTAGGATTGGTGCGGAAGCGTGGTATTATGATGCCTATTTCAAGAATAAAAATGGCGATTACGAAAGTTCCAATACTTCGGTACAAAAATTGGCGAAGGACTTTGCCGCCTATAAGGAATGGGGCGGTAAGGGATTGGTGATTATGGCCAAAAATTTCTATGCCCTTGAGGATGCATTCCAGGCCACTTATATTTTGGAAAGTGTTACCGAAAACTTTGCCGAATATCCGGATATCGTTGCCGAGGCCAAAGGAGAACTTTCCCTCATAAAATCCCGCGAAGCGGAAATCAATTCATCAATCAATCCAGATAATAATTAATTGGAATACATGCGAACGGTAAAATTATATTTCCTCATCCTTTTTTTGAGCCTTTTTGGGGTTGTTCGGGCCCAACAAACCGATGATATAGGTACGGAAACGGTAACGGTGGTAAAACCGTATTCCCCCTCCGTTTCAGATGCCTTTAAAATCAAGTTGGATCCCGTTATCAATGATTCCATTGAATTGCAGAAAAAACCGATTGAATATGTCATTTTTTCCGTGCCGGTGGCCTCGACATTCACACCGGCCAAGGCAAAGGCCGCCAGGGTGGAGAAAAGGCCACCACCAACCCTGTACAATTCGTATGCCTCGGTAGGATTGGGAAATTTCAATAATGCCATAGTCGATTTTTACACCAGTCGGAAAGTAGGCAGGGATGAGAACTTGTTTGACGTGGGCCTTACCCATTTTTCATCCCGCGGTGATATCGATAGCACACCCTTGGATACCGATTTCTACAACACGAATTTGGACCTTTCCTTTGCCAAAAAGGATAGGGACTACGATTGGAGTATTGGACTGGGATTGGGCCATCAGCTTTACAATTGGTACGGTCTTGAAAGCGGCGCATTTACGGATACGCAGATTGAGGGTATCGATGAACTCCAAAATTATTTCAATGCAGAGGCAAATGCCCAGTTGACCGTGGAGGATTCTTTTTTTAAGAATGGCAAATTGCTGGTGAGAAGATTTTGGGATGCTTTGGAATCTGGGGAGAATAGGGCGGTTTTTAAGACCGAATTGGAGATTCCCATAAGCTCGGAGCTGGTAAATTTTAAGACCAAGGTAGATTATGTTGGTGGGGAGTTTGAAAATGCGAGCTTAAACAGCACCACGAATACCGCGGGCATAGATTACGGCCATCTGATCGTAGGGGTCAATCCAAGTTTTGTGGTACTTCGGGATGAGCTTACATTGCATTTGGGGGCCAATTTGGTCTATGGAACGGATTTGGAGCGAAGCAATGGGAACTTTTTCATCTATCCGGCCATTACGGCCTCGTATCGATTGGTGGAAGACCAGGTTATTGCCTATGGCGGCATTGAAGGAGACCTGAATCAGAACTCCTATTACGATTTTGTTGGGGAAAATCCTTTTGTTTCACCCACCTTGGAGATTCAGCCTACCGATCAACAGTACATGGGCTATGCGGGACTAAAAGGGCAATTGACCACCAATATAGGGTACAATGTAAAGGGTTTTTATAGGGCTGAAAATAGAAGGCCATTGTTCTTTCTCAATCCGCAAAACCTTTTTCGGGATGATGAAGGGGGATACAATTTTGGCAATTCCTTTCAAGTGTTTTATGATGATATACGGACCCTGGGATTCTTTGCCGAAATCAACGTGGATATCAACCGTAATTTCACCCTTGGCCTTAACGGGGAATATTTCAACTATAATACGGAAACCGATAATCCCGCGTGGAACCTACCGGAAATACAGGGGTCCCTTTTTATGGATTATCAAATTAGCGATAAATGGTATGCCGGGGCCAACCTGTTTTTTGTTGGGGAACGTGAAGATTTGCAGTCAGTGGCTGCTGAGAATACGCCCCCCAATGAATTTGTTTCCAATAGCATCACCTTGGACAGCTTTTTTGATGCCAATGCCCATTTGGGCTATCGGTTCAATGACCAATTATCGGTCTTTGCCAAGGTATCCAATTTGGCGAACAACAATTACGAACGTTGGAGCAATTTTAGGGTACAGGGCTTTCAGGCATTGGCAGGGGTTTCCTATAAGTTCGATTTTTAGTAAAATCCAACAGTAAGAGGGGTCGCTCCTTCATTCCAGCGTCACCCTGGGTTCGTTGAAGGAAAGGCAGGAACTCTTATGCAATGCGGTTATGGAAGTAGGACCACCGACAGTGTCCAAAATAAGGGCAATCCAAGCGTTCTTGGACATTTTCTTACCTTAGAAGTGGATGAGATGGGTCCTTGGTACGTTAGTCTGTTTCCTCCCATGGATGGGGTATTCCCAAAATTTGGTCAAAAACCCAAGTTTTGAGGATTTTTTGGAGTGCCCCAATACCTTGGGAACTTTTGGGATACAGCTCAAATCCTGGTCAACACCTACCCAGGGTTCAACGGATTATTTCAATACCTGTAGTACGGTGATGGGAGCACCCGAAAACTTCAATGGCATACAGCATCCCAAATTTGGCAATGCCTATGCCGGTCTTTATTTTTTTGCCCCTGCGGATTACCGGGAATACATTCAGGTGGAATTGAAAAGAACCTTGCAAAAGGACCAAAAATACCATTTGGGGTTTTACGTAAGTTTGGCGGAAGGGTCCGATTTTGCGGTAAAGGATTTTGGAGTGGTGTTGAGCCATAAGGCTATCGACATCAAAACAAAAAAACACCTTTCCAAGGGAAGCTTGTTTAAAGTAAAGGGAAATCAATTTCAGCAATTTGAGATAGGCCATACGGATTTTCATGAGGATAAATCCATTTGGTTGCGGGTACATACCACGTTTATTGCCAAAGGTTTTGAACGTTATTTGATTTTGGGAAACCTAAGGGACAACAAATCCACCAAAAAGGTTCGGACCAAGCGAAGGGAAACCAAAAAAGGGGCCTATTATTATATCGATATGGTTTCCCTAACTTCCGAAACCAAGGAAAGCGGACCTGAAAGTGAATTGGTGACAGATACACTTTATGAATTTGAGAACGTCCATTTTGATTTTGATGGGTTCAGTATAGACAGGGCAGTGGAGAAAGAATTGTTAAAGGTATATCGGCAATTGGAACAGCACAAGGATTTACATTTGGAAATTCACGGACATACGGACAACAAGGGCAGTGAAGCGTACAATCAGGTCTTATCGGAAAAGAGGGCAAAAACCGTGGTGGATTATTTCTTAAAAGCGGGGATAGCTTCCCACCGAATCTCGTGGAAAGGCCACGGGAGCACAAAACCGAAGATGACCAATGATTCTGAACAGGGACGTGCACAAAATAGACGCGTTGCGTTTTTGTTGTACGAATCCCACTGAAGAATACCATTAAAGGCAATAAACCGCTGATTAATAGAGTTATATAAGAAATGATGGCATGTTGAGGTCCCAAATCTTAGTTGTTCTTCTTTTTAGTTGCCTAGGTCAGTCCACCCTAATTTTTTCCCAGAATTTGGTCAAAAATGGTGGGTTTGAGCTGTTGACCGAATGCCCCGAAGGGGTAAGCAGTTTGGCCAGGAATGGTGTGCACCTAAGCTCACCAACCGCTGGAACGACGGATATTTTCAGTACCTGCTCTTCGGGGAAAGTTGCCGTGCCAAGGAATTTCAGGGGAAGCCAAAAAGCGCAGTTCGGTAAGGCCTATGCCGGACTTTACCTATTCTCACCGAACAACTATCGCGAGTATATCCAGTTTTCACTGGATACCACTTTGGAAAAGGGTACGTATTATAACTTACGATTTTTTGTATCGCTTGCAGAGACTTCCACAGTATCGACGCCTTCTCTAAATGTGCTCTTCACAGATGGCCCCATTGCTTTGGGTACGTCAAAGAACCTATCCAAAAATCGACTTGTGAAACATGAGGGAAGTAAATACTCGTTTCAAAAACTCACTTGGACGGGCAGTTATATCAATGTTGACGACTGGGTGGAGGTAAAGGTCAGGTTTAAGGCAAAAGGCTTTGAACGGGGTATTATATTGGGAAATTTCCGAAACGACCAATTGACCATCAAGAGGAAGACCAATGAATATCGAAATGGCTCAAAGGAGTTTGCCTATTATTATATTGATGAAGTAACCTTGCTAAAGGATGCCCAAGAAGCGTATCAAATGGGTGAGGCCTATGTAATCGATGGAGTGCGGTTTGATACGGACAGTTACGAGCTTTCAGGAATTGCCAAGGAAAAGATCCGTGAGTTGTACAAAAGAATAAAAACCATTCCCAAGATAAAGATTACCATCAATGGTCATACGGATGATATGGGTTCCGAAGGCCATAACGAATTTTTATCGCACAAAAGGGCGAAATCCGTAGCGACCTATTTAGTTGAACTGGGGTTTCCCAACGAGCGTATTGTTTGGGCGGGACATGGCAATCGAAAGCCTTTGATTCCAAAATTTACCGAAGAGGCACGCTTACAGAACAGGCGGGTGGACTTTGTGATTACCGATTTTGAGGACCAGTAAAAGCTGGAGTATCCCAAAATCAATGACTACCTTCCTGTTTATCGGAGCTTTGCGGTGGGAGTTCCTCATTGATCAATAACTCCCTGAGTTCATCCCCATATTCCAAAATAATTTCCCCGGCATTACCGTGACTCAGCACAAAAAAGGATTCTGTTTTATAACCCGCGGAACTAATACTGATTTTCCAATGAAAATCTTGTTCACTGGTAAGGGAGAAATTCCCGTCATAGTCCGTATGGACCACATTCTTTGAAGATTCCAAAGTCACGGAGGCCAAATAGATGGGTAGCCCAAGTTCGTCAACGATTTTTCCTGTAATCGTTTGTTGGGCCTGACCAGATATTGGGGCAAAAGCCAATAATAGCACAATGGTCAAAATGCGCATTACAGCAAGATTTGGACTACAAGAACGAAAAAAAACCAATTTTAGTATGCCGTGTTTCGGGATTTCGATATCCGTAAAATAGTTGAAATAGCATACTAAAGCCCCCAAAAATGCGTTTAAAACCCTAGCGAGAACCCAAATCATGACCCTATGACACACATCTACTCTCGCGTACTCACAATTTTTTGTTTATTGATCGGTGGTTCCATCTTGGGACAGAACCTTATTTTGAACCCCGGGTTTGAAGACTATGCTACATGCCCTTCCAATTTTACAAGTTTAGCCGCTTTGTTGCAGGACGTTTCCCAGCCAACTTCCAGTTCTGGGGACTATTTCAACCAATGCAGCTCCAAGGATTTTGGTATTCCCTCCAATTTTAAGGGAAATCAAGCTGCTGCCGAAGGTGCTGGATATTTGGGTTTGTATTTCTATGCCTTGAACAATTATCGTGAATATGTTCAATTGGGAACGCAAAGGACCTTACGGGAGAAGTTCCCCTATAAAATAGCATTTAAGGTAAGTTTGGCCGAAGCATCCACACTGGCCTTGAAAAACATGTCCGTAATACTTACCAATGGCAGATTACGTTTGCCCAATAGCGCCACATTGACCCATGAACGCCTGGATTTACAGGAAGGTCTGGAGTTTCATGAGGTGGCCCTAAAAGCGGATAAGTCCCTGGCCAATGCAGAGGAATGGATTACACTAACGGGCGAATTTGAGGCCAAAGGTTATGAAAGCCATATTCTCGTGGGCAATTTTCAAAACAATACCAATACCAAACTGGTAAAACAGGATAGGGCGGTAATACCCAGTGATTTTTCCTATTATTTTATCGATGATTTTCAATTGGAGGAATTGCCCAGGGTCAATTATGAAAAGGATAAAATTTATGTTCTGGAACACAATCCCTTTGAACCAAAAGGGTATGAACTGGATGAATCCGCCATGGCCAGTGTCAAGAAAATTTTCAAGTACCTGAAGGAAAATGCAGAAGTACAATTAAAAATTACCGGGCATTCCAATGACGCGGGCACTCCCGAATACAATAAATTTGTCTCCTCCTTACGGGCTAGGGCCGTTGCCCTTTACCTCAAAAAATTGGGGATTGCGGATGATAGGATCGTATGGGAAGGCGTAGGGGATTCCAAACCCCTGCGAAACGGAAAAATAAAGCAAGGACATTTGGCCAATCGCAGTGTGGAATTTGTGATGACCAAGTTTGATGACCAATAACCGTTTTCAAGACGAATAAGACCAGAACCCCAAGAGCTATTTTCTTGGGGTTTTTTATTCCTTATTTTTGGGAAAAGCCAAATCCGATGAGATATCAATATGTATTACCCCTCCTCTTAATAAGCGCATTTTCCTGTCAAAAAAAGAAAATGGTGGATTTGATCGTCACCAATGCCAATATCTATACCGTGGATTCCACCTTTTCCAAAGCCACGGCCCTGGCCATTAAAGATGGGGAATTCGTTGCAGTTGCTACGGATGGGGAAATAGCCGCTGCCTTTGAAAGCACTTCGGTATTGGATGCCGGGGGGAAAACCATTGTTCCTGGACTGATCGATGCCCATTGTCATTTTTATGGTCTGGGCATGAATCAACAGGTAGTAAATTTAAGGGGAACCAAAAGCTATCAGGAAGTGCTCGATAAGGTAAGTGCCTTTCAAAAGGAAAAACCCTCCAATTTTATTCAGGGTAGGGGTTGGGACCAAAATGATTGGGAGGTTAAGAAGTTTCCAACCAAAGAAGCTTTGGATGCATTGTTTCCCGATACCCCGGTTGCCCTGGAACGGGTGGATGGCCATGCCTACCTGGTAAACCAAAAAGCGTTGGACATGGCCGGAATTACCGGAAGTACCCAAGTGGACGGCGGGGAGATTGTAAAGGATGATCAGGGCGAACCTACTGGAGTTTTGGTGGACAATCCCATGTGGATGGTGGATGCGGTAATTCCAAGGCCCAGTAAGGCCACCCAAATCCAGGCGTTAAAAGATGCGGAAGCCATTTGTTTTGATTATGGTTTGACCACGGTGAATGATGCCGGGTTGCCCCGCGCTACCATTGAATTGATTGACAGCCTGCAACAAGCTGGGGCGTTAAAGATCCGCATGTATGCGATGGTCAGTAATACACCCGAAAACCTGGACCATTATTTGAGCAAGGGCATCCTTAAAACGGACCGATTGAATGTTCGGTCCATAAAGGTATATGGAGATGGTGCCTTGGGTTCGCGGGGTGCGGCCTTAAAAGAGCCCTACTCGGATAAACCGGGGCATTTTGGCGCTATGATTACCCCAGTGGACAAGATTGGGGAACTGGCGGAGCGTATTGCGGCTACGGAATACCAAATGAACACCCACGCCATTGGGGATTCCGCCAATATTGTGATTTTACGGGCCTATGAAAAGGCATTGGAGGGAAAACCGGACCGAAGATGGAAGGTGGAACATGCCCAGGTGGTTTCCCCATCCGATTTCGATTATTTTGAAAAAGGAATCATTCCGTCCGTACAGCCGACCCACGCCACCAGTGATATGTATTGGGCCGAAGATCGCCTGGGTGAAGAACGGGTACAGGGAGCCTATGCCTTTAAGACCTTATTGGACAAGGCCGGAATAGTGGCCCTGGGAACCGACTTTCCCGTGGAGCAGGTAAGTCCATTTTTAACCTTTTATGCTGCTGTGGCCCGACAGGATTTGGATGACTATCCCGAAGGTGGCTTCCAGATGAAGGATGCACTATCCCGGGAAGAGACCCTGAAAGGGATGACGCTTTGGGCGGCCTATTCCAATTTTGAGGAAAATGAAAAGGGGAGTATCGAAGTCGGAAAACAAGCCGATTTTGTGATTCTTAGCGAGGACATGATGACCATTCCCCATAAAGCCATTCCAAATCTTAAGGCGGAACAGGTTTTTTTGGGTGGGGAGCAAGTGAAATAGGCAAACAAACAAATACCAATTACCTGTTTTGACCTCCATCGGGCGATTAGCAATGTATTTTATAGCGATATAAATAAGTTGGCGGTAATTAAAACAAACCTAACATTGAAAAATCCCATCATTACATGCTCGGTATTGGTGTTTGTACTATGTATAAATGCTTGTAAAACAGAAAATTCGACTGAAAAAGAGCATGGCTCTTCAACCCAGGAGGGCCTCTATTTTGGGCAAAAACCGCCGGGTTTACTTCCTGAACTATTTGCGCCAGGTCTCGTTTCCATTGAAGGGCGATATGAGTTTGGAATTTCGTTCGCTCCCAATCTCAATGAAGTGTATTTTTCAGCCAAGGAAGTAGATGAAACCACAGTTATTCATTACTCAAGACTCAAAGATAAAAAGTGGTCACCCATCAAAAAGGCAGATTTCACAAAAGGGGAAAAAGACACTGAAATGAAGCCATTTGTCAGTTTGACTGAAGATAAAATATACTTTACAGCCTATAACGCCGAATCGAGAAATACAAAAATTTGGTATGTAACCCGTACCAAGGACTCTTGGAGTAGTGCAAAAAAACTAGAAACGCCCATAAATGGGGATCGAGTATTTAACTTAAACCAAGGAAAAAGCGGAGATTTTTATTATACCAATATTGCCAAGCGTAAAATGTTTTATACCCCCAACGTAAATTCTGGGTTTTCGGAAGTAAAAGAGATGAATATTGAATTTGGCATTCAGGGTTTCATCTCACCTTCGCAGGATTACCTGGTCGTAAATGCGAGAAACAAAGAAGAGGAATCGCGAAAGGATAACGACCTTTATGTGTACTTTAAAGGGAAAGACGGGACATGGTCAAAACCCATTGATCTTGGGAAGGAAGTAAACTCCCCCTTTTCAGAAACCGTTCCGAGCATTACACCCGATGGAAAGTATTTGTTCTTTAGTAGATATAACGAAGAAGGAGGATTATCCAACTTTTATTGGGTGAGCACGGAAGTTATTGATAAAGTAAGACCAAAACCATAAAACCAACGCCAACAAGGCGGTTGGCCGTCAGTTTAAAAAAATCAAATAGCAAACTCGTACCTATTTAAAGCAACCCTATGACCACTTTGCACATCTTAAGGGAAAGACAACCTTAATTTGGATGTTTGATCCATCCAAATAAATCGTTTCCTATAAGATCAATATATATAGTGCTATGAATATGAGACAGAGTTTTAAAATTGGAATACGGCTTTTCATTCTCGGATTGCTATTCCTAGGTGCTGTTAGCTGCGACAATGACGACGAATCTTCCCTGTCGGAATTAACATCGGAATTGGAAGGTAGTTATACTGGAGTTTTTACTGTGGAATATTCCGAAGATCCGATTTTCTATGACCAATTGGTGCTTACAAATGAAGTCACCATCGAATTTGAAAATGGAACTTTTACGTGCTCAAATGGAGAAAACTTTATTCCCGCAGGAGGAAGTGGGACATATGAAATGAACGGAACCAAAATCGCCTTTAACGATGAGAATGGATGGTTTGCCAATTTTGATTGGAATCTGATTTTGGATGGGGAGTATAACATTGGGGAAAGGAATTCTGAAATCGTAATCTCAGCCCGTAAGGGAATTGGATCTTATACGTATCGATTAGCTAAACCCTAAAAACCGAACCGCCAACACAATACATAGTGCAGGTGTGGATTTGGTAATATGCCAGGCGCTGATTCCCAAACTGTTTTAAACTACTTTATCCAAGCGGAACAAAAGTTTAAAAACTACCGCTAATAAGGGCTATAATTAACCGATGTAATTGGCGGTCAAGTAACTGCAATTCATTAACTTCAAAGTTAGAAGCCTTCAATGGCTCGATTCCTGTCTGCCGGAAGGTAGGTGATTTGGCCAGAAATCCAATGATTTCCTTTTGTGCCTTCCTCGTGCCAATACTCGTTGGAGGCCAGAAATCATGGCCGAGACCATTGTGTGCAAGCCAAAACGGCATTGTCAATAGGGTGTAAAGCGTCCATAGTTCGACATTTTTATGAGTAAGTAACCAAATCAAAAGGCACCAATGGATATGGAAACCATTAGTTTAAGAAAGGCAACCATAAAAGACAGGGCATTAGTCATTGACTTTGATTATAACCTGGATAAAGTTGAGCATATCCAACTAAAGAGAGCGGAAAAGATAACAAAAGCAATAATCGATAAGGAGTGCTTTATCATCTTGGCAGATAACAGTGTAATTGGTTTTGTCATATTTGATTATCGTTTCTTTGGTCTGGGATGGATAGAACTCATTATTGTAGGGGAAAAACATAGAGGAAAAGGAATAGGTGGACAAGCGATTGACCTTATATGCCAACAAAGTAAGACAGATAAGGTGTTTACTTCAACCAATAGTTCCAATATTCAAATGCAAAAAGCATTGGGTAAGGTTGGTTTTTCTTTTGCAGGTGAAGTAAACGGTTTGGATGAAGGAGACCCTGAACTATTTTACTATAAAGAGATTAACCATAAGAAAGCGAAAAATTAAACTCAAAAACAAAATGCCGGCACACAACAATCGCTAGCGGCAAGATGAAAACCGAACACATGGATGCGACCGCCTTCATTCCGGAAAAGACAGAACCATCGGTTATTTGAGACCGTTGTAACACCAGAAATTCAAGAATACATGAAAAAGGTACCGGTTATGACCCATTCGTTCCCCATACTACTTTTAGGTATGCTGGTATCCCTTTTGCTTAGCTGTCAAAGGACATCGGCACAATTGAAACCCACGATTTTCGAACCGAAAAACATATCCACCGATTCCATAGAATATGCACCAAGCTTTTCGCCTTCAGGTTCGGAAATATACTTCTCGAAAAGTAATGATCAATGGGGAAAGGGTGGGATGAGGAGTGCCATCCATTATTCGGTCAAAACGGACCAAAAATGGTCGAAGCCGAAATTGGCGTCCTTTTCCGGTCAATATGATGATAGTGCCCCCCATATCACCAATAAGGGAAGGACGCTATATTTTATTTCCCAAAGACCTTCAGCCAATGGGCAACACACTTCTCAGGATATATGGAAAGTGGAAAGGGATGAAAATGACAAATGGGGAACCCCCATGAGGCTGGACAGTCCCATCAATTCCTCGGCAAATGAGTATTGCCTACGGATCGATGGCTACGGCAATCTATATTTTGCGTCCGACCGTAAAGGAGGATACGGCCAAGGCGACCTGTACGTGGTTAAAAAGACAACCAATGGGTATAGTGCTCCCATCAATTTGGGGAAGTCGTTCAATACGGAAAAAGGGGAATGGAACCTGGAAGTGAACAAGGAAGGCAATATGATCATTTTTGAAGCTTCCGAAAGAGCACAGAACCGCTCTTTTTATGGGGATCTCTATATAAGTTTCAAGCTAAATGGCAAATGGTCTTTACCCCAAAATATTCAGGAGATAAATACGACAGGGAGCGATCTTTATCCAGAATTGCGGGAGGGCGAAAATAGGCTGTATTTCTCCAGTAGTGATAGTTTGAGAAGTGTCCGAACAAATATTTATTTCACTGAATTTAGCAGCCTAAAGGATAAATACGGTAAAAGTGCGGTTTTTCCGAAGTGAGCAAAAAATAGAAATAGTGCCAGAGGCCATAATTTCCGAACATAATTGGCAAGCAAGTAGCTGCAATTTGCTAACTTCAGGCTTATCAACGGGCAAGGGCTTTTACTTGCTTCCACTGTGTACATGGGCGCAGTTTGGAATCCAAAGGCTTCCTTTGGTTACCGATAGGAGGCAAGAATGAATCATGGCGATATTGTTGGTAATAATCCACCAACATAACTATTGAAAATTCGATGTATGGAGAAAACCTGGATACTAATAATGGCTATAGTAATTTTTTTACTACTAAATTTTCTTTACTACAAAAGCCTTAAAGGTTAGATCAAAAAGGAGTTCGGTAAGAAATGGTTAAAGATTTGGGGAAACAAAGTTTATTTCTGGCAAAGTTCAATTTTCGTTAGCGCTACAAGTACAGTTTTGATACTGTATCTTTTAAAATGGGCCAATATTTTGACTTTTTAATGAAAATCCACAGGAAAAACATTGCCCTTGTGCTAAAAAGACTATGAGCCATAGGGACAAAGATTCATTGTGGTTTTGTGACAAATCCAGATTATGACCTAGACTGTTAACAGCAATCCATCGAATAAGATATGAAACAGAATTACAAAAAATCACCTATAGAAATATTGAAGGAATCTACAAATGAGGAGGAAGTACATTTAGGTGTTATCAAGGGTGCAATTTCAGCTATACCGTTTATTGGTGCTGTAATGAACGAACTAATATTTGAAGTCCCGAATAGAATTCAACAAAAACGAATTAACGAGACTGTCGCCATACTTCAAGAAAAATTTAAAGTCATTGAGAAGGACAAAATCGATAAAGAATATTTAGAAAGCAATGACTTTTACGATTTCTTAAAGGAGTTTTGGCGCAGTTCTTTGAATATTAGAAACAATCAAATAAGAGCATCACTTGCAAATGTGTTTATTGACTCCTGCATAAATAAAGAAGATTATGATTTAAGTGTGAATCGACTTTTCATGAATTTTTTAGTCGATTTTTCTCCTATCCAAGTAGTCATACTAAGATTTATAGACGATTCGCCAGAATTGCTCGATAAAATTGAAACCTATGATAATTTCTTCAAGCAATATAATGAATACGGTAAAAAGGTTAATGTTGATAAATATGAATTCAAATATTATTGCATCGACCTTTATAATAAGGGCTTAATGACAAGCGATGGAGATTTAAGAGACTTTGGAGTTGAAGATTATATACTTTACGATGATAGATATGTTAAACCATCTGTATTCATAACAGATTTGGGTAACAGCTTTATTGAATTTATAAAAAGTGGAATCTAAAAACTGCTGCGAACCTAAGATGACGAAAAACTCAAATAAGGACAGGTGCCTGACCTATTTAAGAAAGTATGCCGAAAAAGATTTGGACGCCATTACAGAACTATTTTCTGAAAACATCGTATTGCGGGATTGGAAGATTCGGGTGGAGGGAAAGCAGAAAGCCCTGGAAGAAACGCAAAAGAACTTTGAAGCCGCTGATTCCATAGCCATTGAGGTACTCTCAACCTACGGGAATGAAAATACGGTGGCCGCAGAATTGAAAATTACCGTAGATACTGTGGAAGAACTTTACGTTGTCGATGTGATTACATTTGATGCCAACGGCCAAATTGCATCAATTCGAGCCTATTTGGGCAGGGGTGACGGGTAGAAGCTGTCATAAAGCGCTTAAATACTCAACAACATAAAAAACCCAAAGGAAAAAATCCGTGTTTATAGTTGTTGCCTAAGTTGTCTGTAGGTTTTGGTTATGGATACCATTTCACCATCAAAAGACATTTCGCCTTGTACGGTCAATAATTCGTTTTCAACACCGAGCTCCAAACTAATTATGGTATTGTCTTCCGTGGTATAGTTCAAGGGGACTTGGGGAGTAGCATCCCCTTCACTGCTAAAGATGGTTACCGGCCTCCAGGATGCGTTAAGAATTTGTTGAACTACAACACATTCGCCACTTTCATTGACTTCGTAGGTATGGATTTCAGCATTGTAATTGGGATCGGCTTCACTAAACCAGTACAAAATCAATGTACTTTCTTTATCACATTCGGTAAGGGTTTGGGCAGTTCCGTTTACAATGGAACTTTCCAGTTTCCAGACCCCAAAAAACAAATTTGGGTCTGCTGTATCAGGAACATCATCTTCCGTACAGGAAAAAAAGAAGCCGATTACTGCCAATACATAGACGTGTTTTAGTTTTTTCATGCCTCTTTTTGTTTATTTTAAAGATAGCTTTTTTTGGCTAAGTCAACAATCCAGACGACACCTAATTGCATTAAAAAACTCCTAAACCAAAGGCTTAGGAGCTTAAGGGTTTATGAGGTGGGATTTTTTAGAACATCACTGGAGTGGCAACCCGGGTGGTTCCCCAGCCCATGATCAGATGGGCGCCGCCATCCACTTCCTTAAATGCCATGGAAAAGGCTTCCAATGCCTCATCCCCAGTGGAAACACTGGAAGTAACCCGAACCAAATCGGCCGAATTGTCATAGGAATAGGCTCCCCATTGGTTTAGATTTTTGTTCAAAATAACGGTCCATTCCCCATCACCGGGAATTGTAAATAAAGAATATGTGCCAGCCGCTACTTTTTCACCACCAAAAGTGGCATCCTTGTAAAAGGTAATCTCAGCCGCTTCATTGGCTCCCGTACGCCATACCTTGCCAGATGGGGCCAAAGTACCCATATCACGTCCCTTGAGTTGTGGACGACTGTAAATGACACGGACCGCTTTGTTGGATTCCTTGTAACTGGATGGGAAAGCGGCAATGTCCGCGGGACTCTTGTCCAACCCGCTAAATTTTTGTGCTGTGGCTTCCGTGGTTACCAAGGCCAGAGCAAAGAATGTAAGTGCAAATAGATTTTTCATAAGTTTTGGATTTTTTCAACTCCCAAAACTAGAGTTTATAAGTCTTGCCCTTTTTTAAAAATGAGTTAAAATTTGCAGGCTTTCAGATTAACTTTGATTTCCTCCGTTTTCATTGGTTTAGATTTCATATTTATTATTTTTTTTGATTAATTGTTTCAATCTAAAACTATTTTGGGTTTATTTGTTTGATATCATAAATTATAAATGGAGATTTGTATCATAATTGGAATTAACAAAATAAGTTATGTGTGGAATTGTATGTGCGTTTGATTTAAAGGAGCCTTCAGGGAAACTTCGTCCACAATTGTTGGAAATGTCCAAAAAAGTGCGGCATCGCGGGCCGGACTGGAGTGGTATTTATGCTGATGAAAAGGCTATTTTGGCCCATGAACGATTGGCCATTGTAGATCCTGCTTCCGGAAAACAACCCTTGTTCAGTGAGGATGGGAAATTGGTGTTGGCGGCCAACGGGGAAATCTATAACCATAGGGAACTTAGGAAACGATTTGAAGGCGATGGGCTAAATGGGTCCAAACCGAAATATAAATTCCAAACACAATCGGATTGTGAAATTATTTTGGCGCTGTACCGGGAAAAAGGGGTGGATTTTGTGGACGAAATGAACGGAATCTTTGGTTTTGCCCTTTATGACAGCGAGAAGGATGAGTATTTTATTGCCCGTGACCATATGGGAATCATTCCCCTTTACATTGGCTGGGATAAGAACGGTACGTTTTACGTGGCTTCGGAACTAAAGGCATTGGAAGGTACCTGTTCCAAAATAGAACTTTTTCCACCAGGGCACTATATGCACAGCTCCACAGGGGAATTTGTACAATGGTATAAGCGTGATTGGATGGCGTATGAAGAAGTGAAGGAGAATGAAACCAGTATCCAGGCACTTCATGATGCCTTGGAAGCAGCGGTGAAGCGACAGTTAATGTCCGATGTGCCTTATGGTGTGCTTCTTTCTGGAGGCTTGGATTCATCGGTAACCTCGGCCATTGCGAAGAAATATTCACAAATGCGGATAGAATCGGGAGATACCACGGAAGCCTGGTGGCCCCAGTTGCATTCATTTTCCGTAGGTTTGGATGGTTCTCCGGATTTGGCGGCCGCACAAAAGGTGGCAGATCATATAGGAACCATCCACCATGAAATAAAATTTACCATCCAAGAAGGATTGGATGCCGTACGGGATGTTATCTACAATTTGGAAACCTACGACATCACCACCATAAGGGCTTCAACGCCAATGTACCTCATGGCCAGGGTAATCAAATCCATGGGGATAAAAATGGTACTTTCAGGGGAAGGGGCCGATGAGCTTTTTGGTGGATATCTCTATTTTCACAAAGCACCGAGCCCAAAGGATTTTCATGAGGAAACCGTTCGTAAATTGGACAAACTCCATATGTACGATTGTCTTAGGGCCAATAAATCCCTTGCTGCATGGGGAATTGAAGGCCGTGTTCCCTTTTTGGACAAAGAATTTATGGATGTGGCCATGCGCATCAATCCAAAGGATAAGATGATCACTACGGAGCGTATGGAAAAATGGGCCGTACGCAAGGCTTTTGAGGACTACCTGCCGGAAAGTGTGGCGTGGCGTCAAAAAGAACAGTTTTCCGATGGGGTCGGTTACAGTTGGATAGATACCTTAAAAGCTTTGGTGGATGAAAAAATCAGCGATGAACAAATGAAGAATGCCCATTTTAAGTTTCCCATCCAAACACCAACGACCAAGGAAGAGTACTACTACCGCTCCCTATTTGAAGAACATTTCCCTTCCGATGCGGCTGCATTGAGTGTGCCCCAGGAACCTTCGGTGGCCTGTAGCACCAAGATTGCCCTGGAATGGGACGAGGCCTTTAAAAATATGAACGATCCTTCTGGACGTGCTGTTGCCCAGGTCCATGAGGATGCCTATGTAAAATAGTTTTGTTTTCATTTCGGGAAACCTCGGTTTCCTGTAAAGGAGAGCCATTTTTTAAATTAGTCGGGAAGAAGCACCAATTTGGTGCTTCTTTTTTTTATGGATTATGGAAATTATGAACACCTTTGGAGCCCGTTTAAAAGGATACTTTTTTCCACAGGGTTTTGTTAATAACTCCACTACTTCGACTATCCCTTACCCCTTAATTTTACTGGGTATTTCGTATATTTGTAGGATTTGAATTTTTGAAAAAAATCTAGCAAATATTTATGAGCGAAGAAACAAAATCACCCCAATATTCAGCTGATAGTATTCAGGCATTGGAGGGCATGGAACACGTTCGCATGCGACCTTCCATGTATATAGGCGATGTTGGGACAAGAGGGCTCCATCATTTGGTATATGAAGTCGTGGACAACTCCATTGACGAGGCCATGGGTGGTCATTGTGATACCATAAGTGTCACCATTAATGAGGACAATTCCATTACCGTACAGGACAATGGTCGTGGTATTCCCGTGGGACTGCATAAAAAGGAAGGGGTTTCGGCGCTTGAGGTCGTAATGACCAAAATTGGTGCAGGGGGAAAATTTGATAAGGACTCCTATAAGGTTTCCGGTGGTCTCCATGGTGTAGGGGTATCCTGTGTCAACGCCCTTTCGGAACATTTAAAAGCCACCGTCCACCGGGAAGGTAAGGTATGGGAGCAGGAATATGAGCGCGGAAAAACATTGTATCCCGTAAAAAGTGTGGGAGACAGTGATAAGAACGGGACTATAGTGACCTTTCATCCGGACAAGACCATTTTTACGCAAACCACGGAATATAATTATGACACCCTCGCCAATCGTATGCGGGAATTGGCCTATTTGAACAAAGGGGTCACCATTAACCTTACGGATAAAAGGAATACCGATGACAAGGGGGAATTTGTTTCCGAAACCTTTTACTCCGAAGAAGGACTAAAGGAATTCATCAAGTTTTTGGATGAGACCCGGGTACCATTGATCCAGAATGTCATAGCAATGGAAGGGGAGAAGAACGGAATTCCCGTTGAGGTGGCGATGATTTACAATACCGGTTTTTCAGAAAACCTTCATAGCTATGTCAATAACATCAATACCCATGAGGGAGGGACCCATCTTTCCGGGTTTAGAAGGGGATTGACCTCTACCCTAAAAAAGTATGCGGACAATTCCGGTCTCCTGGACAAGTTGAAATTTGAAATCTCGGGGGATGACTTCCGTGAAGGGCTAACGGCCATTGTTTCCGTAAAAGTTGCGGAGCCACAATTTGAGGGCCAAACGAAAACCAAACTTGGGAACCGAGAGGTGACCAGTGCCGTGAGTCAAGCCGTTTCAGAGATGTTGACGGATTATTTGGAAGAACACCCCGACGATGCCAAACAAATCGTTGAAAAGGTAAAGCTTGCCGCGCAAGCCCGCCATGCCGCGGCCAAGGCCCGCGAAATGGTCCAACGTAAAAATCCAATGGGCGGAGGTGGACTTCCCGGTAAACTGTCGGACTGCTCCGATCAAGACCCGGAAAACTGCGAATTGTTCCTTGTGGAGGGAGATTCCGCGGGAGGTACGGCGAAAATGGGTCGGGACAGGAATTTTCAGGCCATTCTTCCCTTGCGGGGAAAGATTTTGAACGTGGAAAAAGCCATGCAGCACAAGGTATTCGAGAACGAAGAAATTAAGAATATCTATACGGCACTTGGGGTAACCATCGGTACGGAGGAAGACAGTAAAGCACTGAACCTTGAGAAATTACGCTATCATAAGGTGGTGATCATGTGTGATGCAGATGTGGATGGGAGTCATATTGAGACCCTAATTTTGACCTTCTTCTTCCGTTATATGCGGGAATTGATAGAAGGAGGGCATGTCTACATAGCAACCCCTCCCCTGTATTTGGTCAAGAAAGGCAGCAAAAAACGCTATGCCTGGAACGATGCCGAACGCGATGAAATTGTGGAATCCATGAAGGGGGGTGCCGGTATTCAGCGTTATAAAGGTCTAGGTGAAATGAATGCGGAACAGCTCTGGGATACTACTATGAATCCGGAATTCAGGACATTAAGACAGGTAAGTATTGAAAATGCGACGGAATCCGATCGTATTTTCTCCATGTTAATGGGAGATGAAGTCCCTCCAAGACGGGAATTTATTGAAAAGAACGCAGTTTACGCCAACATAGATGCGTAGTTAATAAACGTTAACCAAGAATTCACAACAAAAACCCGGATGTCTCATCCGGGTTTTTTAGTTTAGTGGAAAGAAAAATTTTACAAAATGAAAAAGCTTGTACTATTGGTATTGACCATATCCTGCGTTTCTTTGGTAAAGGCACAAGATCTTAATGACCTGTTTATTTCCGGTGTGGAGGATGCGGAACGTTTTGCAAATTCCTATTTGGCCCCGGTTCAAGAAGCGGGTATCTATAGTATTTCCAATGGATGGTACAACACCGCAGATGCAAAACCTTTAGGCGGATTTGAAATCTCCATTATCGGTAACATCACTGGGTTTAACAATAAGAATGATAAAAAGGCATTTGTATTGGACCCTTCTGAATATGACAACCTGGATTTTGTGGACAATCCTGGACAGGCCAGGGAGGTTTCCACGGCCTTGGGTGATATAGAGAACGTTATTGTGTTTGTTGAGGACGAAACGGGCTTGGTAAGGGAAGAATTCGAATTGCCCTCCGGATTGGCCGCTGAAGACTTTAATTTTATACCGTCCGGATTTATCCAGGCCAGTGTTGGCTTGATAAAAGGGTTGGAGGTGAAGGCACGTTTCCTTCCCAAAATCAATTTTGATGACGATGCCGAAATTGGCTTGTTTGGTGCGGGAGTCCAGTATGAATTCACCAAACTTTTGCCAGCGGATAAAGTATTGCCCGTTGCCATTTCGGCGGTTATTGGTTACACCAACCTAAGTGGTGAGTACGATTTTACGGAGTCTTTGGACGTACAAGGGGAAAATCAAAGCATAGATGCCTCCATTAAGACGTGGAATTTTAGCGCCGTGGTTTCAACGCGTAAAATTCCCGTAATTAACTTTTACGGGGGTATCGGATACATCACCGGACAATCGGATATTGATCTTAACGGAACCTATGTGGTTACTTCCGGGCCCTTCCAACAAACTTATGAAGATCCCTTTTCGGTATCACAGGACGCCAGTGGCGTTGTGGCCAGTTTAGGCACCAAAATAAAATTGGGGTTCTTTAGGTTGAATGCCGAGTACAATATCTCCGAATTCAGCACTTTTACGGCTGGAATGAGCTTTGGGTTTAGATAAGGATAACAACTTAATCAATAAAAAAAGTCCCGGTACTGGTCTCAGTGTTGGGACTTTTTATTTCCATATAGCATTTCAATTAAATCATTTTCTGATGGCAAAGACCTCACCGCTCTCCAATTGGAGCATTTCGTTGTCCGAAGATTGTTTTAAGGATACTTTGACCGGGGGCAGATCCCCTTGGGAATACGAAATGGTATAGACGTCGTCCACAACCTCCCATCTAAAATCGGTTAGAAACACAACTTCACTTTCGGAATACTGGTGGTATCTCCCTAAGTATACGTCATTAAAAATCCACTCTTCGCTAATTGGGGAATCGGTATTTTTAGCGATATCATCATTCAAATCCGTTCGTACCCAGATACCCAAAACGGGATCATTGTTTTCTGGGATACGGCTACAATTGCAAACAGCAATGAAGCCAACCACGGCCAGCGTGTAGAAGAACCTCCTCATAAGTAGGTATGTCGTTAAGATTGGGATGTAGAGAACGGTATTTAAGAGGCCGATATTGTAAAAATTCGATGTATGGCACCTTTGGTTCGGAAAGTTCGATGAAACTCAATTTTTTTTAACAATTCCATGGAAAAGTGCTGTGCGGACCAACACCCAAAAGTTTGTCAAAATCTTAAAAACTATGACATATTTCATAAAATTATGGTTTTAAAAATCCCTATTTTTGACGGATTTCAGAACAAAAAAACATAAGAACTATGAAAGTCACAGTTGTAGGTGCTGGAGCAGTAGGAGCCAGCTGCGCGGAGTACATCGCGATAAAGGATTTTACTTCAGAAGTAGTGTTGTTGGACATTAAGGAAGGCTACGCCGAAGGAAAGGCCATGGACCTCATGCAGACCGCTTCTTTGAACGGTTTTGACACCAAAATTACAGGGACCACCAATGATTATTCCAAAACTGCCGGTAGCGACATTGCTGTGATTACTTCGGGAATTCCGAGAAAACCGGGAATGACCCGTGAAGAACTCATTGGAATAAATGCAGGAATTGTGAAAACGGTGGCCGAGAACTTGTTGAAACACTCTCCAAACACCATTATTATTGTGGTGAGCAACCCTATGGATACCATGACCTATTTGGTCCATAAAGCTACGGACCTGCCTAAAGAAAGGATTATTGGGATGGGCGGTGCTTTGGATAGTGCACGGTTTAAATACCGATTGGCCGAAGCCCTGGAAGCACCCATTTCCGATATTGACGGAATGGTTATCGGCGGACACAGTGATAAGGGCATGGTTCCCTTAATTGCACATGCAACGCGAAATAGCATCAAAGTATCCGAGTTCCTGGATGAAGAAAAAATGGATTGGGTGGTTCAGGAAACCAAGGTTGGTGGTGCCACTTTGACCAAATTACTGGGAACCAGTGCCTGGTATGCCCCAGGAGCAGCAGTTTCATCCCTGGTACAGGCCATTGCCTGTGACCAGAAAAAAATGTTCCCATGCTCTACCTATCTGGAAGGGGAATATGGGTTACAGGATATCTGTATAGGAGTACCCGTTATTTTGGGCAAAAATGGTATTGAAAAAGTGGTCGAGATTGAACTGTCCGATGCTGAAAAAGCCAAGCTGACTGAAAGTGCCCAGGGCGTAAGCAATACCAACGGGCTGTTGGAGGTGTAAAACCCAACGACTTCAAGATAAAATGTCATTTCGGCCGGAGTGGAAGATTACGTCTGGGATTCCCAGGCGTCCAATTCCCAATTACGGACTCCCCGAAATGACATTTTCTTTTTGGAAAACCCTTCATAATAACCTCATTTCTATTGGCTAATCCTATTTGAAATGATATATTTGCACGCTGTTTACAAAAATTAAAAATCAATGCAAAATAAGGGATTAGTAAGGCTTTTTGCGCTGCTTTTCGGCTTGGTCAGTATCTACCAACTCTCCTATACCTTCATTACCAGTAAAGTTGAAAGTGATGCGGATACCTTTGCCGTAAACCAGATTTCCGAAGCTGAGGAAGATTATGTGGCGAAGCGTGAAGCCTTGGAAGCATCATATTTGGATTCGATTGGCGGTAATCCAATTTTGGGGTATACCAACTATGATGATGCCAAAACCAAGGAACTCAACAAGGGCTTGGACCTTAAAGGAGGTATTAATGTTACCCTCCAGATTTCGGTCAAGGATATTTTAAAAGGGCTGGCCAATAATACCAAAAGTCCGGTATTCAATAAGGCTTTGGCAGATGCCGATGAGGCATCCAAAAATAGTGATGATACCTACCTGGAACTCTTTTTTGATGCCTTTGATGCCATAAAAGGGGATACCAAACTGGCCTCTCCCGATATTTTTGCCAACAAGACCTTAAGTGATGAAATCAATTTTCAAATGACCGATGATGAGGTAAAACCCATCATTCGGAGAAAGATTGATGAATCCGTTGTTTCTGCATTTGAAGTATTGCGCAAGCGTATTGATGGTTTTGGGGTAACACAGCCCAACATTCAGCGGGAAGGGAACTCGGGCCGTATTTTGGTGGAATTACCCGGTGCCAGGGATGTGCAACGTGCCCAGGAATTATTGTCCAGTACCGCACAGTTGGAGTTCTGGGAGACCTATCAGCAAAACAATCCAAGTCTTGGACAATTTTTTGTGAACGCCAATGAAAAGCTGCGTGAAATCCTTGAACCTGTGGAACAGGCAAAGGATACGTTGAGCACTCCTGAATCGGAAATTGATTCACTCCTCTCCGATGTGGCTGAAGATTCCCTGGACTTTTCCGTTCAAATAAATCCTCTTTTGAGCAAACTATTGCCCGCTGCGCCCGGTAGCCATGCCATGGCTAGATTGGCCGTTTCCGATACGGCAGAGATTGGGGCCTATTTAAGGATGCCGGAAATACGAAGACTTTTACCGGCCGATGTTCAATTTACCCGATTTGCCTTTGAGAAGCCTCCAAAAGAATCCGAGGTTGCGGAACTATTTGCATTGAAATCCAACCGTGACGGCGTTCCAAGAATAAGTGGGGATGTGATTACCGATGCCCAGGACACTTTTGACCAGTTCAATAAACCTGCCGTTACCATGAGTATGAATACCCGTGGGGCCAGGGAATGGGAAAAACTGACAGGGGATGCCTTTAACAACCAAACCGGTATTGCCATAGTACTTGACAACAAAGTATATACCGCACCCGGCGTGTCCACAGGACCTATTTCCGGTGGCCGTTCAGAAATTACGGGAACATTTACCATAAATGAGACCAAGGATATTGCCAATGTGCTGCGGGCAGGTAAATTACCGGCATCCGCTGAAATTATTCAATCTGAAGTGGTAGGGCCTTCCTTGGGACAGGAAGCTATCGATAGTGGTTTTGCCTCCTTTTTGATTGCCATGGCCTTTGTTTTGGTCTGGATGATTTTCTACTACGGGAAGGCTGGAATTTTTGCCGATATCGCCCTGATTTTCAATATTCTATTAATTTTTGGGGTGCTGACCAGCTTAGGTGCGGTATTGACCTTGCCCGGTATTGCGGGTATTGTACTGACCATTGGTATGTCCGTGGATGCCAACGTGCTGATTTTTGAACGTATCAAGGAAGAATTGGCCAAAGGTAAAGGAAAAGCCCAGGCCGTAGCGGACGGATTCAACAATGCCTTGTCGTCCATTTTGGATGCAAACATTACCACAGGCCTAACGGCGATTATCCTTTTTGTTTTTGGTTCAGGCCCGATCAAAGGATTTGCCACCACCCTTTTGATAGGTATCGTAACCTCCTTGTTTACGGCCATCTTTGTGACCCGTTTGATGGTGGATTGGTACATCGCCAAACGAGGAAGGGAATTGGCGTTCTCGACCCCTTTGACCAAAAATCTGTTCACTAACTTGAGCATTGATTTCCTTTCCAAAAGGAAAATTGCTTACGTTATTTCCATAATCCTGGTAGGTGTTGGGGCGTTCTCCCTATTCACAAAAGGGTTACAGCAAGGTGTCGACTTTATAGGTGGGCGTTCCTATCAAATCCGTTTTGAAAAAGAGGTGAATCCATCTGAGATTGCTTCTGGCTTAAATGAGGTGTTTGGAAGTGGTACCCAGGTAAAAACCTTTGGCGAGGCCAATCAGATTAAGGTGACGACCCCATATAAGGTAGATGTTGAAGGCATTGAGGTGGACAATGAGATTCAAAATAAATTGTATACTTCACTTCAGCAATATCTACCGGATGGTACCTCTTTTGAGGATTTCACCGTTGGAGCTTCAGAAAAATCGATCGGAATTTTACAATCGACCAAAGTTGGTCCAACCATTGCGGATGACATTAAACAGAATGCCTATTATGCCATTCTGGGATCGTTGGCCGTGGTGTTTCTTTATATCCTGCTTCGATTTAAAAGATGGCAATTCTCCTTGGGTGCGGTTGCGGCCGTATTCCACGATGTCATGATCGTTTTGGGCATCTTTTCACTGACCAGTACCATTATGCCCTTCAATATGGAAATTGATCAAGCCTTTATTGCTGCAATACTGACCGTAATTGGGTATTCCCTGAACGATACCGTTGTTGTGTTTGACCGTATTCGTGAAGTGGTCGGCCTAAAAGGTTGGAAAGGCGGTGCCCATATCAACCAGGCGTTGAACAGTACCTTGAGTCGTACATTGAATACCTCCTTAACCACTTTGATCGTACTTTTGGCCATCTTTGTTTTTGGTGGTGAAAGTTTACGCGGTTTTATGTTCGCAATGATCGTTGGGGTCCTTGTAGGTACGTATTCATCGGTGTTCATTGCAACTCCGATTATGTTCGATTCCCTAAAAAAGAAGATTGCCAGTGATGGCAAGGTTGCCGTAGCCTAGCTATAGGTTCCTAAAAGAGTAAACCGCTTTCCTGAGGCATCGGGGAAGCGGTTTTTTTATGCTTGATCTGGAAAATATTCATGAATATAGGTGATGGCCCCATTTTGGCTCAGGTGAGCAAAATTGCTATAGCGATGATGGACATCGACTATTTCTTCCTAAGCTTGTGGACCAGTTCCTGGTTTTTCCCACCCTGTAAGCCAATAACGACCTTTTTGGAAGTCGGAGCACAAACAGTTTCACAAAAACACTTACGTTCTTCCTTGGATAAGTCCTAAAAACCCATGCAGGCCTTTATTTTGGTGGAAGTGAGTTCACATGTTCAAAGCCTTTTCCCAATAGTGCACTCAACACCTCCACTTGACCTAAAAGCTCTTTTGGGATTAAAACGTATTCCCGCATCTTTGCCCCGTAGGACATAAAGGGCTTCGCTCCAAATTCCTTGTCGAATTTTTCAGTATCCAATTTGGACAGTCGGATGCCAATTTCATGGTCTTTGTTCAATTGTGAGAACATATATCCGTTGGAGGATGTATAGGGCATGGTCTTTCCTTTTCGTTCCAATCCGGCCATGGCAATTGCGCTTTCATAGATGGTCAATATTTCGTCCCTGGTCATGATACGATTTTTGTTTGGTATTCCATTTTATGGGCTACTTCACGAATGACTTCCAATAAATAGGCAACGGTTTCTTTGGTCTTTCGATGATTGATCAGGCAGGCCCGTATGGCATATTCCCCTTTTAGGGAAGTCCCCATAATAAACACACGGCCATCCCTCTCCAACTCCGGCATCAATCTTTGGTTAAATTCCGTTATTTCGTTGGGCGAAATCATATCACCCACATATCGAAAACAGGATACGGCCAATTTGGAATCCGCTACCAATTCAAAATCCTTGGATGTCCTGACCAAATCGTTCAAATAATGGGTCAAGTCAATATCCTTTTGGATCATATCCCTGATTTGTTTCATACCATAGGCCTTAATGGTCATCCAAACCTTAAAGGCCTTGGCGTTTCTGGAAAGCTGAAAATAGTGCTCATTGTATTCCAATCGGTTGCCATCATTGGCCAGTTCCGTGTCCAAATAGGCTGCTTTCTTAAAATAGGTCCGTTTGAGCTTATCCCAGCTTCGCACCAAAGTACATCCTCCTTCAAAGGGAACATAGAGCCATTTATGGAAATCCAGGGCGATGGAATCTGCGCGTTCCATCCCCTTGTAATCTGCTTTTAGACTGTCCAATATTCCGGCCAGGGCCCCATAGGCGCCATCCACATGGTACCACATCCCATATTTTTCGGCGATATTGGCCAAAGTATCCAAATCATCAATGGCACCGGTGTTTACGGTTCCTGCGTTCCCGATAAGGCAAAAAGGGAGTAATCCGTTGTGGATATCTTCCTCAATTTGTTGTTCAAGAAGGTCGATCCTAATTTTAAAACCGGGATCTGTTTCTATTTTTCGAAGGTAGTCGGTACCAATGCCCAGGAGTTCCACGCTCTTGTCCACACAGCTATGTACTTCCTCGGAAGCGTAGACCACAAATGGTTTTTGACCAAAAAGGCCCCGCTTTCGAATCTCCCCTTTTTCGAAGAGAATGTTCCTGCCCACCGTAAGTCCGGTGAGATTGGCGGCCGATCCCCCACTCACCAGGACACCACCGGAATCTTCCGGAAAATCCAATAATTGGGCCGTCCATTTAACGACGCGCTTTTCAATTTCGTTTAGGGAAGGGGCCAAGTGCCACTTGGTTTGATTTTGATTAATGGTCGCAGCCAATTTTTCGGCCGCTATCGCAATTTGGTTTCCACCGGACATTACATAGGCATACATATGAGGCCCTAGATTGCCCGTGGCCGTTGATAAAACCTTTTGTTCCACTTCTTTCAGCAATTCCTCATGGGGAATTCCTTCTTCGGGCAAGGATTCATCAAACCAACTTTCCACTTCCTGTTGGGGGTGATAGTGGTAACCTTTTAAGTCCTCAATATGGGCAAATTGCTTTAGTATCAATTCCGTACTCAGGTCCAATAAGCTTTTGAATTCAGGATTTGGGAGATCGAGACTTTTCTGCATTCTTATGGGTATTTAGATTTTCCAAAATCTGTTTGTCGTGATGTTGTACGTGGTATATGGTAAAATATAACATTTCCCGCAAAGTAAGTTTCCCCAGCACCGGATGGGGAAGAATATGCGAGTCCAACCCTTCTTCCGAGAATCTGGCCAATCGGGAAGTCAATTTTTGGACCAGACCCTTTAACTCTTTGAGTTTTTGCCCTTTTCGTTTAAGGGGAATTTCTTCTGGGGCAAATCGATCGGGCAATACATAGTCCTGCTTTTCTTCAAGTACCTTTAGGTATTTTTTAACCAGGGCTTCGTAAGATGTACTGGGTCGGTTGGCCGTACCAAACTTCATTTTCAACACAAACATAGGTAGGCCAAAAGCCATGTTTACAGGTTTTACCGATTTTATAATGTGCCCCAATTGTTGCCCTGCCCTCCATTTTTCACCTGGTTTTCTTTGAAAATCGGTATCTGAAAGGGATTGCAGGGTATGTATAAAATGCTGATGGTGTTTTACGAGTTCTTGAATAATGTGTACCTTCTCCATACGCTAAATGTAATGGATTTTATACTACATGCATCGTTTGTGGATCAATGCAATCGTTGTTCTTCAAAGACTTTTAACCAAGAAATCAATTGACTGAAAAGCGTAAAGTGCTGTATTACCCGCGTTTGTCCATTAAATCCCCATTTGTCCCGTTCCTTGGTATGGTTTAGCATGTAAGCCAAGGTTTTGGAAAGACTGTCAATATCCGTAGGGTCCTCATTTATTTTACCTGTTTTATTATGCTCCACCTGGAATTTTAATCCTGCCGCACCCGACACCAAAAGAGGTTTTCTTTTCCACATGCCTTCTGTGGCGGTAAGGCCAAAGCCCTCCTGAATGGAGTTCTGGACGATAATGCTCGAAGCCCTTTGCAGTGCATTGACAATAAGGGCATTTTCCTTGGGGTTGTCCAGGGGAAGCAATAAAATGGCAATATCATTTTGCATCTCAGGATCCAATGCCATATAGGCTTTGGTGAGTTCATTCAATACCGCCTGGCCTTCCGGATCGTCCGAGACAAAAGCGGGATCTGGTCCTGCCATGACAAGGAGTGTCATTTGTATGCGTTTGTAGTCCAAACTTTCCGGATCACCGTGTGCCTGGTTTTCTTTTTTCATCTTGATAAAGGCCTCCATAAGTTCCTTGAACCCCTTTAGGCGATCCCACCTTGATATTTCCGTAACAAAAGGCCTGTAGATGAGGTTAAGATTGCTGTTTTGATTGGGTGAACCAAAGGAGCCATCCGGCATTATTCTCCGTACCAGATGATTGTACCTGTGGTACAAAATGGCCTTATGATCATCCAATACTCCTGATTGATACAAAATTCCGATGGATTTATGGAGCTGCAATGCCCTGTTTTTGTGGCTTAAGGGATCAATGGCCGGAGGAATGATACTTGTTTTGCTTTTAAGTGATTTTGGCACATAGGAGGGAAGGCTAAAGATAAAATGATCATAATCATCCGTATAGGGGGATAGAAACTCCCAAACTGCATCGGTTACCCCGGTATTCTCTTCCAATCCAATATGACATCGCCAGATAATGGGGACCTTTTTCTCTTTCTTTAGCATTGCTGCCAATGGCATGGGTTGTGGGTCGTGTACCACAACAATATCACCATCAGCTATAAGATCAAGGGCCTTGGGCAGGTTTTGTTTGTTGACAGCTTCGTAGACTTCACGGTCACTGGGGGTAAATTTACCATCCCCACTTCCATGAATTGCATTGTGTATGCGCTTTGTTAGGTCAAAAAAGGCTTCGTCTTTGGCTTCGATTACCAACCATTCAATGGAAACACCCAATTCACGAAGTATTCGCATTTGACTTGGTAGCATTTCCGCCACGCCTCCACCGATCGCCGTGGAATTGATCATCCAAATAGTGCTGCCCTGAATGGATGCTATGGCTTCTTTGGATTGTTCCAAAAAATCGAGTACCAAGGAATATAATGAGCCGTAAGCTTTGTAGTCTTGAAGTTTGGCGCCTGGTTTTACATGGATTTTCTGCATTTAAGGAAGTTTGTTGTTTTTCAAAAGGTACCAAAAAATAAGGTAATCCCCATGAAGTCAGCTGGAATTTATAAAACCCAATGAACCTGTTGCAGATGGTTGAAGTTCAAACCTTTTTTCGGGCCTTAAATTGGGCTCGTTCCTGTGGGACACATAGATGATGGCAGAATCACTTCCTTGGGCATAGGTGTTGATCAGTTCCACAAAGAAAGCGGCACCGGCATCATCCAAACCAACGGTAGGTTCATCCAAAATAAGCAAGGGTGGATGTTTTATCAATGCCCTCGCTGTCATTACCAGTCTTTTGGCCCCTATACTCAGTTCATGAAAATAGCAGTGTTTCCTGTTTTTCAGACCAAGAAGGTCCAACCATTCCGTGGCCTTGTGTATTTCCGTTTCAGAAGGCTTGGTATAAAGGCCTATTGAATCGTAGAGACCAGAAACGATCATCTGTTCCAAGGTGTGATACCCCCTAAATCGATCTACTATGGCAGGGGAGAAATAGCCAATGAGTTCCTTGAGGTCCCAGACACTTTCCCCACTTCCCTTTTTGTGTCCAAATAGGGTCAAATCCTGTCCATAGCCTTTGTGGCTATCTCCAGTGATAAGGTTGAGCAATGTACTTTTTCCACTTCCGTTTGGACCGACCAGTTGCCAAAACTCTCCTCTTTTAATGGTCCAATTGATTTCTTTGAGAACGGGTTTCGTACCAAAACTGACCGATACATTTTTAAATTCGACCAGACATTCATCCAGTAAGGGAATTGACTTTATGGGCTGGGGAGCTTTTTGACCGATTCTGGGTTTTGTCCGGTCCGAAGCGGATTTAAAACCTTCCCCTTTTTTAAATTTTAGGAGCAAATTGTCTTTGAACTGGAAAAAATGTTGTGTGAAAGGGAAAGTGTCCAACACCCTGGTCGTGATTTGAATGATGGACAGTTTTTGGCTGAGGTCTTGAAAATTTCGTGTAAGTTGTTCTTGACTCCCTCTATCCAGGCTATCATAGGAATTCACCACAATCAATACCTCTGGATTTTGGGCTATGAGATAGTGAAGCAAGGCTTTTTTCCGTTCTCCGCTACTCATGGATTTTAAGGATTGCCCAGAGCCCTTGGTGAGGACTTTCCGGTCATGGCGTTCCTCCTCTTCCATGAACTGTTCAATTTGATATGGCGAAAATTCACCTATGTCCTTGGTTTTTAACCAAAGGAAATCGGGATAGGTGCCATTGGTGAGATTTGAAACCAACTTTTTGGTTTTTACTTCATTGTCCAGTAGGATAACGGAATGGCTATGGGTCATGGCTCTTGTGAAACGAGCATAAAAAATAAAAAGAATTAAAACACCACTCTATAGATATGGACAGGATTTTCTTTGTACTGGGTTGTGGTGTCCAAGAACATACCATTTTTAAGTGCGACCTTTTGGGAAGGGATATTAGCTATGTGGATAATGGAAATTACGCTTTCGGCAAAAGCGTGTTGCTTGGCATAGGTCTTGCATTTAAAGGCTGCCTCAAAGGCGTAACCTTTTCTCCAATGTTCCGGCAAAATGGAATACCCTATTTCTAGCTCTGTCTTTTTGTCCACTTCTTGGACCAAAAGCCCACAAATACCTACCAGCTCGTCGGTTTCCTTTAAGATTAGGGCGTTCATCCCACCCAAATCATGTTCATACCGTTCAAAAATTCGGTCAAATTGTTGTTGGCAGGCTTTAATGGGATCTTTGGGCAGTCCTTCCCAAAATCTCGTGCTCTCTGGGTTTTTATGGAATGGCAACCAGGAATCAAAATCCTTGGGAACCACTTTTCGGAACAGTAAGCGCTCCGTTTCCTGATGTTCCAATAGGTATTTTGGCATTTAGTCTTTTGTGTAGGTGATGCTATCGCCTTCCATGAGGTTCCATTGGTCGGAAAGCCCCGCATTGATTTCCAAAACAAACTTTACCGGTACTACAGAGGAAAGTCCGGCTTCATTTAGAGGTTGTGCATTTTTTTGGAAGCTGGCAATACGTTGATTTTCATCGATAAAAATAATGTCCAATGGAAATTCGGTATTCTTCATGTAAAAGGAATGCATGGCAACATCGGGAAAAATGAACAGCATCCCTTGATTGTCCCTCATGGACTGGCGGTACATCAGTCCGGTCTGTACCTCGTAGTCCGTTTCGGCAAATTCCATATCCAAAGTAACCAGTAGGGAGTCCTTTCTAAAAACTTGAAGCGTGCCCTCTTTGGAAAAGGTAATTTCTTCCGTCTTAATTTCCTGGGTTTGCCTTTCCTTACAATTGGAAAGGAAAAGCGTCAGGACCACAACAACTATTTTCAAACAATGCCTCATCTTGTTAACAACGAACAACTGACCATCAACCATCAACCATCAACCACTATTTCCTCACAGGCCTAAACATCAAATACAGTCCAATCAATACAAAAGGAATACTCAGCCATTGTCCGGTACTAAAGGTTCCCCAGGTATCTTCAAATCCACCTTGGCTCTTTTTAAAAAACTCCAGGATAAAACGGATGGGTCCCCACATAACGGCCAACCAAAAACCGAACAAAAAGCCTTCCTTTTTTTTAAGGTCTGTTTTCCAGTACATCCAGAAATACATGATCACGAATAAAAGCAGATATCCAAAAGCTTCATATAGCTGAACGGGATGACGATAGGGAATGGATTCCAAAACCGAAGAAAAATCGGGATTGTTTTCAAGGGCCCTGTACGCTGCACTGGCCGTCTTTTCCTTGGTCAACTGCATGGCCTTATAGGCGGGCATATCATCGGAATCCCTTATGAATTTAGTGGCCAAAGCGAAGGATTTGTCCACTATCTTTCCGTTGATTTCCGAGTTAAAAAAATTTCCCAATCGAACAAATGCCCCGCCAATGGCACAGGTAATGGTCACCCGGTCCAGTAGCCAGAGGATACTCATCCCCTTATTTTTCCTGGAAAAGAGGTAAAGTCCTATAATTCCCCCAATTGCGGCCCCATGGGATGCCAGACCGGCAAATCCGGTGAACTTAAATTCCGGTGTGGTCTGTATGGGGAGTAGAATGGACAATGGGTCATCTACAAAAAGCTCTGATTGATAAAAAAGTACATGGCCCAATCTGGCCCCCAACATGATTGATACCACGGCGTACACAAAGAGGGAATCCAGTTTTACCAAGGATATGTTTTCATTTTGGAAGATACGCTTCATGATGTACCAACCTAAAACAAAGGCCAGTATCCAAAGTAAGTTGTAATATTTTATTTGTAGGACACCAATTTGAAAGATGGTTTCATCCGGATTCCAAATAAAGCCTAGGAAATGCATGTGGTAGATAGATTTTGGGCGAAGATACTAGTTTTGGCTGGTTGGATTAACGGATTGTTGGAATTTTAAAAAAGTTGGATGCTAGGTGATGTACGAAAGATGATGGATATGGACTTGGCGAAATGATATCAAGGCCAGTGATACTATTAACCATGAACAAATAACTTTTTCTCAAGGCACGGGGTCATGTCCTTTTCCTCCCCAGGGATGGCAGCTAAAAATACGTTTTAAAGAAAGCCACCCGCCTTTAAAAAGGCCGTGTTTTTTTAAAGCCTCTAAAGTGTACTGGGAACAGGTGGGCTGGTATCTGCATGTAGCTAGGGTCAAGGGGGAAATCAATACCTGGTAGACCCTGACCAGGAACACAAAGGGAGCTATTGCAATCTTCCGTAGACTAATTGATGCTGAATGTGGTGCCATCCTTGCCGTCTTTTAGCTGTATTCCCAGGGCAGTAAGTTCATCCCGAATCTTGTCCGAAGTTTCAAAATCCTTGTTGGCCCTGGCTTGATTGCGCAAATCGATCAGCAGGTTAACCACGCCTTCCATAGTTTGGGAGTTGCCATCTGAAGCACTTTGGTCCTCCAATCCCAAAACATCGAACACAAAACTGTTAAAGGTATTGGAGAGCTCTTTTTTGTCCACTTCGGTTATGGTTTCCTTACCTTCTTTAATAAGGTTAATGCGTTTTACGGCATCAAATAAATGGGCGATGAGGATTGGGGTGTTGAAATCATCGTTCATCGCGTTATAACACTGCTGTGTCCATGTTTTGACATCAAAATCGGATGTTGGACCCGTAGGCAGTTGGGAAATGGTATTATGGGCTTCCATAAGCTTGTGGTATCCCTTTTCGGAAGCCAAAAGCGCACTATCACTCAAATCCAGGATACTGGTATAATGGGCCTGCATCATAAAAAATCGCACGACCGAAGGAGGGAACGCTTTGCTTAAAATGGCATTCTTCCCTGAGAACATTTCTGAAGGATAAATATTGTTACCCGTGGATTTGGACATCTTTTTTCCGTTCAGGGTAAGCATGTTCGCATGTAGCCAATAGTTTACCGGGGACTTGCCGTTACTGGCCTCGGCCTGCGCTATTTCACATTCGTGATGCGGGAACTTCAAATCCATTCCCCCACCGTGAATATCAAAATTATCCCCGAGGTATTTGGTGCTCATGGCCGTACATTCCAAATGCCAACCTGGGAAACCATCGCCCCAAGGGGACGGCCATCGCATAATATGTTGGGGTTCCGCTTTCTTCCAAAGCGCAAAATCCTGAGGGTTCTTTTTTTCGTCCTGTGCTGCCAATTCACGCGTATTGGCAATCATGTCCTCCAATTTGCGTCCGCTCAATTTTCCATAGTCATGGGAAGCATTGAATTTGACAACATCAAAATATACCGAGCCGTTCTTTTCATAGGCGAATCCTTTCCCGAGAATTTCCTTTATGATTTCGATCTGCTCAATAATATGTCCAGTGGCCGTGGGTTCGATACTGGGGGGGAGTAGATTGAATTTTTGAAGGGTATCATGAAAGTCAACCGTATAGCGTTGCACTACTTCCATGGGCTCCAATTGTTCCAACTTCGCCTTTTTTGCAATTTTATCCTCCCCATCATCCGCATCGTTTTCCAAATGTCCGGCATCGGTAATATTTCGTACATAGCGCACCTTAAAACCAAGATGTTTAAAGTATCGAAATATCATGTCAAAGGATATAAAGGTTCGGCAGTTCCCCAAATGTACGTTACTGTAGACGGTGGGGCCACAGACATACATGCCTACATAGCCTTTTTTCAAGGGATTGAAGGTTTCTTTCCTGCCTGTAAGTGAATTGGTGACCTTTACCGTTTGCTGTTCGTACAGTGGCATTAAAACTCGGTATCTAAGTTGACGTATTCCAAAAACTCCTTTCTAACGGCCTCATCCTTGAACTTTCCTCCATATTCCGCGGTAACGGTACTACTTTCAATATCCCGGATTCCCCTTGAATTTACGCAAAGATGTTTTGCATCAATCAAGCAAGCTACGTCCTCGGTCCCCAAAACCTTTTGAAGCTCTTTGACAATCTGGATGTTCAAGCGTTCCTGGACCTGTGGCCTCTTGGCATAGTAATCAACAATACGGTTCATTTTTGAGAGGCCAACGACCGTTCCGTTGGAGATATAAGCAACATGGGCTTTTCCCACGATGGGCAATAAGTGGTGTTCACAGGTAGAGTAAAGGGTAATGTTCTTTTCAACCAACATCTGCCCATACTTGTACTTGTTTTCAAAGGTTGAGGATTTCGGCCTCCTATCGGGATGTAAACCTCCAAAAATTTCCTTAACGAACATTTTTGCCACCCTTTTGGGGGTGCCTTTTAGGCTGTCATCGTCAAGGTCCAACCCTAAGGTCAATAGTATTTCACGGACATTCCCTTCAATGCGCTTTATCTTTTCAGCATCTTCCAATACAAAAGCGTCCTGACGTAAAGGGGTGTCTTGAGCAGAGCCAACATGGTCGTTGCCCCGATCCTCAAACTGTTCTTCCAAAGTCTGTTCCAATTTCATTGTTGCGCCCAATAAAGCGCACAAAGATATGCATTAATGCCCTATTTACCCTTTGAATTACCGGGTTTGCCAACATAAATTATTGTTAAGAGGCACCCTTGGATTTTTTGCAACTTTCAACTTTACAGTTACTTAATATCCATGTCGATACTGGTTTTTCCTGTTTTTTGGCTTTTGGGGTTCGCTCGACGTAGCTTCCAATCGTTTACAATGATTCTTAACCTATAACAACATGCCAAAAAGGGGACGCCAACTTTTAAGGGTGCGATTTTGGTGGAAATTCCCCAGTTGGGCCTTACACGTATAATTCCTGCACAAAGTAGTGCCCTGCGATGATGAGAACCTGTAATGCTCATTTTAACATGGCATTGTCATGATGGCCGTTCATCGAATATTTGGCTTTTTGCATCATTTTGCATACTAAAACGGGGTTTGGGATAGTTATTAAGCATGTACATGCATTAGCCCCAAATTTATGCGAACACTATTTTGTGCTATCTCTTGCCTGTTTGTTATGGGTTTTCACCTGAATGCCCAGAATTCCCCGGACTGTAGGACCGCTATCCCCATATGTGCCGATGCCACCATAGATGGGGTGGTTGATGGCGGGGGTGACGTTGATGACTTTGATCCAGATGTAATTCGGCAGACCGGATGCTTGGAAAAGGGTAGTGTCATTTCGGCCAATATAGAGAACAACACGGCCTGGTATGTATTTAGGGCTGGAACCGATGGTCAAATAGGGTTTCATATCGAGGCCCTGGGATCACCCGTAACCGCGGAGTATGATTTTGCGCTGTACGGTCCATTTGACCAAACAACCGGTGCCAATTTCTGCGGCAATATCAGTAATGGTACGGAACAACCTATCCGTTGTAATTACGAAGTAAACGATACCAACTTTACGGGAATGGGGGTGAACCCTGAAAATGGACAGGTAGGTGCGCCCAATGTCACAGGGAGTCAAAATACCTATGATGAGTTCCTGGACGTGATTGCAGGGGAGGTGTACTTCTTGCTTATCAACAACTTCAACACCAATTTTAATGGTGATGCGGAATCTTTTACCCTAACCTTTACCGGGAATTCCGTTGAAGCGGATCAAAATACCGCATTGGACTGTACGTTAAGGGACGAATTCCTTGGTTTTGATATCATTGCTTGCGAGGGTGACCCGACCATTGTGCTGTCCGCCCTAAACTCCCCAGCAGGTAGCGAGATAGCCAACATTACATGGAGAGTCGATAGAGATAATGATGGAATTATTGATGAGATATTGGTTGATAGATCAATAAATGAGGAGGATCGGACGTTCACGGTAGAAAGTCCTAATTCCGGTCGTTATTTTGTGACCATAGAAACTACCTTTGGAGAAACCATCACGGATGATATTTTGATTACTTTTTATGGTATCCCTGTGCTGTTGCCTGGTGAAGATGGTATTATTGTTAGGGAGGATTTGACCAATGCGGATGATCCGGATCGCTATGTTGTTGAGTTTGTTGTTGATGGTACCGGGGATTATGAATATGCCATAAACGGGGGCGAATTTCAAGATGAACCCATTTTTTTGGACGTTCCTCCCGGTCTTAATACAGTGATCATCAACGATAAAAATGGCTGTGGTACCACTGAACCCATCGAATTTCTTGTAGTGGGCTATCCCAAGTTTTTTACCCCCAATGGTGATGCGTTCAACAATTTTTGGGAGGTCAAGGGGATTGAGGAACTCATCAATCCCACCATATTCATTTTTGACCGCTACGGAAAGTTGTTGAAGCAGTTGGGGCAAACGGATACTGGTTGGGATGGGACCTTTAATGGTAGGCAATTGCCATCTTCGGATTATTGGTTTAGGCTGGATTATGAGCGTACTGAGCAAACGGTTATTGTTGCCAAAACCGTTAGGAACCATTTTTCATTGGTTCGATAAAAAAAGCCGGACATACATCCGGCCTTATACCTATTCCAATCACATATTCCCAAGCAGGCTCTAAAATTTTAAGGTGAAGGACAAGATGATATTGGAATTTGTTCGATTGACCAGGGCATTATTGGTTGCTCCCGAATCGAAAAAGAGTTCATTGACGTCCTGCTCCGTTCTGGCATAGGCCAAATCCAATCGGCTGCCTCCAAAATCATAGCCAATCCCTGCGGAAAACCCTTCCAAATCCCCAATGACATCGGAATCTTCATACGGACTTTCCTCTATACGGTACCCTCCCCGTAGGCTAAGTCGTTCAATTCTGTACTCACCACCAAATCGATAGGAGTTCACAACGCCCAGTTGGCTGGCAATCAGTTGATTTTGATCGGCAAAAACAGGATCGGAGTTGGGCCGCAATTCTGCTTGGGAAAAATCCTGATAGCCATAGTCGAAGCTGAGCAGTCCGTCCTTACCAAAGACGATTGCCGCACTACCGGTCACTTTTCCAGGGGTTTGAATGCGATAGTCCTCAAAGAGGTTAACGATATTGAAATCAATGAAATTAATATCATCGTCAGCTAAATTGGAATTGATCCGTTGGGCCGTATCGTCCCGTAACCTATACCATGTGGGCGATTGGTAACTTCCGCCAATCCGTATACTTTCGTTGAGTTTGGCAATGGCCCCTACGCTAAAGGAAAACCCTTCCCCTTCGGTACGTAAAAAGTTGTCAAAAGCGGCAAATTGAACGGGGGAATCCGCATTGAATCCACTTTCGTCCAATCTGGTCAACCGCTCATACAAAAGCGAGTGAAAATTTACGGAGGCCCCAATATATAAGCTTTCCTGGTATTGTCCAGAGAAGTTCAGGGTAAATTTACTGTTATGGCCATTGACGGTTTGACTGTAGGTTTGGTTCACGTTATCATACGATGCATTGGACAAATACGCAGTTCCACTTTCATCGGCTTCGTCCACGGGGTTTATGATTCCGCCAAAATATCCCAGAAACGCTTGTTGATTTCCGAATCCCTGTTCGGCACCAACCCTAAGATAGGCTTCCTCCAGGAATTCGTTTTGGTTCAAAAGCAGGTTTCTAAAGGGCACATCTTGGGCGAACTCCAAAAAATAATTGTCTATCCCTTCCGTTGAATTTCCTGTGGCAATAAACTCGTTATCGAAGTTTTCGACCAAATCATAATTTATGGCCAGGGCAATTTTTTTCCATGGCGAATTGGGGGACTTAAAGACAAATACCCCACCAACTTGGTTCAATTGCTGTGAATTCAGTTCGGTAGTCACGGTACTGCTTCCATACAGGGCATCATTGTTCCTGTTGTAATTGGAGCCGGTAGCCGTGAATTGGCTGTAATTGAAAACGGATGATCCTGCCGGATTTACATTAAGGGCGGATAGGTCTCCCCCCAACGCTCCGAAGGCTCCCCCCAACGCTTGAAATCTTGCCGTCCCTTGGCCTTCTTGAATGCTGTACCGAAGTACATCATTAATGCCTTGGGCGTTTGCACCTAGGCATACAACTCCCATTATGAGTATGGATAATCTTCTCATCTTGTATTCCTTTAAACGTTAATTGACTTTGAATTTAATTTCTTCGTCCGCCACTTCTTCCTGAGGAAGAACGACCTCCTCCTGATGATCGTCCGCCAGAACTGCGGTAACTGCCACCGGAGCTTCTATAACTTCCGGAACTCCTTGAGCTACCTGAGCTTCGGTAACTGCCCGAGCTTCTTGAGCTTCTTGATGGTGAAGAACGGTATCCGCTTCCGGAACTGGAACGGGACGACCGCCCATAACCATAGGTACTGCTCCTTGGGGCCGTTCTACTACCCGACTGGTAACTCCTGGAACTTCTTCCGGCACCACTGTAGGTCCTTGAACGCCCTGTTGCACTTCCGGAACGACCGTAGGAATTGCTCCTTGAACTTCCACTATATCTGGGATTGCTTCGCGTGATGCCATTGTACCTTGGGGTAGATCGGGTACTTCTACTGGAACGATACCTTTGGTTTCTGGCAATGGCATCGGAACTTACGGCCCTTCTTGCGGTGCTATTGCTCCTATAACTTCTGCCCGCAGTACTCCTATTTACGTTGGAACGTGCACTGGTACTTCTCAATCTTGAGGAATTCAACGTATTTCTTCTATAAATGCCAGAGCTTCCGCGTAGGCTATTACTGGCCAATGCATTGGTTCTATATCCCCTTCGGGTTCGGTTAAAGGCTACGTTTCTATTGTAAAATCCACGACCGCCAAATCCTCCATAAACAGGACCTCCCCAGGCCCAACCGGCATTCCATCCCCAACCGGCATTCCATCCCCAGCCAAAGCCTCCCCAGCCCCAACCGGCATTCCATGCCCATGGATTGTTCCATCCCCAGCCAAAGCCTCCCCAGCCCCAACCGGCGTTCCATAACCAAGGATCGTTCCATCCCCAGCCAAGGCCTCCCCAGCCCCAACTGTTGTCATATACATTGATGTTTACATTGGTGGGATTGTCCCCCCAACCTGGATTACCATTATAGTCGTTATTGGTGGCAAAATAATCTACCTGTGCCCCCACTTGTAAGGAATCACTTTGCACTCCACTATAGTAATCATCTACATCCGTGAAAATTTCAGAGTCCAAAATTTGCTGATATTCCTCTGCGCGTTGTCCAAAATATTCTCCATAAATATTATTCTCCGTTTCCTCGTTCTGGACGGCCTCTTCATTCTTTTTCTCAACACTAACTACCCTGTTGCCAGAAGAATAGATACCATCATCGTCATAGTATGATGCTTGTTGGTAAGAACCACAGGATACCAGGGAGAGGAGAAGTGCTCCCAGGATTATGGGAACATAAAACTTTTTGCGGGGTAGATTGGGATTCATATCTTCAATTTTTTTGTTCAACATACTAAAAAAATGGTAGTTTTACCGTTTAATTTTTGTTAATCTAGACACAAGTTTTGTGCCAAACTTTATTGGATGGGTAAAAATTTGACGAGTAGGGCGGAAGACTACTCCAAATGGTATAATGAATTGGTAGTAAAGGCAGATTTGGCCGAGAACTCGGGCGTTAGGGGATGTATGGTCATTAAACCCTATGGATTTGCCATTTGGGAAAAGATGCAAGCAGGTCTCGACAAGATGTTCAAGGATACGGGGCATCAAAATGCCTACTTTCCCATTTTTATTCCCAAGTCCTATTTTAGCAAGGAGGCAAGTCATGTGGAAGGGTTTGCAAAAGAGTGTGCCGTAGTTACCCATTACCGATTGAAGAACTCGGAGGATGGAAGTGGTATCGTAGTGGATGAGAATGCAAAATTGGAAGAGGAATTGATTGTAAGGCCTACTTCCGAAACCATTATTTGGGACACCTACAGAAAATGGATCCAATCGTATCGGGATCTTCCCTTGTTATTGAACCAATGGGCCAATGTGGTGCGATGGGAAATGCGGACCCGACTTTTTTTGAGAACGGCGGAATTTCTTTGGCAGGAAGGCCATACCGCCCATGCTACGGAAAAGGAAGCTGTGGATGAGGCCGAGATGATCATGCATTTATATGCGGATTTTGCGGAGAACCATATGGCGGTTCCCGTAATCAAAGGAACAAAAACAGAAAGCGAACGTTTTGCCGGAGCGGTTGAAACCTATTGTATAGAGGCCTTGATGCAGGACGGTAAGGCACTGCAATCAGGGACCTCCCACTTTTTGGGGCAAAATTTTGCCAAGGCCTTTGACGTGAAATTTGCCAACAAGGAAGGAAAACAAGATTATGTCTGGGCAACTTCCTGGGGGGTTTCCACCAGATTGATGGGGGCATTGATAATGACACACAGTGATGATAATGGGTTGGTACTCCCGCCAAAATTGGCACCTATCCAAGTAGTTATAATCCCTATCTACAAGGGAATGGAACAGCTTGAGGCCATATCCAAAAAAGTGGAACCTTTGGTCGAGGCCCTTAAGGAAAAGGGAATTTCGGTGAAATACGATGATAGGGACACCCATAAGCCCGGATTTAAATTCAATGAGTACGAACTTAAGGGCGTTCCAGTGCGTTTGGCCATCGGAAATAGGGATTTGGAGAATGGAACCATCGAAGTCGCCAGAAGGGATACTTTGGAAAAAGAGTCCGTACCCATGGAAAATATCCTGGATACCTTAACATCCTTATTGGAGGAGATACAGTTGCATATTTTTCAGAAAGCGAAAAGGCACCAGGAAGACCACATCACTTTGGTGGATTCCTATAGTGATTTTAAAAAACAGCTTGAAGAAAAAGGTGGCTTTTTTGCCGCGCATTGGGATGGGACAAGGGAAACCGAGGATAGGATAAAGGAAGAGACCAAGGCTACCATTCGTTGTATTCCCATTGATGTTCAAAATGAAGAAGGCCGCTGTATGGTCACCAGTAAACCTTCCCCATATCGGGTACTTTTTGCAAAGGCCTACTAGCCCCTTCAAAAATTAGGTGGCTACTATTGCAATAGTTAAAAATAGTTGTATTTTTGCGTCCGCTAATTAGTGACCTTAGTATGGCCCGTTCGTCTAGGGGTTAGGACGCCAGGTTTTCATCCTGGTAACAGGGGTTCGATTCCCCTACGGGCTACAAATGAAGTGATGGATTAAAAATCAAATCGTTTCCATTTGTTTTTTGATTTGACATTTCAAGGCAATGGCCCGTTCGTCTAGGGGTTAGGACGCCAGGTTTTCATCCTGGTAACAGGGGTTCGATTCCCCTACGGGCTACAAAAATTAAAGAATAATACTGTAAAGTCGGATTCATTTTCGATTGTACATTTTCCATTTTAAACTAGAACAATGGCAAATCACAAGTCAGCATTAAAAAGAATTAGAAGAAACGAAGCCGTACGTTTGCGCAACCGTTACCAACATAAGACCATGCGTAACGCAGTAAAAAAACTTCGAAATGAAGAGGATAAGAAAGCTGCGGAGACCTTGTTGCCAACCGTGGTTGGGATGATTGATAAGTTGGCCAAGAAGAATATTATCCATGCCAATAAAGCGGCAAATCTAAAGAGCAAGTTGATGAGCAAAGTTGCTGCGATGTAACTTTTGGATCTGGACAGAGAACATAAAAGCCCTTCCATTTGGAAGGGCTTTTATTTTTAGGGGATTTCAGACTTCATGTCATTGTATGTTTCCCTCATTTCGATATCCGGCATTATCCTTATACCAATCCGTAAACACTGCCCCTCCTGAAGTGGCCCATTGATTGAAAAAATTATAAGCCTGATTTACGGGAATTTTTTCCTTGGGAACCCTAAATTCATGTACAATGTTTATTGCCCATGGAAGACGTGAATCGGTCTGGTAATTGCCATCGGGGTCTTGATTCACCCCTTCGGTATCCACTGTATTGACCCCCAAACTTGTCCTTAACCTATTGGGCAGGTGAATTTCCCGGCCCCGATCCCTATCGACGATCAAAAAGGAGTTGAACGGAGCAATACCCAATTGGGCTATACTCAATGGTGTGGTAAACCTTACAACTACTTGTGTGGGAATGTTCAACATGGTCTCGTTGTTATCATACAGGATTACGACGGCCCTGTTTTGATCTTGCTCAACCCCGTTGGGAGCCACATTGATATAACCTTCGGTAAGAACGGTTCCGGTAACGGATTCAACCTGGTTTGGGGCAATGCTTTCAAATTCAATCCCAAAGGCGTTGGTCAATCCGGCACCATCTGAAGTTACCTCAAAATTGATTTCCAGTTCCACAACTTCGTTCAAGGAGTTCATAATGGCTACAAAACGGTAATTTATGGCGGCATCATTAAAATCATAATCTCCCATAAATGGCCACAGATCTTCAAAGGCTACGGTTCCCCAACCATATTTACTGGGCGTAAATTGCTCAAATGCCTTTTCTGCATCTTCAGGATATTCGTCATTGCTATCGCTAATTCCATCACCATCAGTGTCAGGATCCTCCATTTCTTCATCGGTAAAGGTAAGGGTGGTCAAATCATTGATGGTTCGGCCAAAATTAATTCCGGATGTTGAGTTGGGGCCGTAGATGTATTCCCACCCTCCGGTAACGGTATCCATAATGATCAGATCGGAACTTCCACCATTACTCGCCAGCCAAAGTTCATTGTTTGAGTCAAACGTCATGGAGGTGGGCGTAAAAGGGAGGTTGTCCGCACTGATTCGTGTGGCTTGATACACGTTTCTGTCATCTAAATCCAATCGATATAATCCGCCAAAACTGCTAAGGAATAAAGTTCCATCCTCTGCAAAGGCCAGATCACCACCGTTGGTAACATCCAGATTGTTGATTTTCCAAGTGGAAAGCACCGATCCATTTGAAGGGTCTATGGTATAGATTTTGGCATTGTTGCCAGAAAAGTACAACAGGCCATCCTCTTCCCTGTAATCCAATCTTGGACCTCCCATGCCTACATTTCCAACGGTTGTCCAGCTATCATTGACGATGTCATAACGCATCAATGGATAAGGCCGGCTTCTACCTATGGAGTATAAATACAGATTGGTTTGGTCGATGGCGGCCGTCCAACTCCCTTGTGGCATGGCCGCAAGGTTGGTAAGATTGCCATTTAAAGGATTGACCGTAAATAGTTGACCTGAACCGTTTACACAAAACAATGAGTCAATTTGAACCCCTCTTTGGGCCGACCTGCCCAATGCATATTTCGATTTAAACCGTGAAACCTCGGCCTGTCTCGATTTTCCGGACATATCCGAATGGTTGTAGGTTGCGGTACCATTAACAATATCAACAATTTCCGAACTAAAGGTATTTCCTTCCTTTCTACGGATATAGATTTTGGAAAAGTAGGAAGGTGTGGTTACCATATATTCCAAAACACCATTAACGGGTCTTCCCGTGAACAAGACCTGATTGTACTCATCAGATTCAAAAGTAGTCTCGCTGTCTTGCTCACCTGCATCGTTGACAACAGTGATGTCCTGAATTTCAAATTGGACGTCATTGTAGGCATAAACCGTGTAGATGGCATCGGGAGCCATATCATTTATGGTTACGGCCACTGTCTCGGAGGTTTCGAACTCAAAATCTTCGGGTATCACCAAATTGGTAATTGCGGATCCATCGGATACTTCTTCCTGTTGATTTTCCCCTTCCTGTGATTCTTCTTCAATTACTTCATCCAAACTATCCTTTACGCAGGAGCCTAGGTTAAAGGCAAAAAAAAGGACAAAGAGTGCTTTTGTTGGTAAAAATAGATGCTTCATAACCATAATTTCTTCAAAGATTCAAACTTTAGGGCGCTGTTCGGATTAAGTTTATTTGGGACTTAAAAAGCTGTCGACGAATGGCAACTTTCTAAGGACTAGAGCGCATAACCTTTGCTTATTGCGTAAATTGAACGAAAAATCTGACAAAAACATTAAAAAACCCGATGAACGGTCCATGAATGTTGTGAAATCAGGAAAAATTGGGGTGAATGGACAAGGCTATTTTCATTAAATACAATAATTTGATGTTAATAAATAGTTGATTTTTATCCTATCCAATTCCTTATCTTGAAGTAAGATAAATCTTAAAAATAAATTCAATGGAAAACTACAAGAAAAATCTACAAAAAGTCGGGCAGTTTATCAGCAGGAATGAAGGAGAGTTCATGATTAAAGAGTATAGAAAAAAAGGAGGTGCAGAAAAGAACAGGTTTTTTATTCACAAGGATTGTATACGTAAAACATTGGAATGTTGTGAAAATGTTTCGGGCATAAAATTTATGTTTGGTATGACTGATTTGAAAGATTCGGATTCTAAATCTCTTTTTTTATTTCCTTATAATCAATTTGAAGGGAAAATTAGCAGGGACTCTATAATACCTAAGAACGGATATTTAAATCATAGTGGTTTAAGATTCTCTATAGCCGAGACCATGGAACAAGTTGCTTGCCACATCAAATATAGAATGGATAATGACCGTATGGGATATAAAGAAGTACCTAGATATGTTTTTTTTGGCAAAGATTCCTTAAATGATTTAATTTCAACAGATAATTGTGAAGGAGTTAATGGATATCTCGCAATAAATGGTAATTCGGAAGAAACTATTGTTTTCGAAGTTGTAGGTAAAAATAACAAAAGCCTGGATATTTTCTTTGACTATGGGGGAGTTGACCCAGGAGATTATGGAAATGATCCTGGGGAGTGTATATATTCCCTAATGGTGGATTCACTGTATGGGTCGGAAGATATATTGCGGTTATCTAGAAATTTTAGGGACAAATACCTTTTTGAATCTGAAAAAAGAATGGCTTTTTCGGAACTTTATTATCTAATTTCTCCAGTTGTAATCCGTAAAACTGCAGGGGATACCCAAAAACAAATAATGGAGGAGTTTTATGAACTTAAAATAAAGGCGCTTGAGAAATTGATAATGAATGGTGAATATTCCAATGCCATGGAGGTATTGAAAAATGTTTTAGGGGAACTTACCGAAACATATGCCGATATCTAAATAACTTCTTCTTTTTGTTTAGAAGTAGACTACAGTTTTGAAGTTGCTTCTTAGATGTACTATTAGTCAATTATAGAAAATGCCCCTGGTAAAGGGGCATTTTTCATCTGCCCAACTATATAAATCTTATCTAAAAGCCCTTCTTCGACTTACGATAAAACCTATACAAAAAAAGGTATACATTATGACAATGAGTATTTTTAGTATTGTCCTTAAATTATATTTTTCCCAAAGATCCAATCTGGAATACCCGACCAAGAATAAATGAGGAAAAAATAAATAAAAAACTATTAGCCCAAATGCAATCCAGACCATTAGGTTGTATTTATCCGATTGCCATTGGAAACTAGGTTTAAGACCAAGGAAATATAGTGTACAACAAATCAATAGGGTCCATGAACCTATGGCATTGGAATAAATCAAATCACTCTTTAAAGGATTCTGATAAAATGAATTGATTATATATGATAAAAGAGTTATAAAGGAAGCAATGCCAATAATCATCTTAAATATTTTGTTACTGATTAGAGTATAAAAGGTTGAAAAGAAATACGAGAAGAAGATTACGATATAGATGTTATAAATTATTTGATTGGAATTTGTAGTCTTGGGGAAAAAGGCAAAGTTTTCATTATACCGAATAAAATTACCCAAGAGTTCGTTGAAGAAGGTGTAAGCGATAATTAAGGGAAAGTATCTAAGGGCAGTGTCAAAATATTTCTTATAATGAAAAATTGACACTGCCAAAGCAATGAAATAAACAGGAAGAAAGAAGTAATTTTGAATTAGTTCCAACAATTCTGGAAATATTTATTAAAAATCGCTACCTGGAGGCGGACCTGAACCCCCATGGTTCAAAATCAAACTTCCATCACCTTGCATTAAACCGGTATCAAAGGTCGGTATAAAGGAAGCTTTGGATTTGGGCTCTCCTTCTTGGCCCCCATTTTCTGCTTTTGGCCAATAATTTCGAATCAATTTCGCCTGACCATCCCCACCAATGTAAAAACCACCATAGTCATTGGCTATTTTAGCAGTGGGCAGGATAAAAACCGTATTTCTATTGGGGTCCCTACCTTCTTTTCCATAGTTCCCAAAATAAATTCGTAAACTGTCGGCATCCACTTCAGCCTTTCTCGCTTTTCGTTCTACATATTTGATATACCTTTTTAGGGTTTCCAATTTAAAGGCTACAAATTGGGTGGGCATGAATTTTTCTTCGGAATCCCTATCCCCCATTTCAAATTCAACAATATCGGGGATTCTTCGATTTTGATAGTTTTCGCATAGTACCTTGGCCTCTTCCAACGAGATGATTTCCTTGGGAGCTTTAACTTCTTCCATGGGCTCATCGGCCATTTCGGGTACTGTCTCTTTTTTTTGTTGGGGGTTACAGGAAACTAATGCCATAAGGCATACGCTAAGAATTCCGGTGCTTGTTCTTGCTAAGCTAAGATTCTTCATTTTCACAGGTTTTGTGTTTTAAGGGTTAAAATACTAGGGGAATTGATTCTAAAGATAGGGGTTTTGCCTTAAAATTTTAACAAAAAACCCTAACCATTCAAGCTAGGGTTATGCTTTAAAAAGGATATGGATTAATCCCATTGAACAGGAGGTGGTCCACTATTCCCATAATTGAACATTGAAGAAGTTTGGGAAAAATCATTTTTTGAATTTATGAATTTCCATGTTTCCTTGGTTAAATCAAGTCTTTCATTTGATTTCAAATTGAGTAGGGTAGTGTTATTCTCTATTGTCGGTGCAAAAAATAAAGTCAAATGATTTGAATATTCCCCTTCCAATGGACTATTGTCAATAGAAGCGAAAATGACATTGACCCCGGTGAGTTCTTGATCATACTCCTTACTTTGGGTTTTTAAGTAAGTAAGATATTTTTCGTATTCCCCTTTTTCGTACCAAACGAATCGTGTATCAAACTCAACGGTTTCTGAAAAAGGTCCGGTTACAAAATCATAATAATTATTGTAAAGTTGGATTGCTCTCGCTGAGGAAATGTGGCCAGAACTGGATAGTACCAAGCTTTGGTCCGGAGATTGTAACCGATCTAGCTTGGTTTCAGTTGAGTAATTTTCTCCGGCAAAACGATGGAGATAGGTGATTTCTCCATTGTCAAAAGAAAAAGCACGGTGCAAATCCAAACGTTCATCATAGGTGGCAGGTGCTAGAAATACTGTCCTTTTGCCATTATCCTCGGCACCAAGCAAGAAAACAAACCTAGTAATTTCAATGTTTTGCTCACTACAAAAAGAGGTTACCCGCTCAAAATAACTTTCCAGCATTTCAAACTCAAACCAAACTGCCCTTGTCTTGTCGCTATTGTCAAAAGCGATACGGGTATTGTAGAAATTGTTGTAGTAGGTGACCGCCTTTACCAGGGAAATCAATTTGGCTGGTGCAACAACTTTTGACGAGTATTGCTCAAGGATGGCAATATTGGTGTCTTTTTTAATCAAACCTTTATTCATACTAAAGATTTTAAAGTGTTATTAAATAAATATAAATCCATTAAAAGTAAGAAAAAGACTATTAAATAATGCAAATCATAAGTTATTTAATTTTAATGCCATTTCAAGGCACAAAAAAACCCAATGAAAGTATCATTGGGTCATTTCACTTGTAATTCTGCTATTTATTCGTTCATCGTCATTAAAAACTCCTCGTTGTTTCGCGTCTGTTTCATGCGTTGTTCCATAAATTCCATGGCTTCCACGGGATTCATGTCGGCCAAATATTTTCTCATGATCCACATACGTTGAATGGTCTGCTCATCAAGCAGCAAATCATCCCTTCTGGTAGAGGAAGAGATCAAATCAATAGCAGGGAAAATCCTTCGGTTACTGATTCTTCGATCTAACTGTAGTTCCATATTACCTGTTCCCTTGAATTCCTCAAAAATGACTTCGTCCATTTTGGAACCTGTCTCGGTCAGCGCCGTGGCTATGATGGACAATGAACCGCCATTCTCTATGTTCCGTGCGGCGCCAAAGAAGCGTTTTGGTTTGTGAAGGGCATTGGCATCCACACCACCGGAGAGTACTTTTCCGGAAGCGGGCTGTACGGTGTTGTACGCTCTTGCCAATCGTGTAATGGAATCCAATAGAATAACCACATCGTGCCCGCATTCCACCAAACGTTTGGCCTTTTCGATGACGATATTGGCCACACGCACATGTTCACTGGCTTCTTTGTCAAATGTGGAAGCTACCACTTCACCACGAACGTTACGCTGCATATCCGTAACCTCTTCCGGGCGTTCGTCAATCAACAAGATAATTTGATAGACTTCCGGATGATTGGCGGCAATTCCATTGGCAATGTCCTTTAGCAATACGGTTTTACCCGTTTTTGGCTGTGCCACGATCATACCCCTTTGCCCTTTTCCTATAGGGGAAAACAAATCCACAATTCTTGTGGAAAGGGTGGTTTGCCCATGGGCGACATTGAATTTTTCCCTTGGAAATAGGGGGGTCAGGTGTTCAAACGCCACTCGGTCGCGCACCACTTGGGGATCGAGACCATTTATTTTGTTCACCTTGATCAGTGGGAAGTATTTTTCGCCTTCCTTTGGAGGTCTTATGTTACCTAAAACGGTGTCACCGGTTTTTAGGCCAAAAAGACGTATTTGACTCTGGGATACATAAATATCATCCGGGGATGATAGGTAGTTGTAATCGGAAGATCGTAAAAAACCATATCCATCCTGCATAATGTCCAGTACGCCCTCACTTTCTATAATACTATCAAACTCAAACTCCGGTTCCTTGTACCTGTTCTTTAAATCCTTATCAAAATTGCTGTTTCGTCTATCTTGTGGATTGTTTCTTTGAGTTTGATGATTTCTTCTGTTCTGGTGTTTGTGCTGGCCATTTTGTTTGTGTTGATCGACCTGCGCGGAATTTTGTTCCTTTTTTCCGTCTTCGTTCTGCACCTCTTTTTTTGAAACCTCTTTTTTAGGTTCTTCTTTTCTTGTGGCTTCTTCCTTTGGGGTATTGGAGGCCTCGGCCCTTTTTGGGGTCCTGGTCCTTTTTTGCTTCTGTTCCTTGGGCTTGTCTTCGGTGCCAGTGGCCACAACGGAGGGATTGGATGCCTGTACATCCAGGATTTGGTATACCAAATCCAATTTTTTTAGGGCTTTAAATTTCGGAATGTTCAATTCCTTGGCAATTTCCTGCAACTCGGGCAGTTTTTTGGCTTTTAAGTCAGTTATCTCAAACATTAAATAAGCAATAGGTTAAACGTAAAATCTGAATTTTGAAGTAAACGTTACTTGGATTTAACTATGGGGGACAGATCTCCCTAGGCAAGTATTCTAATCAATAACGATACAAGTATACAAAAATATTTAAAAGAACAATGGCAAATTGTCAATAAACCAACGTAATTTTGCAGTCCACTTAACAAAAAGGATGATTCAACGTATTCAGACATTGTTCCTTGCTTTGGTTGCCCTATGTTCTGGAGCACTTCCGTGGACGGTTTCCCTTTGGACGTTGAAAGAAGGGATGGTGATCTACGCCAAGGACAATTTCCCTATTTTGGCAGCGTTTGTGGTAGTGGCCGTTCTTGCAATTATTGCCATTTTCCTTTTTAAGAAAAGACAACATCAATTTGTTCTAAATAGATTGAACTTAATAGTGAACCTTTTTTTACTAGGATTTTTCGTTTATCGATCGCTAAACTTATCCGGAGGGACGCAAGTCTCTGAGAAGGGTATTGGGATGCTGATTCCTGTATTTTCTATCGTTTTTCTGGTTCTGGCCAACAGGGCCATCAAAAAGGATGAAGATCTTGTAAAATCTGTTGATCGTTTACGTTAGACCTAACATCTTAGTAGTATTAGTGCGAAAAAACCCCGACCATTTCGGTCGGGGTTTTTAATTATAGGGGAGCAAGCCTGCCCTATTCCGTTATATTTTCAATGGTAAAACCGTTTCCAAACCTTACATTGCCCATGGTCTGCACCAAACTAGGTTCAGTTCCATATTCCCCTTTCGTATTGGGTAAAAAATAGGTCCGTTTTGTGGATATCATTTGGCCATCAATATCCTCATACTCGTAATTCGCAATCAATACGGGCTCATTTACCCCCATAAATGGCAACGAAAAGTAAAATCTGTCGATCAATTTGGTATCCGGATTTATAAAGAGGATATACGCATCATTCTGCTCCTTGCCCGTCAGTGCCGGATCATAGGTTACCTTTATCTTGTCATATACGATGTTGTTATGCTCTTCCGGCCCTTCGTAAGATACAAGGGTCCCGCTATCATTTAATTTATAGGGCATAACAAACCAAAAATAATTGGCCCTCCTTAAAAAAGCCCCTACCGCATTGGCCTGGGGGTCTTCACTGATTCTCCCATTTTGCATTACCGTGGTTTTTTCACCGTCAAAATATTGGGTGACTTCCCCTTCGGCTTCTGGCATCACATTGATTTCGTGTTGGGTGTAATGCCCATAAGAAGCTTCATTGCCAAATAGGTAACGTTCAGTAGATAAATCGGTCTTTTTCAGTATGGGGTCGTGGTAATGGTAGCTAAATTCCACATCGCCTTTTTTCCATAAATCCCCCCATCCACCGTAGGCATGTTCAATGGCGGTCAACATACCCTGCGGGTCCGAGGTATCATAAGCGGGTAATTTTTCCAATACCTCGTTGGAGGTTTCGGTCGTTTTCTTTGTCTGTTGTACACATGATACAAAGAGCAAGGACAGTAAGAGCGCTGCCGATCGTAATGGATACATTTTTATCTGGGTTTACGTTAATGATTTCCCTATTAGACGGAATTAATGGAAACACTTACAAATAGTCCTGGTCAGAGTTTAAAAAGACTGCCCGCCTTTGCAATGTTGAAACCTTTTTCGCGAACAAGGCCATGTTCCTTGCTGTTTTCATTGAGCAAAGGATTGGTATGGTTGAAATGTATGAAATGAATCTTTGCCTTTTCTTTTTTTGGTAAGTCATGAAAAAGTGCCATACTCTCTATGGCAAAAGGATGGGGGATTTCCGAGATGTCCCGGTTGGCGACTTCATTCCCGTCAAAAAAAGTGGCGTCCAAGAAGGCATAATCCACTTTTTTAATCTCTGTGACGATGACGGTTTCCCATCTGTCCCATTTATCGATATCGGGGATAAAAAGAACGGTTTTGTTCGGGCCGGTGATTTTATAGCCTACGGTCTCCGAGAATTCGTCCCGATGTGGAACCGTAAAGGGAAGTACCGAAAGGTTTGATGTGATTTGAACCTTGGTTTTGTTCGCTAAAGGCTCAAGGGTTATGTTCCGTAGAGCCACCAGTTGACTCCAAGGCGCATTGTTTTCCAAAAAAGCCTCCATTTTGGGCATGGTATACACGGGTATGGACCTACCTCCCAAAGCTTCCCTTCCCAAATACATTAAACCCGTATAATGCCCAATATGGGCGTGCGTCAAAAATATGCCGTTTGGGGTTTCTGCAGGGGTTCCAGCTAACCGCTTTAGTGTTTTCAATTGCCTTGGCATGTCCGGGGTAGCTTCAAAAAGAAAGGTTTTTTGATTCCCATGGTCAATAATGCCCAATGCGACGACCATCCGTGAGGGATCGGGTTTTTCAAAAAGAAGGGCACAACATTCCTTTTCACAACCAATATGGGGACTTCCCGCATCTTGAACGGTCCCCAAAACCGCCAAGGAGACTTTTGAATCTTGGGCATGGCAGGTTCCCATAAGAAATGTCAAAAGGATAAAAGTAAGTGTTGTTGCCTTCATCTTTTTCCCAATTCAATTACTTCAAGACCTTCAATTTTTTCCCTATCAATGGTAAACCGTAACATGGTCCTGACCTGATGAAATCCATGCTTACCACATGCCCCTGGATTCATATGCAAAACCCCTAATTTCTTATCGTTCATTACCTTTAAAATATGACTGTGTCCACAGATAAATAACCTGGGAGGGTTTTTCTGGATTTCTTCCCTGACCCTACTATTGTATTTTCCGGGATATCCCCCAATATGGGTTATCCAAACATCCACCCCTTCACACATAAATCGGTTGTGCTCCGGGAATTCCCGTTGGATTGTATGGTTGTCTATATTGCCATGCACACCTCTTAACGGCTTTAGGTTGGACAATGCATCTGTGACCATTAGATCACCAATGTCTCCAGCATGCCAGATTTCATCGGCCTGTTGCGCATACTTGAGAATCGTTTTGTCCATGTGGCCGTGGGTGTCCGAAAGCAAAAGAATTTTAGTCATACGCTAAAAATATGCTAAAAAAAGATTGTTGTCCGATATGGCCTTGGGTTTAAAGTATCTTTAACCACCGAAAAAAAGCAGCTTTTGCGGTATTTCGTAGCATTTTCATACAATGGCATGGCTTATCATGGCTGGCAGAACCAGCCTAATGCCATAACGGTACAAGAAGTCTTGGAAAAAGCCCTGTCCACGCTTTTGAGGGAGCAAATACATGTGGTAGGTGCGGGTAGGACGGATGCCGGTGTGCATGCAAAACAGATGTATGCCCATTTTGATAGTAACCAGCACTTGGATTTTGGGAATTTGGTGTTTCGAATGAATTCGTTTTTGCCGGATGATATTGCGATTCAAGGTTTTAAAACCGCTAAACCCGATGCCCACGCCCGTTTTGATGCCTTGGAGCGCACTTATGAATATTGGATCGTTCAGCATAAAAATCCGTTTTATAGCACCAGCGCCCATTGTATTGTAAAACCTTTGGATATCGATGCCATGAACGAGGCTGCTTCAATTTTAAAGGGATATCGTGATTTTGAGTGTTTCTCAAAATCAAATACGGATGTAAGGACTTTTATTTGCGATATTAAAAGTGCTTTTTGGACTGAAGGACCGGAAAAACTGGTCTTTACCATTACGGCGGATCGCTTTTTAAGGAATATGGTAAGGGCCATAGTGGGAACAGTACTGGAAGTTGGTCTTGGAAGGATAACACCTGGTGCAATTAAGACCATTATAGAAAGCAAGGATAGGTCAAAAGCGGGTGCATCGGTGCCGGCAAAAGGATTATATTTGACCAGAGTCATATATCCAGAAACCATTTTTGAATGAGCAAGGAGCAGGAGATAGGGAAAGCGTTTGATTTTAAACTCTTTAGACGGGTTTTCGGCTTCGCCAGGAACTATATTTCGATTTTGGTGACCGTAGTGCTATCGGGAATTCTATCGGCTGCTTTTGCGGTTTTTACCCCGATCATAGTGCAATACATCATCAATAAGGCCTTGGACGCCCGGAATGATGAACAACTGTTAACCGCTATATTGGTCATGGGCTCGGTTTTGCTGGGACAGGTCATTTTTCAATTGATGTTCAATTATTTTGCCAATCTGCTGGGGGAGTCCGTAATCAAGGATTTACGAATGAGGCTCTTCCAAAAAATGATGGCCTTTAAAATGACCTATTTTGACAAATCGTCCATAGGGTTGTTGGTCACCAGGGCAGTTGCCGATATGCAGCGTATTGGGGAAATCTTTAGCCAGGGATTTTTTGTGATCGTTGCCGATGTTTTAAAAATGGTGGCAGCCGCCGGGGTAATGTTGGTTATGAACTGGCGTTTGGCATTGATCGTTTTTGCCATACTTCCCGTGATTTTGGTGGCAACACGATTGTTCCAACGGGCCATGAAGGTTGCATTCATTGATGTACGGGCCCAAGTGGCCAATCTTAATTCCTTTGTTCAGGAGCGTATAGCGGGCATAAAAATTGTGCAATTGTTCAACAGGGAGGCCATTGAGAAGGAAAAGTTCAGGGAAATCAATGAAAAACACCAAAATGCATGGCTAAAAACGGTCTGGTACAATAGTATTTTCTTTCCAGTTGCGGAGATTTCCAACTCCATAGGTATTGGCTTGGTGGTTTATTTTGGGGTAATCCAGCAAATTGAGACCATGCAGGATACCAATGTGGGGACCATAGTGGCTTTTTTCTTTTTAATGGAATTGTTGTTTAGGCCGTTAAGGCAAATAGCGGATAAGTTCAATACCCTACAGATGGGAATGGTAGCGGCCAATAGGGTTTTTAGGATTTTGGATACGGACAGTCATATATCGGATACGGGGACCCGGGAAATCCCTAAAGTAAGGGGCAGCATTTCATTTTCCAATGTCCGCTTCGGTTATGTAGAAAATGAAGAAGTGCTGCATGGGATTTCCTTCTCGGCCAATGCAGGCGAAACCATTGCAATTGTAGGGGCTACCGGAGCTGGAAAATCAACTATCATTAATTTGTTGAACAGGTTCTACGAAATTGATTCAGGAAGCATTTCCATTGATGGCATCGATATCAGGGAATTTAAATTGGCATCGCTCCGCTCCAATATTGCCGTGGTGCTCCAAGATGTTTTTCTTTTTGCGGATACCATTGCGAATAACATCTCCCTAAAGGATGACAGCATCTCCCTTAAGGATATTGAAGAAGCGGCAAAGCAAATAGGGGTACATGATTTTATCAGTACACTGCCCAGTGGTTATGAATACAATGTAAAAGAGCGGGGCATTATGCTTTCCAGTGGTCAACGGCAGCTGATTGCCTTCCTCAGGGCTTATGTGAGCAATCCGGGCATCCTGATTTTGGATGAGGCCACCTCTTCCGTCGATACGTATACGGAACGGCTCATACAAGAGGCAACCAATAAGATTACGGAAGACAGGACTTCAATTATCATAGCACATCGGTTGGCCACGGTTAAAAAGGCGGATAAGATCATTGTTATGGATTCGGGCCAAATCGTAGAAATGGGAACCCATCGGGAACTTCTTAAGAAAGATGGGTACTATAGTGATCTATATCAGGCGCAATTTTTGCAGGAGGAATTGGCCTAGTGCTATTTTGGTCTAAAATCCTCAAGATTTATAGTACCGGTCAGCAGGCCAATTATCAAGATAAGAACGCCTATTCCCAACATTACAAAAGCGAACATGACCAAGTATGCGATTGCCCTTAGGACAATATTGAAGAACCCTACCTTGTGTAACTTCTTAAAGGCATAAAACTGAAAAGAAACGGAGAACAGTAAAAGGAGCCAGTTGAAGTTTTGGTAATTGATGTTGAAAAAACCAAACAAGGGTATGGCGATCACGACCTGGACAAAGGACATTTGAGCTGTGGTATAGGTGTTGGCTACCAGATGCTCCGTAAAATTGAGTTTTTTGATGTCAAGGAACAATATCCACGTCATCAAAGCGTAAACCGGCATTAACAGATAGGACAAAAGACCTTGGTAATCAAAGATAAATTCCATGTTTGGGGCATTCGTCTGATTCAGGTTGTTCTCGGTGAGGTTGATGTGGTACCAATTCCTGAGTATGTAGAACATAAGCCCGGAAAGCGTGATGGCAATGGCAAAATAGCTAACGGGATTCATGTATTTCTTCCTTGCCCCCGAAATAAAGCTTTCAATGACCACATCGGGTTTGGTGAACAGCTGTCTAAAGGTCTTCAATAAGGTGTTGTCCAGATTAAATACCTGAAAGCTTAAGTCCTGCCAAATATTTTTTAGGGTGAGTCGATTCCTGACGATTTTAGCACCACATGATGGACAATAACTGAAGTCCGAGCGTAAGGTGTTTTCACATGTTTTGCAATTCATTAGGTTAAATCCTTTTTAATCATTTCGGTAAGTTCCTCAAGGCTCTTGTAAAGCACGAACTCACCATTTTTAATGTAGGATATCATCCCTGTTTCTTCACTGACCACCAGACAGAGCGCATCCGTTTTCTCGGTAATGCCAACAGCCGCCCTATGGCGAAGTCCAAATCGTAACGGAATGTTCCGTTCATTGGAGACCGGTAATATGACCCTTGTAGCGGTAATGTAATTTTCCTGGATGATTGTCGCCCCGTCATGCAGGGGACTATTTTTAAAAAAGATACTTTCTATAATGGGCTGTGTAATCTCAATATTCATTTTATCCCCGGAAGATTTGACAAAGTCAAGATTGTTGTTCCGTTCTATTACCAAAATGGCCCCGGTCTTACTAATGCCCATATTTTTGCAGGCCCCTATAATGGCATCCACGTCAACATCGGTAGGAAGGGCCTCTTGTTTCAGAAATTTAAAGTGACGGATAAAACTTCGTTTGGTGGCAAAATTGGTTGATCCAATAAGGAGTAAAAACTTTCGTATCTCCTGCTGAAAAACAATGATCAAAGCAATTAGACCAATGTTCATAAACCCACCTACCATGCTACTGATCATCTTCATTTGCAGCAGTTCGGTCAATTTCCAAAGGGCCCAGACAATGACAATTCCAATAAATATATTAATGGCGACCGTTCCCTTTACCAATTTGTAGATATAGTATAGCAATACCGCAACCAGTATGATGTCTATAAAATCGGTAATCTTAAATTCCAGGAAATTCAAAAACTCCAATGGTAGTGCGTTTTTGTAAAATTAGGTAAAATGTTGGTTCAGGCCATTTTTACGGATTCCAATGCCTGAAATAGGCGAATGCATTCCATGGCCTCTTGAACATCGTGGGCCCTAAGAATATTGGCCCCCCTTTCCAAAGCGGCCATATGCAGTGCCGTTGTGCCATTTAGGGCTTTTTCCGGAGTGCACCCTAAGGTTTTGTAAATCATGGACTTTCTGCTTACTCCAGCAAGTATGGGGCGCTCTAGGTTCTTGAATAGGTCCAGGTGTTGGAGCAACCTATAGTTTTGTTCCACGGTTTTCGCAAATCCAAAGCCCGGATCAAGAATAAGATCATTTATTTTTAAATCCCTTGCTTTCGCGATGATTTCGGAAAAGTAAAAAAGGACTTCCTTTAGCATATCGTCATAGGTAGTCATTGATTTCATGGTCTGTGGCGTCCCGCGCATATGCATGGCAATGAAGGGTACCTGGAATTCGGCCACAGTGGCCATCATTTTGTGGTCCAAATACCCACCACTAATGTCATTGATCATTGCGGCCCCTACCTGCAAACATTTTTTGGCAACCCTACTTCTAAAGGTGTCAATGGACAAAACGGCATGGGGAAATTCGTTCAGGATTAAGTTAACAACGGGCAGTACACGGTGCAGTTCTACATCCTCACTAACGTCCTTTGCCCCGGGTTTGGAGCTATGGGCCCCAATATCAATTAGGGATGCCCCTTCCTTAAGCATGCGTTCCACCTGTTGTACAATGGATGCCGGGTTGTTGTACCTACCACCGTCATAAAAGGAATCCGGGGTAATATTAAGAATTCCCATGACTTTGGGAGTGGTCAAATCCAGGAGTCTTCCGTTGCAGTTTATGGTCATTGGGAGCGTTTTGGTTTCGTGAGTTTCAATTATCTTTGACAAGTGTATACAGTCTTTAAAAAGAGAGCTGAAAATACGCAAAATAGCAGATAGATGCAGCAAACCTCAAAACAATACGATACGGTTATAGAAACGTGTCGGGAACTCTTCAAAAAAAAGACAAAAGATTACGGCACCGCATGGCGGATTTTACGGCTTCCGTCATTAACGGACCAAATTTTTATTAAAGCCCAACGCATACGTGGTCTTCAGGAAAAAGAGGTGCAGAAAGTGGATGAAGGGGAACGTTCCGAGTTTATTGGGATCGTCAATTATTCCATTATGGCATTGGTCCAGTTGGAAAAAGGGGTGGCCGATCAGCCCGATTTAAGTCCAAAAGAAGCTTTGGAACTATATAATGGGCAGGTAGCAAAAACCAAAAACCTGATGGAGGCCAAAAATCATGACTATGGGGAGGCCTGGCGTGAAATGCGGGTCAGTTCCTTGACCGATTTGATCCTTCAAAAATTATTACGGGTAAAAGAGATTGAAAACAATAAAGGCAAGACCATCGCCAGTGAGGGAGTGGATGCCAATTATCAGGATATGGTCAACTACGCTGTATTTGCTTTAATTCACTTGAACGAGGAAAAATGAAGTATTTAGTAGGATTTTCACGGGTTTTTGTAGGGGTGCTTTTCATTATTAGTGGGTTCATTAAACTAAATGATCCGGTAGGTTTCTCCTTTAAGTTGGAAGAGTATTTTAGCCCTGCGGTACTGGATTTTCCCTTCTTGGAGCCTTACGCCCTCGCCATATCCATATTTGTGGTCATTGTGGAGGTCCTGTTGGGTGTGATGTTACTTCTGGGATTTAAACCCAAGTTCACCATTTGGAGCCTTTTGGCCATGATCGTGTTCTTTACCTTCCTAACATTTTATTCGGCCTACTATAACAAGGTCACGGATTGCGGGTGCTTTGGTGATGCCGTAAAGCTTACGCCCTGGGAGTCTTTTGCCAAGGATATTGTGCTTTTGGTTTTGATATTGATTTTGTGGAAGGGATCAAAGTATATCCAACCCTTGTTTTCCGATAAGTACAACTGGATTGGAATGGGTGTGGCAACCCTGTTGTGTATCTGGTTTTGCAACCATGTATTGAACCACTTGCCATCCATAGATTTTAGGCCCTACAAGATAGGGGCAAACATTATGGAAGGAATGATCATCCCTGAAGATGCCCCCAAGCCCGTTCAGGAGTTTTCCTGGAAATTCAATCAGAATGGCGAGGAAAAAGTATATGTTACCAATGGCGCCTATCCCAATGTGGAAGGTGATTTTATTGGAGTGGAGACCAAGGTCATCCAGGAAGGTTACGAACCTCCCATTCATGATTTCACCATAGAAAAAGAGGGTGGGGATTATACAGAGGAGATGCTCCAGGAACCAAAACTGGTCATGGTTATTGCTTATGATTTGGCCAAAAGCGACTTGGAAGCCTTTACGGAAGTCAAGGAACACACGGACAAGGCTTTACAAAATGGGTACAAGGTTATTGGAATGTCTGCCTCGGGAGGGGACGAAAGCAATGCCGTGATCCAAGAGTATGATTTAAACTTTGATTTCTATTTCACGGATATGACAACCCTTAAGACCATTGTACGTTCCAATCCGGCCATCTTGGTTTTGGAAAAAGGGACCATCCTGCAAAAAAAGCACCATAATGATTTTGATGCCTTGGAATTCGATTAATGAGTTCAAAATAGTTGGTGGTAAGAAGTACGTATCCAAATTTTTAAAACTTATAAACTGAACACATAAAAACAAACAACACATGAGAACCCAAATAGTAGCTGGCAACTGGAAAATGAACAAAAATCTGGACGAAACGGAAATATTACTTTCCGAACTCTCCGCTAAACTCCCTGATTCAACGGCCGAGGTCATTGTGGCGCCAACTTTTGTGAACCTGGCATCCACGGTAAGGCAGTTGCAAAATTCCGTAATTCAGGTTGCTGCCCAAAACATGCATTTTGCGGAAAATGGTGCTTATACCGGTGAGATTTCGGCGGACATGCTCTTGAACATTGGAGTGGAGATTGTGATTTTAGGCCACTCGGAACGTCGGGCCTACTTTGGGGAAGATGACGCGCTGTTAGCTAAAAAAGTCAATACCGCACTGGACAAAAACATGCGGATTATTTTCTGTTTTGGAGAAGAACTTGAGGAACGTAAGTCCGGAAACCATTTCTCGGTAGTGGAAAGTCAACTTAAGAACGCCCTTTTCCACTTGGACCAAAGTCAATGGAATAACATCATTTTGGCCTATGAGCCCGTTTGGGCCATTGGTACAGGGGAGACCGCTTCACCGGAGCAAGCCCAGGAAATGCATGCCTTTATAAGGAAAACCATAAAAGATGCGTACAATGATGAAGTTGCCGAGGGGGTTGCCATTTTGTACGGAGGTAGTGTTAAACCCAATAATGCGGCCGAAATCTTTTCCAAACCGGATGTGGATGGTGGACTTATTGGAGGAGCATCGCTTAAATGTGATGATTTTACTGCCATTGTTGAGGCCATTTAAGTGTCGTATTTAGAATATAGGTTCCTGGTAAGGCCACTACAACCTGCCTCGGACATGCTTATGGCCGAGTTGGGTGAATTGGGTTTTGAAAGTTTTGTCGAAACGGACAATGGGGTTTTGGCTTACGTTCAAACGGATCAAAGCCCGCACGAAACGGATATAGATTCCCTATTTGTGGCACAGCATCCCGATTTTGAAATATCATGGTCCTTTACCAAAGTCGAGCAACAAAACTGGAATGCCGAATGGGAGAAAAACTTCCATCCCATAAGTGTGGGGAATCGGTGTAGGATACGCGCTCCATTTCATCCCCATGAAAATGTGGAATTTGATATCGTCATAGAACCAAAAATGAGTTTTGGTACGGGTCACCATGAAACGACCCGTATGATGTTACAGTTGCTTTTGGATGAAAACATGGCGGGCAAAAAGGTACTGGACATGGGGTCTGGGACTGGAGTTTTGGCAATTCTAACCGAGATGATGGGTGCAGATAATATCATGGCCGTGGATATTGATGTCTGGTGTTTCGAAAATGCCCGGGAAAACGTGGAACGTAATCAATGCAAAAAGATACAGGTAGTACAAGGGGATGCCCATGTGCTGGGAAACGAAAAATATGATTTGATTATCGCCAATATTAATCGGAACATCCTGCTGAAGGATATTCCGATATATGCCTCTTGTTTAAAAAAAGCCGGTGACTTATTTCTTAGTGGCTTCTATTTGAACGATTTGGATATGATATCTGCAAAATGTGGGGAGTTTAATTTAAAACTTGAAAAAAAAATAGTGGAGAATGACTGGGTTGCCGTAAAATATGTACATTAGAGGAAGAGTATTAGGTAAATGGGACTTAAGGAAAAACTTTCTGAAGATCTTCTACTTGAGGAAGAAGTGGTCAAACAAAACGAAATCATCCTTTTTAATGATGACGTAAATACCTTTGACCATGTCATTAACACCCTAATTGATGTCTGTGAACATTCCCCCGAACAAGCGGAACAGTGTTCCCTTATTGTGCACTACAATGGAAAATGTACGGTGAAGACCGGGGAATACGATGATTTGAAACCACGATGCAGTAAGTTATTGCAGGCAGGCCTTAGTGCAGAAATCGTATAGTCCTTCAAAGATTGCCCCAATTTTTAGGCGCCTGGGTATTGTTCGGTCCATTTTAGTTTTAGTTATTCGTATGATTTTTTGATCTCGAATGTCAAGAATAGCCGCAAACACACTTTAAAATAATTTCGAGTATTATTAAAAGTGAATCTTTATGAAAAGTTGTAAAGTTCGCTTTTGAATTGTATTAATTTTAGGGAACAAACAGAATTAACCGTTTTCAATCTCCAGCAATTTAAATGAGTGAGTTTTTCAAGGCTGAACTCAAGGACAAGTTTCTAGAATATGCCCACGGGCGGGATGATTATTTTGAAGTTCAATTGCTTTACGATGAGTTCCTAAGGCCCAATTACAGTCTACAGTACGTGGAAAAGCTACTTAGGGAAATTATTGACCATGACCACAACCTGCTGGATATCATGAGTGGCAATGGAGTTAAAATCTTTATGTTGTCATCAACGGCATATACGGAGGAGTTTTTGGAAGAAGGAGGCTTTAAGGATCTGTATATTGAAGAGGAGGAAAGGTGGGATATTTTTTTGGAACAATTGTCAAACACCAGAAGGCTTAGTTCCGAGGAAAAAGCCGATCTGGGTCGGACGGAAAAGGCAATTTATAAAAGGGAACGTTTATTATTGTTCGGTTTAATAGGCGCAGTAACCTGTAGCTTTTTATTTACGGTATACAGTCTCCTTAAACCTTTGTTTTTGAAAACGGAGGTATCAAGAATTGTGGAAATAGAACAAAAGCTGGAAGCCATGGAACATCAAAATAAGGGGTTAAGGCAGGAATTGGATAGTGTGCTTCAGTTGTATGAAAAAAAAATCCCCCAATAGATTACCGCCGTTTTGCATGTCGAAAAGTGTGGATGCGGGATATGGTCCGTGGTGTTTTCAATAGCCTATAAACAGGGTTGGGCCTGGCCATCAAAATTCGCTTCAATCGGTCCATTTCCACCTTTGTTACATGAACCATTCGGGTTCCAAAAAATCCTATGCTTGCATTATATTTTTGTGATTTAAGGATTTTTTATGACTTTACTTTTAGGAGAATTACCTATATTGGCTCGCAATGTTAAATGTATTCTTTTTAACCTTAAACAAAGTTGAGGTTGTAATAGCAATGCCTTACAGATGACCCATAAGCCTAGAACATTTTTTATTGCTTTTGGAATTTATTGATTAGAAATTATTAATGAAATGACTGCAGATTTATTGGAAAAGGCCACTGAATTTGAAAATAGGACCCTGAGTCACATGTCGACAAGTGATCGGGTTGCTGCTTCAAGAGAGGCCAAACAACTTATTTTAGCGATTAACGAAATATATAAAAAGACAAAGGATGCCAGTTTAATGGATACCATGAAACGGCTGACGGAAAAGAAACGAAAGATAGAGAAACGCCTTAAGGGCAATCCCCTAGCTTAAATGAAAGGCCCATCAATAGCGATGGGCCTTTTTTTCTTGGAAATACCTGTTCTTACTTCCAATTTTCTTACCTTTTTAGGAACTGAACGAATCAAGGATATAATATCAATACAATGATCAAAAAATTTTTATGTATAGGCCTATTGGGCCTTTTTGTTACACTCAACGCACAGGAAAGGCTAGGGGGATTGGCACTTTACACCGTAAGGTATGATATGGGCAAAGATGCTATGGGGACCTTGGAAAAAGTGGCCGAAATAGGCTATGCAACCATCGAGGCGGCCGGCTATGACGGCGGAAAGTATTATGGTATGAAGCCCCAACAATTTAAGGAGGCCCTTAAGGATTTAAAATTGCATCCTTTGAGTACCCATCAGAGTTCCATTACCCTAAAAAATGCTGATAAGCAGTTTTCTGCTGCCAAGGAGGCTGGGTTTACCTACTTTGTGATTCCCATACCGCCCATGGGAATGTTCACTTTTGATCAGGCCACAAAGACCATGGGGATGAAAGGGTCTGTTAAGGACCTGGCAAAGATTCTCGATGAACTTGGAGAGAAAGCCGCAAAGTACGGTCTTCAATTGTTGTACCATAACCATGATTTTGAATTTAAGCCCAATGACGATGGGGTAATACCCATTGATTATCTATTGGAAAATGTCAATCCGGAATACGTTAATTTTGAAATGGACCTGTTTTGGGTAACCAAGGCAGAAGCCGATCCCGTTGCTTATTTTGAAAAATATCCTGGACGATTCAAATTGTGGCATGTTAAGGATATGGGGGACAACGGATTATTTGCTCCTGTGGGTGAAGGCAATATAGACTTCAAGAGAATTCTCGACAAAAAGGAACTGTCAGGTATGGAGGGCTATTTTGTGGAACAGGACATGACTTTTGATAAAAAACCGTTGGAAGCAATAAAAATAAGCCATAACGGGCTAAAGGAAATAGGGTTCAAGTAACACAGCAAGACATATCCAGAGGAAAGCCCGCATTTGCGGGCTTTTCCTTTAATGGTAAACCGTGTTTTGGACCTTTCAAGGGGGTACTTCACCTCGCAAGTGCGTCCAATTGCTATATTGGGAACAGGGAATTCAGTCTTCCATAAAAATACCTGCCCTTAGTTTTTTCGAATTGGAATCATCCGTTAGGTGCAGGTGTTTCTTGGGCAGTACTACGGTCTTGTTTTCAATGAGCGCTACTTTCCCTTTTCTCTTGATGGAGGAGTCATTGATATTTGGTTTTGAAATGGGTACAATATGCTGATTTTCCCTGGACCAATATCCAACATAACCATCGTTGTCCACAATAATACTGTTTTGTAATGGGGAGGAATATTTCAAATCCTCGGAACGACCGACGATAAAATTGTTATTGTCCACAATGACATTGTTGGTAAAAGTAAATGGCATGTCATCCGGCCCAAGCCAAAATGCACTTTCGTAACTCTTGGTAATAATAGTGTTCCTAACCGTGAATCCATCAACATTATTGAATAACAATATGCCATTTCTACATTCATGGAAAATACAATGCGATACCGTGGTATTGGGTCCGTGAAGGTAAAGCCCGGCCTGGATTGCGGCTCCTTCCTTATTCCCTATAAAATAGCACTGTACAATCTCTAGATCCCCTAAATCCTTGTCTTCTTTTGCAATTGGATAGTAGTATGGCGTTGCTGGGTTTCCATTTCCCAAAAACTTTAGCCCACGGAAAGTAACATGTGGGGAGGCCACCAAAAATCCCAGGCTGTGCGGAAAAATGGTTTCTGAGTTGTTTCCAGAAACCGATTGGATTTTTGGCATTTTTTCCTGTGTCCAATCCACAGCATCGGGCAGGTGTACCGCTTCAATGATGAATCGTGTTGTGTCCGTCATGACCCGAACAGGATTGATATCTATTCTATCTTCCAAGGTATAGATTCCCGGAAATAGTTTAATGGAAATAGTGCCCGTTCCTGTCAAGCTATTTGCGCGGGCAACCGCTTTTTTGATCGTTTGTAGAGGAAAATCCTTTGTTGCCGGGTTATGGTCATTTCCGTTTTCAGGGTCAACGTAAAGGTCCTGTGAAATGAGTTGATGGGAAAAGCTTAAAAAAAGGATTGAAAGAATGCAAAAGATTTTTTTCATGATAATTATTCTATTTTTGACCGTTGCCAAAGGCTTTGTGGAACCGTATTTCAATACCAATCTACACCAACCTTTGGGGTATGTACAAAGAAGTTCCGTTCACGTTTGTTCATCTTCATTCATAAAGTATAATTCATTGTAGGTCAGAATGCTATCTTTTGAAAAATCAATTGCTATTTGTTTAAAAACCGTGGAGGAACGGTTTGATAAAGGAGGCAGTGAACAATGGTCCACCCAAGATTTTGTACAACTGGCCGAAGCGATACATGCCAAAACCGGGACCTTGTTGAGCGTATCGACATTAAAGCGGCTTTGGGGGAAGGTAAAGCACAACACAAAACCCAATCGTTCTACTTTGGATGCCTTGGCCCAGTATATAACATATGGGGACTGGGTGGATTTTATGAAATCATTGGAGAAAAAAGAACCTCGGATTTTCCCTGCCGGGAACGTTGAAAAGCGGAAATCAAAAAAGGTACTATGGACCGTTTTTGGTCTTGGGATACTATTGGCGATTTTGGTGTATGCTTTTCGGGGAGGATTGGATGCTGAACCAGCAAGGTTTTTTGGGGATTTTTCCTTTACAAGCAAGGTAATAAGTGATGATATTCCTAATTCCGTGGTCTTTACCTTTAATCCGGTCAACGTTCCGAAGGGTGCAAAAGTGGAAATCCAACAGAGTTGGGACGCTCGGAAGCGGACACCTATCGATAACCTGGATAGTGTTGCAACCAGTATCTACATGAGACCTGGCTATTTCAAAGCAAAGCTGGTCGTGGATGATTCCATTGTGGCTGAAGATGATGTGTACATTCCAACGGATGGTTGGTTGGGGCTTATTGAACGCGATCCAAAACCAATATACCTTGAGAGCGATGAGATACACGTTGACCAGAACCTGGCCATAACCCCTGAGGTACTACGTCCCTATGGAATAGATCCTTTAAAAGAAGAGACCTGGGTAAGTTTTTATAATGTCCGCGATTTTGGAGAGTTGTATACTGATGGTTTCACGATGGAAACCAGCGTAAAAAACACCTGGGACCAAGGGATGGGCAAATGCCAGAATGTTCGAATAGCAATTTTGTACGATGGTGGGGCCATCATAATTCCGCTTTCCGCAAAAGGTTGCTCCTCCAATCTGGGAATCATGGCCTTTAACGACCAAATTATTGATGGAAAGAAAAATGACCTCTCTGGGTTTGGCGTCGATTTTAACGAGTTTCAGAACCTCAAATGTGCCTTCAAAAACGAACAATTGGAATTTTATGTCAATGGGGTGGAGGTGTTTTCGATGGATACTGCCAAACTCCATAAAAGAATAGTCGGAATCGTTTACCATTTTGAAGGCTCCGGAGCAATCAAGGAGTTGCTATTTAGCAATGCCGAAGGGATTGTTTATCAGGAAGCGTTTACTTCACCTTGAATTTTTTGATGGGCATAGGGACAACATCAAAGCACCTATCCAAGAGAAAGGACAAATCCCTGGATTCAGATATCGGTGATGCCAGTATTTCAACAATGCTATGTCGTCTGGGCAATACGACCCCATTTTCTGGATTGATAATTCAGAAGTCGACGGAATTGCCTTGCTGTATGGATTAATGGAAAATTTGATTTCCTCAATATTTTCCATTAGTTTTGGAAAATATCTAAGTCAAAATATTTTCCATGCCAGTTACGGAAATCACCGATAAGGAAATTGCCGATATCGCCTTACATCAATTTTTAAAGGACGGTATTCAAGAGTTTACCATTAAAAAATTAACGGCACTAACGGGCATTTCAACCAAAACGGTGTATAAAATCTTTGGTGACAAGACCAACCTGCTCCGAGTATGCCTTACCACTCACTATTCCCGGCTTTTTAAAATTCTTCGGGAAAAGAATTCCGAAGCAAGTAATCCCGTAGTTTCGTTTTTAGAGATCTTATATTTCATTGCAGAGCTCGAGTTTAAGGTGAATCCAAAGTTCTATGCCGATCTCAACAAGTACTATCCAACACTTCAGGATGAAATCATAACAACAAATCAAGACGCAGAATTCCTTTTTGCACATGCAATTGATCAAGGCATACGTCAAGGTTTTTTTGAAAGCGAAATCGACCCCAAAATTGTGCTGATAAGTTTGCGGCAGCTGTATGCCAGTATTACCAGGGACCGGCTTTTTGAAGGGTTCGATTATCCGGTCAAAACGCTTTTGGACAATACCGTTTACCTCTTTATTAAGGGGATGTGTACGCCTTTAGGGCTGCAAAAACTCCATGAATTTACAAAACAAGGAATACATAATTCACAACGATCATCATGAAAAAGGCACTTAAAATTTTAGGATATTTACTTTTGGGCGTACTCCTTTTTGTTATAGGCGCTGTCATCTTTTTTACCTCCAAATACGATAAGGCATCAGAAGTTATCAACGAACGGGAAAAGGTATTTGCGGAAACTGATGTTTCTTTTTACCGTTTTGAGATGGAAAGTGATTCTATAAACGAATGGATGCTATTGCCCGTTCCAAAAAGAATCATACCCAGAGCGGGAAATTTTGCTTGGCCTGCCCAATGGGAAATCGTTTCGGATATACCAAAATCCAAGGATTGGGTCGAGCGTCTTCTTGAGATTGATACCGATATGGGGGACAGCACAGCTTCAATTCGATTTTTAGAGCGTAAGGATTTGGATCCCGAAAGCTATGAATTCACTATTGGTCCCAAGGGCATTGAAATCCACTATTCCGATGAGGCAGGGGCCTATTATGCCGTGGTTAGCCTGTGCCATCTAAAAAAACAGTTTCCCGATACCGTTGAATCCGTTCAGGTGTTGGACCAACCGGACTTGTCCATTAGGGGGTTTATGTTGGATATCAGCAGGGATAAGGTGCCCCAGCTACACACCTTAAAAAATCTTGTGGACAAGCTTTCCTTATTGAAATACAACCATCTGCAATTATATGTTGAAGGTTTTTCATTTGGTTATCCCAGCTTTAAAGGGCTGTGGGAGGGGAAAGAGACTCCCTTGACGCCAGAAGAGATTAAAGCGTTGGATAGCTATTGCAGTGAACGATTTATTGAATTGGTCCCCAACCAAAACTCATTGGGCCATATGCAACCCTGGTTGGAGACATCGGAATATGCCCATTTGGCCGAATGTCCCGATGGTTATGAGATCATGCCGATGCAAAAGGTGAAAACCACTTTGGACGTCAGTAATGAGGAAAGTATTGCGCTAATTGAGCAAATGATGGACGATATGTTGCCCAATTTCAGTTCGGGCAAATTCAACGCCAACTTGGATGAACCTTTTGAACTGGGGCATTGCAACAACTCGGATTTGGCCGAAGAAGTAGGGGTGGGCCAACTTTATCTTGATTTTGTGGTAAAGGTATACGAGTTGGCCCAAGATCGGGGGAAGGAATTTTGGATGTGGGGGGATATCATCGGAAAACATCCTGAGCTATTGGATAGTCTGCCCAGTGACATTACGGTTTTGGAATGGGGCTATGAAGCGGAACATCCATTTGCAAACAATACGGAACGCATTAAGCAAGCTGGTTTTAATTTTTTGGTCTGCCCTGGTACCAGTAGTTGGATGACACTCACCGGTAGAACCGATAATATGCTGGGAAACATTGAAAACGCTGTGCTTAACGGTATGAAGAATGGGGCAAGGGGAATGTTGCTTACGGATTGGGGGGACCTGGGACATTGGCAGTATTTGCCCATTAGCTACCCAGGTATTGCCTATGCCGGTGCCATTAGTTGGAATGGCAATACGTCCAGAAACCTGTCCTTGGAGAGGTATTTGGACAACTACATATTTGAGGAAAAGCATCGGAATCTGGGTGAAATCGTTATGGATATGGGACAGTCCTATCATTACGAGGAGTTTCATATGCCCAATTCAAGTCTTAACTTCTGGGCCTATCAATTTGGGATTTCCAATCCGGTCTTACAGGAATCCATATATGGTGCTATAGAAAAGAAGATTCCTGAATTGATCGGGGATAGTCTTGCCGATATCCTTGTTCAAAGTCGCTTTCAAAACCGAAAACGGTTTGAGGTGGAAGCGTTACATCAGCACCTGGACAAGATAGAGTCGGATTTGAATTATTTTGTTGATGAAAAGAGTCTTTCGGGAAATTCCATGGGGGATGGGGGGGAAAGTCAAACGGAAAACCAACTTAGAAATGGAATTCAAATGGTCCGTTTGGGAGCGGAAATGAGGAAGTATAGTGCAGAAAAGGAGGATTGGACAAGTGAAGAACGATTGGCCCATTTGACAACAATGAAGAATCGGTTGAATTCCATACAGGAAGAACACCGTCGCTTATGGCTTATCCATAACAAAGAAGGTGGACTGGACAGAAGTATGAAGTCCTTTCGGAAGTTGGATACGGAATTGGAACGGCTTATAAAAGTAGAGAATGGCAGTGCTTTTGGAAAGAAAATGGAACGTTTGAAAGAGAAGGTTATAGGAGGTGCGGTCAACTGGTTTTTGGAGGAATAGGGAATTCCGCGGTTTGGGGAAATGTAGGGATCTCATGTCTACTGCAAACCTAAGGGCGCGGACCAAAAAAAGGAATGCCAAAGGTAGAATTTAAAGATTGAGTTCCATAAAACGTTTATTTGCCGAACCGGAAAGAAATGGTCGCCCCTACAACCTAAAATCAACGGTATATATTGGAAATCTTCACCTTTTTGGGTTCTAAGACGTTCTTCCCATACGCTGTAAAATAGCTGTGATCTTGTAAAAACTTGTTATTATTCGCTATCCATTCTTCATCGGAATACGTCAATCCAAGTTCCATTTCCCATTCGGAGCGCAACATTTCCCGGTATATTGGATAGCTCTCAAAAGATAAATGGATAAGGTCTGCGTCACATACCACTTGCTCCAAAATATGTTTTGGACTTTGGGGTATTTTTGTTGCACCGATACAACCCAGAACAATAGTGGTTTTATCTTCGGGATATTGGTGTTCCGATAACCATTTGCGTGCGAAGCGCATACTTACTTCTTCATGGCCGTTATAACATTTTATATGCCCCAAATCATGGAAGACCGCTGCAAGCAAAACCATTTCCAATTCATCTTCCGTTAAATTCTCCGCCCTGCCAATCCTTCCGGCACCCTCCAACACCGTTAAGGTATGGTGTAGATTGTGGAACACCCGATTTTTGGGCTGTTCGGCAATAATTAACTGCGCTGCAAAGACGGCTGCACGAAGTACGATATTTTGATTTTCCATTTTGCGAATTTTTTAGTTTATCAAATTTTTTGGCATGTTTTCCGATTAATACCTCCATCAGTTCCCTTTATAGGGAAAACAGTTGTACCGATCGGTTTAACTCCTTGAATGGGATTACCATTCCCAACCAATACCAGTTCTTACAATATAATCCGTTTCACTTGCGTTTTGGGCTGGCCTGTTATCATAGTTAAGTGAGACACCAAGCCGGATAAAGAGGTCCAAAGGGAGTTCATACTTTGTATCAAAAGTGATGTCCGCCCTATACCGCCCTGTTTCGGTCAGGCCGGAGTATCCCATAAAAACCAATGCCAGTTCCAAATTCCCCGTATCATATAAATTCAATTCACTGCCCAAATATCCTTCCCAGGTGTTGCGATTTGTCGTTTCATTGGTAAATCGCTCCAGGTTGTTGTTAAAGCCGGCTTTTACGCCCCAGTAGGCCCTGTTGGAACTAACAATGAATTTGCCAATCCCCAGCTGTGAATTGGCGCGTAAGTCAAGGAGTTGTTCTGTGTTTGAAAGCGTGGCAACGGTACCGATCAAATACCAGTTTTTGAGCAAAATACGACGGTAATTCAATAGGCCATCGCTACGATTGACAGGTTCAACGTTGTCCTGACTTGATCTTAGGATATTATAGGCAATATCGGCTGTCCACTTATCGGTTTTATAGCTCATGGAACTGCGTAACGAAAATTGACGCAGGTCCTGGGCCTTGGTCAAATTAAAACCTACTTCTATGGCCGCATTGAAGCGATTCGCAAACCCTTCTTTGAACGGGTTCAAATAGACGATATCCTGGAGGGCACATGTGGTATAAATGGAGTCATTGTCAAAAACCTTTATCCTTTGATCGGCAATGGAGGCTATTCTGCCTTGATATAATTTGTCCTCAATACTCACCACAAATTTTGATTCCGTATGGATTTCCTTGATGCTTAACCACTTCACTTTAAAATTTTCATCCCCATAGGGAACATCAATTTCCAGCACCCCTTTTTCCATTTTCTTTATTTCACCTATCACTTGATTTCCGGAATCAAAAACAAGGGTGTCCGATTGACCCCAGGTCTTTTGACCATAAAGAAAAACTAGTAACAGCGCTAAATAACTTCTTGGCAACTCTATTTTCTGGACTTTTTTAAGTTAATCTGTTTTCATAAAGGTCAAAATTTCTTCACCTTCTTCATCACTAAAGATCAAAGCCTGCCCATCAAAACGGAAGGTCCGGGTTTTTAATAGGGCGGCATCATAGCGTTTTGGCACCTCCATCTGTGGACACATTTTTCGTGTAGACCCTATCTTCCCAAAAGATATGCTGTTTTCGGTAAGATCGGTTAATGTTCCAAAGTAGTCGTTACAACCATTGTTACCATAAATCTTCATCTCAGTTGTATTGATTTCCAGACGTGGGACGGGGACCATGCTGTTTATTGGGGATCCTTCTATCCTGACAGCTGACCAAATATCATGAATCTTCGTTCTATTATCGGTTTTTCTGCGACTCACAAATGACACAATTACGTTTTTTTGCCCGTCGTATAGATTCAGAATGGAGTCATTGACTTCATAAGAGGAAATCTTATCCAGGGAGGCGAGATATTGATTTTCCACATTGGCTTCGGTACAAATGCTGAGGGTGTTAAACACGTTACCAAATACTATTGATTTGATTCCCAGCTGTTTTATGGTTCCGTTATACCTGTTACACCCTCCATTTCCATGGATTTTCATTTCATCCAAATTAAAATCCAAAGTTGGAGGAGGTATTTTTTTATCTAAAAGAGTTCCGTGAATCCCTTTAAGCCGCCAATGTGCTACCAATAAAGGCCTATGGTCTTGCCTTTTCTCCAATTCCTTAACCAGTACATATTTACTAATTGATTTATCCATTGGAGCAAGCTCATTATCATTGGGCTTTTGCTCCAAAATTTCAACCTTCTTTAGATAACCTTCCTGAAATTCAAAACCCTCTATATTCGAATAAAATAGCTCCCATTCATCATTCGTCAGTTCATCGCTTTTATTTATAAGTAAGCAATTGGATACTCCTGCACCTGATTCACATGTCGTTTTAAAACCGCTTATCCATATAACGGATGTATTAGCATTCTTTTTGGAACAAGAAACCAAGATTACCAGGGCAAACCCTATAGTGGATGCAAGTTTCATATTGAATCAAGATTTTAGTTTACGTTTTCCGATAATGTAGCCTAGATAAAACGGTAATCCAAGCACAACGATGAACAGTATTATAAAATAAACAATCAAGCTACGTAATGTCTTTCCTAAACCCTCAAAGGCGTTTTCTATCCCGGTTTCCACTAGGGTGTCTGCTTTGGTTGTTAGGGCAGACCGTTCCCTTTTGATAATGGAATCCAAGGCAACCCGCTCGCGTTGCAACATGCTGTTTACGGATTGCACATCTGAAGACAGGCTCTGCATTGCAGAACCTATTTCATAGTTGAGATTTCTAAACAGTGGACCAATGTTATTTCTAAACTCCTTGATGGCATTTTCTATAGTTTCTGGGGAGTTCTCTGCCACTTGAATCAGTCGATCGAATTGCCTGTCTATTTCAGCAATTTTGGCCTCAATATCCATGGAGTCAATTCCCCTTTGACGCAAAATCATTTCAGTCTTCCAATTAAGCCTTTTACCGGAGGCTTCGGAGTAATACCCAAAACGGTTTGTAGCGTCCGCAACCACCTCAGATAAGGTGCCTACCGTTTGTACCGCAATACTATCTGGAATTCGTTTAAACTCTAAATAAGATTCCCTAATGGATTTATGTTTAAACTCTTTTTGTAGTAATAAGGGTGTATTGTTGGCATATTCTTCTACAAAATCCTTGATTGTTCCGTATTCACTTTTAGGTAATACACTGGCAGCAATTCGTTGTATATCTTCAATGTTTTGATCAACAGCCTCCAAAGCAATGATCTTATATTCTCCAAAGGCACCATCCAATTGTGGACTTTCAAGTGAATTTTTCACTTCCAAAAAATAGGCCCATGTATCCATTAACGCTATTTTGGGTTCTGTTTGGAAGCTGATCTTGCCCAATTCTTCCGATGTTTGAATTTTCCAATGTAAAGTGTTGATTGGAATCGTCTCATGGTCATTGGCCAGTTTAGTGATACTATCTGCTGCCATTTCCACCCTATCCATGGCACCACGGGCGAAATTCTGGGTCAATAGCCTTGTATTCAATTCTCTAACACCTAGGGGCTTTTGCTCACTTTCTATTTTTACTAAAGAGCACGATGCCATTGATAGAAATACGATTAAAGATGGAAGGCAAATTGAAGCCCTCTTTCCCATAACGATGCTTTTATTTATACTACAAATCATATTTAAGGTATTCTAAGCCCTGGACTTTTTTAATGTTCGTATAAGATTGGTTTTCAAATGGAATCAGTATAAAAATTCAAAATTATTGACCCATAGCTCACTTCCGATGGCACCTGTAAAAAAATCTCCCAGGGCGCTGGAAGAAAACACTACCGTAACATGGGTAGGTGTATCGGTGGCATCACCCCAGGACTCCCCTTCGCGAATATTGGCGTACGCAAATTCTGGTTCGGAAGGTGACAACTCCCCATATTTTAGCTCAATTTCAAGACTACTCCAGTCCATCACTTCCGTTCCACTTCTGAACCACGCTGTCCCTATTCGATATATGTCATCCCCATCCCTTTTTTCCAATAGCACATAGATATCACATTGGTCCCCACCAGGAAGTACATTGCCATCGGCATCCTCGTAGGACGGTCCAGGAAGATACCTAAAATCAACTTGAAATGCCCTGGGTCGCCCATTAAACGGTGTGCCAAAATCTATATTTGACCTGGGGTCCGTTGGACTGGGAAATCCTTCTGTGAAGGTACCGGTAAAAAGGGTGGCTGCTGCCATTCGAACCAATAGGGGCGCTGCAACACTGGTCAGACGTGCTGCCAAATCCCCGCCACCGAGGTCCTCCGGATTGGTGTTGGCATCCCCGGCTATGGCTACGGCCCTGTTAGCTGTCCCCCAGACCGTACTTTCCGCATTTTCACCAGGTTGCTGATAATCGCTCACATTGTACCAAACGTCAAAATTACTGTTTGGAAGCTGTGGATTGGGCAAAGCCGGAACGGCATTCACGGACCAAACAGCTGTTGACCCATCCTCGGCAGTTACGGTATATAGTACTGTATCCTGGAAATCCTGGGCTTCCCCACTTGAAGGGGAAATCGCAGCCAAATTGGATATTTGGACGGTCGAGGGAACCAGACCGATGAGGTCGGCACCTTCGCTCATAGGAATTACTATACTCCGCGCCTCTTGGTCTATAGTGGTTACACCCGCTTGACCCGGTAATTGGAAAACCTTGATTTCCTTAAAAGATGAAAGACCAAATCTATCTTCCTGTATGCATGATTCCAGCCCGATTACGCACAATGCGGAAATGATAAGTAGTGTCCTATTCCTCTTTGCGCTTTGGGGGTCAAAATTCTTTTTCATCGAAATCATGATAGTGGACTTTAAAAATTAACGGCTTCAGAAATAATAGGCCAAACCCAGATTAAGCTGGAGAAGGTTGATTCTCAAATCTATGGCTGATTCCACAACCCTTTGACGGTTCTCTTCGTCATCATTTACCACCTCTTCTTCTATGCGTGTGGAAAAACCTGCAATATCAACCGTGGTTTCAAATGCCCAATGTCGGTCGAAGAACAAAACTAGTCCAGGGCTTACCCCAATTTCAATATCAATGAATTCTCCTTCAATTTTGTTTATTTCATTTTCAAGGAATTCCCTTTGTAAGGACTCACCTATGGTCACTCCCAACTCTGTTTGGATCAATATTTGCAATTGTCCCTTTCCTATTGGAATATAATTACGCATATTAGGTGCAATTGATAAACCTTGTTCCACACTCTTGGAAGTGACATTTGCTCCGTTCTCATCCAGAAAGGTTATTTCTTCCTGCTCCCTACCATAGGCTGCGGACAGACCTAAGGTCATATTGTCTTTAATCGCATATCCTGCGTTCCCTATTATCCTATAGTTATATCTATCCTGGTCCTGAACCTGTCTAAAGAGTTGGTCTTCGTTTTCTGCATTGCGTGAATTTAATGAGAACGTCAGCGAACTGTAATACCTGCCTTTGGTTATTCTAAATGTAGGCTCATCGGCCATGAATGTGTCTTGGGAATATCCCAATGAAGCATACAGGAACGCTACCAAGGTCACGGACAGTATTTTATATCTTTTCATCAGCTCAGGAGATTATTTGGACATTAGATATTTGGCTATGGCATGATAGGCCGGTAATGAAGTTGGGTCGATCTTGGCGTTTTTTGCCTCCGGATATGAGGCAAACCTCACCAGTACCATTTCAGCCAAGGGATCAATATAAATGGTTTGTCCATGTACGCCCCTTGCAGCGAAGGCACCATGCTCGTTATGGGTGATCCACCACATGTTCCTGTAGCTCCAACTCTTTAACGATTTGCCATAAACGGACTGGTCGAATGCATCCTTGTTTCCTCCATTCCTAATGTCCTCTACAAGACTTGAAGGGAGTATTTGGTTTTTATTGAATTTCCCGTTCTTGCGGATCATTTCGCCAAACAGGGCCATATCCCTCATGTTTGCACTGAACCCACCACCCGCAAAGGCAATTCCTGCACCATCAACCTGGAAGTAACCATCCACATGGGTGCCGAGGGGTCTCCAAATACGTTCGGACAATAGCTCTGGAAGGTGCTTTCCCGTTACCCGGGAAATGATCCAACCCATTACATCCGTATTGATCGTTTTGTAGCCAAAGACCTCCCCATGCCCACCTTCTTTTTGAACCGTTACCAAATAGTCGTAGTAATTGTTTGGGCCATTATAGGAGGGGGGCTTTGGAAATGGATTACCTGCAGCTGAAAATGCCCAGATTTCGGCATTGGGATTGGAATAGTCCTCACTGTATTTTAAACCTGTGGTCATATCCAGGATTTGTCTTATTGTCGCATCCCCAAATGCGGAATCACTTAATTCAGGAACATAATCCGATCCGGTTTTGTTTTCATCCAACAAGCCTTCTTGGACAAGCAAGGCACCCAAAGTTCCGATAAAGGTTTTGCTTACGGACATTGCAGCATGGACACCATTTGATTTTAAAGCACCAAAATATTTTTCATAAACGATCTTACCCTTATGTAAAATCAGGATGCCATCAGTATAATTCCTTAGGAGGGATTCCTTCCAGGTCATTGGCTCGGTACTATTCCACGGGAGGAAGGTTACTGCATCAATATTTGGGTCGGGCTTTACTTTAAGCTCGTACCGATTGGTGGCTGCGGCTTTGACCTCAGTGGTTGGCATGAATTGTCGCATGTGACAAACACTATAACGTAGGGCCGGGAACTGGAAGAAACTTCCATCAATAGCCGATACTATTTTTTCCTTTGGTGGTGGAAATCCTTGCATCCAACCTAATTTGGAAGGATCGGATTGCTCCGCCGTCAATGTTTCCTGGGTATTGGCCCTAACACAAAAGAACATTGCGAGCACCAATCCAATACTAATTTTCCTATTCATCCCTTCATTTTTTTTTGATTATAAATGTGGCATGTTCATCAATTATTGTTAGTCTAAAGTTTGAATACCACCACCATTTACAAATAGTACCTGTCCGCTTACCCATTCCGAAATCGGAGCGGCAAAATAGAGCACTGCACCCGCAATATCCTCCACTTTGCCCAATCTTTTAATGGGTGTGCCCGATAACATTTTGGCTTCGATTTCCGGGGTCAATACTTTGGACAGGGCTGCTGTTTTGGTAGCTCCCGGTCCAACAGCATTTACCCGGATACCATGGGGACCGTAGTCGAAAGCCAGATTCGCGGTCATATGGTTCAAGGCCGCCTTGGCACTGGCATAGGCACTGATGTTGGGACTTTTGTTGATGGAACCCATGGAGGTAATGTTTACCATGGAGCCGTATCCCTTTTTCTCCATTTCCGGGGCACATAATTGTGATAGCCGCCAGGCACTGAATACATTGAGTTGAAAAACCCAGGCAAACTCCTTAACTGATATCGCATAAGGGCTTTCCCTACCAGCGCCACCTCCTCCGGCATTGTTGATCAAAATCTCAATCCCACCAAAAACATCAACGGACGATTTGACCAGATTGACCAAATCATCATCTTTTAATACATTACAACTTATGGCAATGGCATTTCCACCGTCCTTCCTTATTTCGTGGGCAACGGCTTCTGCGGCTTCCTTCCTCAAATCGGAAACAACCACATTAGCACCATGGGCGGCTAGCATCTTACAGCATGCTTTCCCAATTCCATTTCCTCCGCCCGTTACTATTGTGGTTTTGTTGCTGCAATCAAAAAGATTGGAGTGGTTCATCAGATAGTCATTTTTGACTATTAAAAGATAAGAAAAATCATACAGAATACCATTATACATGTACTAACCTTGGACCTTTCCCCAAATTGAAAAAGGCAACCTATACATTGGGACAAAAACAAGATTCGGGAACCATGTAAATGCCATTTTCCCAAAGAAAACAAGCAATATTGATGCTGCGTAGGACCATACTGTGGTTATTTCCCCTTTAGCAAATTATAATGTAAACCAAAAGCCAGATTATTGAAGCCTTGAAAAGTGTAATCCAAGTTGATTTTAAATCGATTTAACCGGACACTTGTGCCCAAACTTCCCCTTAAGCCGGAAATACTTGCCTGTACATCAAATGGATTTTCAAACTGAATGGTCCCTTCTTGTGTACTGATAATGTACGTACCTTCCATAATATAATTGGATCTGCCCGTGACATACCCCAATCCACCATAGATGTTCCAAATGGGAAACTTTGTTGAGGTCAGGATCTCGAAAAGCCAGGAATTCAATGAGGCGTTAATGGACTGTGACTCACCGGTCACAAAACCATCCGTTTGAAAATCATAATCTGCATCCAATCTGCTAAAAGCTACAAATACCGAAATGGCCAATGGTAGTTCCCCAAGACTTTTAAAGCTTTGGGTCAATTCATTTTTTAATCCAAATCCAATAACCCCGATGGAGGCTTCCTCAATGGAAAGCTTTGGAAAGAAGCGCAGGCTAAATTCTGAATTCATAGGCAATCCTAAACTTGCCTGTATAAAGGCATTGGGAAGTAAATTGGTGGAAACGAGGCCTATACCCGTGGGTGCATCAAAAATGAACTCCTCGCCATTTCGGGTTGCCACAAAAGTCACTTCGGATTCCTTACTACCCAGTATGGTTGGAATCCTAACCAAGTTGCCCCCACCTAAAACTTCCAAATTATCAATAGCGCTGATATCGATTTCACGGGATAATTTCTCATTGGGCACAAAGGAGCCATTCGCAACCAAACCAATATCCATTTCCCATTTTTGTTTTATCCGTGCCGTATTGTTCCAAGCGCCCGTAAGTCCATACAACAAACCTTCGCTCAATGGCTCCAAGTAGATTGAGGCCAGCTCTTCCGCTGCTTCCACGCCCAAAACCAAATAACTTTTAATATCAAAGTCATCCTGGGCACTAAGTTTCAGTGATAGGAGCAAAAAAAGGAGGAAGGCTATTTTCTTTAAAGCGTACAATGCGCACAAATGATATTAAACTATGGTTTGAATTACATCATTTTTGGATTGGGATAATTGTCCGACTGATCTTCTGCCGTTTTATCCATACAGACAAAATCTTTTTCCAAAGTTAACATTAACCCACTTCCGTTATCAAGTCTCTGGGTATGGTAAAAACCAACTTTTTCGTTTGTGTTCCAGTTATTTAAGGAAATGATTGGAATATAAAGGACAATGGCACCATCCAAAAAAGAGGCGTGTAAATTATCATGTTTTTTAGAAGCTTTGACCGCATAGGAGAAGAATGACCCATCAAATTCCGTTTTTTCTTCAACAGTACCTGTCCCACACAACCTTTGCACTTCTGATTTGGTCAATCTAAACCGTACAGAATTTCCTCTAATTCTAATTTTCATTCTTCGTTTGCGTTTATGCCTTTTCTGATTCCAAAACTTCCTTTTTCTTGTATCTAAGCTTCCCCAACTCGATACCAATGGCAGTCTTTACAAGCATCGTGAAGAGGAAGGCTCCTAGGGCCCAAATACCTAAAGTTACCCATATCTCAACCCAAGTTGGTGTATATTCAGCTATTTTTCCATAAGGTCCTGGAATAAATCCGGGGACTATCAGTCCAAACCCTTTTTCAATCCAAATTCCTATAAACAGCATGAAACAGGAAAGATAAAGCATCCTAAAATTGTTACGCAGTTTATGGATTGTCAACAATACCGTGGCCAAAACATTAAGGGAGATAGCCGTCCATATCCAGGGCATTAAGGCATTTTTACCTTCCAGCCCAAAGTAAAGATAGTATGCACTTTCACTATGGTGGGTAGGGGCATAAAACTCCTTGAACAACTCAGAAATTAACATAATTAGATTGATTTGAGCGGCCACAGTAACGATCAGGGCAATTTTTTGAATGGTTTTGTCCGCAATTTGAAACTCGGAAAACTTCCGAATTGCCGCCAATACCATAATAATAAGTGCAGGTCCAGCAGCAAACGCAGATGCTAGAAAACGAGGTCCCAGCAAAGCATTGTTCCAAAAAGGCCTCGCTTGAAGGCCCTGATATAGAAATGCCGTAACCAGATGTATACCTACGGCCCATAAGACTGAAAGAATAGCGCCAGGAATATAGACTTTACGTTTTGCTTCTTTGCCTTGATAATGGCGAAATAATATGTACAGAGGTATTGAAATGTTTATAAAGAGATAACCATTTAATACAATAACGTCCCATGCCAACATCGAATTCGGAAAATTAAATACCCCTATTCCCGGTATGAGATGCCATGCTACCGCCGGACCTCCCAAATCTGCAATGATAAAAGCTAGGCACATAATAAGTGCGGCCACCGCCAATCCTTCACCAATTAATACGGCTTGTTTGAAATCAATATCATGTAAAACGTACGTTGGCATGACCAACATAACCGCTGCCGCCGCCACGCCCACCAAAAAGGTAAAATTGGAAATGTAGAGCCCCCAACTAACCCTATCCGTCATTCCAGTGGCACTCAAACCCAAATCCAGTTGAATGGAATAGGCATACATGCCCAAGAGCATTACCACAGTAAGTAAAAACATCCATAGATGATATACTTTTGAACCATGGGTTATATAACCCAGGCTGTCCCTTACCATATTCCTAAATGCCCTAAATGTTTCCATTTTTCCTTTTTCTACTAATGAATGACCGTTAATCCATAAAATACCAGAACTTAGGTTCTGTACCCAAATCTTCCTTTAATCGAAATACCTGCTTATTTTCCAATACCCATCTGATAGTGCTATCCGGATCCAATAAATTTCCAAATATCCTTGCTCCCGTTGGACATGCTTCCACGCAAGCGGGATCTCTACCTGCCCTGGAACGCTGTACACAAAAGGTGCATTTTTCCATGACCCCCTTTTTCCGCATGCGGTTGCCTAGATAGTGTTGGTTTTTATTCACTTCATCTTCAGGTACTTCGGGTTTGCTCCAATTAAAGCGTCTACCATCATATGGGCAAGCTGCCATACAATATCTGCAACCTATGCACCAATCGTAATCTATGACCACCAAGCCATCTTCTTCACGCCATGTAGCTTCAACTGGGCATACATTAACGCAAGGGGGGTTGTCACAATGAAAACATTGGGTACCCATATAAAAATGTCCCTCCGCCGGAACTTCATGATAGTAATTGTCATCAGCTTCATTGAATTTAAATCCTTTGCCATCCTTCATTTCATGGATGCGGATATATTGCATTTGGGAATTCCTATCTTGATTGTTTTCCTCTACACATGCACTTACGCAGTTCATATAGCCTTGACACTTGGAAATGTTAAATGCATAGCCAAAAAGGACATCTTTGGAGGCATCTGTAGCTGTCATTTTAATGTTCTTCTTTTTCCGCAATTGGTACGAGCGCACCAATCGATCTACTGTGGCTTGCTTTTCTTCTTGCGTCATCAACTTATAGTTGCCTTTAAATTGTTCTTCCCAGTCGATTTGTGCTTTTTCTTTTGACTCTTCGCTTGAAGTGAAACTACAGGAAGTATGTACGGCACCCGCACCAGCAAGTAAACTTGCCGTAAGTTTCCGGAAGGCCGTCCTTCGGTCCATTTTTACATCGAAAACCTGTTGAAAACCATCTTTTTGTGTCCGTTCAACAGCAGAGGTCTCGACCATAAGTTCTTTTTCTACGGCCGCATCAAACGCTTCGGCAGTTATGGAATATTCGCTTTTTCCGGAATGGGTCTTTTGGGAACCACATCCCCCATTTGGATTATCGCATCCGCACACGTGGGCAGTGGCTTGTTTTTTGCCAAGGCCCAGATCCAATTGAAACCATTTCTTTTTTTCTTCCATAGGAATCTTCTTTAGCTATTTTCTTTCTTCTTCCATTTGGGAATTGAATCTTACTGGCCATTTGGACGCAATTTGTGGCTCATGTGGATTGTGGCAATTTACACAGGTCATCGCTGTTCTAGGTTTGGCCCAACCGCCGAGGTTCTTTCCATGGGCACCGCCTTTCCAATCCTTGAACTGGGAACTATGGCACTGGGCACACATCAGGTAACTTTGATTAAAGTCGATGCTATGGCCCGTTAAACTATTTAGCTCATTCATGTTTTGCCCGTTATGACAGGTTGCACAGTTCATTGCATTTTCATTGGCATGGGAGATTTTGATGTCCCAATGTGCTTGTTGGACCTCAGCTCCCCTTTGCATTTGATTCAATGGTTTGGAGTGACATTCTGTACAGGCAAAGGACTTTATCTGGCTTTTTCGTTCGGGTATTAGAAATGTATGATTTCCCTCCGTAATTTCTATGGTATGGAAATCACCAATAAAGTCTACCGATGAAATGCCTGGGTCATGATACGTTTTACTTTCTTCCTCGATTTTTTCTTCTAGGCTATGATACTCTGTTTCCTTGTGTTTACATGAAACAAAACAGCAAACCAAAATAAATACAAGAAATCTTCTTTGCACCTTCATTTGATATTGGTATTTGCTTTAACAAACAGTTCAACATTATGGATTTCCTGTTCTATGGGTACATGGCACTGCCGGCAGTTCACCCGCTCTGGATGGTCTACCCATAGTTCTTTTACCGCTGCTGGTCCAGCATGGCATGCAAGGCAATTTTCACGCATCTGCAATTGATGTGGCATTACTGGTGGACTTCCCGGCATAGCATTGTTTACGCCCACCTTAGGTGCTGGTTTCTTATAAAAATCAGTGGTCATAAAATCCAAATCGGTCAACTGTTCAACATGACATTGTTTGCAATTGATCATTTCTGGGTGTGGTGTAACCGGAGCATAGGCATTGAATTTCTGAACAAACCCCCCATTTTGATGGCACTGTAAACAAACGTTGCCCCCCATGCCCAACTTTTCCTTTACGGAATGTGGTATGCTTGGCGGGGCTCCGGGATAAGCCCTGTTACTATAGTATGTTGCCAATGTTCTTTGATGGTTTTCATCTTGGGGCATATTCAAGTAGTCCAACGCATATTCCGATCTCTCGAAAACCTTTTTTTCAGATGGAATAATGGGAAGCGGCCCAGTATCATGAATTGGTATATAGGCCTCTTCCAGTCCTTTGTAATAGCTGTATGTCCAATTGGCCAAAAAACCAATGAATAAAAGGGCAAAAATCAGTAAGATTCCCAATCTTTTTTTCATGTTATACTTTTTCGACCCTTACGGCACATTTTTTATAATCCGGTTCTTTGGATATAGGACAGAATGAATCCAATGTGATGTCATTAATAAGCATACGCTCATCAAAAAAGGGGACAAAAACTTGCATAGGGGCCGGAACGCCTCGTTCATTGACCGAAGCTGGAAGTATAATTTCGCCCCTTCTCGTAGTCAATCTAACCCTGTCACCCGTTTTGATTTGCATTCTATCGGCATCTTTTGGGTGCAACTCAACATAGGCATGTGGCATGGCCTGGTGCAATACGGGAATCCTTCGTGTCATGGACCCAGTATGCCAATGTTCCACGACCCGTCCCGTTCCCAACCAAAATGGATATTCTTTGTCCGGTTCTTCTGCTGCAGGTTCGTATGGGCGCTGCCATATGACCGCTTTTCCATCTTTCTTTCCATAAAAGTGGAAATCTTTCCCGTTGGAACAAGCGGGATCATATGTTGCATTATATCGCCATTTGGTTTCCTTGCCATCTACATAGGGCCAAATAGCTCCAGATTGCGATTTTAGCACCTCAAGGGGAGCCAAATTGTGTTTTTTGCCTTCATGGTGCCGACGGTATTCGTTATAGATTTCGGCTATGTGGGTTTCGTCCTTATAATAAAACTGTTTTTCAAAGCCCATACGTTTTGCTACCTCAAGCAACTGTTTTGTGTCACTCATTGCTTCACCCGGCGGTTCCAACATTTGTTCAAAATATTGGGTGCGACGTTCCGAATTTCCATACATCCCCTCTCTTTCGACCCACATGGCAGAAGGTAGGATTACATCTGCAATATCAGTCGTGGGAGTTGGGTACACATCAGAAACCACAATAAATCGGCCTTCCTTTTTTGCGCCATCCCTATAGCGTTTGAGTTTGGGCATGGTGACCATTGGATTGGTAACCTGAATCCACATAAAGCGTATATCCCCTCGATCTAAGGCGCGAAACATTTCAACGGTATGGTAGGTAGGTTTTGGGTCAATGTTCTCCGCAGGTACCCCCCAAATTTTTGCGGCGAATTCACGATCTTTTGTATTGGACACGGTACCGTGGGGCAATTTATGGGTCAAGGTGCCCACTTCCCTGACCGTTCCACATGCACTGGGTTGTCCTGTAAGTGAAAACGGACTGTTGCCGGGACTTGAAATTTTTCCTGTAAGCAAATGGATATTGTAAACCAAATTATTGATCCAGGTTCCTCTGGAATGTTGGTTCATTCCCATACACCAAAGCGACATCACTTTTTTATTGGGATCACCAAAATGTGAGGCGAGATATTTAATGTCTTTTACGGAAACCCCTGATAACTTGGAAACTTTTTCTGGAGTATACTCCGTAAGGAAGGTCTTGTATTCTTCAAAGGTAATGGCTTGCGGTTTATCCGTGAACGTGTAGTTGTCTTCCAATCCATATCCCATGTTGGTAAGTCCTTTGCTAAAATTGCAATGCTCGTCCACAAAGGCCTTGTTCATCCATCCGTTGTTGATAATCTCATGGCAAATGGCATTCGCCACTGCCAAATCGGTTTGGGGATTAAAGATGATGGATTTGTCAGCCGCCATACTTGTTCTAGTCGTTCGAGTGGCAAAATCGATGATTTTCACACCGCGTTTCAGACGTTGGTCCAACAATCTGGAAAACAATACCGGATGCATTTCCGCCATATTGTTCCCCCAAAGCACAAAAGTGTCCGCATGGTCAATGTCTTCATAGCAACCCATGGGTTCATCCAATCCAAAGGAAGAAAGGAACCCAGTAACAGCGGTTGCCATGCACAAACGGGCATTGGCCTCCACATTGTTGGTGCCAATACAACCTTTGAAAAATTTTGAAGCAACATAACCATCTTGTATGGTCCATTGACCCGATCCATAAATGGAAACTGCGTCCTTGCCGTAATCCTTGATTGTTTCCTGCATTTTTGCGGCCACCAGGTCAAGGGCTTCTTTCATTGTGGTCTTTTCGTATCTCCCGTTCCTCTTAACCAAGGGTTGGGTCAATCTATCCGAGCCGTACATTGCCATGATGGAATGATAACCTTTAACGCAGCACAATCCTTTGTTCACGGGCGATTTAGGATCTCCTTTTACCGCTATCGCCCTCCCATTTTCGGTTCCGATAAGTACGCCACAGCCAACCCCACAAAATCGGCATGGTGCCCTTTTCCAATCCAAATTGGCGTTGGCGGGAATCCCCTTTTCCTGTTCTTCGGCGAACACGATACCGGGAAACATGCTTGCCGCCGCTGTCATGGCCGACAGTACGGCCATTTTCTTTATGAACTCCCTCCTATTGGTAGGTGCAGATCTATACATAACTATTCTGTTTTTGGGGTATCAAAACCGGAAACCATGGCCATAAGCTTGATTTCTTTTATCCGTTCCAGTTTTTCCTTTAATCGTTCTTCTTCTGTTTTGGTGTCAGTTTCCGTTACCAAAATCAGTAATTCTTCATTTTCGGCAGCAACCACCTCGCAGTGTTCCATTTCTGAAAGCATGCTCGACAATTTCGTTTTTCTTCCTTCCCGTGGATGTACCAGATAACTTTTGATTGGCATAATTCTCAGTTTAATTCTGTTTGAAACAGGGTCGGTTTAATGGTAATCATGGCCCAACCCCAGTAATTGGAAGTGTCATTGGAGTTGTTTTTAACAAATTCCAAACCCTTGGACTCTAGCTGTGCAAAAAGTAAAGTCCAAGAAAGCAAAATGAAAAGTATCCCAAAATAAATTGTTTTCATTTAGCAAGTAGATTAGTTCTGCTTTAAGATAAATCATATCAATATCTTAACAAAATTTAAGGCTTTGTTGAGAGTTAAAAAAACCGTATTTAAACTGATTCAAAATAAAATTGGGGAAAATCTTAAAATGCCCTAGGAAGCAATATTTGATGTTATTCTGTTCTTGCCAAACTTTTACCTATGGATTTAAATAGTTAGGGAGTTGCTATATGAAGTCCTGAATTCTTGGAATAGCTGGAATCGGTTGGAGTGGTATATTAATGCGTCGAATTCCCGCGTATTACAATTTTAAACATTTCGGAATTTTTGGTTTTGCGTTCGGTAAACCCATATTTTTTGTACAGTTCCCTTGTTTCCCTTGTGGCCAATACTCCAATATAAGCATGCCGTGATGCTCCTGTTTCGAAAAAGTTTTCGATATGGTCCATGATCAGCCTGCCCACAGTTTTGTTATTATAGTTTGGATGGACCATCAAGTCCTGAATAGTAAAATAGATGGCCCCATCACCAACTACCCTTCCCATTCCTATCACATTGGGACCATCCAAAACCACAACACAATGAACTTCTTTTCCGAAAGCGGCTTTTTCAAATTGATTCCCAACGGTATACCAATCGGATTGACCCCTTAAAGACCGATACTCTTCCTGGCTCGGGGAACGCTTTTCCACGTGTAATTTTAGACCTTCTTCAATTATCATTTCAATTGCCCATTTTTTTTGGAGTTTTTTTAAAGAAAAAAATCACTCTTGTCCTTTTTAATGACCAGGGGGGATTTTTAAAATCGGACCCCTGGCCATTGCTCAACCCAACACAAATCCATCTCTTTGGCACAGCATTGATCAGTGCATTTTGGGTTTGTTTTCACTTTTTTAAAAGCTATATCTGAATCTCAGGAATATGCTGTTTCCCAGATTTTTAAATTCATCCTCCTGTTTCCCATAGAAAATTTGACCCGTAACATCAAAGTCCCAGTTTTGGGAAATGTTATAGGTGAATTGTGGCGTAAGGAAAACGGAGTTCAGATCCACGGCATAGATAGAGGCCATCGACCCCGTAATGGCAGGCGTAAAGGTCTTGGAAAACTGACCAAATAAGGACCATTTGTTTGGCATTAGGTTTTTGGCATCAATCGTAGCATTGTTCATCAGGGAATCCCCAAAAAAGTCAACATCGCCCGCTCCATCGCTATTATAAAGTGTTGAGATATTGATGGACATGTCATTGGCGAAGTAATAATCAAATGAAATGGATCCAACAAGGGCATTGTCCCCCTCAGAACGGTCATTCGGCATAAAATAGCTTAGCTCCCCTTTAAAACCTACGTCCTTAATAACTCCTTCCCATCCTATTCCCAGCGTAAGGTCGTTCAAAAACTTGGCTGCTATGAGTTGAAAGTCGTACTGGTGTTTATTGAAGTTGTATTTAAGGGCCACCGTGTTTTCCCTCCATACCTTTGCATAACTGATGGCAAATTCAAAACTGGAATCCCCTGAGGTAAAATACTTTGCCCTTAACGCATCTGCTCCCGGGCGTTCTTCATAATCAAAATCCAAAAAATTATAGGCATTGAAAAGATCGTTGGGGTTCCAAACCAAATTCTTTCCCCAATTTATACGTTGACGCCCCACGACCAACTGCCATTTTTCTTTGTGATAATCCACGTATAGGCGATCTATTGTCGAAAGCATAAGTATTGCCGGTTCATGAATCAACAGGGCATCAAGGTTGATATCCTGGTTGGGATTCTTCACGGATTGGACAAAGTTTGGAAAGGACCTGACCGAAGTACCCCAAAATACCCTGTTGCGCAATTCGAGGCCCAAGGTCAGATCATCATTGGCATACAACCTAATATTCGTCCGGTTATGGATGAGGTTATCGTTGGCAATGCTATCCAACGAAATGAAACTGGAGGTGTTCAAAAATTTAACATAACCGGATACATTCAAGTGGTCAGAAACCCAGTTTTGTGTGTCCTGCGCCGCCAAGTTGATGACCAATGCAAAACCTAGAATATGGGATACTATGTGCTTTTTTGGTCTCAATTTGATTGTAAGATGTCTGCTATGATTTTACCGTCTTCCAGGGTAACCACTCGACGGGCCCGGTCAATGACCCTTTGATCATGTGTGGAGAAAATGAAGGTGATCCCCTCTTTTTCGTTGAGCTGTTCCATAATGTCCAAAAGGTCCGATGTGGATTTTGAATCCAAATTGGCCGTTGGTTCATCTGCCAGAACGAATTTGGGTCGGGATGCCAATGCCCTGGCCACGGCTATTCGCTGTTGCTGGCCCCCGCTCATTTCAGCGGGGCGTTTTAAGGCCTGATTTTCCAAGCCCACCGATTTAAGTAACTCAGCGACGCGTTTATCGATCGCTTCTTGTGGTTCATGTTGCAAAAGCATAATAAAGCCGATATTCTCTTTTGCGTTGAGCACAGGAATTAAATTGTAGGCCTGAAACACAAAACCTATATGCTGTAATCTAAAATTAATCCGTTCATTTTCTTTCAACCCAATGATGTCAACTTCATTTACGAGTACATTTCCTGAATGGGGCTGGTCCAAACCACCGATAATATTGAGCAACGTACTTTTTCCGGAGCCAGAAGGGCCGACAATGGCGGTAAATTCGCCTTTGGCAATGGTCAGGGACAAACCATTCAATGCCCGTACTTCATTTCCCTTACCTTCATTGTAGACCTTTGTCAGATTTTCTGTTTGTATAACGTTCATTTTGTTCGTCTTTAAATAATAATTCAGATATATCTCTTTTTTAAATCGCTTTCACGGCTTCCGCTGGATTTAGTTTCACCGCCCTTCTTGCCGGAACCACGGCTGCTATCAATGTCACGGCAAGGGTCATTAAAGTGATGTTCAAATACAGCACGGATGGTAGTTTTGTGTGTACCCTGGAACCCATCCCAAAGCTTTCCAATCCCTTGCCCACGGCAGAAAGATCAATACCGTGCGTACCAAAATACGCTATGGTCCAAAGGGACAATATAACCCCCAGGGGTGCTGCTATGAGCGCGAGAAAGAGCGTTTCCAGAATGATCATGGCAAATACTTTTCGCCTGTCCATACCAACGGAAAGCAACATCCCTATTTCCCTTTTTCGTTCCAAAACCGCCATGAGCATGGTATTGACAATTCCAAATGTCAGGGCCAGCAAAATGATACCCATAAAGATGTAGATGAAGTTGCTCATGGTCTTTTGGGCATAACCCAGTTCCGGGGCCAGCTCGTCCCAACTTTCTACCAAATTATTTGTGGTGATTTGATTTTTGACCGGTACGGTCTCGTTGATATTATCGCACAGAATGGCAATTTCATGGTAGTTGCCACTTAAACCGACCAAAGGGGCCAGGTCCTCATATTTTACAAATACGTTTCCCTCGTCAAATGAGCTATTTACCGTTTTAAAGATGCCTTCTATCCTAAAACTGGTGGCTATGGTATTGTTACTGGAATCCTGAAAGTTGAGCACAACTTTTGAGTTGACTTTTGCCCCTAACTTACTGGCCAGTTTTTCGCCGATTACAATTGGATTTCTCTTTAGTTGGTGCAAGTAGGTCCCCTGTACCAATCTTTTGGAAATATCCGTGACGTTTTTTTCTTCTTGTGGAAATACCCCCATGATTTTCACGCCATAATTACCATGGGCCGTAGATGCCATTCCTTGTAATACCAAACGCTTTGAATATGCGGTTACCTGCGCCATGGTATCCATTTGCCGAAATAAGGTCTTACTGCCCGCAATGGTATCCTTTTTATCAAAATTCTCGAGAAAACCGGCATTGTGTATTTGGATATGGGAAAGAAAGGTATCGATGGAACTCTTTAAACGTTGTTCGTTCAATCCTGCTGTCATGGCCATGATAAATAGTCCGGACCAGATGCCTAAAACTATGGAAACTATGACAATACCGCTTCGGAGTTTATTTCTCCAAACGTTCCTCCATGCTATTCGTAGTAATGTTTTCATTATTGTACAGGTTTAGCCCCTCATGGCTTCAAGTGGTCTCAGTTTTTTGATGATCGTAATAGGGTAAAGGGATACGAGCAGGGCAATGGAAAAAATAAGGGATGCATGGACCAATGGAAGATCGGGCTGTATGTAAAAAGGGATTTCAGCACTAAAACCAAAGGTTTCCATCATTTCGGCTTCCGTGCCCGGTAATACCAGGGGATCGTAATGTTTCCATAACATGATGGGATAGGCGAAAAGCACGCCGGCCAGTACACCCAATAGGGACAAAATGATGGTCTCCATAAATACCATGAGCATGAGTTTCCCTTTTTTCATACCTATGGAGACCAACACGCCAAATTCATATTTTCGCTCTTGGGTCATCATGAGCACCGTACCAAAAATTCCGAAAATGAGAATCATGTAAAGGATGCCCACCATCAACAATCCACCTATACTATCGGCCAAAATGGTTTGTTGCAGTTCGGGCATCATTTCTTGCCAGTTCATGATTTCAAAGTTGTCGTCCAACTTACCTGAGATAGCCTCTTGTACGGACCTTAGACGGGCATTGTTTTTCTTATCGATGACAAGGCTGGTGGCTATTCCATTGGCACTAAAAAGATCCTGGGCATCTTGCAGGGACAGTAATGCCGTGGCCTTGTTCAATGTTGGATTTTTAAGGTCTATGATACCTGAAACACGAAATTTATCCGCAGCCAACATACCGTGGTAGCCTTGTCCCATGAACACAACGGTGTCATTTATACCTGCTTTAAAATAGGACGCCACCCCTTTCCCCAAAATGATATCCTTTGAATTTTGGGGAAGTGTGCCCATTACCAGCTTTGCCTCAATATCCTGTAGCTTTTGCTCTTGTTCAAAATTCAATCCGCTTAATCCTATGACCTTAGTGAGATCCCCTACGGATAGCAATCCATAATTTTCCAATCGGGGCAACAAGGCCTCTACACCTTTTGTGTTCAACACTTTAGTGATCAAACTATCGGTCATGACTATGGCCTTATCGATGGAACGTTTGTCCCAGTACCCATTTTCATGTATTTGGATATATCCTGTATAAGAACCTACTACATTGTCTATCATGCTTTTATAAGTTCCCAATTGTACAGAACGCATCATTAGGGAAAGGAATACGGCAATTAAGATGGAAGCAGTCGTAATGACACTTCTTTTTTTATTTCGCCAAATATTTCGCCAGGCAATTTTTAGAATCACTGGTTTACCATTTAAGGATTAGTGGATACGCTTCATGTAATTTGTGGTGAAGTATTCATCAGGGATGTCCATATCAAACTTCCACTGGTTATATGTAATCACGGTAGATTGCCCCGGTTTGTCCACGGGCTTAACGGTCAGTTTTGAAGGGAGTAGCTTACCATCAAACGTCTTGACCTGGGATCCTACCATTTGGTTCACTAAAAAAAGATCCTCGTCATAATAATCCGTTTGCATCTGCATGTACTCTTTTTTGTCGATCCAGATGATAATCTTTCCCCAAACAACGGCGGCATTGGGTTTTGGGGTCAGTTCAATTTTCCAAGAGGGGTAACCTTCCTTCACTTCTTCACCAATGATTTTTTTGGTGTAATCGGTTACCAAGGAAGATTGTTTGATCAAATCATCATTGGTCAGGTCCGTTCCCATCCAATTTTGCAGCATCATGGAGGGCGGAAACTTTATGGTCCTTTCCAGGGTAAGAAGATAATTCCAAACCTCCTTTTCCCGCATTAGAAATACGGTACCCTTTTCCTTTGCTGGACTTGTTATAACGGAAACGGAATGGTCCGAGCCCCTGGTCCATCCCTTCATTTTCATCTCTTTGGACCATTTTGGCCGAATGATATCAATGGTCAGTTCCGTATAGGAAGACGTTCCCCTTAATTTGTCATCGGATGTTTTGACAATTTCATCAGCACTTTGACCGAATGAAATGGATGTCATCACCATAAAAACGACTACTATCTTTAATTTCATTGCTCTTCACTTTTTTGGTTCATATAACCATTAATAATGTTTTCCTTGATTTTTTTCAGGGGATAACTGTCACCAAAAACCATGTATTGAATGCCTATCCCATCAATCAATGCCCCAAGTTTGAAAGCTTCATTTTCCGGATCCGGATGACCCATCGCAATGAAAAGTTCCTGTAGTTGCTGGGCCAGATCTTTGTAGATAGTGGAAATGGTTTGATGAACGGACGGAATGGATGCCACATGTATGGCCAGGGAAACGATTAGGCCCCACAATTCCTTCTTTTCTTCCAGCACGGTAAAGAATCCCTCAATCACTTCCCTGATAATTTCTTCAGGATTAAGGTCTTTTAATCGATCTTCGGATAAGTTGAGATCCGTGGCCTCTTTCAAGACAAAGTCAATGGCTGCGTTCAGTAATTCCTCCTTGTTTTCAAAATAGCTGTAAAGAAGGCCTTTAGACATCTTTACTTCCTTGGCAATATCACTTATTGAGGTATTGAAATAACCTCTTGTGGCAAATAAGTTCAATGCTTCGGAAACAATATGTTCCCGCTTTGCCTTTCTATGTGCAGCTAATTGCTCTTCTGTTCGTGGACTCATTTTTTAAAATTGAACGATCGGTCAAAATTAAAAAATAATTGTAAGTCAGAATAGCTTTGTGAATTATTTAACAAAAATAAAATGGTCCAATACGTCCGATGATTGCCGTTGGATAAAGAAAGGAACTGGCTTTTGAAGGCATAGCAATACTGATGCCAGTGCTCGTGCCATATGTTGGTCAACGTGCGGATTTCAATAGCCATCCAACCGGCAACCTAGGTTAGGGGGTAGTACTGGGATTCTTGGCTTTGGACCTTATTCCGACTGGTTTTATCAACCACTTAGTTCCTCCAATGCGATAGATCTATTCATTGGGACTTGCAGCTACCTTATCCGTCAATAAATTTTATCGTCTTTGCAATGGATTCCTCGGAATCGACTCCGATCCAGAACAGATGCCCCCATGTATTTTTAAGGATTTCAAGTCTTGAATCGGCAATCATTTCATGTGCGTGTTCGGCATGGGATAAAGGGACGGAATTGTCATTTTCACTATGGATCACAAGTGTGGGGCATTTGACTTTGGCGATTACGTTAGCGTTAAGGTTATGGCGGATATCATTTAAAAAGCCCTGTCCAGAATTGTAATGGCTTAGGGCAAAAATCAATTCTTGAATAGCTTGTTTTTCGAATCTTCCAATGGGATTTTTGGAAAACTGGGGGTAAAAGCTTCTGGCCATCGCCCTGGGAAATAGCTTTGAAAAGAGCCGTACCATCCCCCAGGTCAATTTTTCAATTTTGGGGTGAAATATAACGTGTGCCGTTTTATACGTCCTCTCATTTTTTTCAAGCCATTTTTTTGAAACCGCGGAAGCCAAAACCAATTTACGTACCCTGCTGGGGTAGTTGGCGGCCAACGCAATTGCGGTAGGTCCGCCTGCGGAAATACCATAAACAACTATCGGTTCAACCGACAAAAAATCCAGTAATTCTGCAATCAGCTCTGCGGATTTCCGTGGGGTTCCATTACCAATTAGTGGAGTTCTTCCGTATCCAGGACGGGATGGGACAATCAATTGAAACTTTTCCAAATCGAAACCTTTATGGCAAAGCGCCTCCTTACAGTTTGAATGTCCTCCGTGTACAAATACCACTGGGATTCCCCTTCCGATTGAGCGGTATTCAATGTCCCCGAGTCCTGTGGTTATGACTTTACTGTCCATTTTCGTTTACCATGCATTTCGGGTACAAGTAACTACAATAATTATGATTTTTCCCGGCATGTGGAATGGAATTAAGTAAGCAAACGTGTTCATTTTCCATAAAAAGGTTGAACATTTTTGTTCTTTACCCATTCTTGGTCTTTTTAAGAGGTGTGGAGCCTTTTGATGTTTGGGTAAAATCAAAAACAGAAACAAAAAATATTAAAATAATGTAAATTTAATGTAAATAAATTGTAAATTTATATCATGGTTATTCGGATACATATCAAAATTCCATATACCCGTATTCATTTTTGGTATTCTAAACTTAGCGTTTGGGGCAAGCTTTATGCAAAAAAATACCGACAGTTTTTCTATTTTGCCCTGTTTTCATAAAACTATGGAACACCAGTTGAAGGCGCCCCCCAATCCATACAAAAAGCCATCTTTCAAAAATCTTTGGATAAATCTGTATTTCGGTTTTGTAATGGCAACAGAAATTTGATGTTGTCAATCTCCTTGAATACGGACTGTCAACCAAAATCCATTTGATGGTTTTGCTTCTTTGCAGCTGTTCGGGAAGCTGCAGTACGGGGCAAAAGATAAGATTTACCCTGATTTGGTCTTTCGTCCTATAAGGGAAATCCAAGCGAATCTATAGCGAGGTCCCAATTTGGATTGTATTAGGACGAATTCGTTCCTCCATACGGGGTTTACCCTTTAAATGACTTCGGCAGGATTTGGTCCTAGTTTCTGAAGTGCTATATTTTAAAGGATTTTTTAACCTAACAAAAATATGTTGACCAATTTGTTGAAGGTCTATTTAATTGTAATTGAAGTCATTTGACTTTCATTTCCAAAGTAAGAGTCCTAAATTTTAAAACAAAACCTATTTTGGAATGAATAAAGCTACTGCTTCGGTGAAAAAACCTACAAAAACTCTTTTTTGAAAGCAACCTAAGCATGGAAATGGCATCTTTTGTGTTACAGAAATTTCCATAAATATTAACGATTTGAACAAAATAAATACCTTTTGAAATTGTTTGAATAAAACCTACGTAAAGTATGTGTTTGAAATAATTTCAAAAGTTCCAAAGTCTTATGGCAACCTAACCTACTTGACCATGAAATACAGCTACTTTCCTAAAGGTATCGTGTTCCTCCTTTCGCTATTGTGTACCATGCATAATTTTGGCCAGGTGCTGTCCGTAAACCCCCAGGATTCCTTGGTGGTCCTGGAATTCCACAATCGGCTCCGGGCTGAGGGATGGCCAAGCCAATGGGACGATACCACACCTGCACGACAATGGAACGGAATTTTTTGGGAACCTTTAGCCAATGGCAGGGTAACGGGAGTCTCGTTAATGGGCAACGGTTCCTTTACGGCTGAAAGTATGCCCATGGCAATTACCGTGCTCAAAGATTTGGATGAACTGGAAGAACTGTATATAAACAGTTTTGGACTTGAACGGGTCACTTCGGAAATTGGAGAACTCACACAGCTCAAGGTCCTACATCTGTCTGATAACGAACTGTCGGTTTTACCACCGGAAATCAACAACCTTGGGAACCTTGAATTGCTGTTCATGGACAGGAACCGTTTTACATCGCTTCCCAACTTGTCCGGTCTCACAAATCTAAATACCCTCTCGTTGACCCAAAACTATGACCTGGAAGAAGTAGCACTGGACAATCTGGTAAGCCTTGAGATCTTAAGACTGGATTTCTGCCCCATTACTGAACTGCCCGAAACCATTGGCCAATTGACCAATCTGCGTATCTTGAACGTGGACCAATGCAAGCTTTCGTCCTTGCCCGATGCCATGGCCGATTTGGTCTCTCTCCAGGAACTGCGCATGCTGCGCAATGAATTCAATACCCTACCGCCCGTGGTCGGAAGCATTCGTTCATTGCTCCTATTGGATGTCGCCTTCAACAAATTGACTGAACTGCCCACCGAATTGGGTCAGTTGGAAAATCTGGTGGACATTCGTTTCAACCATAACCTATTTACCGTTTTTCCATCCTCTATCCTGGATCTGCCCGCATTACGGGGCATCAATGGCAGCAATAACCAAATAACGGGAAACATCCCTTCCCAGTTGTTCACCGTTACCAGCACATTGATCGATTTGTCCGATAACGATCTGTCGGGAGAAATCTTGTTGGGCCCAGGGGGCCAGGTGCCCCAACGGCTGCATATACCGGGGAACCGGTTCGAGCTGAAGGACATCCATACCCTCTATCCGGCCTTGGCTTTGGCCGGTACCGATTTGGAATTCAATCCCCAACAGTTGATAGGTTCCAACACTATCATGATACCGGAGGCAGGCACGGACATTGTCATAACGGTAGACGACTACACCCCTCTGGCCGGGGCTCAAGTGAATTGGTACAGGTCCAACTCGGTCAACGGAAAACTTTCTGCAGATTTTTTGGGCCAGGGCAATTCCTGGACATTGAACGACTTTGACCCAAGCACTGACGGGGGCGTGTTCTTTTGCAAGGTCACCCATTCCGATCTGCTGGGCCTTGAACTGGAAAGTGAGGAAATCCGAGTCATCGGTACCAATGGTGCACCCCTATTGTTCGCTGAGAATCTAAAATTCAGAAAGGACAACATCCCTTTTTTTACCTTCAATGCTACCGATGATTATACCAATGGACAGGACCTGGTATGGGATATTTCAGGTTCCACCCGATTTTCCTTTTTGGAACTTCCCTTCATCGGGATAGAGCGCAGGGAGATCATACTCACAGACCCGGATTGGTCCGGAAGCGAGCTGGTGGAACTGCGGGTAACGGACGAACAGGGGAACACTACAACGGAAACGGTCACGATTACCGTATTGGAAGAGACCAATGCTCCACCCGAAATTGGAACAGTGCCCCCAATCTATTTGAATTTTGATTTCTCGTTGCCCAATATAGGGGCGACAACCTGTCCGGAGACGTTCTATTTCAGTGCCATCGCACTCTTGAACCCCTTCGTTTCTGACGATTTCGACGATATGGAGGACCTTACAATACGTATCCATCCCAACAACCCCGATGAACTTTTGACCCATGAATTAAGCGTCAACATTGGTGATGGGGGCCCTAGAAAGGATATCAATGCCTTATCTACATCCTGTGGAAATACCTTTTTTAGCGTGACCTTTACTCTGGAAGTCGAGGACAGGGAAGGAGGCAGTAGCAGCCGGGAAGTTGTTATCATCAACGATCCCGCCAATACATCACCACAAGTTTTGCCCATACCGGAACAGGTCATCGTAAAGGGCAGTACAGACTTCCCCCTGTTGGACCTTACACCTTATGTGAGCGATGACAACCTACAGTTGGACCAATTGGAATTCTCTGTAATCAGTCAATCGGACATCGCTGTTGAATTCGAGAAGGAGGATGGAACGGTGATAGTCAATGCCTCGCCGATCAATTTGGACAGCAGTTATACCGATACGGTGCGTATACTGGTCCATGAGTCTACAAATCCTCAGTTCAATACGGAATTTACCATCACCTATCGTATACTGGAGAATGGGATTTTGGTATCCGGGACTATATTGAAAGAAGATGCAACGCCAATTGCAGGGGTGGAACTCACAGGTTTCGAACGACCTGTTTCCACTGATAATCAAGGATTCTATACCATGGAAGTTACCCCAGGATGGACGGGAACCGTTGTGCCCGTATTGACAGGGTATACCTTTTCTCCTGAGAACACGGCGCTCTCCAATCTACAAAACGTTGTAGATGGAATCGATTTTATCGGTACCCCTTTGATCGAACGCTATACCATTTCGGGAAGAATCGTCGATGAAACTGGGAACCCTTTACCCAATGTCCTATTAGGGGGATTTACCGATACCATTTCCACGGATGCCAACGGTGTCTTTGTCGCAAGTGAGGAAGCAGGATGGACTGGAACGGTGATACCGAAGCTACAGGGCCATACCTTCTCCCCGGAAAGTATAATGATTACTGACCTGCAGGCGGACAGGGCCTCGATAGACTTTACGGCAGTAGCGAATCCCATGGAATTTTCCATATCCGGACGGGTGCTGGATGTAATGGGCAATCCTGTTCCGAACGTTGTCATAAACGGTTTTAGCAGTATTGTCAGTACGCACAGTGACGGAACCTACACTGTTACCCAGACCATTGGCTGGTCGGGCAGCATTTCACCGGAACTGGACGGATACACCTTCTCCCCGGAAAATGTAATGATTGCTGACCTAAAGACAGACTTGGCCTCGGTAGACTTTATGGCAGTAGTGAATCCCATGGAGTTTTCCATATCCGGAACGGTAATGGACATCATGGGCAATCCCGTTCCGAACGTTGTCATAAACGGTTTTAGTGGTATGGTCAGTACCGATGGCAATGGAAACTATCGTACCAATGAAACCGCTGGATGGTCAAGCACCCTCTTCCCAGAATTACAGGGATATATTTTTGTCCCTGAACGTATAGTGATACCGGACCTTGCTTCGGATCGAACGGACGCCGATTTTACCGCTATCGCCATTCCAATTGAGTTTGCCATCTCAGGTACCGTAACCGATCAAGAGGGGAACCCTATGGAAAGTGTCCTTTTAAAAGGTTTTACCAAGGATGTAATCTCCGATATGGACGGTCATTTTGGGACAACGGAAAGTATGGGATGGTCCGGTCTTATCGTCCCGGAACTGGAAGGCCATCGTTTTGAACCTGAAACGTTTGGGATTGTCGCTCTGGACAGGGACCGCATCGTCGATTTTGAGGCAATTTCAGATTCCACCAATAAGATCGTTAAAATGCGGATCTATCCCAACCCAGGGGAGGATGGGGAGTTCACCATTGTGCTCCCACAGCCTGAACCGATAAGATCCATTCGCATTTTTGGAAGCTCGGGAAGGCTTGTCCACGAATCACAGGTCGAAGGAACGTTCGATTCCTATACCGTGGAACATGCCCTGCCCACTGGTCTGTATACCCTTGAGGTTAGAACCGGGAAAGATAGGATGGCGCAAAAGCTGCTGGTTCGATGATTTAGGTGGTTTGTCAATACGATGATAAACTTGGATGACCGTATCCGGAGTTTTAAAAATCTGCGCGGACTGATCAATAGTCGGAAACTGTTGGGCTATAAATTGAACCAGCTGGCCAAGTTCAACTACGAGCGTGAAGGCTCCAGCGCATTCAACTTAAGAGATTACCATGGTTTCGAGTTCAAGACCACCAACACCAATTTTATTCACCTGTTGACGTTTGAAACCAAATCAATTCAGATTAAATGGTGGTCCGAAAACAACGAAACCTTGCAAAATCTATGATTGCAAGGTTTCTTATTAGTTTGGAGCTTCTTCCCAGTGACCTCCACAGGATTTTCTACGCACTGCTTTAACATCCTGACAAACCTGCCTGCCGGCTCTTAGGTTTGTATTATTAAATCGAAGTATCTTAAAAAAGAAAAGGATGGGTGAACTTTCTTGCCGGCTAGATAAGATCCATTGCCTGTATTAGTCCCATCCTTAACTTTTAGACTGCCCGGAACCAGTTGGAATTTTAGATATCAAGGTCTATTAAGAGTCTTAGTCCCCTGGCAATCATTAACCTAATTCAAATGTACAATGAAAAAAGAATTTATCGGTATTGACGTTTCAAAAAGTACCCTCGATGTATACCTCTATCATGGCAAAGCGCACAAAGTATTTGATAATACCCTCACTGGGTTCTCTAAATTATTAGCCTGGGCGAAAAGACAATTGAAAGAAACTGAACCTGTATTTTGTTTTGAGCACACGGGTATCTATAGCTTAAAACTTTGTGAATTTATGCAACAAAATCAGTTTACCTATTTTGTGATCTCTGGGTTGGAACTCAAGCGGTCTCTGGGTATTAAACGTGGAAAGAATGACAAGGTCGATGCACAAGCTATTGCGCGTTATGCCTTTTTGTTCGAAAAGGAGTTGACCCCCTATCAACTTCCGGCCACATCATTATTAAAGCTGAAGAACTTATTAACTTACCGTGCTAAACTTGTACGGCAAAGAACAGCCCACCTCAACCAAATCACCGAGCAAAAAAAAGTGCTGCAGGTATCCCCGGATGATCCCATACTTGTTTCTGCGCAACAGATCATACAATTTTTGACCAAGGAAATCCTTCAGATCGAAAAACTTATAAGAACTCAGATCCAACAAAATCAAGAAATCACTCGAACCTTTAAGCATATCACCTCTATCAAGGGAGTCGGTTTAATCCTGGCGGTAACACTAATCACCGCAACCGATAACTTTAAAGCGTTTAAAACCTGGAGACAATTTGCTTGTTATGCCGGAATTGCGCCTTTTGAGCATCAATCAGGAACGAGTATAAAAGGCAAAACCAGGATAAGTACCTTGGGAAACCGAACAATAAAAACCTTGCTATCACAAGCAGCAGCTACCGCATTACAGCATGATCCAGAGATAAAAATGTATTACCAGCGGAGGTTGAAAGCCGGTAAATCCAAAATGTCAACAATCAATGTGATACGTAATAAAATAGTAAGCCGAACTTTTGCCGTGGTCAAGCGGGACAAGCCATATGTAAATTTAGCAAAATATGCAGCTTGAAAATTTGGATAAACCTTAGAATACAGGCAGGGCTCCGCCTTGAGAATCAAAACCTCGCTAAAACAAAAAAGCAAACTATTTGTTTTAGCTTGCTTTCGATCCATTCGTGACCTCGGCAGGATTTGTTGGCGCACTTCCTTTGTGTTCTCGCCTGAAAATAGAAAATCCAATTGCCATGCAATTGATTTTATTTTTACTCCGAACTTTAGAATCTTTGATTCAAGTTCTCCATAAAAACAAAAATCCATCACTACAGTGATGGATTTTCTGTTATAAGTGACCCTAAACATTCAAGGTTCAAACTTTTTGGTTCAGGATTTAAAATCAATTGGAGAGCTTTCAAAAGATATCCCTGCTTTATTAATTGCTTGTTAGCTTTATTTTTCTCCTATATCAATTTTTAAAATCCTTTTAGGGTATAGACCTAGTTGTTTATCATAGTATTCTTCAGATATAATAGGTGCATTTTTAATGACAATATTATTATCATAATTATTGGGACTCATAAATATTGAGTCTTCAGATATTGTTCTGTAAGCTATTCCTAATGTATATTCTTTATCTCTTTTTTTCATTTCTTCTTCTTCATCTCTATCAATTAATAACTCAGTATTTTTAAAGAAAGGAGGTAACGATTTATGGTAACCAACAACATCTTCTCCTTTTTCCTTACATGAATTAAGTAAATTCTCAACATTTTTAGAATGCATCAAATATCGTATTGGAAAAGTGTTTTTATGGCAATGTATGCTTTCAAACTTTTTATTTCCTCTTACTTTAGAATCCAACAGCTTCAAAATATTCTCAATAGGACTACATGTCCAACCAAATTGTTCTATCTGATACTCTTCTTTTTTTTGATGCCAAAAGGAGTGCAAATCGTCGTTATTTCTTACTCTTACGTAATTGTAAAAAGAATATAAAGGAATTGCATTATTTTTTTCGGCATACCTTTTTAAAATATCTACTTGTCTTTTTTGATTTGGTTTTTGACCAGATTTATAGTTTAAAGACTTGTAATTAAGGGTCTTAGGGTCTATTTTTTTAGCTTGAACAGCATAACGCAGCCACCCCATCTTTTCATTTCCTATCCACCATTCCCAATCAGTTCCTTTTTCCGGTTCTTTAATTTTTGGAGTTTGTATCACTATTATATTCCTATTTCCAGAACGTAGTATTTCCAATAAGATAATATCAGTTATGGTTTCTTCTCCCTGCCTAATACTCGCTCTACTTGTGTCCCTTAGTCGAAACCATACATCCTGCGATATTTGTTCAAATAATTTGTAAATCATAGATAATTGTTTCTTAATAAAAAAATTAGATAAATGAAAATAAATAAACCAGACAAATTTGTCTGGCTTTATGGACAATTTTGTCCAACTCATGACCTCCACATGTTTGCCTTCCAGAGCAAAGTCTTGCTTAGCGAAGGGAGGATTACTCATTTCACTCATGACCCCGAGCATCCGGAGTTCGAATTTTTCTACTGATTCTTTAGATAATATTAACAGGTATTTTGAAGATCAAAACATCTTGAAAATTGCTTGTTGAAGTTCTCTTATGTTTTATTTTTTGGATTCGAGTAGTTTTTCGATTTCTGCTAATCTTTTTTCAAGTGATCTCAATCTTTCAATTTCTTTTTGTTGTTGGATTGTATAAAGTGTAAGTTCTTCTATTTTTTGAAGTAATTGTATCTGAAAATCTCCTATATTCACTCCATTTTTTTCCATTTCTTTTGCAGAAGCAATGTTAGGTAAATGTTTTTTCTCTTTAATATAGTTTTCAATGAATTCAAGAGTAGGCAAATTATAATCACTTTCAAATACAAAATCAGCGGTTGGAGTAAGGGTTACTTTTATTTCTTTTGATTCCAACTTACCATATATGGCAACATTTCCACTTTGTTTAAAAATAACTGATGGGCTGCCTCCTTTAGGCCTAAATTCTAAATAATCATTATTCCCATATTGTGCTATATCCCAAAAATTCATTTCAGGCCCTTTTAGCCTTATAAATGCCCATTCACTTGAGTTTGTATTTTCAATACTTAATTCGGCTCTATTACTTTTTATATGTAAATTGCTAGATGGGTCAGATGTTCCAATTCCAATTTTACCACTATTACGTTTAATAACAAATGTGTTTGAATTCCAGCTATCGTTATATCTTCTATCAATATAAAAATCATCCAAATTATTGATCCCCATTGTTATTTTAAAACTTTCATTTCTTGACCAACCTAGCCAAGAGTAATCAGAATCTGTACTATTAAGATGTAATAAATTATTTTGAGAACTTTTAATATGTATTGGGTTAGATTGACCTTTCATATTGAAAGAAAAAGCTATTAGAGTTAGAGTAAAAATAGTTTTTTGTATCAATTTCTTCTTATATAAGTGATTTTATTATAAAAATTCAAATAATTGCTTACAACAATTGTATAAACCCAATAGGGTATGTTTATTAAACATAAAAGTAAGAATAACCAACAAAAAAAGCGAGACAATATTGTCTCGCTTTGGTAAATTTTGTCTTAAAAGTGACTTCTACAGGCTCGTCTGCCATAGCTAAGCTTTGTTTAGCGATGTCAGGATTACTCGTTTCACTCGTGATTCTGACAAAGCTCCGCTTTGAAAATAATTCAAACAAAAAAACGCTCAAGCTAGCTTGGCGTTTTTTCTTATTGAACTATTTATTCGTGACCTCGGCAGGATTTGCTGGCGCACTTCCTTTGTGTTCTCGCCTGAAAATAGAAAATCCAATTGCCATGCAATTAATTTTATTTTTACTCCGAACTTTAGAATCTTTGATTCAAGTTCTCCATAAAAACAAAAATCCATCACTACAGTGATGGATTTTCTGTTATAAGTGACCTCGGCAGGATTCAAACCTGCAACCTTCTGAGCCGTAATCAGATGCGCTATTCAGTTGCGCCACGAGGCCGTTATAATTAGGGGTGCAAATATATTTCTTTTTAAATTTATGGCAAAACCCATCAATTAAAAGCAATGGATTTTGATTCGTATATACGTGATGTAAAAGACTTTCCGAAACCTGGAATCCTTTTTAAGGATATTACCCCTTTGCTACAGGATGCAACGGCAATTAAAAGAGCCTCGGAAACACTCTATGATTTTGTGGGAAATCATGAGGTGGACAAGGTTGTGGGGGTAGATAGTAGGGGTTTTATTTTTGCCCCTTTATTGGCGTATAAATTGGACGCCGGCTTTGTGCCCATAAGGAAAAAGGGGAAGCTTCCTGCGGATAAGCTTTCAGAATCCTATGACTTGGAATATGGTACGGACACCTTGGAAATTCATTTGGATGCCATAAAGCCGGGGGAAAAGGTGTTGGTCCATGATGATGTTTTGGCCACGGGAGGTACCGCAGAGGCGGTATGTAGGTTGGTGGAGAATCTAGGAGGGCTTGTGGTACAATGTAATTTTATTATCCATTTAAGCTTTTTGCAAGGAGAACAGAAACTGAATGGCTATCCCATCAAATCCTTGTTGACCTATTGATCCAGTGCATTTTTAGTGACGTAATAACGCCATCCAATAACAGCCAACTGCCATTTTTTTGCCTTGGCCAAATCCAATTGTTGTTTGGTGAAGGAAGGAAGTAGTGCTTTGTTGAGTTTGGCCAGGAACTTAAAGAGTGATTTCATTTTGCTGTATTGTGGATTGCAATCTACTAAAAAAGCCCTGACTATCACATCAGGGCCTTTGGTTTAAGGGCAATTTCACTTTTGATCGCTTTCTATCATCTTTTTGGCCAATTCCGCCCCAATCAGGGATTCCAATAAGTTACCCTCGTTGGTTTTGCCCCCATTTCCATCAATATAGATTTCAGGTAGGTTTAGGCTTTTCAGCTGTCCGGCTACACCCACTGCCGTCTTGTACTCCCACTCGGCACGTTCCTGGGGAGTTAAACCGGCATTGACCAATTTGGCATTTTGATAGGCCTCGGCATCCGCCGCGACCTTTTTGCTCTGTGCCTTGAATTTTTCTACTTCAAATTGCTTTTTCTCCTTGACCAGGTTGAATTCGGCAACCTTTGCTTCGGTTTCCGCAGCAATCGTTTTCTGGATTTGTTCCTTTTCCAATCGGGCGCGTTCTGCAGCCTTTTCTGCCTCGCCACGGGCCTTTTCCTTTTGTGCGCGGTAGAACTCCCGCTCAGCCTGTTGCTTTTCGAGCTGTGTCTGCGCCACTTCTTCCTTTTGCAATTGTAGGCGCTTATCAAAGGTTTGTTCCCAGTCAATTTCGGTAACCACGGCCTGTACAACGGTCAATCCATAGGCTTTAAGGGAGTTGCCCCGCTCACGCACGGGGAGGCCATCCTTAAATTTTATTCGAAAACGTTTCTGTTTGCTCTCTTTGTTCACAACGGTCCGTACTGTTGCGGAGTCTCCAATGATTTCCTGGGGTTCACTGGCCACATACTCTTCCAATACATACATTCCGTTTTCCAGTTGGTCCTTAAAATAGCGATCAAAGTCGGAGGCCTGCCCCGAAATATAGTCCTGGGCATCCATTAGTTTGCAGGTATTTTTAATACTCTGGTCAATATTGGGAATGATCCGTGAACGAATCAGGTTTTTCTCCGTTTTGTTCCTGTCCGCAACGGATAGGAATTGTATCTCATCTTCGGTATTGATACTGATGACCACAGAAGTGGCAATCCGTGCTTTTACCGCATCACTGAAAGCCCAATATTTGGCTTTATCGACATTGGCATATTCGCTCTGCTCTCCCAATTCCCCTTCACCATTTGGAATCACGTATTTAATGGGAAGTTCAAACTGAATAGGGATAAGCCTGCCCCACATTTTGGTATGGATTCCCTGTCGGAAAACCGCTTTTTGACCACCCCACGGGTATTGCACGGCATAGGCGGTACCTGGTTCCGCATAGAAAAAAGTGCCGGTTACAACGCTCAACACAATACCTACCAAAACAATTTGCAGGCTTTTTCGGGTATTGAACCATTTGAGCAAGTTCGAATTTTTAAAAATGGGTTTAAGGACAAGCGTGCTTAAACCAATGACAATAACAAGTACTCCTAAGAAAGTTAACATAGGTCTAAAATTTAAAAGGTTGGACAATAATTTTTGATTTCACTTGGAAATCCTTGGCGGGGAGTTGCTCACAAAAGCACCGCCAAGATGGAAAGGATAAATGTGAGCAACAATTTAGCTAAGGTTATCATGATCGATTGTTTTTTGATACTGAGTTATTCTGATCCTCAGTTTTGATTGATTTAAACTCCGTTTTTGATTTGTTTTTTCAATATATCATGATAATTATCATACTTACAAATATTTTGATGCTAAATATTGAAATTGAATATAAATATGTAAGTAAAAAAATGAAATTTGTTACAATATTTTACACTACTCCTTGATTAAAGTTTATAAATGTAAATACAGAATAAGGTTTTCACTCCAAACTGTAGGTTTTGTAGGGGGTTTTTAAGGGATTTTTCAAAAACCAAGGGGCATTTCGTTTAAAAAATGGTGTTTTTTTGCGTTTTCGTTTTTTGATCAACAAAAAAAGCCAACCGTTTTAGGGTGGCTTTCTGAGTGGAAATGGAATGTTTTTTGGCTAGTTTTTCGCCTTGGTGGTAAACTCGACCACTCCGTTCTTAGCTTTTCTACCATATTTTTTTGTGGCCGCTTTCCCCTTAAGGACATTTACGCTTTCAACTTCATCCGGTGACAGTTGTTTTACCTCTTTTTTGGAGGATTCCTTTCCATTAATTACGTACAGCGGTTCTTTTCCATCGGTATCAACATAGAAGAAACCGTTGTCCCCACTAAGTACTTCAATATCGGAATCATCGTCCGAGTCCTTTACAACCATTACCTGTTTCCCATTTTTGGCTTTGTGTTTGCTGATTTTATATGGTTTTTTTGCGTTTTCGTCCGCATCTACGGAAATATACATGTGTACACTTTCATCATGGTCCTCGTCCACATGAACCTGTATATCGTGCTCTTGTAGCTCACTTTCGTCAACCTCCTCACCATTGATGAAGACTTTGCTTACGCCATCCTCTTTTTTGATCACTACTTCTTTAGGTTTATCATCCCCAGTACTCACCCAAACCCTGTTTTTATTTGTAAACACATTTGTGGTTTGCGATTTGTATGCCCCTTTGGAGCCGATGGAAACCAAATTGTTTTCAACATCGACCAATATGAACAATGGGGAAATCCCATTTTTGGTATCCGATGTATTGTGGGAGTTATTAAAAGCAGCACCGTTTTTGCCAATACCGGATACATGCAGGGAAATATCAATGATTTCCCGGTTATCATTGCGAACGGTGGTGTAACTAAAGTCAACATCATCTTCGGCCAGGGTTTTCTTCATTTCCCTAAGCTCATCGTCAGAGGTGTCCTTATTGATGATGAGTTCGACCTTTTTGTAGGGTTCAACCCCATTTGGACTGTTTTCATTTGGAAACTGATAGACCGTTTCCGTGTTAAAACCTACTAAGAATACGACTAAAAAGGGCAATACAATGAGGGATTTCAAGGCCTTCATTTGTTTTGATTGATTTTTGTTCAACATGACTATTCGTTTTTTGATTAATGAATTATAGAAAGAATTTGTGATTGAAAATTGATACCCTGTTGCTTGATTGACCATCAAATATTGATAGGATTTTCTATTGAACGTATGAATGGCTTTCGCGTCGGCCAAAAACTCCAGGTTCTGTTGTACCTTCTTTTGGTAGATCCAAATCAAGGGATTGAACCATAGCAATACCTTTAATAGTTCTGCCAATAGCACATCTACGCTATGCCAATCCCTGGCGTGTACTTTTTCATGGGCCAGAATGGCCTCCAGTTCGTTTTTATGAAATTGATTGGGATTGTAAAAAAGACTTTTAAAAAAAGAAAAGGGCGCTATTTTTTCCCGGGTCTCTACGTGCAACAAATCGTCTTCCTGCCACGTACGCCCATTTTTGTAGAGTCTTTTCATGGATTTCAATTGTATAAGAAAACGTATGAGGAAAAAGAAGCATCCCAGAATATATATAAAGAGTAATAGGAACACCCAAGTGGGGAGGGTAGGATCCAAGGGAAGTACATTTGTAATGGATTCCCCATTGTCCTGGGTAGGGACCAATTGAAGGGATACCGTACGCTTTAATTTAAGGAATGGAAGTAATGCGGCGGTCAAAATACCCAATATTAGGAATAGCCTATTTTCACTAAAAGTAGTTTCCCGTTGCAGGAACAAGCAATAGGTACACCAAAATAAAAGTAGGATTCCGGACGACTTTAAAAGATAAATAGCAAATTCCACCATTAGTTGTTTTTTTCGATGAGCTTAATGATTTCCTTGAGTTCTTCAATCGATATTTTTTCTTCCTTGGCAAAGTGTGAGACCAAACTCTTGTACGAATTATCATAAAAATCCACTATGGACGTATTTACATAGACCTTTCTGTAATGCTCTTTGGAAATTGTGGGGTAGTATCGATGTGTATTTCCAAAGGCTTCATGATCAACATATCCCTTTTCCTGAAGGTTTCGGACAATGGTTGATAAGGTATTGTAGTGGGGTTTGTCCCCCTTTATTTCCTGAAGGATTTCCTTGACAAAGGCTTTTTCAAGCTTCCAGAGGATTTTCATGATTTCCTCCTCTTTATTGGTCAATTTTTGCATGGGTCACATTTTGATCTGGTAAACGTAAAAAGAATTTTATAGTTATTCAACTATATTTATAGTTATTTAACGAAAATTTTAGTTTTTTATGGGAAAGCTTTTTGATGAAAGCCATTTCTTCTTGCCATATATTTGTCGCAAATACACTATCCATGCTCGATGTGCTTTTTGTTATTGGGGGATTGACCTTCCTGATTGTAGGTGGTAATTGGCTTTTAAAAGCCGCGGTGGCCCTTTCGCTAAAACTTTCCATTCCAAAAATTGTTATTGGGATGACCGTGGTTTCCTTCGCCACTTCGGCACCGGAATTAATTGTAAGTATAAAGGCGGCGTTGGATGGTTCACCGGATTTAGCTTTGGGTAATGTAGTAGGTTCCAACATTGCCAATCTCGGGTTGGTCCTTGGGGTGACCGTGATATTGGGGAGTATAGATGTGAAAAAAAGTTTTTACACCACGGACTGGCCCGTTATGATGGTGGCCTCATTGCTCTTTGTGGCATTTATTTATTTTGATGGACAGTTACAACAGTATGAGGGGATTATTATGGTCATCTTTCTCTTTTTGTTTCTGGTCTATTTGTTGCGTTTCCAAAAAACGGCCGTCGTGGATGAAGTTCCGGAAGACGATGTCCCCATGCCATTGTATAAGACGGTTTTACTTCTTGGACTTGGTGGCGTGGCCCTTTGGGGCGGCTCGGAGCTGCTCATTCAGGGGGCCAAAAATTTAGCGACCTCCCTGGGGGTTACGGAAAGGGTCATTGGGGTAACGGTGGTTTCGGTAGGGACCAGTATCCCCGAACTGGCCGCGTCCATTATTGCCGTATTAAAAAAGGAAAAGGCCATTTCCGTAGGAAACCTGATTGGCTCAAATATTTTCAATTTACTGGCCGTATTGGGTATTACATCCACTATAACCCCAATACGTGTTATGGACGACGGATTATTGACCAATGATATCTTTTGGATGTTGGGGATTTCATTTCTGGTGCTTCCCCTGGTCTTTTTTCCCAAAGGATTACGATTGGGATGGCGCGATGGTTTGATCCTCCTTGCTTCCTATAGCACATTTGTATATTTCACTTTGGCCTAGGACCAGTGGTCAAACTCAGGGCTAAAGGATAGTTCCTATTCGCACTTCTCCCATTTCCCCACGTATTCGTTTATGGATTATGGACGATTTTTTCCCAGAGGTTTTATGGAATACCCAAACAAATGAACCCGCATTTCGCAGCAATGAAAGCATAAAAAAACCGCCCAATTGACTTTCATTTGGGCGGTTCTTACACTATACAACAACTAATTTATTCACTAAACATCTGCAGACTTCACGGTCTTGATGATTCGGGCAGCTACTTTGTACGGGTCTGCATTGGAAGCAGGTCTTCTATCTTCCAACCATCCTTTCCAGCCACTTTCAACGGTAGCAATTGGAATACGGATGGAGGCACCACGATCGGAAACCCCATAACTGAACTCGTCAATGGATTGTGTTTCATGAAGACCGGTCAAACGCTGGTCATTAAACTCACCATAAACTTCAATATGCTCTTTTGTAACAGGTCTGAAGGCCTCACAAATTTTATCATAGGTATCCTTATTGCCCGCCGTTCTCAATATGGAATTGGAAAAATTGGCGTGCATACCGGAACCGTTCCAGTCCCCTTTAATAGGTTTTGGGTGGTAATCAATATAATAATCATATTCCTCGGTCAAGCGGTCCAACATATAACGGGCAACCCAGATTTGGTCACCGGCACTTTTGGCGCCCTTGGCAAAGATTTGAAATTCCCATTGTCCGCAGGCCACTTCCTGATTGATTCCTTCAAAGTTCAAACCGGCTTCAAGACAATAGTCGGCATGTCGTTCCACAATTTCACGTCCATGGGTGTTCTTTCCTCCTACGGAGCAGTAGTACAACCCTTGTGGCCCTGGATAACCACCTACGGGAAAGCCCAAGGGAAGCTGGGTATGTGTATCCATTATAAAATACTCTTGCTCAAAACCAAACCAAAAATCATCATTTTCATCATCTATGGTAGCACGGGAGTTGGATACGTGGGGAGTTCCATCGGGGTTTAATACTTCTGCCATGACCAAATACCCATTTGCCCTTGCAGGATCGGGATAGATGGCAACAGGTTTCAACAAACAGTCAGATGAACCTCCTTCTGCCTGCTGGGTGGAACTACCATCAAAAGACCAAATAGGGCAGTCTTCCAACTTACCGCTAAAGTCTTTTTCAATTTTAGTTTTACTTCTCATGTTGGCCGTAGGAGTGTACCCGTCCAACCAGATGTACTCTAATTTTGCCTTGCTCATAACTATGGTTGTTACTTAAAAAAATTTCTTAAGCGCCAAAAATAATTTTTTTTGCTCTTATCATGAATATTTAGGGGTTTAAATAGTCAAAAGTTATTAAAAATGAGTTTACCCCCATTTTTTTGAGGGTAATTTGAGAAAAAAGCATTTTTTTTCATTCATATTATTAAATTGTTAATTTTGACCTCCATTGAAAAAGGGATTTAGCATGAAGATGAGATTTGAAGCACTTGCAGAAAGCGATAAACGTCAGATAATGGCAATTTCGGAAGATAAAAAACGGTCGGAATTGTTTGCGCAAAATGTTTTTAATGACCGCAAAATGCAGCAGTTTTTAACTGAGGAGGCCTATGGTAAAGTGCAATCCGCAATATTTTCCGGAAGTAAAATAGATCGAAAAATTGCAAATCAGGTCGCTGAGGGGATGAAGGCCTGGGCGTTGTCCCTGGGAGCAACCCACTATACCCATTGGTTTCAGCCATTGACCGGGGCTACGGCTGAGAAGCACGATGCCTTTTTTGATTTGAAATCGGATGGCAGTGCTTTGGAAAAATTCGGCGGGAACCAACTGGTACAACAAGAGCCGGATGCCTCCAGTTTTCCAAGTGGAGGAATCCGAAACACCTTTGAGGCCAGGGGATATACGGCATGGGATCCTACCTCGCCCGCTTTTATCTACAAGACCACGCTCTGCATCCCTACTGTTTTTGTAGCCTATACGGGAGAGGCATTGGATAACAAAGCCCCCTTGCTGCGGGCCCTACATGCCGTGGATGAGGCAGCCACCTCGGTGGCCCAATATTTTGATAAAAACGTCAAAAAGGTGTATGCCACTTTGGGTTGGGAGCAGGAATACTTCTTGGTCGATAAGGCTCTGGCACAGTCCCGACCGGATATTTTGATGACCGGACGTACCCTGGTTGGAAACCATGCCGCAAAAGGCCAACAGTTGGACGATCACTATTTTGGGGTCATTCCCAGTCGTGCATTGAGCTTTATGAGCGATTTGGAAAAACAATGTATGGTTTTGGGTATTCCAGTAAAGACCAGACATAATGAAGTAGCTCCAAATCAATTTGAGCTTGCTCCGGTCTTTGAAGAAGCCAATCTTTCCGTGGACCATAATTTGTTGTTGATGGACGTTATGGAAAACATTGCAAATCGACATGGATTTAAGGTATTGTTCCATGAAAAACCCTTTGCAGGGATCAATGGCTCTGGAAAGCACAACAACTGGTCCCTGGCAACGGATACCGGGGTCAATCTTTTGAGCCCGGGAAGTACGCCCATGAAAAACCTACAGTTTCTAACGTTTTTTGTAAATACCATAAAAGCGGTGGATAATTACGAGGAACTTTTGCGTTCCTCAATTGCTTCGGCAAGTAATGACCATCGTCTGGGTGCCAATGAGGCACCACCATCCATTATTTCTATTTTCATTGGAAAGCAATTGGCCGGTGTTTTGGATGAATTGGAAGGGGTTTCCCAGGGTAAACTTTCGCCTCAGGAAAAAACCGAACTTAAACTGAATGTGGTTGGGAAGATTCCGGAGATCCTCCTGGACAATACAGATCGGAATCGAACTTCCCCTTTTGCCTTTACGGGCAATAAGTTTGAGATGCGCGGGGTAGGTGCAAAGATGAATTGTGCCAAACCCATGACCGTTCTCAATACCATTGTTGCCAAACAGCTAACGGATTTTAAAAAAGAGGTGGATGCGTTGATCGATAAGAAAAACCTTAAAAAGGATGAGGCTGTCTTTAATGTGCTCCGCGAATACATCAAAACTTCCAAACGTATTCGGTTTGATGGGGACGGATACAGTTTTGATTGGCAGGAAGAGGCCCGAAAACGAAAATTGAGCAACAATAAGAATACCCCGGAAGCACTGCAAATATTGACTTCCAAGCAAAGTTTGGAACTTTTCCAGGCCACTGGGGTCATGAATGAGGTGGAACTTAAGGCCCACCAAGAGGTGGAGCTTGAAAACTATGTCTTTCATCTACAGATCGAGGGCAGGATTTTAAATGAATTGGTCTACAACCATGTGATGCCCGCAGCCCTTCGATACCAAAACCTATTACTGGAAAATGTGGCAGGTCTTAAAGAAGTTTATGGAGCGGCACACAAGAACATAACTCAACCACAATTAAACATCCTGGAACAAATAGGGGAACATCTCACCGATGCCAAGAAATTGACGGATGCCATGATGGATGCCAAGAAGAGGACCGATAATATGGGAAGTATTGCCAAGAAGGCCAAGACCTATTGTGACACGGTAAAACCTTATTTTGATAAGGTTAGGGAACATGTGGATGCGTTGGAACGGTTGATTTCGGATGATCTTTGGCCCCTCACCAAGTATAGGGAACTGCTTTTTGTGAAATAGGGGAAGCCGTGCGGTTACCACAAAATTGGGAATCCATATTTTTGATTTATGGAATTACTGTTAAAGGATATTCAAGCGGCCAAAAAGCGAATCGACCCGTACATCAACAAAACCCCAATCCTTTCTTCGTCCCTGTTGAACACTTGGTTGGGCCACGACATTTTTTTTAAATGTGAAAACTTCCAAAAGATTGGGGCCTTTAAGGCCAGGGGAGGTTTGAATACCGTGGCTTGGCTTATGGAAACCGGTCAAAAACCGAGGCGTATTGTGGCCAATAGCTCTGGAAACCATGCACAGGCGGTGGCCTATGCTGCCCAACAATTTGGAATCCCTGCAACTATTTTTATGCCGGAGTATTCGTCCCAGGTCAAAATTCAAGCCACGCAATCGTACGGCGCCAAAGTGGTTTTAAGTAAAACGAGGGACCTTACGGACCAGTTGGTAAAGGAAGCGGCCAAAGAGGAAGGCACCTATTGGATACCACCATTTAACCATGGGCAGGTTATCTGCGGGCAGGGTACGGCCGCATTGGAGGCCTTGACCGAATTGGATGCCATTGATGCGGTTTTTACCCCCTGTGGCGGTGGTGGATTGACCTCGGGAACCTTGATAGCTACCCGGGCACTTTCCCCAAAGGCCCAAATGTTTGGAGTTGAGCCCCTAAATGCCAATGATGCCGCAGAGTCCCTACGTATGGGAAGTATCCAAAGGCTAAAGGCCATTCCCGATACCTTGGCGGACGGGGCCATGACCATGGCCGTGGGTGACCTCACTTTTAAATACCTCAAACAGTTGGACGGCTTCTATGAAGTGGAAGAGGATGACATCGTGTACTGGACACAATGGTTGACCCATCTGCTCAAGTGCCGTTTGGAACCCACCTGTGCCATGCCCATGCAGGCGGTGGTGGAATGGTTACGGCACCAAAAAACAAAGAAACGTGTCCTGGTCATTGTTTCGGGTGGAAATATGGACCAACCGGCTACACAAAAAATTTGGGAGACCGATTGTTTAACATCGGTACCCGCCATCCCATGAGAAAAAGATAGGCCTATACGGTCATTTATACTGCTTTTAAATTGAGCACAATAGTTAATCATGAATGATCAATACGTTGAAAACCATAGTATTGGTGATATCAACGCAGGGGTAAAAACAAGGAAAATGAAAGACGCATCCATCATAAAAGTCCAACAGGAATACATCAATAAAATTAAAGGGACAAAGGAAAAATATTACATAGTCCATCAAGATATGGAAATGGTAATCTTACCCAAAGTGTTTCCTCCCTATGTAGATAGTCATCTAATGATTGCTTCCATTGATATTCCTGATAATAGTGTAGTCCTGGACGCATGCTCCGGATCGGGGATTATCGCACTTCACGCCAGTAGGAAGGCAAAAATTGTATACGCTACCGATATCAATCGTCATGCAATTGAAAATATAAATGAAAATATTGCCCTTCATGGATTACATGATAAGGTAAAAGCATTTGAAGCAAATATTTTTCCACCTCATTCAGGTTTAAAATTTGATATCATAACCATAAATCCTCCGTATACCGATCACAAAGCACTTGATATCGTTGAAAAGTCAGTGTGGGATGAAGACCATAAATCATTAAAACATTTCTTTGGCAAGGTGTCAAGATACTTGACTAAGAATGGGAAAATCTATTTGGGTTGGGCAGATTTTGCCGATGTAAAAGTGATATCGAGCCTTTGCCAACAGCATCATTTAAAAGAAAGGATTGTTGGGGAAACAAATGACGATAAAAGTCTGTTTGTTGTTTTCGAAATCTCCAAAATGGACAATTTGTAATAGGGTCATAGGGTTGTTGGGATGCTACAAAAAAGGAGTGGGATTCTACTTGTCTGAATTTAAGGCAAGGGCACTATGGAGTTTAATTTACACGGGTAATTGGCGGGCAAGTAACAGCAATTGGCTATTTTTAAATCGATAAATCCCCGACCATTGGCAACAAACGGAAAAAATAACGTAACCAAAAATGAATAAAGAAGAAAAATCAAAAAAGGGAAAAGTAATCGGAGCAATTGTTGGAACAATTGCTTTTGCACTGTCTTACTATGGAGTGCAACAACTTTTTAAGAAAGATTTGGAATCTGAACTGAAAAATGCGGCGTTGGAATTAAATAAGCAGACACCAATGCAAATTGATCAATTCTCTAGATTGGATAGTGCCTCAACCAAGGGAAAAACCAATTTCATTTATCATTATACACTTTTTGACCTGGAAAAATCTGAAGTGAATTTGGACACTGTGAATAAATACATCAGACCAAACCTGATTGAAAACATAAAAAATAGTCCTGAGTTGAAAGTTTACAGGGATAATAATATCACTATGGACTATGAATATTATGATAAAAATGGAGCCTTTGTCACAAAGATTTCCGTGACACCAGAATTGTATAAATGATAAAAGTCCGTTGCCAACAAAGGTAATTGTAAGTAATTGTGTTCTTATCTAATTCTTAAGATCATCGTTGGGAAAGCTGAGGGATAAGTGGAATTTTAGCCTGGTGTATATTTGCAAAACTATGGGTTTACCTAAATTGCTATTCTTAACCGAGACTGTTATTCATAATTTGAGGGACTAACTCCAATTGAAAACGTTTTTTTTACTTTTTCATCTTTTGATTTTGACCGTATCCATTGGTCAAGAAAAGGAATATGTAGTTACCAAGGGAGGCGATACGCTATATGGGATAGTTAGTAGGGCAACTAAATTTCTGAATCCTTCCAAAGTTATATTTAAAATCAAAATTTTAGAAGGAGATAAAAAATTATTGGACCCCAGCGAAATAAAAACAATAAGGTCCTTCAAAGGTGTTGACGGGGATTGCACCATAAAAACAGCTTATGACAAGTGGTTTGTTAAAATGATAATTGATGGTAGGATAAAAGTCTATCAACTAATTGATGGGGTGATTTTTTTCACTTCAAAAGATAATTCTGAAATCGTATTAACCGATTTTGGAGGGTTCAACTCCAGAAAGGAATCACAAACCAGAATAAAATCATTAGTGCAAGATAATGCGAAGATTTTGAAGGAGTTTGATACACTGAAAGGAACACAAAAAGAGATTCTCTATATAATAGAAAAATATAACAATCTCGAAAAATAAAACTATTGCCAACACGGTAAACGATCAACTGCAGGGAGATTTCCATGCTTTGACAAGGCCGATACAGGTCGCTCAGCGTATGCCGGCCCTTACGTTGGTACTAAAAAAAACACTAAATTAACGTGAGTTCAATATCATTTTTTATCAACCAAAATCCGCCAAATTGAGTGGTTTTTCGTAATGAAATGAAGAAAAATGGTATAGAACAGGATTTTGCAAGAAAATTACTTGTTTTTCGATACATTTTTGCTGTTGCAAAAACACTCAAAATGACGTAATTTTCTTATATCGAACTTACGTGAAATTGAATTCGTAATGGAGGGTTGTAAAAGACCATTGCAATCCATCAATCCCACTTGTAGATTATCCTATTGGACATGATAAAGCTTGAAGAAATAACTTCAATTCCCACTTTTTCCAGTCAGTTGGAAAATAAGATATTGTATTCCGATCATGCCAATCCTATTTCGGTATCCTACCAATCTACGTATACCCTTAAATATGTTATTGATGGCGTAAAAAAGTACAACTACAATAACCAGGATATAACGGTCTCAAAAAATCAATATTTGCTTCTCAATAATGATAGCCATATTACGACCGAGGTAAAAAAGGGAACAAAAGGCCTTTCACTCTTTCTATCCCCGGAACTGATCAATGAAATATCCCATTTTTACACTGGTGGTAACCATACTTTTAACTTTCTGGAAGTAACTCAGGGAGAATCGACTTTTCAGGTAAGCCACTTATTGAATACAATGGCCTATCTCTATGAAAACAACAAAATCCTTTTAAAGGAGCAAATGGAGGATTTGTTTATTAAGGTATCCGAACTGATCGTTCAAGAGCAAGTTTCGATCAATGATAATTTTGTAAAATTAAGGATAGTAAAACAGGATACTAAAAGAGAGTTGTATAAACGCATTGTTGCGACCAAGGAATATTTGAATGACAATCTTCAAAAAAAGATTTCGCTGGATGCCATGAGCAGGGATATTGGGATCAGTAAATATTATCTACACCGACTTTTCTCTGAATTCAATGGAAAGACACCGAATGGTTATTTGACAAAAATCCGTTTGGAGCGTGCAAAAAATAAACTTCGAACTTCAAAAGACCCCATTTCTGAAATTGCAATGGCCTGCGGTTTTGATCATACGGCTTACTTTTCAAACCTATTTAAGAAACACACAGGTCTTTCGCCGAGTCAATTCAGAAAATCATTGTAAAATCAGCAAGATTTTATAATTCCACATTACACCACCATACTATTTTTGGTGCTGGGAAATCCAATCGAAATGATTGAAAGAATAGCGCATATTACAGATTTACATTTGGACGAGGAATTTCCTTTTAACGACCAAGTATCGGCAAGAAAACGATTGGATGCCATTTTAAGGGATATCAAAGGAGAAAACATAGATTATATTATATGCACGGGCGATATTGGGGAAAACGAAGGGATTCCCTATTTCTTTGAGCAAGTAAAAAGCAATACGCTAAGTATTACCTTGGGTAATCACGACAAATTTGATGCGATATCCAAATACCATGATGTAGGAGCAGACCATACCTCAAAAAAAATTTACAGGAGCACGCTCAAAGCGTATTATAAATTTATTTTTTTGGATTCTTCCTCTGGAACTATCGATGGTCAGCAACTCGATTGGTTAAAAAAAGAGCTCATATCAACTAAACCTATTGTCATTTTCATGCACCATCCAATAATTGGGCTCAATGTAAAAGTTGATGAAATTGGAAAACTTAAAAACAGAAATGAGCTTACCGATATACTAACGGGGACAACCAACGTGATTCACATTTATTGTGGTCATTATCATATGGAAGATACCTTGGTCCATAAAAACATCATACAGTACATAACACCTGCCGTTGCTTTTCAAATTAAGAAGAGTTCTGATTCCATAACGTTGGACACGTCCATCTCCGGTTATAGGATCATTCAAATCGAAAAATCCGAAATTTCTTCAAAAGTCAAGCTTTTAAGCAATGCAGACTAAAAAGCAATCCTTCATTGAAAGTTTATTGAATGTAACCGTGGGCTTTTTGCTCACAATAATTTCATTGCACCTTCTATTCCCACTTTTAGGAATAGAAAATCATTCTGGAAAAAATATATTGATCACACTGTATTTAACCATTTTGAGCATTTTAAGGAATTATATTTTAAGGCGGTACTTTAATAAGAAAGCAACTTCAAGATCGTAATCCATAAATCTTATAAAATTAACTGCGGTAACAGGGCCGCTCAAGAACGTCAGCGGGGATTTTCCATTAGACTTGTATTTGCTAATTTTAGGGTTAGCCCATCCGCAGCGACCTGCGTTTGGCAATTCGGGCTCAACAGATTTGGTACACGACCATTGACCTTATTTGAAAACCCCAAAAAGACTATGAACAAACAGAATAGTCTATTTTTCCAACTGTCCAAAACTTCAAGAAAAAATACGGCAAAAAGAATTGAAAAAAGTTCATCAAATAGTGACATTTTACAATACGAATTGCCTACCTTAATCCAAGAAGAATACAACTCCATATCATATAGTAATACCCATAAAAACAACAGGCTTAAGGGCGTTGACCACAAATGGACGAATTTCCAAAAATAGAAACCGAAAGGTTGGTTTTAGGCAAATTAAAAGCAGCGGACATTCCGGCTATTGTAAAGCACGCATCAAATAAAAGCATATCGGATTTTACCCTTAACCTGCCTTTTCCCTATAGCGAGAAAGATGCAATTTATTGGATCAATTTGGCAAACCAGGGTTTTAAGGATGGAACAAATATCATATTTGGGATCAAACGTAAAAGCGATAATCAATTTATAGGTGGAATTGGACTGACCATAGCGCGAAGATTCAATAGGGCGGAAATTGGCTATTGGATTGCAGAACCCTTTTGGCGGAAAGGTTATGCCACCGAAGCCACAAAATCCATCATAAAATATGGATTTGAGCATCTTGATCTGAATAAATTTACATCATCCTATTTGGCAAAAAATCCTGCTTCAGGAAAAGTGATGGAAAAGAGCGGGATGACAAAGGAAGGTGAGCTAAAGGAACACATACGTAAAGCATCGGAATACCATGATTTAATCGTATTTGGACTGACGAAAGAACAATTTGAAAAAACCAATGGATAAAAACCCGAACAAACCGTTTGAATCCGTTTGCCCTAATTTATAGATCCAATGATTGAATTGGTACATAAACTTCCCGAGTTGGACGTTAAACTGATCGAGCTTCTTGAAAGCTTGGATAAAAGCGATTGGAACCAACAGACCGTTGCGAAACTTTGGACCGTTAAAGATGTTGTGGCCCACCTATTGGATGGGAACATCCGCGTATTATCAGGGCTTAGGGACGACCATAAGTTTGATAGCCCCAAAATTGGTTCCTACCAAGACCTGTTGGACTTTCTCAATCAATTAAACGCAGATTGGGTCCTCGCCATGAAAAGGGTGAGTCCTGAAATGCTGATAGATTTGCTTAAACACACTGGAAAGCCCTTTTGTGACTATTATGCCTCGTTGGACCCATTTGACAAAGCCGTATTTCCGGTTGCTTGGGCAGGGGAAAGTGAAAGCAAAAACTGGATGCACATAGCCAGGGAATACACGGAAAAGTTTTTGCACCAACAACAAATCAGGGATGCGGTCGGAGTGCAGGGTATTATGACCAATGAGTTTTACCTCCCTTTTCTGGATGTTTGTATGTATGCATTGCCACATACGCTTAGGGAGGTTAAAGCGGATAAAGGAAGTATAGTTCAAATGAACATAACCGGAGCTGTCCATGGAGATTGGTCCGTGCGATTTAATGGAAAGAACTGGGAACAAATCGAGTTGATTTCAGGGTCTACGGTCGAGGTAGAAGTTTCAATAGATTCCTATGCGGCCTGGAAGCTCTTTTCAAAAAGCCTTCGCCCTCATGATCTAGCGGATAAAATTAGCATTCAAGGAAATCTGGAATTGGGGAAGGTAGCTACCGAAATGGTCTCATTTATGGCCTAGTACGGTGAATTTTTTGACCTTCTACTGAGTAAGAAAGGCCTGATTTGACTAAGTTGATAATTAATCCCCACATTATTCCTAAGTTTAGGGCGTAGCTGGAAATCCTGGCCATTTCCAATGTTATAATTGTTATGGTGTTATGCTATCCAAGTACCCCAGGCAAAACGATACGGAGCATTATTTAATCCAAAAATGAACAATCATAGTACAGGCTGGTTTCGAAAACCATACCCACTTGTTGAATCGGCCAAGGAAAAGCTAGGTATTGCTCTGGGTTCGGGGATAATTGTTGTTTTCATTTTAATCATAATCAGACCATTTGGAATTGAATCCAGCAAAGAAATGTTTCCCTTTTTGTTGGGTTTTGGTCTTATCGATTTTATGGTAACGGCGATGCATCTCTTTTTGTTTCCGATGCTCTTGCCCACGATCATTAAAAGTCCGAACTGGACTACCGGAAAAAATGTGCTGAGCATCCTTTGGATTCTTTTCATTATTGCCATTGTAAACTACTTTTATGGCCAACACCTGGGAAAGGAAGCTTATGTGGCCGGCCTCGAATCCATGGATAATATTGCAATGGTATCCTGGATTGTGATCACCTTTTCGGTGGGGGCAATTCCGGTCGTTTTTATACTCTATGTTCTCGAAAAGCATCTTTTCCAAAGAAATTGGAATCGAGCGGCATCCCTTAGCAAGGGAATAAAAAAACAACGTGCCTTACAGGTCGATAAACCGATTGAATTGAAATCAAGTAAGGAGACCATCCTGACCATTAGTGCTTCCGATTTGGTCTGTGTTAAGGCCGAAGGGGGTAATTATGCAACGGTATTTTGGCATGAGGGGTCTATAGTTAAAAAGGAAATGATACGGCTTACCTTGATTGGTTTTCTTGAAAAAACGAGCGGTATCCCTACGATCGTTAGATGCCATAAATCCTATATCATTAACCGGAACAAAGTGGTGTCCTTTCAGGGAAATGCACGTTCCGTTATGATTGTCCTTGATGGTCTGGATTTTAAAGTTCCTGCTTCCCGGTCGTTTCCAAAGGAAAAGCTGGCCAAACAAGGCTGATCTGCCTTCCCATTTATCCCCATTGCTTTCCCATTGGGATGTCAATGTGTCCCGTACAGCACACAACAGGCCCGTTCATCACGGATTTTCTACTCGCCTTGATGCTTTGGCTAGTATTGCCAAAAGAAATAAACATGGGCGAGAGAAGATACGATATGGATTGGATACGTGTAATTGTCTTCGATGTGCTGATTTTTTGGCATGTTGGATTGTTTTTTGTGGAGTGGGAAGGTCTTGTGCCATGGGATTTGCCCTTAAAAAACAATGTGCAGGTAAGTTGGTTACTATGGCCCATGCTGTTTGTACGCCAATGGAGGCTGCCCATACTTTTTGTGATTTCGGGGATTGGCACGCATTTTTTGCTGTCTTCAAAATCAGGGGGAACATTCCTGAGGCAACGTTTCATCCGTTTGTTCATACCCTTATTGGTTGGGACACTCGTTGTGGTTCCACCCCAAGTATATCTTGAACGCCTTGCTCACGGGACCATTGATGTTTCATATTTTGACTACTATCCGTCAAACTTTGACGGTACTTATCCTAAAGGTAATTTTAGTTGGGGACACCTATGGTTCTTGGCCTATCTATTGATCATGTCAGTAATGGCACTTCCGCTATTTCTGCTTTTAAGAAACTACGGGGCTCCTCTTTTTAGAACTTTTAAACGGATGATTGAGCGCTTGCCGCACGCGCTATTTCTATTTACCATTCCATTGATCATTATAGAAATAACCTTAGAGAAGCGGTTTCCCTTAACCATGGCCCTAAAGGATGATTGGTATGCCTTTAACTATTATTACATCTGTTTTTTTGCCGGTTTCTTCTTGGCCAATCTTGGTGACCCGCTCTGGAAAGCCTTTGTGAAGATCAGGTATCCTTCGCTGATAATGGGATTGTTGGCGTCCGTTTTGGTGGTTTACATGCTGGCAAAGGGACAAACCCCTTTATGGGTCCAAGTTTTAAAACCTTTGAACGTTTGGTGTTGGATCCTTGCCATTTTTGGTTTTAGTTCTAGGTATTTAAACAGGAAAAGCAAGGTGCTGGCCTATAGAAATGTCGCCGTTTATCCTTTTTATATACTTCATTTTACCATTACCATTTTTCTTGGATACCAACTGAGGGATCTGCCACTGCATTATGTGCTGAAAATGATACTCATGATTATTGGCACTTTTGGGTTTTCGTGGCTTCTTTATGAATATGTGATTAGAAGGATTACATTGCTAAGGCCACTTTTTGGATTAAAAACAAATAAGGTATCGGTCATAAAAAAGTAGTACGGTGGTATGTGTAGGTATTGGACTGGATTATTGAAAAATGGGCTTCTTAATCGGCACACGATCATAAGGATAAATGAAAATAAGGAGATCGATAAAAAATGCAGGAGACTTTTAAATACTAAATTTCCCTAAGAAGAATATCAAAGTTCCCTGATTTTCATATTCCTGAACCAAGCTTCAAAGTACCAGTTTTGAAGGGCTATCCTGCCTTTGGAAGCTTTGCCAAAATCAGGATTGTCGGCAAAATTACTTTGGGCCACTTTCTGTTTCCAAGCGGGGGAATTGAATTCTTCGGATGCCGTTAGTTTGCCATTAAGGTAAAACTCAACCTTTCCGTTTTGCTGAACTATCCGGGAGGTATTCCATTGTCCGTTGGGTTTGGCCGCTACCTCATTTAGCTGTGGCGATACCCCCCAAAGGCAGCCTGGGCGTTTTTTTGGCGTTTTGGTGTCCATATGTGCCGGTTCCAAAAGCTGGTATTCCGGACCGGTAACATAAGTGGCCGCAAATTCTGGGGATTCCTGCACGTTTATAAAGACACCGCCATTGCCCCTAACGGCCATTTGCCAATCAAAAACCAGTTCATAGTTTTCGAACTCCCTATCCGTTATCAAATCCCCAAAAACTTTTGTTTCATCAGTGGCATTACAGTAAATCATACCATCTTTTACTTCCCAGGCCGATAAGTGGGTGGAGTCCGGTTTGTTGTACAAGTGCCATCCGCCCAGTGTTTTACCATCAAAAAGCAAAGACCAGCCTTGTTCCTTTTCTATCTCGTGCAATTGATTGTGCACTGCATTTTCCATGGCAGATTTTTTGGTACGCCATGTTTGGGTTTCCGTATTCTTTTCGGTTTTGCAGGAGGCAATAAACAGTACCACTACAAAAGAAAGACAAAGAGGGTTGCGGCTCATGGTTGTTTAATTTTTTTAAAAATAAGAATTCCAACTATGTCATTCGTCCCACCCACTTCGTTTTTCTATTTTTGCCCAAACTTTGGTTATGTCCCTAGATACCAGCAAACGATATGCCCAACGCGGGGTTTCTGCTTCTAAAGAAGATGTCCATAACGCCATTAAGAATGTTGATAAGGGACTTTTTCCAAAAGCCTTTTGTAAAATCGTACCGGATTATCTCACGGGCAGTGAAGACCATTGCCTGGTAATGCATGCCGATGGGGCAGGGACCAAATCCTCACTGGCCTATATGTATTGGAAGGAAACTGGCGATTTGAAGGTTTGGAAGGGAATAGCCCAGGATGCCCTTATCATGAATGTTGATGACCTTATCTGTGTGGGCGCAACGGATAATATTATGTTATCCTCCACCATTGGTCGGAATAAGAACTTAGTGCCTGGAGCGGTGATTTCTGCATTGATCAATGGTACCGAAGAATTGATTTCCGATCTGGCAAGCCATGGCATTACCATTCATTCCACCGGAGGGGAAACGGCAGACGTGGGGGATTTGGTCCGCACCATCATTGTGGATTCCACGGTTACTGCCCGAATGAAACGTTCGGATGTCATTGACAATGCCAATATAAGGACCGGTGACGTCATTGTTGGTTTGGCGTCATACGGACAGGCAACCTATGAAACCGGATACAATGGGGGGATGGGAAGTAACGGCTTGACTTCCGCGCGCCATGACGTATTTTCCAAATACCTTGCGAAAAAGTATCCGGAGAGTTTTGATGCATCCGTTCCTCCGGAACTGGTGTATTCCGGAAGCAAAAAACTAACAGATCCTATTGAGGATACCCCCTTGGATGCCGGAAAGTTGGTGCTTTCCCCAACACGGACCTATGCGCCGATCGTTAAAAAAATCCTGGAGAAATATAACTCGGAACACATCCACGGTATGGTGCATTGCAGTGGAGGGGCACAGACCAAAATATTGCATTTCTTGGACCAGGGCCATGTCATTAAGGACAAGCTTTTTGAGGTTCCGCCTTTGTTCAGGTTAATACAGGAACAGTCGGGTACGGATTGGAAGGAAATGTATCAGGTTTTCAACTGTGGCCACCGCTTGGAACTGTATGTGGATGCTTCCATAGCGGACGATCTTATTTCCATTTCCAGGTCATTCCATGTGGATGCGCAGATAGTGGGCAGGGTGGAAGCATCGGATAAAAAAAGATTGACCATACACAGTGAATTCGGAAACTTCCAGTATCCCTAATACGAATACCCTTGGAATTGCGTTCTTTTTATAACCCCAAAAAAGAATTGCTATGGAAAGAAAAGAATTTTTGCGCTCCCTGGGAGCAAGTGCCGCTTTTGCCGTTGTATTTCCCTGTTTAGGAGGATGCTCCTCGGATGGTGAGGATTTGGAAACCTTTCCAGTTCCGGAAGGAGTGGATTTCACCATTGATTTAACATCGGCCGAGGCCGCACCCTTGGCTACAAATGGGGGTTTTATAAGACAGAACTTTGTGGTGGTTGCCCGTAATCTGGAAGGGGAATTGGTCGCTGCCAGTCAGATTTGTAGTCACCAACAGACAGAGGAGGTCCGTTTTATTACAGAGAATGGTGGAATTTTTTTCTGCTCTACCCACGGCTCGCGTTTTGATCAGGACGGAACTCCATTGAATACCATCACGAACAATCCCTTAAAAGTATTCAACACCGAACTGAACGGGGATATCTTGCGTATTTTTGAATAAGCTTTAAGTCTTCACCAAATGAAATGTTGGCTTTGTACTTCGGTTTTGCTACTTCCTTTATTGGGGATTTCCCAAAATTGGCAACCTGACTTTGATACCGCATTGTCCAAGTCTTCCGAAGAAAATAAGCCGGTCATTTTGGTCTTTTCGGGGTCGGATTGGTGTGCACCGTGCATAAAACTGGAAAAAAGCATTTGGCAGTCCGAAGCTTTCAAAGAACACGCTTCAAAAAACTATGTCCTTTACAAGGCCGATTTTCCAAAAAAGAAGAAAAACGAGCTACCCCAGGAATTGTTGGATAGTCATAAGGAATTGGCACAGCAATTTAATCCAAAGGGGTACTTTCCCTTGGTTTTGGTTTTGGATAAGGATGCCAATGTTTTGGGAACAACTGGATATCAGGGATTTGGCCCCAAAAAGTATATTAAACTCCTAGATTCCTTCCTTCAATGAAATGGTATGCCCTCCTAGTTGTTTTAATGGTTGGCTTGGGATTGCAAGCCCAGGAGGAAAAGGATATTGTGGTAAAAAGGACATTGCACCTTATGGGGTCTACTTTTGAGATCAGTGTTGTGGCCCCAACGGAAGAAATAGGCTATATCAATATTGACGAGGCCGTATCCGAAATTAAACGTATTGAGGCCTTGATCTCCTCTTGGGATGAGAACTCCGAAACTTCTAAAATCAACAGAAATGCTGGAATACAACCAGTTAAGGTGAGCAGGGAGTTGTTTCTATTGATTGAGCGTTCCAAAAAAATATCGGAAATTACCGATGGCGCCTTTGATATTTCCTATGCATCAATGGACAATATCTGGAAGTATGATGGGACCATGGATAAAATGCCCACAGCGTCCGATGTAAAGGCCTCAATAGAAAAAATAGGGCATCAAAAGATAATTCTTGACCCGGATGAACAAACGGTTTTTTTACAAAAGGAAGGAATGCGAATTGGTTTTGGCGCCATAGGGAAAGGCTATGCGGCCGATATGGCGAAAGAGCTTTTAATTTCAAAGGGGGTTAAAGGGGGAATTGTGAACGCCTCTGGGGATTTGACTACATGGGGAACACGTGAGACCGGTGAAAAATGGATGGTTGGAATTACCAATCCCGTTGAAAAGAATAAGATATATTCATGGTTGCCTGTTGTGGAATCTTCCGTGGCCACTTCGGGCAATTATGAAAAATACATTGTCTTTAAGGGCGAAAAGTATTCTCATATCATTGACCCAAGAACAGGTTACCCCACAAAAGGAGTAACCAGCGTTTCCATTTTTTCCAAAAGGGCTGAGCTTTGTGATGCCCTGGCAACCGCCGTTTTCATTATGGGGAGGGACAGTGGAATACATTTAATAAATCAGTTGGATGGGGTGGAAGTGGTCCTTGTGGATGGGGATAACAAAATCCATAAAAGCGCGGGAATCGTTTTTGATACGAACCAATATGTAGAAAAATGAAGGGAGTTTTAGTTTGTTTGGTACTGCTTTCCATGACCACCTCATGCGTGGCGGTCAAAGAGTATGAGAAGATTTATCTGAACGATGAAGAGATGCAGCTTGGCTTCAAAAGCTCCGAACGGTTTGAAACTACCTTTCAAATTTATCGGGAAGCTGCTTCTGGTGCCAATGGCGGGAAATCCGGCGGCGGTTGCGGATGTAACTGAGACCCAAAGTTTGCTTGCAAACTTTGATGGTCGAAGTTACCCTGAGGGAACCGAAGGGTCTTTTGAAGGTTTTTTGGCACCCCGGCCCAAAGTTTGCCTGCAAACTTTGATGGTCGAAGTTACCCTGAGGGTAGCCGAAGGGTCTTTTGAAGGGTTTTCGGGCCCCGGCCCAAAGTTTGCTTGCAAACTTTGATGGTCGAAGTTACCCTGAGGGAACCGAAGGGTCTTTTGAAGGGTTTTTGGCACCCCGGCCCAAAGTTTGCTTGCAAACTTTGATGGTCGAAGTTACCCTGAGGGAACCGAAGGGTCTTTTGAAGGTTTTTTGGCACCCCGGCCCAAAGTTTGCCTGCAAACTTTGATGGTCGAAGTTACCCTGAGGGAACCGAAGGGTCCTTTGAAGGGTTTTTGGCACCCCGGCCCAAAGTTTGCCTGTAAACTTTGATGGTCGAAGTTACCCTGAGAGGAACCGAAGGGTCTTTTGAAGGGTTTTTGGGCCCCGGCCCAAAGTTTGCCTGCAAACTTTGATGGTCGAAGTTACCCTGAGGGGAACCGAAGGGTCTTTTAGCGGTTTTCCAGGGCCCCGGCCCAAAGTTTGTGTTTAAAATTGCAGTTTGAATCAAATAGAGAATAATCCAACCAAACCCTTGGCAAAATTAGTTCACATCGTTCCTTGGTTCTTTTGTGTGGTCGTTTTTGGTCAGAATACCGATACAACGTACAAGAAAAGGGTTTTGGAAACCAGTGAACTGGAGACCCTTTTTAGTTATTACAGTCAAGATGGTCCCAATGCTGCGGTTACTGGCGGGGAAGGGACCGAGGAATTGACGGATGCAACTTCGACTATCGTTTTGAGAATGCCATTGAATGCAGATGATGTTTTAACCATTGATACAGGAATATCTGCCTATACCTCAGCTTCCTCCAGTAATGTAAACCCTTTTGATGGCCGTAGGGATGCCGACCCTTTTGATGCATCTTCCGGAGCTTCCAGATCGGACGTGCTGGCTTATTTTAGCCCCAATTACTCCCATAGCTCTGATGATCGAAATCGGATATGGACTGCGAAAGCTTATGTTTCGGCGGAATACGACTATTTCTCCATCGGTTTTGGGGGAAGTTATACCTGGTTGTTCAATGAAAGGAATACTGAGGTTTCCTTAAGTGGTCAGGTATATCTGGATTCCTGGAATCCACAATATCCCATAGAATTACGCGGAGGTTTTATTGGAGCGGTTCCGGGATATGACCCCGATTTTGTCCCTTTTGCGGAGGAAAACAGGAATTCGTATGCTTTTACCCTTAGTTTTTCACAAATACTGAGCAAGCGTTTACAAGCCCTGCTATCCGTGGATGTTGTTCGACAGAATGGACTTTTAAGTACCCCCTTTCAACGGGTATATTTTGGGGATGTCCAGGATTTTTTCCTGGAAGGATTTCAGCTTGCGGACGATGTGGAGCGCTTGCCGGATACCCGCTTTAAGTTGCCCATAGGGGCCCGACTTAATTACTACCTCAATGATTTGGCAATTATTAGGACCTATTATCGCTTTTATTATGATGATTGGGGAATTATTGCCCATACGGCCAATTTAGAGATTCCTTTAAAGCTTGGCGACCGATTTACACTTTATCCCAATTACCGATTCTATTCCCAAACCGCAGCGGACCATTTCTTTGAGAGGGAACAGGCGATTTCTACATTGGATTTTTACACTTCGGATTTTGACCTTTCCAAGTATACGGCCCACCAATACGGAATGGGTGTCCGATACAAGGATATTTTTACCAAGACCAAATTTTTGATTTTTGGTTTAAGGACAGTGGATTTACGTTTTGCCTATTATGACAGGAGTACCCAACTGGATGCAACCATTGTTACCCTGGGGACTACTTTTGTGATTGATTAGTGGTTTTGTTAGAAACACAGGGTACATGCAAAAATCGTAAATTCGCACTCTTAGGAAGAAAGGAACATGCTCGACAAATTGAATATTATAAAACAGCGATTTGATGAAGTATCGGACTTGATTATTCAACCCGATATCATCTCAGATCAAAAACGATACGCCAAACTGAACAAGGAATACAAGGATTTGAAGGTATTGGTGGATAAAAGGGAAGCGTATATCACCTTATCCGAAAATCTGAAGGAAGCCGAGGAGATTATTGCGGATGGGGGCGATGCTGAAATGGTGGAGATGGCCAAAATGCAATTGGATGAATCCAAGGAAGCCCTCCCAAAACTGGAGGATGAAATTAAGTTTTTATTGATTCCCAAAGATGCTGAGGATGAAAAGGATGTGGTGATGGAAATTCGGGCAGGTACCGGCGGGGATGAGGCCAGTATCTTTGCGGGCGACTTATTCCGGATGTATACCAAATATTGTGAAAGTAAAGGTTGGCGCACCAACATTATTGATTTGAACGAAGGAACAGCGGGTGGATACAAGGAAATCCACTTTGAAGTCATGGGGGAAGAGGTGTATGGAACCCTAAAATTTGAAGCAGGTGTACATCGGGTGCAACGTGTTCCACAAACAGAAACACAGGGGCGTGTACATACCAGTGCTGCCACGGTAATGGTGATACCGGAAGCAGAGGAGTTTGACGTGCAGATTGACCCAAAGGATGTCCGAATTGATTACTTCTGCTCCTCGGGACCAGGGGGCCAATCCGTAAATACAACATATTCCGCAGTGCGTTTGACACATATCCCAACAGGAATTGTGGCCCAATGCCAAGACGAAAAGTCCCAGCACAAAAACAAGGATAAGGCTTTTAGGGTATTGCGTTCACGATTGTACGATTTGGAATTGGCCAAAAAACAGGCGGAGGATGCCGCAAAGCGAAATTCACAGGTGAGCAGTGGGGATCGTTCGGCAAAAATTAGAACGTACAACTATCCACAGGGGAGGGTAACCGACCATAGAATTGGGCTAACCCTATATGATTTACAAAACATCATTAACGGGGATATCCAAAAAATCATTGACGAGTTGATGTTGGTGGAAAATACTGAAAAACTTAAGGAAGCTTCCGAAATCTTTTAATGGAACCACAGGAGCTAATTGAGCAGATTAAGAAAAAACAGTCTTTCCTATGTGTTGGACTGGATACCGATTTGGAGAAAATCCCGCAGCATCTATTAAAGGAAGAAGACCCCATTTTTGCCTTTAACAAGGCCATCATTGATGCAACCCAGGAGTTTTGCGTGGCGTATAAACCCAATATCGCCTTCTATGAGGCCTATGGCCTTAAAGGTTGGAAAGCCTTGGAAAAAACCATTCAGTACTTAAATGACAATTTTCCGGAACAATTCACCATAGCGGATGCCAAAAGGGGGGATATTGGCAATACCTCCGCGCGATACGCCAAGGCTTTTTTTGAAGGACTGGAATTTGATTCCATCACCATAGCGCCCTATATGGGGAAGGATTCAGTGGAACCGTTTTTGGAATTTGAAGGTAAGCACGCCATTTTGTTGGCATTGACTTCCAATAAGGGAGCGTTTGACCTTCAGACTAAAAAAGTGGGGGATTTGGAACTTTATAAAGAAGTAATCGCAACCTCACAGTCCTATCGGAATTCGGAAAGGCTGATGTACGTTGTTGGTGCTACCAAATCAGAATACCTGGGCGAAATTCGTCAATTGATTCCCGAAAGCTTTCTTTTGGTCCCTGGGGTCGGGGCCCAGGGAGGGAGTTTGCAGGAGACCTGTACATATGGAATGACAAAAAATGTTGGATTACTTATTAATTCCTCCAGGGGTATTCTGTATGCTTCCAACCAAGAAGACTTCGCTCAAGCGGCCAGGGCCAAGGCGAAGGAACTTCAGCAGGAAATGAAAAAGGAATTAGAACGGCTTTAAACCAAGGATTCCAGCGCTTTTTTAAGACTTTTGACCTTTGCATCAAAAAAATCACCGAGTCTGGCATCTATCCCTGATGGATTTGTTGCCTTTTCCAAAAACCGATGGTACCTGTGCTCTAAAATGGCAATTGCACTATTACCACTTGTAATTGGCTTTACTGCACCAATTCTGCAATATTGATTGTTCATAGTAGTAGATTTGTTATTCCAAATTTACATTTAAATACGTTGCAAGTGGGTGGTATGGATGTGGTATACAGCTAAAAATCAGGCAGTTTGTCTAATTTTAACCCGATTTTAGGAGTTCATTCCCCAAAGAATGGAGTTTGGTGGTAAAAATTTAACGTACATTTAAAAAAAAATTGCTTCATTATACCAAATACAACCATCCGCAGTCAAGGGAATGGGTCACCTTTGTACATGGTGCCGGTGGTAGCTCAACAATTTGGTACAAGCAGTTAAGGGATTTCAAGAAACACTTCAACATCCTGTTGCTTGATTTGCGCGGACATGGAAATTCCAAACCGAACATCAAAGATGCTTTCAATGATAAATACACATTTGATTCCATTACCGATGATATCATTGAGGTGATCGATCATGAAAAAATTGGGAAATCCCACTTTGTGGGCATTTCGTTGGGGACCATTTTAATTAGGAACCTGGCGGAAAAATATCCGGAACGTGTTTCCAGCATGGTTATGGGGGGAGCCATTATGAAATTGAATTTTAGATCACAGGTGCTGATGCGCCTGGGCATAATTTTTAAGTCCATTGTCCCTTACTTATGGCTGTACAAATTCTTTGCTTTCATCATTATGCCCAAAAAGAACCACAAGGAATCAAGATTATTATTTGTTAGGGAGGCAAAAAAGCTATACCAAAAAGAATTTATTAGATGGTTCAAACTTACATCGGAAATCAACCCCCTACTTCGTTTCTTTAGAATGGTGGACATTAAAATACCCACTTTATATGTAATGGGACAGGAGGATTATCTTTTTCTTCCCACCATAAGGAAAATTGCCAATGCCCATAAAACTTCGGATCTGTTTGTTGTACCGGATTGTGGTCATGTCGTAAATGTGGAACAACCTATGGTTTTCAATAGGGAGGTGATTCTATATCTTAATGCATTGAAGGAAAAAAACGGTTCCAATAAAATGCGGTGACTAATTCAAACAACTTCTTAAAAATGAAAAATATGAAGTTTTGGAACCGTTTTCTGTTCGAAAGATAGTCACATTGGAAGGTTAAAGGGGTAAAGCCAATCAATAATGACCAATTTCCGATAAACTAGGACCCTTTTTTTTTTGGAGCTTACCCAAATATTCAGTAGGCGTAAGTGCCGTTTCCTTTTTAAAAGCTTTATTAAAGGTTACCTTGTTGTTGTATCCTACTTCATAGGCAATGTCAATGATGTTAAGTACCTTCCCACTCTCCAGAAGTTCTTTGGCCTCTTTGATGCGATACACATTGATATACTCGTGAAAGCTTTTTTCAAAATGTTCATTGATAATTTGGGATGCATTATGCCTTGTAGTATTTAGTTTTTTAGCAACCAAATCCAAGTTAATGTCATTTCTTCGGTACAGTTTTTCTTTTTCAAATAGTTGGGTAAGGTTTTCCTTTAATTCCAAAGAAAGGCTATCCGTAAGTCCGGATTTCAGATACTTTTTAGGGAAAAGTCCATTGGTAAGGGTATAGGTGGCACTTAATACGTTTGGTTGCACGTTGGTGGCCGCATAACCTACGTACAGTACCATGGTGGCCATCATTACAATAGGGATATGATACAAAATGGGGTAAGGGTTGCCAGCTGAAATGGAGATGCCATAAACAATATAGGTTATGACATAGGCCACATGGATATAATAAATATTGTTTTGCCATAATCTATTTTTTGAGGCCAATCTGCCCTTCTCTTTATTCCTTTTAAGTAACCGATTGATAAAATAAGCATAGACAGCCAGTGATATCGCCTTAAGCGAGACGATCAACACCAATTTTCCGGAGTCTTCCGGGCTTACCCCATTTTGCAAACGAGTGAGCATTAAATTGATTTTCTCCTCGCCCGTAAACGCGTAGACCTCGGGAATAAGGTAGGCCACAAGAATTAGGGTGGGCAATAAATGCCACAGGTCCTTCCAGATAAGGCGATGTTTAATTGACACCCTTTGAAAGTATAGAAATAGCAAAGGGCCATACAAAAATGAAGACCATGTGGACATCAAATACGAATGGGGAAGTTCAAAAAGGTAATTGGAACGATTTATACTAATATTTAGAATAAAGAGCGAATGTATGGAAACAAAAAATGCAATCAATATGCGGGCATTTTTGTCGATTTTTTTATTTACCAGTAACATGCCCATAACATAAAACCCAATCAACGCCACAAAAAAGTATAATAACGACCATGTATTGATTCTTGGGGTTACCCTTTCGGAGACTCTTCTGAATTCATCCGTTGTGCGTATGGGATCAAAACCTTCATGCAAAAGGAAAGAGGGCTTGAACTCCAACTGTAGGAATTCATGAATGTAGGACACGGACTGCGTTGGATGTTCAATGGCAGCTTCACTTAGGGCCAGTTTTTTTAATATCTTGGCTTTTTCCTCCTTTACGGTGTCCAGATTTTTTTTGTACAAGGGTATCGCTCGTTGGTAACGGCGGATATTATAGAAATAATCCGCCCATTCCAATGAATCTTGAAAGGCAAGGGGAAATTCATCAAATTTTGTGCCATTCCCAGGCTCTTTACTCCATAGAAAGATGGTATGGAGCAATAGGAAAATGAAGACAAAACCGTCAATAGTCCGCCGCATTTTAATGATTGATGAATTAGTACTGTTAACAAGTTATAAAATCAACATTCTCAAAACGTTAACAAAAAGCTAAAATTCGTAAGTTCCGATAATAATTTACCTTATGCCAGTACCAAATTTGTCTCTTTTTAGTCTTTTTTGAACCAATGGAAGATTTTTCATACAAAAAAGCCAGTGGGTCACACTGGCTTTTAAACTAACTAACTCAAAAAAATGCTAACTCAAATAACTCGGAACAAAATTCAATTTTCTGACCTTGGCAAAGGTTAACTAAACTTTAGCAATATGTTATAATTGCTTTGTTTTCTTGTGGTTATAACGACCTTAAAATGGAAATATTGTAAGTTATCCGTTTTAAAAAATCGTTAAATACCCGAGTTGGGCCTTAAATCCATATGACCTCATTCCATTAGGTGAAGATGACGGTTTTATTATTGTAGACCATGGTCTTTCGAAGTGTATGGAGTTTTACCGCCCTGGCCAGGACAATTTTTTCCAAATCCCTGCCTTTTGCTATAAAATCCTTTATATTATGACTGTGTGATACCGCGGTAACATCCTGTTCAATAATAGGTCCGGCGTCCAATTCTTCGGTAACATAATGACTGGTAGCACCAATAATCTTCACCCCTCGTTTAAATGCGGCATGATATGGCTTGGCACCTGCAAACGCCGGGAGAAAGGAATGATGGATATTTATGATCTTGTTAGGATAATAATTGATCAGTTTTGAAGAAACTATTTGCATATATCTCGCAAGCACAATAAAATCAACCTCATTTTCCTTTAGAAGTTTTAGCTGTTTTTCTTCCGCTTCGGATTTGGTTCCTTTGGTTACCGGAACATGATGAAATGGAATTTTAAACTGCTCTGCAATATAACCAAGGTCTTTATGATTACTTAGAATAAAAGGAATATCTACTTCCAGTTCCCCAGACTGGTGCCTGCTCAACAAATCATAAACGCAATGATTGTACTTGGAAACAAAAATGGCCATTTTAGGTAAGGTACCTTCTGAATGGTAGCTCCATTCCATCACATACTTTTGAGCGATTTTTTTATCAAATTCTTCTTCAAATACGGCTTGGGTAAGCCCATTTTCGAATTCAACCTCCAATCGCATAAAGAATACCTCTGCCTCCTTATCCACATGTTGGTCCAAATAAATAACATTGCCCCCTTTTTGGTATAAAAAGTTGGTCACCGAAAAAATGATTCCCTTTTGATCGGGACAATGGATGAGAACTGTAAGTTTCATGACAATAAAATTGGGCTAAAATTATTTGATTCAAAAAAACAAAGCTAAATACACCTTACTTTTTGTATTATTCGAATTATAATTCAATTTTCATTGCATTTATCTTAACTTGCGGAGCATAAAATTAGGGTTCAACAATGGAACATATAGCACCTTATCGCCCAAAACATAAAATTAGAATTGTAACTGCGGCTTCTTTGTTCGATGGTCACGATGCCGCCATCAATATAATGCGTAGAATAATTCAGGCCACTGGCGTTGAAGTGATCCATTTAGGACATGATAGAAGCGTGGCCGAAGTCGTGGATTGCGCTATTCAGGAAGATGCCAATGCCATTGCCATGACCTCCTATCAGGGAGGGCACAATGAATACTTCAAGTACATGTATGATCTGCTACAGGAGAAGGGTGCTGGGCAAATAAAGGTATTTGGAGGAGGTGGAGGGGTCATTCTTCCGCATGAGACCAAAGATTTGATGAATTACGGTATAGAGCGAATCTACGCTCCCGACGATGGAAGGAAAATGGGCCTCCAGGGAATGATCAATGATTTAGTACAACGGTGTGACGTAGAAGTTCCAAAACTGGATGTTGAAAGCGCCAACGGACTTTCTGGGCAACTCAAAAATAAGGATGTCAATACCATTGCCCGCTTAATTTCCCTGGCAGAAAATCGTCCAGGGGAGTTCCAGGAACACTTCTCGAAGATCGCCCCAAATGATAAGGTACCCGTACTGGGAATTACCGGAACGGGAGGTGCAGGGAAATCCAGTTTGGTGGATGAGTTGATAAGAAGGTTTTTATTGGATTTTCCGGAAAAGCATATCGGGGTCGTTTCCGTAGATCCGTCCAAGCGCAAAACGGGAGGGGCACTTTTGGGGGATAGGATTCGAATGAACGCCATAAACAGTGATCGGGTCTATATGCGTTCCCTGGCAACGCGGCAGTCCAATTTGGCCCTTTCCAAATATGTAGGGGAAGCCATAGCCGTTCTTAAGGCGGCAGCTTTTGATCTGATTATCTTGGAAACCTCGGGAATTGGGCAGTCCGATACGGAGATTTTGGACTTTAGTAATGTTTCCTTATATGTAATGACCCCGGAATTTGGGGCAGCGACCCAATTGGAGAAAATTGATATGCTGGACTTTGCAGATTTGGTGGCCATTAACAAATTTGACAAACGGGGAGCGTTGGATGCCATTAGGGATGTGAGAAAGCAATACGTTCGTAACCATAATCTTTGGGACGCCGAAGACGGTGATCTGCCCATTTATGGCACTATGGCTTCGCAGTTCAATGACCCTGGGATGAACAGTTTGTATACGGCCACAATGAAAGCCCTCTCAGAAAAAACGGAGGCTGGATTACTGGCCGGTTCAAATTTGTCCCTGGGAACTTTGGAAAAACAATTTATCATTCCTCCCGCCCGAACACGCTATTTATCCGAAATAGCTGAAAACAACAGAAGTTATGACCTGTTGGTCAAAGAACAGTCCAATACTGCCCAAAAGTTATATGGAATTTTTACTTCCATTTTAACATTGGCCAACTTGTCCATAAAAGGCGATAACCCACAATATTTTAGTAAGTCCACTATAAACTCCGATGTAATTCTTTCCAAAGCAGATAAGCGCAATAGGGATATCATCAAAATCCTTATGGCGGAGTTTGAGCGGATAAAGATGGATTTACATCCCAGGAATTGGGAGTTGATCATTAACTGGGAAAATCAATTAAAACGATACAAAGCATCCGAGTATACGTATGAGGTTAGGGGAAGGGAAATTAAATTGGAGACCCATTCCACATCATTGTCACATAATCAAATTCCAAAAGTGGCCCTCCCAAAGTATACGGCCTGGGGCGATCTTTTGATATGGATGCTGCAAGAAAACGTCCCCGGGGAATTTCCCTATGCGGCGGGTATTTATCCTTTTAAAAGAACTGGGGAGGACCCTACACGGATGTTTGCCGGCGAAGGTGGTCCGGAACGTACCAATAGGCGATTTCATTACGTGAGTTTGGATATGCCGGCGAAGCGATTGTCCACCGCATTCGATTCGGTTACCTTATATGGGCATGATCCGGATCATCGACCTGATATTTACGGAAAAATTGGAAATTCCGGGGTCTCCATCTGCTGTTTGGATGATGCTAAAAAACTCTATTCGGGATTTGATTTAAGTGACCCAATGACTTCGGTCAGTATGACAATTAATGGCCCGGCACCAATGCTACTGGGTTTCTTTATGAATGCGGCCATTGATCAAAACTGTGAAAAGTACATTAAGGACCATAAGCTGGAAGCCAGGATTGAAAAGAAAATCGAGACGATATATCAAAAAAAGGGAATGGATAGACCTCGGTATATTGGCGAACTTCCAGAAGGGAACAATGGCCTGGGCCTAATGCTTTTAGGTGTTACCGGGGACCAGGTACTTCCCTTGGCGGTATATAACGAAATCAAGGCTAAAACCTTAAATCAGGTGCGCGGTACGGTACAAGCCGATATCCTAAAAGAGGACCAGGCCCAAAACACCTGTATTTTTTCCACGGAATTTGCATTGCGGTTAATGGGGGATGTCCAAGAATATTTCATCAAAAATGCGGTACGTAATTTTTACTCCGTATCCATTTCCGGGTATCATATTGCCGAAGCCGGTGCAAATCCCATTTCCCAATTGGCATTTACCCTGTCCAATGGATTTACATACGTGGAGTATTACTTAAGTAGAGGAATGGATATTGACAAATTTGGACCAAACCTTTCCTTCTTTTTCTCCAATGGGATTGACCCCGAATATGCAGTAATTGGTAGGGTGGCGAGGCGAATTTGGGCCAAGGCCATGCGTGATAAATACGGAGCTGGACCAAGGGCGCAAATGTTGAAGTACCACATCCAGACTTCCGGAAGGAGCCTGCATGCCCAAGAAATTGACTTTAATGATATACGGACCACGCTCCAGGCGCTCTACGCCGTTTATGATAACTGTAATTCCCTGCATACCAATGCCTATGATGAAGCCATCACCACCCCTACCGAGGAATCGGTAAGAAGGGCAATGGCCATTCAACTGATCATCAATAAGGAATTGGGACTTGCAAAAAATGAAAACCCGCTTCAGGGATCCTTTATTATTGAGGAACTGACTGACTTGGTAGAGGAGGCCGTATTGCTCGAATTTGATAGGATCACGGAACGAGGAGGAGTATTGGGTGCCATGGAAACCATGTACCAACGTTCCAAGATACAGGAGGAAAGCCTTCATTACGAGACCTTAAAACATACCGGGGAATATCCCATTATTGGGGTGAACACTTTCTTAAGTTCCAAGGGTTCACCAACAATATTGCCCGCAGAAGTAATTCGTGCCACCACGGAGGAAAAAGATGCCCAAATCCAAACCCTGGAAAACGTGCACAACGGAAATAGGGCCGAAGCAGAACAAGGGTTAAAAGCGTTACAGCAAGTAGCGGTTGAAAATGGCAATACTTTTGACCAGTTGATGGAGGTTACAAAGTATTGCTCTTTAGGTCAGATAACCCATGCACTTTTTCAAGTGGGGGGGCAATACAGAAGAAATATGTAGAAAAGAATGCCTTTTGTACGTAGGATGAATTGAAAAGTGCAAAAAAAAGGGCCTTGTTGGATAATTGGAACTGTGAAATAGCAAAAGTTGTTCGTGCTTAATCTACAAGAAGTTGTTCTTGGAAATAAGGACTTGGGATGTATTTTTGAAACGGAGGGCTTATAAAACTAAGACTCGTTACTAACGAGGGATTTCCGCCATTTTTTGAAGGACTTTTGAAATGTCTTTATCTCCTTTCGTAGTAAGTGCAGATATTCTTTCTCCTTAATACCATCTTTCTCAAGGCCATTGCAGTAGGAAATGATATTCCGCATAATGATGGTGATAAACGTTACATTTTTAAGACGGTTATGCAAAGAATTGGACGTGTACGCTTTCTCTATGGTCACAGGAATCAATGATGCATCCGTAGCAATGGATTCTGCAATAATTGCTCTCAACCCCAAGGTCCTCCGGGAGAAAGCTTTGCCCTCCGAAGAAAAATAATGGGCAAGCGCACCACTTAAATCCCTTAACACCAGGGAGTTCTTGTAAACAGGTAGTGAATTTATACCATTCTTTTCCATGAAAAACCAATATATGGACATATAAAAATACTAATGAAAAAAGGGTTATTGTCTTTAATAATTAAAGCATTTGTATTAATTTTCAAAATATTTTAAAGCAAAAACACTTTTTGATTTGAATTTTAAATTAGATCGTCTAAGCACGGAAATCCTACTTTGTTTACAGCAAAATTCGCGAGTGAGTTTTACGGAAGTAGGTAAAAGGGTAGGTCTTACTTCTCCGGCTGTAGCAGAGCGCGTAAAAAAAATGGAAGACCTTGGCATTATTGAAAGTTATACCACCCATATCTCCCATGCTAAACTGGGTTATCAACTAAGGGCCATTATTACCCTTAGGGCTTTTGTCGGAAAATTGAAGCCTTTTTTGGCTAAAGTTGATACCTTTAAGGAAGTAATCAATTGCTATCGAATTACAGGAAATGAGAATATCATCATGGAGGTCGTTATTCAAGACCAATCACATTTGGAAAAATTTATTGATAAATTAATTGGTTACGGGGAAACCCGAACCCATATAATTTTGTCCAATGTGGTCTCCAATGCCCCGGTAATCAAATTTAAGAATGAACAAAGGACATCTTAATTTTTGGCTAGGTTTTTGTTACTCAACGAGTATGAGTAAGACATTTACATTGCTGACCACTCTTTCCCTGATCTTTTTATCTTTTTCAACCTACTCCCAAGGCCTGAGAATAAAAAAGGGAACGATCATTGATTCGTTGGCGGTGGTTGGTGATTCCATCCCGGAAACCTTTTCGCTTTATTTGCCCAATAAGTTCGAGTTAAATAAAAAATGGCCCCTGCTCATGGTATTTGATATGGAAGGCAGGGGAAAGGACGGAATTTCAAAATTTGTTGGTGTTGCGGACAGTTTGGGTTATGTAGTTGCTGCTCCCAATTCCATACGGGATAGTGTACCAATTTCCGAGAACATGCAACGGACCAAAAGAGTGGTGGACTATCTTTTGGAGCTACTGCCCGTCAACAAAAGTAGGATCTATACCGCCGGCTTTGAAAGCGGGGGAAGGTTTGCCAATTTGGTCCCCATTTTTTTTAGGGAGATTGTAGGTACGGTATCCATTAATGCCGCAATTGCCAATACGGAGTTGCTCAACGCTAAAAACCCTTTTCATTTCATTGGTGTGGTTGATAAAACCAATTTTAATTATCCAACGATCCTTAGGGACGAAAAAGTCTTGAACGGTTTAAAGTTTCCCAATCATATTTTGGTAGGGGATTCCCTCTCAAATAACACTACAGGGAAAAGATTGGCGCAGGCATTATCCTATTTTGAACTTTTGGCCATGGCCAGGGGGAATACGGTCAAGGACTCAGGGTTCATTGAGGCGTTCTACCAAAGCGACCTGGGCCATATAAAGGAATTGTTGGATAAGAACGAATTCTTTCTGGCCAATAGGGCCATGGCAGAAACACAAAATATCTTTAGGACTTTACGGGATACGGATTCCCTCAGGGAAATGAAAAAGAACCTGAAACGTACCAAAGGTTTTCGAATTCAAAAAAGGGAGTTGGAAACCACCCTGTTTAAGGAGACCTTGTTACGGGAGGACTTTGCCTATTATCTGGAAGAAGATGTGTTGACCTATAATTTCAATAATCTGGGTTGGTGGAACTTTCAGATGGAACGGATCAATAAGTTTATCAACGGCAGTAATGCCGCGGAACGTAAAATGGGGTATCGGCTTGTAGGCTATGTCAATGCGTTGGTAGAGGACAATATCTACCTGGTAAAAAGTCAGAAAATCGTTGACGAGGAAGCCCTTGTGCTTTTATTTATGTTAAAGACCATTGCCGAACCCAATAATTTTGACAACTATCTTAAAGTGGCTTCAATCGCATCCAAAAATGAGGATTTTGGAACCGCACTTTTTTATTTGGAAGAAGCCCTAAAAAAAGGCTTCAACTCCAAGGAGCAATTGTACAATATACCCAATACGGCCTTATTGCGCATTACACCAGAGTTCAATGCCTTGGTGAAAAAATACCTTGATAATGCCCGGTATAAGACCACTATTGACGAATGAAAGAAGGGACACTGGCCAAATCCCAATCAATGACCAGTCCCTTGGCCAAGGATTTGGCTATTTCTTTTCCATAGAGAACTTCTGTCAGATATAGGGCGGCTTCAAAGCTTTTGGCCCCACCGGCAGAGGTGATGTATTTATCATCATGCACAAAAAGAACACTATCCTTTACCTCAAGGCGTGGAAACATTTTCCGATAGGTGGCAATATCACTGGGAAATGTTGTGGAGGCAACATTGTCCAAAAGCCCCGCTTTGGCCAAAATAAAGGCCCCATCGCAATGGGATGTCATAAAAATTGCTTCCCTGTCCACTTTTTTTACAAAATTGAGCATTACGGTATCCCTTAGATCAGTATCCAGATGGTGTTCTGCACTGGGAATGACCAAAATATCAATCCTGGGTAGTTCGTCCTTGGTATAATCGTAATCGGGGAGAATACGAACGCCTTCAAAAGAGGTAATGGGCGCTAAGGTTTTGGCTACGGTGAACGTGTTCATGGCTTTAATGTTCTTTCGATATTGGGTATGCTGAAAGATGTCAAAGGGGGCAGTAAATTCCGTATTGTAGACGCCATCCATAATCAGGAAACCAACATTATATCGATTGGGGGCAAGGGTAGGAAACACCCTTTCGGCCTTTGCAACTGATGGTTCTTCCCGATTCTGGCAACCTAGAAGGAAAAAGGCCAGTATACTAAAGGTCAACAATTCTTTCATATCCATATTTTGGGTAAAAGGTACAATTCCCTTGGAAAAAAATCGGACTGATGTATTTTTATGGAATGAAACATCTTGGATATATCCTGGTTTTATTTTTGTGTTCTTGTGGGCAGGGGAAAAAATATCACGATGAACGAACAAATGAGGTCGATGCAGTACCGGCAAAACTCCGAACTATTTTGGAGTATCAGGAGAAAACGAATGAAGAGTTTAAGGACCCTGAAACCTCACCATTGCCCGATAGATTTCGGAAGGATTTTGAAGGCTTGGATTTTTTCCCTGCGGACACTACATATGTGGTAACCGCAAGATTTGAACGAACACCGAACGCCAAACCGTTTAGGATGCCAACCACTACGGATAGAACGTCATGGGAAGTAGTTTATGGAGTCGCCTACTTTTTACTGAATGGTACCGAGCACCAATTGGAAGTCTATAAAAGCTTGGAATTGCCGAGTGCCGCAGGAAATGAAGAATACCTCTTTCTTCCGTTTATGGATTTGACCAATGGGGAGGAGACCTACGGGGGAGGCCGCTATTTGAACCTAAAAATCCCTGAGGGCAATACTTTGGTCATTGACTTTAATCGGGCCTACAATCCGTACTGTGTGTACAATAAAAAATACTCCTGCCCCTTGGTGCCAAGGCAAAATTTTATGAATACCAAGGTGATGGCAGGAGTAAAACAGTTTTCTTTGGATTAGTTGGCCTCGCGACCATTTTCCAAAGGGTTTAAAGTCCGTACTACAAGGACATAAAAAATGCTAACTTATAAAAGTCGTTAGGGGCAAAGCGATCATCTTCATCCGCAAGGTTCCCTCCAAAGGAAAACCTTAGGCCGGCGTTCCCTTTTTGAAACTGTATGTATGGTCCCAACCAAACGTAGCCATCCGCTCTGTCCAGGTCACCACCGCCATTGGTGGAGCCTCCAGAAAGAAAGAGTTCCTCAAAATGCCCTCCAACGGAGAAAAAGTCAGATACTTTATAGCCCAGATTGGCCCAATAGTGTACATAGTTATTGGTGGATTGCAGTGGATTGGGTGCCTGTACTGCCTCGGTCTCATCACTTAAGGCTGCATAATACCCAAAGTAAAATTGTCCCTCCAGCTGCTCCGTACCAAGATTTACGGTTAGGTTGGGGACTATACCGTCTCCGATAATACCAGGTTGGGCGGCACCACTGGAAAGAAGGCTACCCATGGTAAATCCCAGTTGGGGGTTAATGTCAAAGGCACCAACGGTCTTGTTGTACCCAATACCAAATTCTGTCCACTGGCCCCATGCCGATCCGGTACCTGCACCCCATTGGATGCCATAAAAAGTTAGGGCATCGGAATCGCTCAAAGCATATGAAATGGCCATCATAGGGTTAAAGCCAAAAAAGGCATCAAGATTTAGGCTAAGCCCAACATCCACTTTGTCGTCAATACTTGGGGTATCTTGGGCCCAACTTTTTCCCGAAAGGGCTAGAATTCCGCATAGTGCAATTAGAATTGTTCGTTTTTTCAACATGATTTCTAGGTTTTAAAAAAGAATTAATAATTGGTTATTTTTTGATGAAAATCTTAGTAATCGGGATTTAACCGAGTTCTTTACCATCACACTCCAGGCCATGGATGGACCAGTGTTTGGATCGTAATAAAGTGCTATTGGATAACCCCTTTGATGGTTTATTGCTACATCAAATGGTCTTGCGCGAAAGCTTTTTTTAGTATTTTGTAGCATACGTAACCGTTTTCATAGTAACATGTTTTGAGGCCCATGAAGATGGGCGGATTATATTTTTATCTGATTTTTTGAAAAAGGTTGCAGACGGAGCGTTCTGCCAAACGCTCCGTTACCTTTTCATTAATGTTGGTTCATCCTAAAGTCGGCATAAGCATCCATTCCATGTTCGTGGAGGTCCAAACCTTCCAGTTCTTCTTGTTCCGAAACACGGAGTCCTGCTATCTTTTTGATGGCAAACAGAATGATGAAGCCGGTAATTGAGCAGAAAGTTGCTGTAGCTCCAACTCCAGCCAATTGCACCAAGAACTGATCAAGACCGGCCATAGCTCCAAAGATTCCAACGGCCAAAGTGCCCCATATACCACATATTAAATGTACGGCTACCGCTCCAACGGGGTCATCCAACTTTAATCTATCGATCAATGCTACGCCAAATACGATGATTACACCGGCAATCAATCCTATAATAACGGCCTCATTTGGAGACATTTGGTCGGCTCCTGCAGTGATGCCTACCAACCCACCAAGTATACCGTTCAGGAACATGGTCAAATCGAAATTTTTATATCTGACAAATGAGGTGATAAATGCCGATACCCCACCAGCGGCAGCAGCCAAACAAGTGGTGACCAATACTAAAGAGGTCACTGCGGGGTCTGCGGAAAGAACGGAACCTCCGTTAAACCCAAACCAGCCCAACCAAAGTATCAATACACCGGCGGCCGCGAGTGGTAGGTTGTGGCCAGGTATTGCCTTCGGCTTACCATCTTCGCCAAACTTGCCAATACGTGCTCCAAGCAGGTAGATGGCAATCAACGCACCCCATCCCCCAACGGAGTGTACCAATGTGGAACCGGCAAAGTCATAGAAGCCTAGGCCATGTAGCCAGCCACCGCCCCATTTCCAAGCACCCACAATTGGGTATACCAACCCCACATAAAAAATGGTAAAAATCATAAAACCACCAAGTTTTATCCGCTCGGCTACGGCTCCAGAAACAATGGTCGCTGCCGTAGCGGCAAACATCCCCTGGAAAAGGAAATCTGTCCACCAAGTGTAACCACCATCCGCATATTCGGGGGTCATTCCATTTTCAGGTGCCCCAATACCAAAACCAGAAAATTTGAGGAAACCCATATCCCCATCTTCAAATCCTGGGTACATAAGGTTAAATCCACCTATATAGTACAATAGTAATCCTACGGTAATGATAAAAACATTCTTAAAGAGTATGTTCACTGTGTTTTTTTGACGGGTCAGTCCAATTTCCAAAAAGGAAAATCCAAGGTGCATAAAGAACACTAAGGCGGTACATACCATCATCCATACGTTATTTGCTGTAAATAATCCTGCTTCCATAATTTAAAGATTCTAGTTGGTCAGTATTTAGTTGATTCCGGCGTAACCGCTTTCCCCTGTTCGTATTCTGTATGCTTCCAATACTTCGGACACAAATATTTTTCCGTCACCAACATTGCCCGTGGCAGCAGTTTTAATAAGTGTGTCCACCGTTTTTTCAACGAATTCATCAGATACCACAATGACTAAATACCTTCTTTGTATGTCCGTGGTACTGTAGGTGATACCCCGATATACATGGCCCTGCTTTTCATTGCCAACTCCTGTTACATCCCAATAACTGAAAAAGTTGACCTCAATTTCATGAAGCGCTTTTTTCACCTCATCAAATTTTGATTTTCGAATAATTGCCTCGACTTTTTTCATAATTGATTTTTGGTTAAAGTGTCAAATATATGTGAATAGAATCCTAACCCTATATTTTTTTAGGATATGGAATTGATTTTTACGAAGTATTTTGAAAAGAACCCTATAAAATTAGGGGTATGTAAATTTTTTGTAAATTTTTTTGTGAATTTCGATAACTTAAACGACAGTATTGGTCCTTTTAGTTGAGGATAATGTGGTGAAATAGGTTTATCGGATACTTTTTTTGCAATAAAAAGTATAAAAAGATGAAAAGAATGAAAATAACGTGCCTCAAAACAATCTAGAAAGCCAAAGGCCGAGAGATACTGCCAATATACCCGTAATGATGCTTAAAATGGCGTAAATGGAAAAGTGAAGTATTTCCCCGGATTTCAAGAGGGAGTGCTTTTCAAATGCAAAGGCCGAGAAAGTGGTAAAGCCACCACAAAAGCCAGCGACCAATAACAACATCTGATTTTCGGTAAGCAGCTTTCCTTTGGTGAACAGCCCCATTACCAAACCAATTAGTAAACAACCAATGATGTTTACCAGGAAAGTGCCCAGAAAGAAATTTTTAAGAAAAGGATTGAGGGCTTTGGACATTAGAAATCTAAGGGCGCTACCGACACCACCACCCAAAAAGACTAAAAAAACTTGTTTCATGCCCTAAAACTAAGGACTAAACGGCTTTCTTGTACTTGGTTTCAGAAATTTCCGTAGGGGGGAATTTGATGATATTGTCGTCGGAATGTTTCTGAAACTTCTTTTTAAAGCCATCCATGGCACCATTTACACTGAATATTAGTAAAGCCCCATTGACAGCCATTAAAACAAATAAAATGCTGAAAAATGTTATCATTCTTTGGTTAGATTAACACTACAAAAGTACGTCTTTTCCTATTTCATACGAGAGAAAAGCAAGGATTGTTGTAAAAATCTTAATTTTTGTGGTGTATTCAATATAAATGTTAATTTTTGAGAAGGTGTTTAATTATAAAGAGAAAAACCACAAAACCGATAAAGGTCAATACTACCAATTTTACCCCTTTGTAATTCTTTTGGTGTAACTTTTTATCCTTTCGATACATAAAAAACAAAATGATCGTAAATCCAAGAATAAATAAAATGGCAAAAATGGTTTGACCCGTGGAGAACATACTTTTTCTTATTTTTCGCAAAACTAACCCAATTAATGAATTTTATGAAACAGAAATTGGATGCGGTCAAAGCATTTCATCAGGCATTTGGACTAGGGGTTCTCAATGCACCCAAGGCAGATTTGGGATTGGACAAAATAAAACTGCGATTTAATTTAATGGATGAAGAGAACGAAGAGTATCTGGAAGCTGCGCAAAAGGGGGATTTGGTCGAAGTGGCGGATGCGTTGGGGGACATGCTCTACATTCTATGCGGGACAATCCTGGAGCACGGTCTTCAGTACAAAATCGAAGCTGTTTTTAACGAAATCCAACGAAGCAATATGAGCAAATTGGGAACCGATGGCAAACCCATTTATAGGGAAGATGGCAAAGTGATGAAGGGCCCCAATTATTTTGAACCCAATATTTCCGAAATATTGGAAAACTAAAAAGGGGATAACCCCCCTTTTTGCAACGTTATTTTAGCATACACGGTACCGCCAACCGAACTTGTCCTCGGCTCTATTATATTGAATATCCGTAATCTTGGTCTTTAACGTAGAGGCATAGCTGTGCTCCAGTTCGGGTAATACATATTCCTCTCCCTTATATCCAAATGCCGAAATTGGGGATATAACGGCAGCGGTGCCCGCCCCAAACATTTCTTTCAAAGCTCCGTTCTCGGCGGCTTCAACTACTTCGGAAACCTTAATTTTTCGTACTTCCGTTTCAATGCCCATATCTTCGGCAAGCTCCAAAATACTTTTTCTGGTAATCCCGTCTAAAATGCGGTCGCTGGTGGGCGCCGTAAGCAAGGTGTCATTTATCCTAATAAAAATGTTCATGGCCCCTGCTTCCTCTATATACTCATGGTTATGGTCATCTGTCCAAATAACCTGTTGGTAACCTTGGTCCGTTGCCAATTTTGTTGGATAAAATTGTGCTGCGTAATTTCCCCCTGCTTTTGCATATCCAACACCACCGTTTGCGGCCCTGGCGTATGTTTCTTCAATGAGTACCTTTACCTTTCCCGAGAAATAGGCCCCTGAAGGCGCAAGGGCAATCAGAAACTTATATTCATCGGCAGGGGAGGCATGTAGTCCGGTTCCCGAGGCAAACATAAAAGGCCTTACATATAAGGAACTTCCAGGGCTTTGGGGTATCCAATCTTTTTCCAATTCCAATAAGGTGGTCAGGCCCTCCATAAAGTACTCTTGCGGCAGTTCGGGTATGGCCATTCTTTCCGCGGATTTGTTGAGCCGGGCATGGTTGTCCTTTGGTCGAAACAACCAAACTTGTCCTTCCGGGTCCTTGTAGGCTTTCATTCCTTCAAAAATGGATTGCCCATAATGAAAGATTTTTGAGGCAGGGTCCAATGCAATGGGCTGGTAAGGAATGATTTTTGGAACGCTCCATGTTCCATTTTTATAATCAGACACCAACATATGGTCTGTATAGACGCTTCCAAAGGAAAGGTTGTTGAAATCGACCTCGTGGATCTTGGTTGTGGTCGACTTTTCTATAGCGATATGTTTAGATTGTACCTCCATCTACGTATTTTTGCAATGTTAAAATTAGCGAATTTCACTGCATTTTGTGGGGAATGGGCTTATAAATTCAAACAAATGTTAAAGACCGATATTTTTTTACGCAAATCCATTTTTTTTAACATTTTTCTTGTGATTTTGTTGTCTTCCGGGACTACGGGGGTCATTGCACAGGATTATAATACCTACGGTTCTTCTTTTGACGTTGGGGAAGACGTGAAGAAATCCTCAAAAGTATTCGAAAATATGGAGGTTTCCGACCCGTTACAATCCCAGCTAACTGGGGTCATTACTGAAGTTTGTCAGGCCAAAGGCTGTTGGATGAAGGTAGATTTGGTGGATGGAAAGGAGGTCTTTGTCAGGTTTAAGGATTATGGATTTTTTGTCCCAAAGGATGTTGCTGGAAAGGAAGTTATTTTGAATGGAGTTGCCTTTGTGGAGGAAATGACGGTGGAAGACCAGAAGCACTATGCCGAGGATGAAGGCGCAACCCAAGAAGAATTGGCAAAGATTACAAAGCCCAAACAGACCCTTAGGTTTGAAGCGGATGGCGTGCGGATAGCCAACTGATTTTGAAACGTAAGATCATTGTCACCGGAGATGGTTCCAAAACCATTCATATAGAAGATTGGAACGAACAGTACCATTCCAAGCACGGCGCTATCCAAGAAGCGTACCATGTCTTTCTAAAGCATGGACTATTTGCATTGGAACGGTCCCAAGTTTCCATTTTGGAAATAGGCTTTGGTACGGCCTTAAATGCTTTGATTACCTATTACGAAGCACAGAAGAACGGATTTACCATTGATTATGTGGGTGTAGAGGCCTTCCCTGTTTCCCATGGGGAAATTACCCAATTGGATTACGTTTCCCAGTTGGGGGAAAATCAGTTAAGGCCAATCTATGAAAGGATGCATGATTCCCCATGGGGGGAAACCATTGTGCTCAGTCCTTTTTTTAGTTTGACAAAACAACAAAAGGATTTTTTTGAAGTGGAAGATAACGCATCGTTCAATCTTGTTTATTTCGATGCTTTCGGGCCAAGGGTACAGCCCAAACTTTGGACGGCGGAACTATTCGGGAAAATGTACCGGGCGTTGCAGACCAACGGTATCTTGGTTACGTATTCGGCCAAAGGTAGTGTACGAAGAAATCTGGAAGAAGTAGGTTTTTCTGTGGAGCGTTTACCAGGACCGCCAGGAAAAAGGGAAATGCTCAGGGCGGTCAAGATCTAACGAGCTTTCCATCTTTTTGGGATTGGCCAGTACCTTTTGCCAAGGTTGGCCCAAAAGTTCAACAAGACTGTTAAATTGCTTTTAATACTTGGAAATCAGACAATTCAAAGCTTTACATTTGTAAAAAAATTAGCATGAGGGTATTGATTACGGGCGCCACGGGATTAGTGGGGAAAGCCATAGTAGCGGAGCTAAAGCAAAGGGATATCCCAATTAATTATCTTACTACACGGGAAGATAAAATCCTTAAGGAAGGGAACTATCAGGGATATTTCTGGAACCCCTCCAAAGGTGAGATTGACAAAAATGCGTTCAAGGGAGTAACGGCGATCATCAACCTTGCCGGGGCAACAATTTCAAAAAAATGGACCGCTTCCTACAAAAAAGAGGTGCTCGAAAGTAGACTGAATAGTCTAAGAACCTTAAAAAAGGGATTGCAGGATTCCGGCAATGATACAGTGGAAGCTTTTGTTTCCGCTTCCGCCATTGGCATATACCCATATTCCCTGACTACATTTTATGAGGAAAATGAAACCGAGGTCGATACTAGTTTTTTGGGAGAAGTAGTAGCGGCCTGGGAAAAGGAAATCGATACTTTTCAATCATTCAATTTTAAGGTGTCCAAAATTAGAATTGGATTAGTACTATCCAACCAAGGAGGTGCCTTGCCAAAAATGGTTGCCCCTGTGAACAATTATGTGGGTGCGGCCTTTGGTTCAGGTGAACAATGGCAATCGTGGATTCATATTCAGGATTTGGCAAGAATGTTCCTGTTTGTTCTGGAAAATGGATTAAAAGGGACTTTTAATGGGGTGGCACCTAACCCGGTCACCAATGCAAAACTGACCAAGGAACTGGCCAAGGTGCTGAAAAAGCCCTTGATTATGCCAAATGTTCCCAAAATAATGATGGAACTGGTTTTGGGGGAAATGGCCTATTTGCTCTTTGCAAGTCAGCGGGTGAGCAGCAAGCGGATAGAAAAGAAAGGATTCATTTTCAATTATAAAAACATCTGTAGTGCTTTGGAAAGCTTTTATGGTGGTGAAGAATGCCAGGAAGAGGCTACAAAACCATCATATGAGGGAAATTATGGTTAGATTTTTGTCCCATGATATGAAAACCGCCGAATAGGCGGTTTTTTTTATGTAATCCTGTGACATTTTGACATTTATTTAGGGAATGGCAGTACTTTTGCCGGCTCATATTCGAGTTTAAAGTAGATAAGCACATGAGTAAAAAAAGTAAGGTTCAGGAAGTGGATGAAACCGTTGAAGAACAACAATCCGTGGATGCGACTGAGCTTGACCGGGAAGAAGTTTCCAACGAAGGGGCAATAGACGAAGAACTTTCGGAAGAAGAGCAACTTCGCGAGGAACTTGCCAAGGAAAAGGACAAATTTTTACGTCTTTTTGCAGAATTTGAAAACTTTAAAAAGCGAACCTCCAAAGAACGGATGGAGCTTTTTAAAACTGCGGGACAAGAGGTAATTGTATCCTTACTTCCCATTATGGATGATTTTGACCGGGCACTTAAGGAGATTGCAAAGACCAAGGAAAAAGAATTGCTCAAAGGTGTGGAACTGATCAATACCAAGTTTAGGGAAACATTGAAATCCAAAGGTTTGGAAGAGGTTGAAGTAGGGGAGGGCGACACTTTTGATGCCGAAATACACGATGCCGTAACCCAAATTCCGGCACCAAATAAAAAATTGCAGGGTAAGGTGATCGATGTGATTGAAAAAGGTTATAAGCTTGGCGATCGTATCATACGTCACCCAAAAGTTGTGGTTGGGAACTAAAGAATTATGAAAGAGGATTTTTACGATATACTAGGTGTCCCCAAAGGAGCTTCGGCGGCTGAAATAAAGAAGGCCTATCGAAAAAAGGCTTTGGAATACCACCCTGATAAGAACCCTGGTGATGCCAAGGCAGAAGAAATGTTCAAAAAAGCTGCGGAAGCCTATGAGGTATTGAGCGACCCTGACAAAAAGGCCAAATACGATCAGTTTGGCCATGCTGCTTTTGAAGGTGGTGGTTTTGGTGGTGGCGGTATGAACATGGAAGATATTTTCAGTCAATTTGGAGATATTTTTGGCAGTGCCTTTGGTGGTGGGTTCGGTGGTTTTGGTGGTTTTGGCGGTGGCCAGCGCCGTGTAAAGGGCAGTAACCTTAGAATTCGTGTGAAACTTACCCTGGAAGAAGTGGCCAATGGTGTGGAGAAAAAGGTAAAAGTGAAGCGCAAGCTACAAGCAGAAGGGGTTACTTACAAAACTTGTGGAACCTGTGGGGGAAGTGGTCAGGTGACCAAAATCACAAACACCATTTTGGGCCGAATGCAAACGGCAACAACCTGTAGTACATGCGGTGGGACAGGACAAGTAATTGACCATAGGCCCAGTGGGGCGGATGCCCAGGGACTAAAGATCGTTGAAGAGACCGTTTCCATAAAAATTCCCCCGGGTGTGGAAGATGGAATGCAGCTCAAAGTTTCCGGAAAGGGCAATGGTGCCCCAGGGAATGGAGTGGCAGGGGATTTATTGGTGGCCATAGAGACCGAGGATCATCCCACGTTAAAGCGGGAAGGCGACAACCTTCACTATGATCTGTACATCAGTATTTCCGAAGCCGTATTGGGCAGTTCCAAAGAAATAGATACCGTTGGTGGCAAAGTCCGAATTAAATTGGAATCCGGAATACAATCCGGTAAGATTCTTAGACTACGGGGGAAGGGTATCCAAAGCTTGAACGGATACGGCAGTGGAGATCTGTTGGTGCACGTTAATGTATGGACACCCAAGGAGTTGACCCGTGAACAACGTGAGTTTTTTGAACGTATGCAAAGTGATGACAATTTTGTGCCAAAACCCGAGAAATCCGATAAATCCTTTTTTGAAAAGGTCAAGGATATGTTCTCATAGGAATACTATTAAACAAAAAATCATTTTGTTCAGCGAAAAAACGTATATTTGACCTTGATACTGTAGACCAGTATCTAATTTTCTTTTTCATAGCAATTTTTTTCCCATCCTTAAACCTTTAAGGGTGGGTTTTGCTTTTAAGGGCAAAACGCTAATTACAAATTGAAGAACCCCGAACAGAACTACGATTCAAGGGTTATACTATATTTTAAATGTTCACAAATGATGGCGGATAGGTAGTTTTTGCCAATTTGGATAATACATTACAAAAAATCCACATAATTGTATCTTTGGCAAAAATTTTTGCATGACCCCTATTTTGGTTGCGGAAAACGTTTCAAAGTCCTTTGGAGAACATACCGCACTAAGTAATGTTTCCCTAGATATCCCAAAGAATTGCATTTATGGTCTTTTGGGCCCTAATGGAGCGGGGAAGACTACGCTTATCCGTATCATCAACCAAATTACGTATCCGGATACGGGGCAGGTGTTTTTTGATGGGGAACCATTGGCTCCAAAACATATTGCCACCATTGGATATTTGCCCGAAGAACGTGGACTATATAAAAGCATGAAGGTAGGGGAGCAGGCACTGTATCTGGCACAACTTAAGGGCCTTTCCAAAGTAGAAGCAAAAAAGCGGCTCAAATACTGGTTTGAACGTCTGGAAATAGGCGACTGGTGGAACAAAAAGATCCAAGAGCTTTCCAAGGGGATGGCACAAAAAATACAGTTCATCGTTACCGTGCTCCACCAACCCAAACTGCTCATTTTTGATGAACCGTTCAGTGGTTTTGATCCCATTAACGCCAATAGAATAAAGGATGAGATTTTGGAATTGAAAAAACAGGGTACCTCCATCATCTTCTCAACCCACCGTATGGAATCCGTGGAAGAACTTTGTGAGTACATCACCCTAATCCATAAATCGCATAAAATTTTGGAAGGAAAACTGTCCGATATTAAAAAAGCCCACAAAAACAATGTTTTTAAAGTAGGATTGCAGGTCAATGGACAGGGGGAAGGGATTTTAAAAGAGCTACAGGAGCGGTTTAGAATATTGAACCATGTATTTGATCCAAAGGAAAAACAATTGGACTTTACCCTAAAGCTTCCCTCGGGAGATACTACCGAAGCTTTGGCCCATCTCGCCACCAGGGCAAACATCAATCACTTTGAAGAAACCATTCCTACCGCCAATGATATCTTTATCCAAACCGTTAAAGCAAAGGGTGAATGAACAAACTGGGATTGATTGTCAAAAGGGAATACCTTGCCAAGGTTAGGAACAAATCCTTTGTGGTAATGACCTTTTTAAGCCCCATTTTAATGGTGGGCATGGTGGTTCTTATAGCGTATTTGACCAAAATAAACGACAGTGAAACACATATTGTTTCGGTATTGAACGATAGTCGATACTTTCATGGTGATTTTCTTCCGGGAGAATCGGTTTCGTTCATTGAATTTACCGACATAGCCCTTGAAGAGGCGAAAGATTCCACTTTGGCCCTGCAGTATGATGGTTTGCTTCATATTCCTAAATCCAATAATCTGGAAGATGCTTCCCAAGCGGCTTTCCTATATACCAAGGACAATCCAACCAGCCAGGTATTGAATCGATTGGAGGATATTTTTGAAAATCGTTTACGCAAGGACCGATTGGAAAACCTAGGGGTCTCCTCCAGGGAATTTGCCAGTATCGAAAAGGAATACGAGCTTCGGACCGCTACCTTTAAAGGAGAACGGAACTTAAAGGGAATTAATGAAATAAAGGCATTTATCGGTGGTGGTTTTGGTTACCTTATTATGATGTTCATTATTATTTACGGTGGATTTGTAATGCGCAGTGTCATTGAGGAGAAAACTACCCGGATCATTGAAGTGATCATTTCTTCCGTTAAACCATTTCAACTGATGCTGGGGAAAATCTTAGGGACTTCCTTGGCGGGTGTCACACAATTTGCCATCTGGATTTTTTCCGCTTCGTTGCTCTTATTTGTGGCTTTGCTGTTGTTTGACATCGATATGGCCGCATTGGGCGGTCAAGCAGCGATTTCTCCCAGTGGCATGGAAGGCTTACCATCCATACCGGAAGGGGACGACGATATTCAAAAATATGTGAATGAACTTTTTAAGATTCCCTGGCTCTTATTGTTGTTTTCCTTTGTTATTTACTTTGTATTGGGATATCTCATCTATAGTTCCATTTATGCGGCAATAGGCGCCGCAGTGGATAACGAGACGGATACGCAGCAATTTATTTTCCCTATTATCCTACCTTTGATGTTGGCCATTTATGTAGGATTCTTTTCCGTTTTCAGCAATCCACATGGTCCCATAGCCGTTGGTTTTTCGTTATTTCCACTTACTTCTCCCATTGTAATGCTAATGCGACTCCCGGGCGGAATTGGGGAAGGTGGTGTTCCATTGTGGCAATTACTACTTAGTATACTACTTTTGATCATTACGTTTTTGGCCATTGTTTGGCTAGCGGCAAAAATCTACCGGGTGGGTATTTTGATGTACGGTAAAAAACCTTCTTATAAGGAACTTTATAAATGGCTTAAGTATTAAGGATGCAGGAGCAAGATAATACCATGAAGGAAATTTTGGAAAAGGACATTTGGGGTTCTGTTCAAGATTTCTTGAATTGGGGCTTGCATTTGGGTCAAGGGGAGAAGTCCATCCATATTACCGTGGGGTTGGTGCTGTTACTGAGCTTTGCATTTATTGCTACCAGTTTTGTGCTTAAGATGTTACGTAAGCTCTTTACGAGGAAAATGGGGCAAGAGGACAGGCTCAAGTTCATTAGCATCTTTAAGTTCATAAAATATGTGGTCTACCTTGTGGTGATCCTGGTGACCATGAGTGCAGCTGGCATCAATGTAACGGTCATTCTTACGGCATCGGCAGCGCTTTTTGTTGGTCTGGGATTGGCATTACAAGAACTATTTCAGGATATCATTGCCGGAATCCTGATCATGGTGGACAAATCGCTTCAGGTTGGGGACATTGTGGATGTAGATGGAAAAATTGGCAAAGTGTTTGAAATAAAATTGCGAACGACCCGTGCAATTACCAGGGACGATAAAATCGTCATCATCCCAAACCACAAATTCATTAGCAATACCATTTATAATTTTACGCAAAACCACAAGACCACACGGGAGAATGTAAAGGTTGGTGTGGCTTATGGTAGCAATGTGGAGTTGGTTACCCGTTTATTGGAGGAAGCCGTCTTGGAAAGGACAGGAGTATTGAAAAACCCAAAACCCTTTGTACTTTTTGAGGATTTTGGGGATTCTGCGCTCTTGTTCTCCATTAATTTTTTTATCAATGACAGCTTTAGCGACCCTAGAATAAAAAGCGATATTCGCTACGCCATAGATAGGAAATTTAGGGCCAATAACGTTACCATACCGTTTCCACAAAGGGATGTACATCTTTTTCAACATAACCCGAACCCTTCATCCTTAACCCCATGACATAGGATGACCAAAAAACAGTGTTCGCTATTTTCCATCCTGTTCTTGTGTGCCAAATGTGCCATGGTAAATGCCCAAAGTACGGATTTGTTCCGATTGGAATATCTGAGAATACCGGAAAACAATACGGGAATAAACACCTCCAGATATCGTGCCTTGGTCAATGTTCCCTTGAAGATCAACCAAAACGATTATTTGATCCTGGGAGCCGAATACAACGAGTTTGATATAGAATTTAGAAAGGAAACACCCTTTAACAAGGATGAAATAGAGCAGCTTCACATTGCGGACTTCAATCTGGGCTATATCACCAAATGGAACGAGAATTGGCGACTGGTGGGTATAGTAACGCCGCGACTGGCCTCAAATTTAAAAGGGGGAATCAGTTCCGATGATCTGTTCTTCAACGCCACTGCATCCCTTTGGAAAGAGGTCAAGGATGTCGAAAAACCGTTCCGTATTGTCTTGGGGTTTGCCTTTAACAGTACTACGGGAATTCCCATACCCTTGCCATTGGTAAGCTATTATCGTAGGTTCCATCCCAAATGGTCCTATACCCTTGGTATACCAAGGGCCAATTTTAGGTATCATATTTCGGATAGGCATACCCTTCAATTGGCATTATTATTGGATGGTTACTTTATAAATGTCCAGGACGATATTGAACTTCCCGATAATAAAGTGGGGTCCCGGATTTCATTGTCGGCTTTGGTCGCAACACTCTGGTATCAATACAATATCAATAAGAATATGTCCTTTTATGCCAATTTTGGACGTTCATTGATTTTGGACAGTACATTGCGTGATGATAATCGTAATGACGTATTTTTATTGAATAATGAAGCGAATCTGTTCCTCAGGGGAGGATTTAGAATATCCATTTTTTAAAAACAGTTTATGTCTAAAATATTGGTCATTGAAGATGAAGCAGCCATTAGGCGGGTTTTGGTAAAGATCTTATCGGAAGAAAATGATGCCTATCAAGTGTCTGAAGCAGAAGACGGTGCAAAGGGGTTGGAAATATTAAAAAAAGATGATTTTGACCTTGTTATGTGCGACATTAAAATGCCCAAAATGGACGGTGTAGAAGTACTGGAGGCAGCCAAGAAGGAAAAACCGGAAATTCCTTTCATCATGATTTCCGGTCATGGTGATTTGGACACGGCAGTGAATACCATGCGCCTGGGAGCTTTTGACTATATCTCCAAACCACCGGATTTGAACCGACTGTTGACTACCGTGCGAAATGCTTTGGACAAAAAGGAATTGGTGGCCGAAAATAAAATCCTGAAAAAAAAGGTCAGCAAAAACTATGAAATGGTTGGTAATAGCCCGGCCATTGGGGGCATTAAAGGGATAATTGATAAAGTTGCCCCAACTGATGCCCGTGTACTGATTACAGGTTCCAATGGAACGGGTAAGGAATTGGTTGCCCATTGGGTCCATCAAAAAAGCCACCGTTCCAATGCACCGTTTATTGAAGTGAATTGTGCGGCCATTCCTTCAGAATTGATAGAAAGTGAATTGTTCGGTCATGTAAAAGGGGCCTTCACCTCTGCAGTAAAGGATCGTGCCGGCAAGTTTGAAGCGGCCAATAAAGGGACTATTTTTCTGGATGAGATTGGGGATATGAGCCTTTCTGCACAGGCAAAGGTTTTACGGGCACTACAAGAGAACAAAATTTCCCGGGTAGGCTCCGATAAGGACATCAAAGTGGATGTCCGTGTGCTTGCCGCCACCAATAAAGATTTAAAAAAAGAGATCAAGGAGGGGAAGTTCCGGGAAGATTTATACCATAGATTGGCAGTAATCCTAATTCAAGTGCCCTCCCTGAATGAACGAAGGGAGGATATTCCATTGCTTATTGAGTTCTTTTCCAAAAAGATTGGGGATGAACAAGGGTCCGTACCAAAGGTTTTTTCAGCTAAAGCCGTGGAGCTGTTAAAGGGCTATGATTGGACCGGTAATGTACGCGAATTGCGCAATGTTGTAGAACGATTGATTATTCTTGGGGGTGAGGAAGTAAGTGAGGATGACGTTAAGTTGTTTGCGAGTAAGTAATTTATTTTTGTGGGCAACCCTCCAACCTTAAAAGGGCATCCAGGGCTATGGTCCTAACTTCCAAATGGTATTTGTGCTGTGCTTGGGTCAGGGTCTTTCGTTCCAATTGCGCATTGGATTTGCTAACAATTTTGTTTATAAAATTAAAGGCGTCCTCGCAATCCACATAGTTCACTACAGCATCCAAGGAGTTTTCAAATTCCGCCAAACCCTTCTCCATCGTTCGTTGGAGTTGTTTGGCCGGGGTCAATAGAATCCCTCCCTGTTCGTTAAGAACCTCCTTGGTGTTCATGACCAAAATATCATCTCCATAATTACTGGCGTATTCCTCTTCAAACCTTTTTAAGGCATCAATGGCGACCAATGTGTTTTGTAGGGCAAGTTTTAAATAACTCTTTGAGTCATCCATGGATTTTGAACGTGTTGCGTTCTTAAGGTGCATCTCGGCATCCTTGGCTGTTTTCAATGCAGGCTCACACCCGCAATCACTAAAATTGACCTTTGCTTTCTCCATACTGTTCAAGGCTTTAAAAGCATGGTATCTCGCCATTTTCAATGAGCTTGTCTTGAGTGCCGTTTGTGTGTGTTTTTTAATGGAAAGCGCATCAACGTTAGCCAACTGACAGGCGTTGATGGTCGTAAAGGAAAGCGCCAATAACAGTCCTAAAAGCCCAAGAATTATGCCCAAAATGGGCAATATCTTCTGATAGGATTTCATATGGTATGATTTGGTCCCATAAAATTAGCCGATACCACAGCTTGGGATGAAATTCCATCGGCGAAAAACAACTTTTTACTACAAAAGGGGAAAATTGATCAATATTTCGATAAACGGTAATGGGTGTATCCGTTGTTACCTGCTCCCAAAAATGTGTATATTTCAAGCTATGGAAGAAATCAATAGTGATAAATACAAAGTCAAGGGTCCCATTGAGTTGTCCAATATACCCACCTTGGAGGATTTTGGTAAGACCGGCAAGGAACTTAAAAGGAAATTGGAAAGTGTTAGCGAAGAACTGGCCGATTTTCAAGATACGCTTTATTCCCACGGGAAGTATGGGGTATTGGTCTGTCTGCAAGGGATGGATACCGCCGGTAAGGACAGTTTGATCCGTGAAGTCTTCAAGGAGTTGAATGCAAGGGGAGTGGTGGTGCACAGCTTCAAAGTACCAAGTAAGCTCGAATTGCGCCATGACTACCTATGGCGTCATTATATTGCACTGCCAGAGCGCGGGAAGTTCAGTGTTTTTAATAGAACACACTATGAAAATGTCCTGGTTACCAAAGTCCATCCCCATTACATTTTAGGGGAAAACATACCGGGTATTGACAGTATGGATGATATCAACGAAGCCTTCTGGGAAAAACGTTACCGACAAATCAACGATTTTGAACGCCACATTTCCGAAAATGGCACGATTATCTTCAAATTCTTCCTTCATCTTTCAAAAGAGGAACAGCGCCAACGTTTGTTGCGAAGACTTCGGTTGAGAAGAAAGAACTGGAAGTTTTCCCCTGGTGACCTAAAGGAACGAAAACTATGGGACAGCTATCAAAAATGCTATGAGGAAGCCATTAACAAGACCTCCAGGGAACATGCCCCCTGGTACATTGTTCCAGCGGATGATAAAAGGGCAGCCCGCGTTATTGTGGCTTCCATATTGTTGGAATCGTTAAAAAAATATAAAGATGTAAAAGAACCGGAATTAGATGCTGAAATAAAAGCTAACTTAGAATCCTTCAAGCAACAACTGGAAAAAGAAAACGAATGAACCCAAGATTACTCCTTGTCCTTTTTTTTAGCTGTACGTTGTTCCTACGGGCACAGTCAGAAGATGAGAAACAATTAAAGGCCATTTACGATATGGCACTTACCAATGGAAAGGCCTATGAATGGTTAAACTACCTTTCCAACCAAATAGGGGGGCGTTTATCCGGCTCGGTACAGGCACAGGAGGCTATTGAATACACGAAACGTCAAATGGATTCCCTTGGGCTGGACAGGGTATGGTTGCAACCCGTTATGGTACCCAAATGGGTAAGGGGGACCCCGGAATTCGCCTATATTGAAACCCGACCCGGTATAACCACCAATGTTCCCATTTGTGCTTTGGGAGGTTCCGTGGCAACACCGGATGGTGGATTAAAGGCCAGTATTGTTGAAGTACAGGGTATTGAAGATTTGGAAAAGCTGGGAAGGGAAAAGATTGAGGGAAAAATAGTCTTCTACAATCGCCCTATGGATCCTACCCAGATCAGCACTTTTAGTGCCTATTCCGGCTGTGTGGACCAACGCTATTCCGGCGCTGCCGAAGCGGGGAAATATGGTGCGCGGGGCGTAATCGTACGTTCCATGAACCTTAGACTGGATGATTATCCACATACGGGGGCAATGAGTTACGGGGAAACCCCGGTGGAAAGCCGTATTCCTGCCGCCGCCATCAGTACCAATGGAGCAGAACTCCTGAGTACAACACTAAAATTGAATCCGGAAATTAAATTTTTCTTCAAGCAAAGCTGTAAGCAATATCCCGATGTACAATCGTATAACGTAATCGGTGAAATTCGAGGTTCCGAATATCCCAATGAAATCATGATCGTTGGGGGACATTTGGACTCTTGGGACTTAGGGGATGGGTCCCATGACGATGGAGCCGGGGTTGTCCAGAGTATGGATGTATTGCGATTGATCAAGGCAAATGGCTATCGGCCCAAACGAACCATTAGGGCGGTGCTTTTTATGAATGAAGAAAACGGATTGCGCGGTGGGAAAAAATATGCCGAAGTGGCCAGGCAAAAAAATGAAACCCATGTATTTGCACTTGAAAGTGACGCCGGAGGATTTACCCCAAGGGGCTTTTCCTTTGAATGTACGGATGAAAATTTTGAACAGATTGAAGGATGGAAATCCCTTTTTGAACCTTATTTGATACATATGTTCGTTCGCGGGGGGAGTGGTGCGGATGTGGGGCCCTTACGGGATGAAAATATTGTGCTGTCCGGTTTACGGCCCGATAGCCAACGCTACTTTGACCACCACCATGCGGAAAACGATACTTTTGAACATGTAAACAAACGGGAGTTGGAACTGGGAGCGGCTACAATGACCAGTTTGGTGTATTTAATGGACAAGTATGGAACGGCAAAACCAAAAAAGGTAAAAGGATAGCTCCTTTCGTTTCCAAGCCTTACTTTTGCAGCCTTAAATCAAGAAATTATGCAAGACGGTATCTACGCTAAATTCAATACCACCAAAGGTGAAATCCTCGTAAAGCTCACTCATGATAAAACTCCGGGGACCGTGGGTAATTTTGTGGCTTTGGCCGAGGGGACCTTGGAAAACAGAGCCAAACCCCAAGGGGAACCCTACTATGACGGATTAAAATTCCATCGTGTCATTCCAGACTTTATGATTCAGGGAGGATGTCCCCAAGGTACGGGAACAGGGAGTCCGGGTTATCAGTTCGAAGATGAATTTCACGATGATTTAAAACATGATGGTCCTGGGGTGCTTTCCATGGCAAATGCCGGCCCTGGTACCAATGGAAGCCAGTTTTTCATTACCCATGTAGCCACTCCATGGTTAAACAACAAGCATACCGTTTTTGGACATGTGGCCCATGGACAGGAAGTGGTTGATGCCATTGAACAAGGAGACGGGATCGAGGCCTTGAAAATAGTAAGGGTTGGTGAAGATGCCGAAAAATGGAATGCTATTGAAGCCTTTAGGACCTTTGATGGAGAACGTGAAAAGCGCGAGGCCGAGAAAAAGGCAAAGGCTGAGGCAGCTATGGAAAAACTGGCTGCCGGTTTTGACAGAACCGATTCCGGGCTTCGCTATAAAATCATTCAGAAGGGAGATGGAACAAAAGCAGAGAAGGGTAAAACGGTCGCCGTGCACTATGAAGGAAGTTTGGATAATGGACAAGTCTTTGATTCGTCCTACAGCAGAAAGGAACCGATAGCGTTCCCATTGGGAATGGGACAGGTAATTCCGGGCTGGGACGAAGGTATTGCCCTTTTGCAAGTGGGGGACAAAGCCCGTTTTGTCATTCCTTCAGATCTTGCTTATGGGAGTCGCGGGGCAGGTGGTGTCATTCCTCCAAACGCCACATTGATATTCGATGTTGAACTAATGTCGGTCAAATAGGGATTTTGGTACAAAAACCCTTACTTTATAAAGAAAGCTCCTGATATAGGGAGCTTTTTTATTTTGCCCTATTTACACTGATTAAAAGTAAAAGCATATTCAGTGCGAGCAATAATAATAGAACAGTAAAAAAGGTGTTCATTTTTGTTTGCGGTTTGATGGTTGTTAAATCTTTCCTATGCAACAACTTAACGAAGAAAAACCCTACTTAGTATTTAAAAGTATTCGCAATCAATCTGGTATGTACAGATTGTTTGGATTTTTTAATACCGGAAGGCATTGGAAAAATGGGTGCAATTAAGTAAGCATAGAAAAGAAAGTCACCACGGTTGTTTTTTATTTATTTATTGTTGTTGTCCTTTAGATGTTGGTAACGATATTGGTTGCGTACAAAACCTTAAAAATAATTGGGCCATGCCAAAACAGTGAGGTAGTGGTATGCTTATGACAAAATCAAATGGCGATGTTACTTAAGGCTGTAAAATCAATTCCTTCATCCGAAGGGTTCAACTGATATTGGAATAGACCTGTTTCACCAATGGCAATTAACAAGTCCCCCCTAATAATTACATCAAAGGCTTGTCTATTGATGGCCCTTACTAATTTTGATTCGGCAGGATTGCTTATGTCAAAGACTTTTATTTCATCATCACATACAAATAAATAGTTCCCATAAAGCCCCAAACCTCTTGGAAAAATAAGGTTCCTTGAGCTTACAAGAATAGGTTCGGTAACATTGGTGACATCATAGATTTCCAAAACGTTAATGTCATTACCACAGAACGTATCGCTATGCAAGGTTACAAAAGCATGGGTATCATTGGCGACCACGGGATCGCAGGCCGTAAAATGTTGAACGCTGGACAGTTTTTGGGGGAACTCAGGATTGCCAAGCCCATAAATGAACATTCCGGTTCTAGAACCTATGTACAGATAGTCCTTATAGCCAAACAAAGTTTCGATATCAAAACCAATGTTCACTTTATTGACCAAAACCGGTTCTTCGGCCTGGGCGAGACTAAAAACATTTAAATCAAATCGGTCTACCACATATAAGTAATCGCCCTTAAGGGTAAAGGTAGCCAAAGAACCACCCTGGCCATCTGGAGAGGGTGTTTCGGGCGAACCGGCAGCATCACCGTCAGAACTACAGGACAAGATCAAAAATGGAAGAAGGACTAAAAAACTTAGGTTTTTCATAAGATCATTTTTTTAGTTTCCAATCAACAACAACACTATTGAGAGGCACGTCATACGCATAAAATCCATCTGGGGAGAGTAGTTCGGGGAAGGTGTTTTCAATGCGTTTTGTCAGGGTTAAACTGTTTGTGCCAAAATCAAAATCCGCTGCAATTAAATCCGTAGCTTGATTTATATAAAATATGTTTTCCCGTATGGCCAAATCCGTAGATCCGGGTACTTCAATAAACGTAATCTTAATTGGGCTTTGCGGGTTGGAGTTGTCAAATACATGGAACCCCTTGCGGACCTCATTCACAAAGAGGTAGTTGTCCTTAACATATATTTTTCCGGAATTGAGAATTTCCATAGGTTCCCTAAGTTGAACGGATTTTTCAAAATCGCTACGATCCAAAAACACGGGTTCATAAAGTGAGGCGGATAGTTGGTCACCTATAAAGTCGTCGTCTTCACAGTTTCCATAAAAACAACAGCCTCCCAAGGTGGAAACGATCAAAAAAAGAGGCAGGAAATAAACTCTTCCCATAACATATGTTTTTTGTAGGATTCACAAAATGAAAAAGGTTGTTGGGATGATCGTTAAGTTTGTGTTATGAAAACTTTTTCATAAAAAAACCGCTCAACGAGAGCGGTTTAAGGTCTTTTGGAATTCCTTAAACGGTTGGGTCAGGGGTCATCCTAAGGTAGGGTTTTATCTCTTCCACCCCCTTGGTAAACATTTCTTTCGCCTCTTCCGTAGGGATAGCCGGACTGACCACTACATCTTCCCCATTCTTCCAATTGGCCGGCGTAGCCACTTTATGGTAAGCGGTCAATTGCAAGGAGTCAATGACCCTAAGAAGCTCATAAAAATTTCTCCCGGTTGAGGCAGGGTACGTTAAAATGAGTTTTACGGATTTGTCCGGGGCGATGATAAATACGGAACGTACGGTGAGGGTATCGTCCGCATTGGGGTGAATCATATCGTATAGATCGGATACTTTTCTGTCCTCGTCAGCTACAATGGGAAAGTTAACGATGGTCTTCTGGGTTTCATTGATGTCCTTGATCCATTCATTGTGGGAGTCGGCCCCATCAACGCTCAGTGCCATCATTTTCACATTTCTTTTATCGAATTCGGATTTAAATTTTGCTGCAGTGCCCAGTTCTGTGGTACATACTGGGGTAAAATCCGCAGGATGGGAAAATAAAATCCCCCAGCTATCCCCCAAATAATCATAAAAATTTAAGGTCCCTTGGGAAGTTTCTGCGGTAAAATTGGGGGCTGTATCGCCCAATCGTAATGTTGCCATGGTATAACTAATTTTGATACCCTAAAATTAGGACTAACTTTTAGTCTATCATTTTTACAGTAGTTAAATCTATATCAAAGTTTGTTACTTTTAAGGTATGGAAGAAAACAGAATGGAACAGCTCCGGTATCCCATTGGAAAATATGAAGTTCCTGCCGTGATTACCAAGGAGCATCTGGAGGAATGGATCGGCATTCTTGAAACCTTACCGGGCAAATTGGAGGATTTGGTCCGTTCGTTGACCGAAGAACAACTGGAAACCCCTTACCGGCCCGATGGGTGGACCATACGACAAGTTGTGCATCATGTTGCGGACAGTCACCATAACAGTTATATCCGTTTTAAGTGGGCCCTGACGGAAGACAACCCTTTGATCAAGGCCTATTTTGAAAAAGAATGGGCCAATCTTTTTGATACGAGAACAGCCCCGATCCAATTATCATTGGACCATTTAAGGGCGGTTCATGCCAAATTGGTTTATCTATTAAAAGGACTTTCCAAAGAACAACTACAACGAAAGTTCACCCACCCCGAGGGTAATATGGTATCTACTTTGGAAGAAAATATTGGACGATATGCATGGCACGGAAGCCACCATTTTGCCCACATTAAAACTGTAATTGACCAAAAGCAATGGTAGGTCAAATGGATTTTGCCAGTACCCACATTTCTTTTTGATCGGGTTTTACGCCTGGTAGTGCTATTTTGGTTTCCCCAATGATGCCAAATCCATTTTTTTGATAAAACGCCAGGGCGTTTCCTTTTTTCATGGCTTCCAACCAAATGACTTTCTTCTGGAGTCCTCTGGCCCGATCTATACAAAATAGGAGCGCCTCATTTCCAACACCCTTCCCGGTAAATTCCTTTTTCAAATACAAGCGATGCAGGTATAGGGCCTCTTTTTCCGTAAAGTTGGCGCAGGCCTTATGCCGTGTTATTTTTAGGACTCCGGCGGGGGTATGGTCAACTACAACTATGTAGTTGTCACAATTGGCATTCACCAATTCGCTGGTGACAACCTCCGCAGTAAAACTTGTGGAAATATATGGGATTGCACTGTTGTTTTCCCAAAGATGTAAATAATGCGCATTGTAGGATTGTACCCCAACGGCAATATAGGTATCGATGTTCTTCCTGGAAACTGGTATAAATTGGATTTCAACTTCCAAACTATGCTTTTTCACCTCCTTTTGGACCATAGAACAATACCCAGGTTGCGAAATCATCCGTGAAGTTCTCAAATCTATGGACGACTCCCGCCGGAACAAAAAGGACATCACCTGGCCCAAAATTTGTTCGTTCGTCCCCATTCAAAAATTCACCACTTCCGGATATGACCATATATACCTCATCCTGTTCATGGGGTTGTTGTAAATCTACTTTTTGGGGCTTGTAGATTTCTATGGAAAGGGTGCCATGCCCAAACAAGGTCTTAAACGGGCCCTTATGGGCTGCAAGTGCTTTTATGGCTTCTTTAGGACTTAATTTCATCAAAAAGGTGTTTTAATTCGGAAAACGCCATTTACAAACGCATTAATGCCCATTATCGATCCATTTAATATTACAGCCTATACTCGGTTTTTGGTCTTGGTCAATGGATTTTCCCTCCAAAAGGGCATCTATGGCATTTCGTAGATCATGTCCGTCTAAGGGCAAACCGTTTTGAGGGCGGGAATCGTCCAATTGGCCTCTGTAAACCAGTTTCAACGAACTGTTGAACAAATAGAAATCTGGAGTGCAGGCAGCATCATAAGCTTTGGCCACATCCTGGCTTTCATCATATAGATAAGGGAAGGAATACCCCTCTTTTTGTGCAACTTCCGTCATTAAATGGGGCGCATCTTGAGGATAGTTCACTACATCATTGCTCGAAATGGCGACAAATCCAATCCCTTTTTCTTGATATTCCTTACCCAATTTTGAGATTTCTGGGTTCACATGTACCACAAAAGGGCAGTGATTACAGATAAACATAATGACAGTGCCTTTTTCGCCACGTAGCCCTGATAAGCTGCGTGTTTGTCCACTAACGGTATCAAACAACGAAAAATCGGGGGCAGGGGTGCCCAATGGTAGCATATTGCTCGGAGTTCGTGCCATGGAGAAGTTTTTAATCCTTTTGCTAAGGTAAGCATCGATTCAAGATCATGACAATCCATTAGTTGGGAAACATTTATATTAGATGGAAATTGGATGGTTTTTGGAGCAACTCATAGATAACGTTCATATCAATTTTGATACAAAATCCCTATGGGCACTCAATGTGGCCCTGGCCCTCGTCATGTTTGGAATTGCCCTGGAAATACGATTGGACGATTTTAAACGACTGCTCAAATCGCCAAAATTGGTGTTGACCGGGGTGCTAAGTCAATTTATACTACTGCCATTGGTCACTTTTTTACTGGTATGGCTTACCGATCCCATACCCAGTATAGCTTTGGGTATGTTTATGGTAGCGGCCTGCCCCGGGGGAAATGTCTCCAACTTTTTTACACATATGTCCAGGGGTAATGCGGCCCTTTCCGTTACCCTCACTGCAATTGCAACACTTTTGGCGATAGTGATGACCCCTTTTAACCTTAGTTTTTGGGGTGGTCTATATGGACCCACGGCATCTATCTTAAAAGAGATTTCCATATCCCCGTTTGCCATGGTGCGCCTTGTTGCTTTATTGCTCGGTATACCCTTGCTATTGGGAATGTTGGTAAATTACCATAGGCCCAAATTGGCCAGGATGATGGCAAAAGGCTTTAAAGTCGGTTCCCTGCTCTTTTTTGTGGTATTGGTGTTCATGGCACTTTATAACAATAGGGAGGTTTTTATGACGTATGTACTGTATGTGTTCTGGTTGGTTTTGTTGCATAATTTGTTGGCCTTACTGACCGGTTTTTCCCTGGGTAAGTTAATGGGTTTTGATAAAGGCAGTATACGTTGTTTGACCATTGAAACCGGAATACAAAACTCTGGCCTTGGCCTTTTATTGATTTTTACTTTTTTCGAAGGCCTTGGCGGTATGGCCCTTTTAACGGCTTTTTGGGGCATATGGCATTTAATATCCGGTTTGGTACTTAGTGGGTTTTGGGGATATGGATCTGTTGAAAAAGAAGAATTGGTGTGAAGGGGATTGCTTATTATTTCTTTAGATATTGGGTGACCATTGCACTTTTCTTTTACTACCGGAAAATTAAATTGGGGGGTCTTGGACATATCCCAAAAAACAAAGCAATCCTTTTTTTGTCCAACCATCAGAACGCACTCATGGACATTTTGTTGATTGCTACTAAATGCGGGAGGAAACCGTGGTTTCTTACGAGGGCGGATGTGTTTAAAAAGACAGTGTTTGGACCACTTTTTCGATTTCTTCAAATGATGCCAATTTATCGTATGCGGGACGGAAGGGCCAGTCTTTCCGGAAACAGGGCCATTTTTGACGAATGTGGTACGTTATTGGGGCGGGGGGAAGCTATCCTAATCTTCCCGGAAGCCAACCACAGCCTAAAACGTAGGATACGACCATTGAGTAAAGGGTTTACCCGTATTATTGAAGCAGCGTTGAAAAAAGACCCCGAATTGGATTTGGTGCTCGTACCCGTAGGGCAGAACTACCAAACCCCCAGGCAGGCTGGGGACAGTGCTGCCCTTTATTTTGGCGAGCCCATTGCCGTTCAGGAGTATTGTAAAGCGGAAGGCTGGGGCATGGCCTTAAAGAATGAAGTGTTTCAAAAACTAACAAAACTCACTACACATATTTCCGATGGGGAAAACTATGAACATACGGTGACCAAGTTGAATGACCTGGGAATGGATTATACCGATCCCGTTGCCTGTAACCAGTGGATCAATACCAAACATGCGACCAAAACAGCGCCGAGGAAGTCCTTTGGGACTCCACTTTTCCGCTTTGTTTTTAGGTTGATCAATCTTCCCATGATATTGCTTTGGCGCATCTTAGTAAAGCCCAAAGTTCCGGAACCCGAGTTTGATGCTACGTTTCGTTTCGGTTTTGTCCTACTGGCCTATCCTCTGATATACGTCTTATCGATAATGGTATTGATCTTTACCTTCAATCTGAAAACGGCATGCCTTTGTTGCCTAAGTCATGCCGTTTTAAACCTTCTTTTGGTAAAAATTGGGATTACATCATCGGACCAAAGAAAATAGCATTCATCATCAGTTTATTGGTGCCATACCAAAAGGCCCTAAAATTGGTGTTGTCCGTAAACAGGATAACACGTCCCTTACCCATACGTTTGGCTTTAAAGGGCACACTGTTTTTGATCAGCTTTTTGTTTTCTTCGGAAATATAGCCACTCTGCAGCGGGTTATTGGTGTATTGAATAGGGTTGTTGTAGCTATCTTTTTCAGGTTTAAGGTAGATATTGGTATTTCTGAACAACGAAATCCTGTTGTTTTTATACCCATAACCAACCGGATGTGACCTATCCAATTTTGCCTCAAAAATAGCACCGCCGGTTACCTGGGCACCCAAGAAATCACGTCTTTGGTCAAATCTGATATTTTTGGCCTTTAGGGTATCTTTTTTCATTTCGAAGTTCAGAAACTCGTACTTCTTAAACCAATCCGCTACATTCCTAAAACCAATTACGGTTCCTCCGTTCTGTACCCATTCCTTGACTTTTTCGGCCCCTTTTTCGTCCAAGATGTTTCCACCCCTACCGCTGGGCATGATTAAGTCGGTGTATTTAGTTAAGTCCACCTCATGGAAATAACGGGTGTCAATTTTGGTAATCTTCATATTGTAACGTGTATCAAACAAATGCCAAATTTCCCCAGCATCGTAAGAGCGGACACCATCACCTACCAATAGGGCAACTTTCTGTTTTTGGATGGGATCAAAATCATTGCTGCCCAAATCAATTCCAACGGTCAACCCAGTAGATACCGCATCAATGGAAATCTGGCTTTCCAAAGCAACTTTTTCAAGAAAGCTGTGCATCCCATTGGCATCTAACTTCTGGTTCTGTACTGGAACCATTATGGTCCCATAATCATATTTTTTACCGTTCACGCTAAAGGGGGTTTTGGCCACCTTCGCCCGTAAACCCTTTTCAAGAATGGCATTCAACGCTTTTGGGGTGTAATACTCATGCCATTCAAAAAGATAGGCATAATTGCTTTTTCCACTTATGGACCCTTGAATGGGCTCCAGGTTTTCCACCTTATCGCCCGCACTTAACAAAGCGGACAGCTCCATATGATCCAAATTGAAGGCCAAGGGAAAGGTCCATGCGGAAATATCATAGAAAAGACTGTCTTTAAAGGTTGTTCTTTTTTCGAACATGGCCCTGATCAACCGTGGATTTTTCTGATTTAGGGGAACAACATACGCCGCCCCTTTTCTGAATGCCTTGCCGCCAATGGTCACATTGTCCTTCAATTCATGGAATTGTATCTTGTGCCTATTCAGGACTTCCGCCAAATGCCAGGTCTTATTGATGTCCTTGGCATCTCCAAATAGGTACCCCTTTGTCCTACTTCTACCGGCCTCCCTTTTAATCTCCTGGTAGTATTTTCTCTGATAATCAAGGATTTTGGTGCGCATGTTCTTGGCGGCCTCAATAGTGGAAAGGGCCGTGGTAAACTGATTTTTTATCGTGAAGGGAAAAGTTAGTATGCCGTTTTCACTTTCTTGGATATGGCCCCTTGAGCTTCCTTGTTCAAACAATATCCCTATGCTTCCGTTCACGTCCGGAAAGGTAGAGCCTTTACCATAATAATAGTCATCATAATTTTCCTCGGAATAGTAAAGTGACCCGATCTTGTCCAAGGCCCGGGCATGGTAAGTTCCGATTTCCGCAGTCAATTCCTGATTGATTTTTGGAGTTAAAGGGTGCACCCTTGAGGGTTCGCCGGGCTGGAAGAAGAAAGTGGAGTTGGTACCCATTTCATGATGGTCCGTCAAAATATTGGGCAACCATTTATGGAATGTTTCGATACGTGCCCTACTTTCAGGTAATTGTACGGGCAGCCAATCCCTGTTCATATCAAACCAATAATGATTGGTACGTCCACCGGGCCACACTTCATGGTATTCACGTTCGTTACGATCTGGATTCAAATTTTGACTTCTATGTACATTGGCCCAATAGGCAAAACGCTGTAATCCGTCTGGATTAAAACAGGGATCCAGTAGAATCACCATATTGTCCAACAGTTCTTCAATTTCAGGTCCCTGAGCAGCGGCCAAGTGATACGCATAGGCAAGGGAGGCATTGGAACCACTGGACTCATTACCATGAATTGAAAAGCCTTGATATACTACTATGGGCATCCCATTCGTATTTAAGGATGTAGCCCCACTCTCGGTAAGTGAAATATGCTCTTGCCGTAGCTGTTCCAGATTTTGATGGTTTTTTGGGGAGGTGACCGTTAGCAATAAGATGGGGCGGCCTTCAAAAGTTTCGCCCCTATTTTCAATGGTCATCCTATCACTTTTGTCTGCCAATGTTTTCATGTAGAACATGAGCTTATCGTGGGTTACATGCCATTGCCCCACTTCATGACCAATAATGTCCGCAGGCTTAGGAATAGTGGGGTCGTAGGAAACCCCTTCGGGCAGATAATAGTCCAAGCTTGTAGTATTTTGCGCGTATACCGGCATTCCCAATGCAGCCAGGAACAGGAAGAGTATCAATCTCATCTTGAATTATTTAAGTTAGTCTATACTAAAAACAAATAACGACCTACGTTAGTAGGTCGTTAGGGTAATTATTTTAGGATTATTGTTAGATATCGTCAAAGTCCACATCGGTAAAACTACCGGCTGCTCCTTTCGTATCCGGGGAATCCTCATCTTCCTCTTTCTTAAAATCCTTTTGGTGCCGTTCCGATATGACCTCAAGACCTTTTTCATCAATGATGTAGTCCATCATTTCTTCCATAATTTCACGGAATGATTCAAAGTCTTCCTTGTACAAATAAATTTTGTGTTTCTTATAATGAAAGGAGCCATCGTCGTTGGTAAATTTCTTGCTTTCCGTGATGGTCAGATAATAGTCACCTGCTTTGGTGCTCCTTACATCGAAAAAATACGTTCTTCTCCCTGCCCTAAGGACTTTGGAGTAAATTTCTTCCTGATCCATTAAATCTTTATCGCCCATATGGTGTAGTGTTCTGTTAGTGTAATGTTACATTATTCTGCCAAAAATGTAAAAAAAATCATAAAGGGGCAACTTTTTGATTATTCTTTCTCCGTCAATTGGTCTTGATACAGTTGTTGATAGTACCCCTCTCGATTGTTCAATTCCGCATGGGTACCCTCTTGTATGATCTTGCCATCTTCCAATACTATGATTTTATCGGCGTTTTTGGCCGATGACACCCTATGGCTTACAATCAAGGTAGTTTTTTCCGCGGAAGCGTTCTTTAGGTTTTTCAAAATCTCTTCCTCGGTTTCGGTATCCACCGCAGAAAGGCAATCATCAAAAAGGTAAATTTTGGGATCTTTTATAAGCGCCCTTGCGATGGAAACCCGTTGTTTCTGTCCGCCACTTAAAGTGATTCCACGTTCTCCCAGGACCGTATCGTATTGTTTGGCAAACCCAACAATATTTTCATGGACCACCGCATCTTTGGCAACGTCAATGATTTCCGATGTACTGGCTTCTTCCTTTCCAAAACGGATATTGTTCTCAATGGTATCGGAAAAAAGGAAGGCGTCTTGTGGAACTGCTCCAATGGAACTTCTAAGGCTGTTTAGGTTTAGGGTCTCAATGGGGTTATCGTCCAGAAGGATTTTACCTTCATTTACATCGTAAAGCCTGGCCACTAAATCCAAGATTGTGGATTTTCCGGATCCCGTCTTGCCCAAAATTGCCAGGGTCTCCCCGGTGTTCACGATAAATGATATATCATCAAGGGCTTGGATACCGGTATCCTCATACGTAAAGGAAACATTTTTGAATACTATTTTCCCTTGAATTGGGGTTGGGGAAGAAACTTCATTTTTAATCTGGGGCCTTATTTTCAGGAACTCATTGATTCTTTTCTGTGAAGCCTCTGCCCTTTGGACAATGGAGGTCAACCATCCTACCACGGCCACCGGCCAGGTAAGCATATTGACATAAAGGATGAATTCCGCTATGACCCCAAGGCTTATTTCACCATTAATGTATTGCTTTCCACCAATGTAGATGACCAGGATATTACTGATGCCTATTAAAAGGATCATCAAAGGAAAGAACCAGGCATTTACCTTGGCCAAATCCATACTTGTTTCCTTGCCTTCCAAGGCCAACTTCCTAACATCCCTATTTATTTGGGGCTCCAGGCCATAGGCTTTTATCACCGATATCCCGGAAAAGGATTCTTGTGCAAAGGTGGACAGTGTGGAAAGGTATTCCTGTACTTTGGTGCTTCGTTTGTGGATGATCCTACTTATTTGATAGATCAATACCGAAAGGATGGGCAAAGGTATCAAGGTGTAGAACGCAATGGTAGGCGCCTTTATGAACATCAACGAAATAACAAAGACAAAGGTGGTAATGGTATTGATACCGTACATGATAACCGGACCGCCATACATGCGCACCTGAGTGACATCCTCACTGATGCGGTTCATTAAATCGCCGATTCGATTGCGTTTGTAAAAATCCAAGTTCAATATTTGATAATGATCAAAAACCTCGTTCTTTAAATCGTATTCAATATATCTGGAAACATTAATGATGGTTTGTCGCATTAAAAAAGTGAACAAACCGGAAAGAACGGCAGCTCCAATAATAATGAGGATATATTCAAAGAGTAAATTCTTTGCTTCCGCCTTATCCAGGATATTGGTTGCCAGGGCATTGATCGTATCTATCGATTTACTTACGTAGGAGGGCATAATTAGTGAAAACACCCGGGCCACAATGGTAATAATTATGCCTAGAAGGAGTTTGAACCAGTATTTCTTAAAATACTTATTAAGATGTTTTAATTCTTTCATTGTCCAAAAAGACGGGGATTTTCCTTATCCAAGTTGCCAAAGATATGTGATTGGAACCAATCCCAATGTTATAAAACTGATAAGATGTTAACCAGGGATAGGAGTGGTAAAAATATAGCCTTACTTTTGCCCATCATTATCAATCCATATTGTATATAGTTCTTTTAAATGCTAACAAGAAGGCATATTAGGGTAAAAGTGATGCAATGTATCTATGCCCTTACACAGTCCGAAGACGATTCATTGGAAAAACAACAGAAGTTCCTCAATGTAAGTATTGCCAATGTCTATACGTTGTATTTATTACTCCTGGGATTATTGATGGAATTGCATCAACTGGCAAAAAAACATGCGGACCATGCGTCAAAAAAATACCTTTCCGAGGATGGGGATACTTATCCCGACACCAAAAGATTTGTAAAGAACAAACTGCTATTGCAGCTAACGGAAAATAAGGCCCTCGGCCAGGAGATTTCCAAAAGGAAATTGAACAATTGGTACCTCAATGAGGAATACGTAAAAATTCTTCACAAAGAAATAGTGCAAAGTGAAATTTATGGTACCTACATGACGGCATCCAAAACCAATTATGAGGCCGATAGGAATTTTGTGATTGATCTGTTCAAGGAAATCATTGCCCCGAACGAAAAGATTTACGAATACTTTGAGGACGATAAGTTGACATGGGTGGATGATATCCCCATTGTAAACACCTTTTTGGTCAAACGCTTAAAAAAGGCAAAGCCGGATAGTGCAGAACGGTTTTTCCTCCCCCGCCTGTTAAAGGACCAACAGGATATGGTTTTTGCGAAGGACTTATTGGTAAAGACGTTGTTGAACAACAGTGAATGGGAGAAGGAAATTCAAGCAAAAACCCCTAATTGGGATAAGGACCGCATTGCCGAAATTGACCATATTCTCTTAAAGATGGCCATTTGCGAGTTCATTCATTTTTCCTCCATTCCCGAAAAGGTTACCATCAATGAATATTTGGAAATTGCAAAGGAGTATTCCACACCCAAAAGCAGCATCTTTATCAATGGTATATTGGACAAATTGGTAAAGGAATACAAACGGTCGGGACGAATGCAAAAAATGGGAAGGGGACTGTTGTAAGGAGGAAATCCTTATTTTTGCCTAAATAAACAAAGATAATTATGAAAAGAATAGCTTTTGCATTTGTTGCTATGGGGTTATTGTTCTTAGGAACATCCTGTAAGGATAAAGCAAGTAGTAAAGTAGTTGCTGAAAACGTTGAAACTGCGTCTGAACGGGATGAGGTTTCCAAAAAACTCCCCGTAATGTCCTTTGATAAGGCCGAGCACGACTTTGGTACCATTATACAGGGAACTCCTCAAGAAACGGTGTTTACGTTCACCAATACAGGCGATGCCCCCTTGATCATTACAGATGCAAGAAGCAGTTGTGGTTGTACGGTTCCCCAATACCCAAAGAATACACCCATAGCTCCTGGCGAGACCGGTGAACTTCTTGTTAAATTCAATGGTTCCGGTAAAAGCCAAGTCACCAAAACGGTGACGGTAACTGCAAATACTGAAAAAGGATCCGAACTGCTAAGAATTAAAGCATTCGTTACACCTAAGGATCAGGCACCTGCCGGACCGGTAAAATAATTTTAATGGAGCAATTAGGACAGTTTTTTCCACTACTGTTGATTTTTGTAGTGGCATATTTCTTTATGATTCGACCACAAATGAAACGTCAAAAAGATGAAAAGAAGTTTCTGGCGGATATTAAGAAAGGGGATAAGGTGATAACTAAAAGTGGTCTTCATGGAAAGATTGTTGATCTTAACGACAAGGACAATTCCTGCGTTATTGAAACGATGGCCGGCAAGTTAAAATTTGACCGTTCGGCAATCTCCATGGAGGGTAGTAAAAAACTAAGCCCGACCCCTACCAAGAAATAACAGGCATTCCCAATACAATGAAAAGGCCCTTTGATTTTCAAAGGGCCTTTTTTGTTTGTAACTTAAGTGCAAATCCAAAAAAATGGCTACAAGAAGGCACTTTATCAAATCCGGATCACTTTATATGGGGGCGTTGGGAATAGGGACACTGTTCCCAATGGAACTATTGGGGTCCATGCGCAAAAAGATAAGCCCAAACGATAAGATCCAGGTAGGTCTAATAGGCTGTAAGGGGATGGGATTCTCCAATCTATCCTCTATGTTGAAGCATAGTGAAATAGAAGTAGTGGCCCTCTGTGATGTGGATAAAAGTGTTTTGGAAAATAGAACGTCCGACCTGGAAAAGGCCAACATCAAAAAGCCCAAATGGTATACAGATTATCGAAAACTATTGGAGGATAGTGATGTGGAGGTGGTCATTATTGGAACGCCCGATCATTGGCACTGTTTGCAACTCATTGACGCCATTGATGCCAAAAAGGATGTCTACTGTGAAAAGCCAATTGCGAACTCCATCCATGAGTGCAAGGCCATGCTCAAGAAGGTGAATTCCAGTGATCGTATGGTTCAAATTGGGCAATGGCAACGGAGCCAGCCTCATTTTGTGGATGCCATAAACTTTGTACATTCCGGTAAGCTGGGTGAAATTCGTTTGGTCAAAGTATGGGCCTACCAAGGTTGGATGCAGCCCGTTCCTTTGTTGGACGATACTGCCGTCCCCACAGGTGTGGATTATAATATGTGGTTGGGGCCAGCGCCCAAGAGGCCTTTCAACCCCAATCGATTCCACTTTAATTTTCGATGGTTCTGGGACTATGCCGGGGGGCTAATGACGGATTGGGGCGTACATCTTATGGACTATGCCCTTTTTGGAATGAAGGCGGGTACCCCAAAATCGGTCATGGCCATTGGAGGAAAATTTGCCTATCCCAATGATGCCTCTGAAACTCCGGACACCTTACAAACGGTATATGAATATGATGGCTATTCCATTTTATGGGAACATGCAACCGGTATTGACGGGGGCAATTATGGTCGTGACCACGGAATCGCCTTTATTGGAAATAATGGCACCTTAGTTTTAAATAGGGGGGGATGGGAGGTTATTCCCGAAAATGAGAGACCGGACTGGAGTAAGGACCTTGGACCAAAAATGGAAGCAATCCCACTACGTCAAAATGAAGGCAATGGACTGGATTTACACACCACAAACTTTATTGAAGCCATAAAATCCAGGGATTCCAAGCTATTGAATGCTCCAATTGAAGTAGGTTACAATACGGCCTTGGTTTGCCACATGGGGAATATTGCCTACAAAACCGGGAATAGGATATACTGGGATGCCAATAAAAAGGCGTTTGCGGACTCCAAATCAAATGCATTGATGACACCGGTTTACCACAATGGTTGGAAACTACCTGATGTTTAAAATCAGGACTTTCGGTAAGCATCATTTAGACCGACCCCTTTTTCAATCATGGGAAGAATTTTTTCCAGGCGGTTCCATTTGGTTTTTTCTTGTTTGGCCTCATTGATATATTCGGCAAACTCCTTTTGTTTATAGGGGGAAAAAGCGTTGAACGAAGTATGTAATTTTGAGTTTTTTTCCAGCGCTTCTTTTAATTGGGAAGGCATGGCATATGCTGCGCTCTTTTTTTCAGGTGTTATCTCTTTTCCCAGTTTTTGGTTTTCTATAGCTTCATTGATGTAGGCCAAAACGCCTTTATCATCTATTTCTTCAATAGAAGTGAAATTCCAGTGGCGCATCGCCTTTGTTTTTCCTTCTTGCGCATTTCGTAATACGCCTTTGGGATCTTTTAGAAATACCCCTTGATAGAACCAAATACCGAAAAATGCCTTGAACCTACAGATGCCAAATACATTTTTGTTGTTGATGGTGTAGACGGGCATTCCCCATTTGCAAGTTTCTATGGCCTCAGTTGTTTTGGCTAAATTTCTAAGGTGGACTATGGCTTCTTGATAGTGATGCTCGGCCGCATAGTACGCATCCGCGCTTTTATTTTTTTCCATGGCTCATAAATTTCTCCCCGGTAAGTTCGCAAATTTTTACAATTACGTCTACGGCCTTTTCCATACTTTCCAAAGGGATGTACTCATATTTGCCATGGAAATTATGCCCCCCTGCAAAAATATTGGGGCAGGGCAATCCCATAAAACTTAACTGTGAGCCATCCGTTCCGCCGCGTATGGGCTTTATTAGGGGCTCAATGCCCAATTGCATCATGGCCTCTTCGGCGATTTCCACAATATGGAACACGGGTTCTATCTTTTCCCGCATGTTTCGGTATTGGTCGGTGATTTCAAGTGTTACAAACTCTTCCCGGTATTGCTTATTGAGTTTGGTCGCAATATTGGACAGTAGTTCCTTCCTTGCCTCAAATTGTTCCTCATCATGGTCCCTTATGATCAGTTCCAATTGCGCACTTTCAATGGATCCCTTAATGTCATGAACATGAAAAAAGCCTTCTCGATCTTCCGTGGTTTCAGGGGTTTCCCGTTTGGGCAACAAGCTTATAAAGGTGTTGGCGAGTATAATTGCGTTCACCATTTTTCCTTTGGCATAGCCAGGGTGGACACTTTTTCCCGTAAAGGTGATTTTGGCACTTGCCGCGTTGAAATTTTCATATTCCAACTCTCCCAATTGACTGCCATCAATGGTATAGGCCCAGTCCGCACCAAACTTTTTCACATCAAATTTATGGGCTCCCCTTCCTATTTCCTCATCCGGTGTAAAGGCAATACGGATATTGCCGTGCTTTATTTCCGGATGTTTGATAAGATATTCCATGGCTGTAATGATTTCCGACAGGCCCGCCTTATCGTCAGCGCCCAAAAGTGTGGTGCCATTCGTTGTGATCAACGTCTGCCCCTTATAGTGCAATAGCTCTTCAAAATAATCTGGAGATAGTATGATGTTTTTAGTGGTATGCAATACAATGTCCCCGCCATCATAATCTTCGATTATTTTGGGTTTCACATTGAAACCGGTAAAATCAGGTGTAGTATCATAATGTGCAATAAAGCCAATGGTGGGCACTGTTTTATCCAAATTACTGGGCAAACTGGCCATGATATACCCATTTTCATCAATGGAGACCTCCTGCATACCAATTTGGTGCAATTCAAACACTAACTTTTTGGCCAAAACCAACTGTTTTTTGGTGCTTGGAGTGGTTTTTGAACGCGGATCGCTTTGGGTGTCAATAGCTACATAATCCAGAAAACGGGGTAGTAATTTTTCCATTAAAATGCTTTTTATCAAAAATACGGTTTAATTCGTCCTTGTTTTTCCGTCGGGTTGAAATTAGAATCTATCTTTCCTTTCTTAAACCATTGGGATTGATACGATATTTACTATTGTTATTTCTAGGACCACTTATGCTCTTTTCCCAGGAGGATTGTCTTTTGGGTATTGGGGGTAAGGATGATGAAATGATCCGAACCGTATTTGAGTTGACCGATGAGCAAATAGAACAAATGCGCAATTGGGGCGCGGAACTGCAATTTAGGAACGAGATTTTTGAGATTAAAGCGCAGAACCTATTAAAGAACCATGCCCAAAGTTCTGTAGAGGATTTATTGATAATGTCCCATAAATACAAGGCTTTGTTGGACAGCATGCAGAACAACATTAAATTATTGGACAAGCGAATGTTGGGTATTTTTACCAACGAGCAGTACAACCTTTATATCATGCTCTGTAACCAGGTCAATCGAAGTCCCCTATATGCCCCAAGGTCAATGAACGAAAAATAGCCCTTTTTGAAGGGTGCTTTCGTTAGACTTTCTATTTTTACGGAAAATAAGTGTTAATGTACAAGCTGGTAATTCGCCCCCTGTTATTTTTGCTTGATCCCGAAACTGTTCACCACTTCTCCTTCTCATCAATTAAACTACTTTCCAGACTAGGTTTTTCAACCGTATTCCGAAAGCTTTTCAGTATGGACGATCCAAAATTGGAAAGGGAGGTTTTTGGTCTGAAGTTTAAAAATCCAGTGGGGTTGGCGGCAGGATTCGATAAAGATGCCAAGCTTTTCAATGAATTATCGGATTTGGGATTTGGGTTTATAGAAATTGGTACATTGACCCCCAAGCCCCAACCCGGCAATCCAAAAAAACGATTGTTCCGCTTAATTGAGGATAAGGCGATCATTAATAGAATGGGCTTTAATAATGAAGGGGTTTTTGATGCCGTGGAACGATTGCGGAAAGAACAGCGCGTATTGATTGGGGGTAACATTGGGAAAAACAAAGTGACGCCCAATAAGGATGCGGTCAAGGATTATCTTATCTGTTTTGATGCCCTATTTGAGTATGTGGACTATTTTGTGGTCAATGTAAGCTCTCCCAACACACCTGGTTTGCGGGAACTTCAGGACAAGAAACCACTTACCGATATCTTAAAAAAGCTAAAGCGGGAAAACATCAAGCTCGCCAAAAAATATGAATCACCGGAAAAACCAATTCTGTTAAAAATCGCACCGGACCTTACGGATGCCCAGTTATTGGATATTATCAGCATTGTCAAAGCTTCCAAGATAGATGGGGTAATTGCCACCAATACCACCATCGGGCGAAAAGGACTCAAGTCACACTTGACACTGGTTGAGGAAAAGGGAGGACTAAGTGGGAAACCGTTGGCCAAACGAAGTACTGAGGTCATTCGTTTTCTTTCGGAGAAAAGCAAAAAGGCATTTCCCATTATTGGGGTCGGCGGCATTCATTCTGCAGAGGATGCCCTTGAAAAATTGGAGGCCGGAGCGGATTTGGTACAGTTGTATACAGGATTTATATATGAAGGACCCAGTTTGATAAAACGCATCAATAAAGCTATCTTGAGCCAAGAACACTAAAGTTTTTGGTATGAGACCACTCTTCTTATCACTGGCCTTTTTGACCTCCCATCTGCTTTGGGCACAAACCGATGAAATGCCCAGAACGGATTTTACCAAAATGTACCTTCCCGTATGGTTGGAAGCTAGAGAACACTGCCTGGAAGTAGCTGAGGCCATGCCGGAGGAACTTTATGGGTATCAACCAACGGAAGTCAGCAAAACCTTTGCGGAACAAATGGTGCATATTGGTTATACCATTGAATTATTGACCAAAAGATATGTTCAGGGCATGAAGGTAAAACCCAACGCTCCGGATGCTTCGACCTTAACAAAAGAAGAGATCATCCAACTTTTAAAAAAGGGATTCGACTATACTACGCAAGTCATCAGGACCATTGAGCAGGATCAGTTGGACGAAACCTGTACCATGTATCACAGTGGCAATGTGGTAAGTCGGGCTTTTGCGCTTTTTTACGTGCAGGACCATATGGCCAATCACAGGGCCAAGGCCAATCTCTATTTACGGATGAATACCATTGAACCACCGGAATATACCTGGTAGGTCAATCCGTCCAGTAATCCACCACAAGGACATCTTCAATATGTGGTGAAGCCAAATCCACAAAAGCTTTATGGTCCGAATGGGGCAAATAGGTTTCGCGGCCCTGTTCGTCTTTAAAGCTCACAAAAAAGCAATGGGTAAAACCTTTGTCCAAACCCTCGGGACTATTGTTCAATCCCCATTCAAAAGCAATAATCTCGGGGATCTTGGAAGGTAAATCCGAGAATGCAGCTTCAATTGCCTTTAGCTCTTCGGGAGAAGTACCTTCCTTAAATTTGAACAGAACGACGTGGCGCAAGGTCTTGGTTTTTTCAATTTCGGTTATGGAATTGGGCTTTTCAGTATTTTTTACAAACATGGCAATGCCAAAGGTAAGGCCAAATGCCAGACCCAAGAATAACAAGTAGGCCTTGTAATTGTTCTTCATTGTTTTTGCGTTTAAGGTACAAAAAACCTGAGATGGAATTTGTATTTTGAAAACCGCTAATGACCCTTTCTTGGATTACGAAATACTTCTTGGATTTGTATTGGCCACGGCGGCGTTGGCCATTTCACCCGGTCCTGACAATATTTTTGTGCTGACCCTGAGTATGGCTAATGGCAAAAAATACGGTTTGGCGGTGGTGGCGGGGCTAATGACCGGTTGTTTGATTCATACGACCCTGTTGGCTTTTGGGGTTTCCGAAGTGATAAAGCGAAGTGAAACCCTTTTCTGGGTCATAAAACTGTTTGGGGCTGCCTATCTGATGTACCTGGCATTTATGGTGTTCAGGGAAGGCTCTGGTATTGAACTGTCCCAGGGAAATACCACGGAACTGCGATTGACAGGCTTATTTAAAAAAGGATTTTGGATGAATGTGCTCAATCCCAAGGTGACCATTTTTTTCCTGGCTTTTTTTCCGGCCTTTCTTTTTAGCGATTCCCTAAATCCCGTTATTCAGTTTTATACCCTTGGGTTTTTGTTCATCATGGTTTCCACATTGATTTTTGGGGGTATGGCAATCATGGCCGGTAGTATTTCCACTTATATCTCCAAAACACCCAAGGTGTCGGTTTTTTTCAAATGGTTACAGATTGTGGTTTTTGTAGGGATAGCGGTGTATTTGTTGGTGGGTTAAAGGAGTGTTGTTCAAGAATTGTTCTACCTACGCTTCTCGCCTTACCTAGCACCTAACACCTAACACCTAACACCTAATACCCCTTTTCCCCTTTGGGGGCTAGGGGGCTATTCGTACTTTTACAACATGTCCAATACAAAGGTCAAAATCATAGAATGTCCCCGGGATGCAATGCAGGGCATTAAAGCTTTTATTCCTACGGAACAGAAAGCCAAATACATTCAGGCCTTGTTGGGATGTGGTTTTGATACCCTGGATTTTGGAAGTTTTGTTTCCCCCAAGGCCATTCCGCAAATGCAGGATACTGCTGAGGTCCTGGCCAGATTGGACCTCACACGAACAAAAAGTAAGCTATTGGGCATTGTGGCCAATGTACGTGGCGCCCATAATGCCAGTGTGCACCCAGAAATTGATTATTTGGGTTTTCCGTTTTCCATTTCGGAGAACTTTCAAATGCGGAATACCCATAAGACCATTGATCAGTCCGTGGAAACCTTAAAGGAAATCCTTGGGATTGCCCATGCGTCCAACAAAAAGGTGGTCACCTATATTTCCATGGGGTTTGGAAATCCCTATGGGGATCCCTGGAATGTGGAAATCGTAGGGGAGTGGACGGAAAAGCTGGCGGAAATGGGGGTTGGAATCCTTTCACTATCCGATACCATTGGCAGTTCCACCCCTGAAGTCATCGATTATCTCTTTTCCAATTTGATACCCAAATACCCTGATATTGAATTTGGGGCCCATTTGCATACCACCCCAACCAGTTGGCACGAGAAAGTCCAAGCGGCCTACCAGGCCGGTTGCAGACGATTTGATGGGGCCGTACAGGGTTTTGGTGGCTGCCCCATGGCCAAAGATGAGCTTACCGGAAATATGCCCACCGAAAAGATGCTTTCCTATTTTACGGCGCAAAAGGCGGATACCGGAGTGAATTGGATGGTCTTTGAAGCTGCGTACAATAAAGCAACAGAGCTGTTTTCCATGTATCATTAAGCCGGTTTAGATTGATTTCTTTTTGGTGTTGGTTATGCTTGTTTGGACATATCAAACAGTTCCTTCCCTTGGTCAAGGGAAGGTGGATTGCTGCTGGGCAGCAAGACGGAAGGGATTGTTTTTTCCACCCTTTCCGGCGTTCCGCTGTAACGTCACCTTTCCCTGTCTAGGGAAAGGAGTTTTTGTTTTTGCTAGTTTTGGTCCAACCATGAAAAAGCATAACAAACCTGAATTGCGTCAGCATCGGAAAGATTTAAGGCAAAACCTGACCACGGCGGAAGCATTTCTTTGGAAACAGTTGCAGCATAAGAAGCTGGACGGGAGAAAATTCAGGCGACAACACAGTATCGACCATTTCATTGCTGGTGATGCCTGTTTGGACATATCAAACAGTT